>CAKKRE010000019.1 GCA_919902505.1 Nitrospiraceae bacterium
CGCACGGCGTACTACAAGGCCCTCGAAGCCAACAACAAGCATCTGGAGATCACCGAGTGGCTGGTCTATTTCGCCCAGACGGTATTGGATGCACAGCGCTACACACAGCGACTCATCGATTTCCTCATCGAGAAAACCAAGCTCTATGACCGCCTGCGGGGCCAACTCAATCCTCGACAAGAGAAAGTGCTCGCACGCATGTTTCGAGAGGGGCTGGAAGGGTTTACAGGCGGACTCAGTGCGGACAACTACCTGAAAATCACCGACACCTCCAGAGCCACCGCCACCAGAGACTTGCAAGACCTTGTGGAAAAGGGCGTGCTCCGCAAAACCGGCGAACTGAAACACACCCGGTACTGGCTGAGTATGCTCAACGAATCGAGCGAGCGCTGATGGGGCAATGCATGGTGTGGGGCAATGCCAAGGATCTTGTGCTTCCGCCAGCCGATTCTGACGAATTCATCTTCCTCGCCCGCCGCGTCGGTTATACGACCGACGATTGGCAAGCGGGCACCAGGCATCTGCAGACGGATATTGAGGAGCATCTGACCCTCACCAAACAGTTCTTTGAACGGACGTTTGGGAAGCTGTGAGCGAGAGAAGGGAGGAATGACACCCGTGCTGATTCCTTGCTCCGGAACGCCCGCGATCAGAAGGGCGGGATAGGGAGCCACCGGACTATCCTTCTTGCTCGCAGAACGCGCACGATGAAACTGTGCTCGTCCGATGCGCGCAGTGAAGGACAAGTCCGGCGACTCCCTTGGACGAGAATAGGTGATGGGGTGGAGAAGAAAACCGAAGACTCAGTTGGATACCCGCAGGGGAGCCCATTTAACCCGCCATGGAGGGAGAGGATTAGGGACGCTGTGATCGCTGCGGTGACTGATCACGGCAGAATTATTGGGATCATGCAAAGCGGACGGTTTGTCGCGGGGCCGCTTTCAAAGCCTTGAAACGTTACATGTATTAATCGGTACTTAATCGGACAGACAAGGTCAGATGAGTTCGGGCCTCGAAGGACCGCTCCCGGCCAGAAGCGGCTGTTCGAGGTTCCTCGTCTGAATAACCGCTTTCTGCTGAAACCCGCCGGTCAGCGAAAAAACGAGGCTAGCTAGAGAGCACCGCCTTCCTTACCGCCGCACATTGGACATCGGTCAGCTGACGCCAAACCATGGTGCCTCCTTTTATGAAGGGGACTCATGGCGCGGATTTTACTCCTGTTCAGAGGTTTTGGAATGACCTCTAGACAGTTATCCAGACCAGCTTTAACGAATGGTGACTCCAATAATTCGCGGTTTGTCAAAGACGCAACCCGAGATCAGAAAGCGCACCTCTTTGCGGTTGAGAAACGCACTCAACGTCACGGTATGAAACAGGTTGTGCCCTGGATCTGCCGGGTTAGTTGCATAGCCTGCAGTCGTGACTCTGCAGCCATCGGGATTGACGACCGGCGCGCTATGAGAGACCGCCATCGTATCTAAGACCCATCCCGTCTCAATTGACTTGACCGAACCCCAGTCTGAAAAGGTTTCCGCCGCTTGGGCCGCTTCGCCGAACAAGACAGCCGCCGCAATAATAATACCTAGTCGTGATACATTCCTAGTGTTCTTTGTCATCTCGCGTTTCCTTTCTAGTTCCCGGTCAGTTTAAAAGTAGGAGAAGTTCTGCACTTTCCATGATTGCACATCCCGCCGACACGTCGGGGCAGGGAATCCTCCCTTCCTGGATGATCTGGATAATGTCAAACCGGACGGTGGAGATCGCGGCGCTGTTGCAACTCGTGATCCCGGTTACCCACGTCCAACCTGTCGCCGGCATACCCGGCACACTTCCCGAGGCCGAACAGGTCGATTGAACACCAGCGATGCCGAGGCCGACCCCATTGGGAGCTGTCACAATATCGGGTCCGCCGCTGTCGCCGCCCTCACCGACCTGACCTGCAGTGTTGACGGCTAGCGTGTAGCCTGTGGCACTTGCGTTGGACAAGACGAAGTTGGCACTGCGGTAGCGACCATCTTGCTGCGCTGGTACTGGTGGAGGACCGGCGTTGGCGTACTCGAAGATGCCGCGGCCGTATTTGGTCAGCGTCATGCCATTTTCAACGTCTTCGACGAAGAAGAATTGAATATTGGCCTGGCCGAAATCGCCTGCACCCAGAAAGATCAGGGCGACGTCAAGACCGGAGCCGCCCCAGTTGCGGACCAACCGGGTCGGAATCGGCGCCCTGGCCGACCAGGCGGCGGTAATTGGCAGCGCGCTCAGTGCTGCCGACGGACCGTTGATCTGCCCATTGCTCGTCACGCAGTGATCAGCCGTCAGTACCCAGAAGCGGTTGACCAACGTTCCGCTACAACCGCCTCCGACGCTTACAAGCCCGAGTTCCTGCTGCCTCGGAACCAGCACGGGGACACCTTGGCGAAGCTCCTGAGTAATGGTGCAAATACGACCTTCGGGAGTGTCAGTGCATTTCTCGGTTTGAGCTTGCGCTGGTCCAGCGTTGAGTCCTCCCACTAGAATGAAGAACGCGAGAAGGTAAAACCATGAGTATGTCGTACACTTCATTTGGACTTCTCCTACTCGATAGAGTTTGAACTTGTGATTCCCAATAGTAGGCGTTCTCTTATGCGATTCCACACTTACATGAGCAAATTATATGCCGGCATGAGGCAGGAGCATCGAATCATCGGATAGTAGCCTCAATCTCTTTACGTTCAGCGTTGTGCGTATTGCTGAGTAATAACACACGTGTTACGCACATCTCCTGAACGCAGTCGTGTGTATTGAAAGAGATTCATGAGGTGTATCCAATCTGATTCACGAGAAAGGCTCAGCACGTTCGTAGCCTGACTGCTGGCTTCATTTTGAATGATCATTTCGAGAGACGAGAGAGGTGGCCCCGCTTGTTTGGACAGAATGTTCCAGTTCTTAAGTGGCGCCTCGC
>CAKKRE010000020.1 GCA_919902505.1 Nitrospiraceae bacterium
ACGGCCTGCTAGAAGGTGGAGATGGGATGGATGACAGCATCCAGCGTGCCGGGACGATGCAACTCCTCGATCCAGACCCTTGCTTGCGCGACGTAAAAGGTATAGTCGCTCTCCGGATAACTCAGCACCACGGCGTAGAGCAGCTGCTCGGCTTCCTGCTCACGTCCGGCGCTCAGGCTCGTCCGGGCCGCCTGCAAGGTGCACGACGCGGCCAGCGCTTTGGGATCAACAGTCGTGCGAACCGGCTGTCGCGTGACAAACCGGTCAAGACTCTTGGGAACATCCGGAGCGGGAACCACATGCGTATCAGCGGACTGCTGCAGCTGTTTCGCTGCCGACAAGACCGTCTCGACATCGCCGCTCGATTGGCAATGCCGGTACAATTCCCACATCGACATCACGGAAGCCGAGCGAGGTGCCGGCTGACGCGTCGAGGAATCGAAGAGCTGACAGCCGGTCAGGAACAACCCGGCGGACAGGAGTGCGACAATTGTGACGGATTTGTGCTGGCGCATCTTCCTTATCCTTACCGGATCGCTTCTTTGGCTGTCAAGATTTCCGGAGCAGAATCTGGAAGGAACGTGACAAGACAGGAGCACTCACGCGCTCATGTCAGCATGGAACCGGCAATTGATGAAGGAACCGCAACGTCACAATTCAGCGCGGGCTCGATGATCGCTCATGAACCGCGCCGAGATCTTCAATGAGCGCGCGCAAGGGTTCGGCCACGGACCAGGCCTGCGCCACGCAGCCACGCGCTCGATGCGGATGCTGACCATCGAAGATCTCCGACACCTGGCCCAGGCAGGCTTCGTGTAAATGTTGGTGCAACCCGTCGAGAAACATGCGCGCCTCCCGCCGCACCGCCGGACTCTCGCCATAGGTTTTCACCCAGGCAGTCACGAACGGGCCGAGCAGAAACGGCCATACGGTGCCTTGATGGTACGCGCCATCCCGCTCGGAGACCCCGCCCTCGTACGAAGCACAGAATCGGATGTCCTCCGGTGCCAACGTGCGTAAGCCCAGCGGCGTGAGCAATCGCTCCTTCACGAGTTGCAAAATGTGTTTGGCCTGCGCCTCCGTCACCAGCTGATCATCCAACGCCAGGGCATAAATCTGGTTCGGACGGAGCGAGGCATCGTCTCCGGTCGGCCCATCCACCACATCGAAGAGATAGCCCCCGGTTCGATACCAGAAGCGGGCTCGAAACGACTCGGTGGCCCTGGCACGATCCTGCCGGCATTGTCCCGCGTACGCCGGTTCCCCGAATTGCACCGCCAATTCGGCCGCCACCGCCAATGCCCGCACCCAGAGCGCTTGAATCTCGACCGGTTTCCCGTGCCGGGGAGTCACCACCCAATCGCCGATTTTGACATCCATCCAGGTGAGCTGAACACCCTCCGCGCCGCCGGTAATCATCCCGTCGTCATCCATGTGAATGCCGAACCGCGTGCCTCGACGGTATCCGTCCACAATCTGCTTGATCGCGGGCCAGGCGATCCGGCGTACTCCGTCGAGGTCGCAGCTATAGTGGAGATAGCGCTCCACGGCGTGGATAAACCATAACGACGCATCGATCGTGTTGTACGCAGGCTGTTCGCCGATGTCGGGAAATCGATTCGGCACCATCCCTTGCGACACATGAGACGCAAACGCCTCGATCACCTGCCGGGCCACGTCGTAACGACCCGTCACCAGGCAGAGCCCCGGCAAGGCGATAAATGTGTCTCGCCCCCAATCGGCAAACCAGGGATACCCGGCGATCACCGTCTGCCCGTTTCCCCGCCGGACAAGATACGCGCGGCTCGCAGCCCAGAGTTCCTGCGCCAACGCATCGTCGGACGGCGCCGATACCGGACACTCTGCACGCCGCCGCCGCTCCGCCTCTACAACCGGCGTGACATCGACGGACTCAAGCTGTTCGGTCGTGAACAGAAGTTCCGCCACCGATCCCGGCGTGAGCGTGAATTCGCATTCACCCGGCGACCACCAGTCCTCCGTATGGTCCAGGCCACGTTCGCGCTCGATCCGATAGTGAATGTGGCGGTACCAATCCGGCCCCTGGTGGTACTGCCCGTTGTGGAACGCCAGCACGGCAGGGAGCGCATCGTAGGGTTGCCACGTGACACGGCCCTCGTGAACCGTGGCCTGACTGCGCACCCCGGCGTTCTCCTGATGCAGCGCATGGAAGTCGCGACCCGAGAGCATCGGTCTGACCCGCAGCACCACAGCAGACGGTGCGTCGCCAAGCAACCGCCACCGCACGACGACCATATCGCGGCCATCCGGACAGAGCAGTTCACGCTCCAGGCGGATTCCATGGGAGGCGTAACGCCAGGTCGGCCATGGCAGGGCGGAAAACCCATCGCAATACCGATACCCTTCGGGATGAACCGCGCCGCTATACAGATTTGTCGAGAGCGGAAAAGATTGGCCGCCGACCTCCACCCATTCTTCGAGATGATTCACCAGGACCACACGATCGACCGGCGGGCGTCTGGCCACCAGCAGCAACGCATGGTAGCGTCGGGTATTCGCGCCGGCGACGGTGCCCGAAGCATACCCGCCCCTCCCGTTCGTCTCCAGCCATTCCAGACTGAGTGCCCGGTCAAGATCCTGGCAGCGCCTCGAATCGATGGTCATCCCGTGCCTCCGGCTTACTCGCCCGACTGCTGAATCAACTTGGCCACCAGCCCGGTCCAGCCGGTTTGATGGCTCGCGCCGATCCCGGCGCCGTTGTCGCCATGAAAATATTCATAGAACAAGATGAGATCGCGCCAGTGCGGATCCTGCTGAAACTTTTCGGCACCGCCGTAGACGGGACGCCGACCATCGGGCCCACGCAGAAAGGTATGCGTGAGCCGCCGGGACAGCTCAGCCGCAACGTCGGCGAGAGTGCGCTTCTGCCCGGATCCCGTCGGGTACTCGACCGTGAAGCTGTCGCCCAGATAATAGTGAAACTTCTGAAGTGATTCGATCAGGAGGTAGTTCACGGGAAACCAGACCGGCCCCCGCCAATTCGAATTCCCCCCGAAGAGACCGTTGGTGGATTCCGCCGGTTGATAGTCGACGCTTTGGCTCGTACCCATCATCGAGAACACGTAGGGATGATCCTTGTGATAACGAGACAGGGCCCGCACGCCATACGGCGACAAAAACTCCTGCTCATCCAACATGTACCGCAGGACCTTGGGCAGCCGGTGACGGTTGACGAGCGATAAGAACCGGCGCACCTCCCCGTCCTGCGACTGGGTTTCAATGTGCAGACTGAAATCCGGCCGGTTTTCGATGAACCATTGCATCCGGTGCTTAAAACGGGGCAACCGGTCGATGAGCTCGGAATCCAGCGTCTCCACCGCAAACAACGGAATCAACCCCACCATCGACCGCACCTTCATCGGAAACGTCTTCCCGTCCGGCAGGTGCAGCACATCATAGAAAAACCCGTCGTCTTTGTTCCAGAGTTCGATTTTCGCGTTGCCGATGTTGTTCATCGCCCGGCAGATATAGACAAAATGCTCGAAGAACTTGCTGGCGACATCTTCATAGGCCCGGTCTTCCCGCGCAAGTTCCAGCGCGATGGACAACATGTTCAGGCAATACATCCCCATCCAGCTGGTCGCGTCGGATTGCTCGATGTGTCCGCCGGTGGGCAACGGCTTGCTGCGATCGAACACGCCGATGTTGTCCAGCCCCAGAAATCCGCCCTGAAAAATATTCTTCCCCTCGGCATCCTTCCGATTCACCCACCAGGTAAAGTTCAGCAGGAGCTTGTGGAATACCCGCTCCAGAAAAATGCGGTCGCCGACGCCTTTCCGTTTCTTCTCGATCTTGTACACCCGCCAGGCCGCCCAGGCATGCACCGGCGGATTCACGTCGCCCAAGGCCCATTCATAGGCAGGAATCTGCCCGTTGGGATGCATGTACCATTCACGCAGCATGAGGACGAGCTGATCCTTGGCAAAACGCGGATCGACAAGCGCGATCGGCAGGCAGTGAAACGCCAAGTCCCAGGCGGCATACCAGGGGTATTCCCACTTATCAGGCATGGAAATGACGTCCGCATTGTAGAGATGCGTCCAGTCGGCGTTCCTGCCCTGCAGCCGCTCCTTGGTGGGCTCCGGTCCCGCCGGGTCGCCCTTCAGCCAGCGATCGACGTCGTAGTGATAAAACTGCTTGCTCCACATGAGCCCGGCGAAGGCCTGCCGCTGCACGAGTCGCGCATCCTCGGACAGGTCCGCCGGGGCCAATGCGGCATAAAACTCATCCGCCTCCTTCAGACGCGCAGCAACGATCGCATCGAATGCCTGCGGATCGAGCGCCCCTTCGGCAGACCCGTTCGTGAACCGCACTCGAATCGTCACCGGCCGTCCGGGCAATGCGGTCACCACATAGTGCGCGGACGCCTTCGACCCGACCTGGTCGGGATTAAGCGCACCCTTGTCGCCCTGCACGACGTAGTCATTGATCCCGTCTTTCACATACCGTGCGCCATCCACATCGCCGTAGAGACGACGGGTATTGGTTTCGTTTTCGGTGAACAGCAGATCCGGCCCACCCTCGCAGAGCAACCGTCGCGGCCCGTAATACTCATGGTCGAACTCCACAATACTGACCGACGGCGCCGATTCGCCTTTCCGCATCCGCGGGCGGCGCACATCGAGTCCCCACGACCAGGTGTTGCGGAACCAGATGGTCGGCAGCACTGTCAGCTGCGCCGGATCCGGACCGCGATTGACGATCTGGATCCGCATGAGCAAATCCTCCGGCGAGGCCTTGGCATATTCGACGCCGACATCGAAGTAGCGATCGTCAGCGAACACCCCCGTATCGAGCAGCTCGAATTCCGGATCGGTCCGGCCGCGACGGCGGTTTTCTTCGATGAGTTGCGTATATGGAAATGCCGCCTGCGGATACTTGTAGAGAAACTTCATGTAGGAATGCGTGGGCGTGGAGTCGAGGTAGAAATAATATTCTTTGGGATCCTCCCCGTGATTGCCTTCGTTTCCGGTGAGGCCGAACATCCGTTCTTTGAGAATCGGGTCCCGTCCGTTCCAGAGCGCCAGCGCGAGACAGACGAACTGGTGCCGATCACAAATGCCGGCCAATCCGTCTTCATTCCAACGGTAGGCTTTCGAGCGGGCATGGTCGTGGGGAACCGATTCCCAGGCCGTCCCATACGGGCTATAGTCTTCGCGGACCGTTCCCCAAGCCCGTTCACTGACATAGGGCCCCCAGCGTTTCCAGTGTTTCCGGCGTAGGTCGTCTTCATCCAGGCGCTGCTGCTCAGCGGACCCCGGAGAAACAGCCTCCTCTCCCGGCGATGTCGACATAGCACGAGGTCTCCTGCCTGAATGCGCAGAGGTCGCAGCAGGCGCCAGCATGCGCCGGGCCCGAAAAAGATTCAACTGAGATTCGAAGGCGTCAGGATAGGAAACCAATCAGCGTCCACCGCGCCCGACAGGCGTCGAGTCGGCAGATCGATCTTGCGGGGTCAGGCCCCAAAATAGGGCATGATGACAAGGGATGGAACAGGAATGGGGAAAGAGAGTCAGCGGGAAGGCACAGGCCCTAGCTCCAGACAACGCCTTCTTGATTCATGAGGTAGTCGATGACTTCAATGCTGTCACGCAACTGGAGCTGCGCTTGCTCGGACATCGGCAAAATCGCCCCAAGAAGCTTGCCGGATTCCATTTCCGCCAGGTTGGGGATCCCGTCGGTACTCCGCTTTTCCAGGTCGAATCGAAAGCTGGCCACTTGTTACCTCCAATCCCTTGTCGGTCGTAGTGCAGCAATTCTTGAGCCACACCGGAGACACCTGAATGCCATGCGCTCGCTGAAGCATAGCACAGGGAATCTTTCGGCTGAGTGGATGCGCTAACCGCTCAATTTGTTACTGCTTTCTTCGGCAGTCAGTGTGACTCCGCAAGGGGGGGCAAGGCACCAAGGTAAGGAAAGCCACCGATTTTGACCAGCGCCGTATCCGCACGCAATCTGAAATCATCCCGGGCGGTGTCAACAAATCGTGGATCCACCGTCAAATCCGAATCGGGCTTCAACTCGGGAGCGGGCTGATTGGGAGTTCCATGCCGGAGGTAGTTCGATCCGGAATTCTGCATGGCATTGTAGGATAAGAGCACCCGGCTGGAGGGCGCCACGACAAACCCGTAGGCATTGAGGCTGACAATGTTGCCCGACGCTTCATTCTGGGAGGTCCCGAGAAACGCCGCGCCGCCCCCGTTTTTCACAAAGGTATTGCCGACCAACGCGGCCTTCGATTGATCGTTCACGATCACCGCCTCGAACAGGCTTCTGGTGATCACGTTTCGCTCCAGGCGTACTGTAGATTTGCCCGCGACGCTCACCCCATGGTCATTGTCGTGGATGAAATTGCTCCGCATGACCGCCTGGGAATTGGCAAATTGGACACCGGTGGTTTCACTGCCGCCGATAATACAGTCCTCGATGCGCACATCCTCCACCTGCTGCGTAAACAACATCCCTTTGACCCGCACATGGTGCAGGGTGATACCACGCCCGTTGAACATCCCCATCGCGTGGCCGCCATGTTCGTTGATCGTGAGGCCGGAGATCTCGATGTTGGTCGCGCCGTAGGGCCACTTCCCGACATGGAACACGCCGACGCGTTCGCGCCCCAGGATCGTGACCTGATCCATGCCCGCCCCGACCAGTCGGACGTTTTCCTTGCTGTGAATGGTCACATCCTCGGCATAGGCGCCGGGCCGAATGAGAATGGTGTCACCCTTCTTTGCGGCATCCACCGCCTCCTGAATCGAGTGGTACTGACCTGAGTCATCCAAGGCGACCACCAGCGGCTGCCGTTCGACGGTCACCGGCGCTTCAGCCTGAGCGATGGATAAGCTCAAGACCCCGACTGACAGACACAGAAGGAGGGCGGCGAATAGATATTTTTCCATGTTCTTCATACGAATGGTCATACCGCCGGGCATGGCGAGAAGTCAATCGAGCGTCATTGCGAGCACTCGCCCCCCATGGTATCTTCCCGCGTTATGATCCTTGTGGGCCTCACCGGCGGCGTCGCGACCGGCAAAAGCACGGTGGCGAAGATGTTCGAGCGATGCGGGGCGCTCGTCATCGATGCCGATGCGCTGGCCCACCAGGTGGTGGAACCGGGTAAACCGGCCTGGCGCGCCATCATCAAGACCTTCGGCAAGGCCGTTCTCAATCCCGATCGTACCCTCAATCGCCAGGCCCTGGGCGCCATCGTCTTCCGGAACCGGTCCAAGCTGCGCCGGCTGGAACAGATCATCCACCCCCGTGTCGCGCGTGAGCAGGCCAGAGTGACCAGGCAAGCCGCGCGCAACGATCCCAAGGCCGTCGTCATGTACGACGTTCCGCTCCTCTACGAAGCCGGCATCGACAAGCGCGTGGATAGGGTCATCGTCGTCACCGCCGACCGGGAAACCCAAATCACCCGCCTGCACAAACGCAACGGATTCACCCGCGCCGAAGCCGTCCGACGCATTCGCAGCCAAATGCCGCTCAAGGAGAAGGTTGCAGCCGCGGACTACCTGCTCGACGGCACCACGCCCCGACCACGCCTGCTGACGCTGGTCAAACGGGTCTACCGCCAGCTCCACACCCTGGCTTAGATCGCCGCTTTTCCCTCGCGGCTTCGGTGTGTTAGCATCCGCGCATGCACAACGTGGTCATTATCGGATCCGGTCCGGCCGGCCTCACCGCCGCCATCTATGCAGCCAGAGCCAATCTTTCGCCACTGCTCATCGAAGGCTGGCAGTCCGGCGGGCAACTGACGACGACCACCGAAGTCGAAAACTATCCCGGATTTTCCAAGGGCATCATGGGCCCTGAGCTCATGAAGGAGATGCGCGCCCAGGCGGAGCGCTTTGGCACGACATTCCTCACCGGCGATGTCTCAGCCGTGGATCTCACGCAGCGGCCGTTTCGCCTGACCATCGACGGGGAACAGACGGTGAAAGCGGCGACCTTGATTCTGGCCACGGGCGCATCGGCCATTCCGCTCGGCCTGCCGAATGAATCTCGGTTGATCGGACACGGCGTCTCGACTTGCGCAACCTGCGATGGGTACTTTTTTCGCGGGAAAGACTTAGTGGTCGTGGGCGGCGGCGACAGCGCGCTGGAAGAGGCCAATTTTCTGACGAAATTCGCCCGAACGGTCACCGTGGTCCACCGGCGGGACAAACTGCGGGCCTCGAAAATCATGCAGGACCGCGCCATGAAGAATGAAAAAATTTCGTTCGCATGGAATTCCGTCATCGAAGACATCCTTGGAACTGACCTGGCAACGGGGGTTCAGCTCAAGAACCTCGTGACAGGGGTCACAACCGAATTGGCTTGCGACGGCGTCTTCGTCGCCATCGGCCACCGCCCCAACACCGATCTCTTCAAGGGCCAACTGGCTATGGATGAAAAGGGGTATCTGCTGACCTCGCAAGGCACGGCCACCAGCGTCAGCGGCGTGTTTGCCGCAGGCGATGTCCAGGATACGAAGTACCGTCAGGCCATCACCGCTGCCGGCTCCGGCTGCATGGCCGCCATCGACGCCGAGCGGTTTCTGGAGTCGACTCTGCATCACCTCTAAATCCCGCGCAGGATGCTCAAAATGGTCGTCCAACAAGGCCGCAGGCGAGACAGATACCGGAGGCGTACCCTCAGGGGTACGTTGAGGATATCGTCGAGCCGAGAACGAAGTTGGCGGCCATTTTCAGCATCCTGCTAACGCTATGCATTGCGCCATTGTCCATTACCACGAACTCGCCCTCAAAGGCCGCAACCGCGACTTCTTCGAGCAACGGCTCGTCCGCAATCTCAGCCTGGCGCTGAAAGATCTGAAGATCCGGCGGATCGAATCGCTGCAGGGGCGCATCCGGGTGACGATTCCCGATGAGGTAACGCCGGACCTGGTGACTGAGCGACTCCGCCGCACCTGCGGAGTCTCAAACTTTCTGCTGACCGAATCCGTACCGTTGAACCTCACGGCGCCGGATCTGACGACCATCAAGCAAGTCGCCGAGCGGCAACTCTCCGAACAGATCTTCAACTCATTCCGGGTGACGGCCAAACGAGCGGATAAACGCCTGCCTCTGACCTCCATGGATGTCGAGCGCGAAGTCGGCGGCTATTTGCACGAAGCTACGGGCAAAGCCGTAAAGCTCAAACAACCGGACCTGACCCTCTACATCGAGCTGCTCACCAAAGAAGCCCATATCGCGGCACAAAAAATTCAGGGCCCGGGCGGCATGCCGGTGGGCACCAGCGGAAAAGTGGCCTGCTTGATTTCCGGCGGTATCGACTCCCCCGTGGCAGCCTACCGGATGATGAAACGCGGCTGCAAAGCCGTCTTCGTGCATTTCTCGGGACGCCCGTTGGTGAGTCGCGATTCGGAGGAGAAGGTCCAAGAGCTGGTCCAGCTGCTGACGGCCTATCAATACCATTCGCAGCTCTACATTGTGCCCTTCGGCGAGATTCAACGGGAGATCGTCGCGAACGCCCCGGCGGCTTTTCGTGTCGTCTTGTATCGGCGGATCATGGTGCGCATCGCGGAAGAACTCGCGCGGCGTCACAACTGCTGGGCGCTGGTCACCGGCGATAGCCTCGGCCAAGTGGCCTCCCAAACGCCTGAGAACCTCTCTGTGGTGGAAGCAGCCGCGGAACTCCCGCTTCTGCGCCCGTTGATCGGCATGGACAAGATCGAAATTACCGAGCAGGCGCAGCAGATCGGAACCTTCACGACATCGATTGAACCGGATCAAGACTGCTGCAAACTCTTCGTGCCGTTACACCCGAGCACCAGAACCAAACCCGACGATATCCTGCGCATCGAACGGGGCCTGGAGATCAGCACGTTCGTCAAGCAGGGCGTCGAAAAGGCCGAGCTGTCGACGTTCACCTTTCCTTCGTAACCCGATCCAGCGCCCGTTCCCGAACCAGTCGAAAGTGGGTATTGAGCTCGCGCTCCATGGCGACGGCGACCAGCCAATCCGGGACGAGGGTCTTCACCTCGACCAACAAGTCGAATTCCGCGCGCGTTTGCGTCCCGTCGCCGGCCGGTTGCAGCCGCCACTCCCGATGGTACCGCGTGAAATCTCCCCCCTTGAGATGCGTGATGAGCCCACCTCCCGGCAACGCCTGCGATTCACACAGCAGCCGTTGTTCGCCGGGCAACAGCGCATGTGAAATATAGATGTCGGTGAGGACCCGCCCGTCCCGCTCTTCAACCTGTGCCACCCGCATCCGGGTTTCAAATAGTTCAGGCCATTTGTGATACTCGGACAGAATCGACTGGAGCACCGCTGGGCCGCCGGGAAACAGCAGAGTGGCCGTTGCCCGCACACCGCCGTCGGGATCGGGCTGCACCACGAGGGCTCGTAGCAGATGGGCTGAACCGACCTCTCCTGCTGTCGCGCTCCCGACAGGCACGGTCACCAGAGCGAGCAGGCAACCGGATACCAACCAAACCAATCTCACCACGAATTGTAGCCTGTGCATCACAGTATAACGGTGGGGGTCGTGAACCCGACCAGATTGCGCTCCTCAGACGGACGTAGAACCCGAAAAATTACGACTCATGCGTGCCTCCACACCTTGAAGCCGTCTCAACTCGGGCGACCGGCATCGCTCGCCGGCCTTCAGCGGTACTCAAGAAGTATACTCATTGAATGCGCCCAGTGCGAGCGCAACGGCGGGACGAACACGAATAGGCCTGCCGACCGGATGATCGCACGGTTGAAAACGGCGGAAACCTGAACGGCTACGCAGAGGCAGGTCGAAAAACCAGCACAACTCCTGACGGGTCTCCCCGCTCATCACGGATCATGGCCGCGCTGTCGCTGATCCGATACTCGTGCCCGTTGCGACTCACGAGAAGAAACGGGCGGCCGCCAAGATCGGCGGACGTTCCTTTCCGCAACATCTGTACGGCGGGATTCAGCGCGGGCCTCCGACTCTCCGGATCCACCACCACCATCACTTCCTGAACGGCCTTCCCCAGCGCATCGGGCTGCGCCCAGCCGGTC
The DNA here is from genome assembly GCA_919902505.1 of Nitrospiraceae bacterium. Taxonomy (GTDB): domain Bacteria; phylum Nitrospirota; class Nitrospiria; order Nitrospirales; family Nitrospiraceae; genus Nitrospira_A. The sequence continues at coordinate 11,040 of CAKKRE010000020.1, forward strand.
AAACCTTCAGCCGCCGGATTGAGCATGGTCACCCGTCCCTGCTGGTCGACCGTCACAACCGCATCTTCCATCGACAGCACGACAGCCTCCAACCACCGCCCGCGTTGTTCACTAATACGCGACACACGCTGGCGGAAAAGCGCAAGTTCCAGCGCGGCGCGCAAATCGCTGCTGACAAACGGCTTAATCAAATAGGCCAACGGCAGGGTTTCCCTCGCCCGCTCCAGTGTCTCCTCATCCGAAAAGGCCGTCAGGTAGATCACCGGTGCGCCATACCGGGTTTGGATGATCCGGGCCGTGTCGATACCATCCATCGACCCCTTCAGCTTAATATCCATGAGAACCAAATCCGGCCGATGCTCCCCGGCCAACCGTACAGCCTCATCCCCGGATGCCACCACACCCACGACCAGATACCCGAGTGCGCGCAGCTGACGGCTGATGTCTTCAGCCACGACCACTTCGTCATCGACGATCAGAATTTTTGCCTGCGCCATCGTGCAACCTGATGAAACGAGATCGAAAAATGGGGATCGCCGATCACACCACGCACCGCTCGAGCGCACTACACACGTATCCGCACGGCGCTCGATACCCCACGGCAACGCAACTAACATGCCATCCGCCCTTCCCTGTACTGGCATCATGTTACGCCGGGCGGGATTCTTGCCCTCACACACCGACGGTGGTTTTTGAACAGTCTTTGAACAGAATCGGCAGAAAACAAGGCTTGCGTGGACCAGGCGCTCCGGGGAAGATTCGCTGCGGAAATGACCGCTGTGCTACCATGCCGCTCTTTAACGGAGTTGATCCAACATGTCTTGGCTGATTCGTCCGATTCTCCCGCTCCTACTCGGCTGTGCCCTCGCATGGGCCTCTGTTCCCGACGAGGGGCAGGCCCAAGCGCCGCCTGACTCCTCCGCGACGACCGAACAATCCTGCAGTTTCGGCATGGCGAAGGGCGATCCCACTCACCAGTGCCAGGTGCCGATTCCCGCCGGCTGCGTCATCGCCCGCTTCCCGGGAACCGACAAACCGTGGACGACCATCTCCAAAGCCGGTCGCACGTTTTGCACCTTCGATCAGAAAGGCACGGACTGGAAGACGCGCATTACCGGCCAATGCACTCGCTGCGATTCCGGCCATTGCACCGGGCAGTTCATGGTGCGATTCGAGTGCGCGAAGCCGTAATGTCCGCGTCCCTCACAATCGCCATCAAACAAGCCGCCCGCGAACTCGGCTTCGACGCCGTCGGTATCAGCCTCCTTCCTACGCAAACGAACCCAGCCGCACACCTGAATCACCAGGCCTCGGCCGGTGACCTGCTGGACCGGCTCCAAGAATGGCTCAGGCGCGGATACCACGCGACCATGGCCTGGATGGTCCGTGATCCCGAGCGGCGAGCCGATCCCACCCGAGTACTGCCGGGCTGCCGATCGATCATTTCTGTCGGCATGAACTATTGCACGGACTATCGGGCCGACGAACGCCAGGGAAACGGGCGCATTGCCCGCTATGCCTGGGGCCTCGACTATCACAAGATCCTTGGTGACAGGTTGGCCCAACTCGCCGAGCGCATCGGCACCCTGGCTCCACAGAGCCTCAACCGGACCTATGTCGACACGGGGCCGGTCATGGAGAAGGCCTGGGCCCAACAGGCCGGACTCGGCTGGATCGGCAAACATTCCAACCTCGTCTCGACAGACTTCGGCTCCTGGCTGCTCCTGGGAGAAATTCTGACGACCCTGGAGCTGGAGCCGGATGAGGCGGGAACCGATCTCTGCGGAAGCTGCACGCTCTGCATCCAGACCTGTCCGACCGGCGCCATTACCGAACCCTACGTCGTCGATGCCGGACGCTGCATCTCCTACCTGACCATCGAACTTCGCGGCACCGAACCGCCGATCGCGGAGGACCTCCGGCGAAAGCTGGGTAACCGGATTTTCGGCTGCGACGATTGTCTGGACATCTGCCCCTACAACGTCCAGGCCAGACCAACTACCGAACCTGGCTTCCAACCTTCCTCACTCACCGGGGCCCCGTCGCTGCTGGCCCTGACGAAGATGGACGAGCAGGCCTTCGCCACCACGTTCAAACACAGTCCCATCCGCCGCGCAAAATACGCCGGACTCCAACGCAATCTCTCCTGGGCGCTCTCCAATGAAACCGCCCCCACCGATCGGCACAGCACCACACCTCCGCCGAGCGCCGATCCCCGCTAAGCCCCACCCACTGTTTCTCCCCGGCCGATAGTGGTAGGCTACGGTCTCATGTCCTCCCCCCTTGTGAGGACCCACCTCAGCCGGTTGCAAGGCCATGCACGCACCCACCCTCCTGATCGTCGAAGATGAAGAACGCATGCGGCGGCTCTTCGAGCTGGTGCTGAAACCTGCCGGGTATCAGCTGCTCCTGGCCCGCTCGGGGGACGAAGCCCTCCGCATGATCCAGGAACACGACTCCCTCGACATGATCATCACGGATCTCCAATTGGGCGCCGTCTCGGGCATGGATGTGCTGGAAGCAGCCCGGCAACAGGCGCCCGATGTGCCGGTCCTTATCGTGACCGGATACGGCACCGTCAAGTCGGCCGTCGAGGCCATGCAGAAAGGCGCCTACGACTACATCTCCAAGCCCGTCGACAATGAAGAGTTGAAGATCGTCATTGCCCGCGCGCTGCAGGTCCGCCAGCTCGCCCGGGACAATCGCATCCTGCGCGCAGGGTTGCACGAACAGTTCGGCTTCGACCGCATTGTCAGCGTCTCCAAAGAGATGGAACTTATAAAGCGGCTCGCCCGGGAAGTGGCGCAGACCGACGCCACGGTGCTCATCACAGGCGAAAGCGGAACGGGCAAGGATCTGCTCGCGCGCGCCATTCACCTCGTCAGCCCGCGCGCCCAAGGCCCGATGGTGGCCCTCAACTGCGCCGGCATTCCCGAGCACCTGTTGGAATCCGAACTGTTCGGGTATGAGAAGGGCGCGTTTACCGACGCGAGGAAGTCCAAACCGGGACGCTTTCAAATGGCGGATCGAGGCACGTTGTTCCTGGACGAAATCGGCGAACTGAGTTTGACGGCACAGGCCAAACTCCTGCGCGTCCTCGAACAGCATGTCGTGGAACCGTTGGGCGGAGTGCGCAGTGTCGCAGTCGATATTCGGGTCATCGCCGCGACCAACCAGGAATTACCCGATCTCATCAAAGCCGGCCGTTTCCGCCTCGATCTCTACTATCGCCTGAACGTCTACCAACTCCGGATGCCGCCCCTGCGGGAACGACCGGAGGACATCGAGCCGATTCTGACTCAGTTCCTCGGCCAGGCCCGTCGTGAACGCGGCAGCCGCATCAAGGGAATCAGCCCCGAGGCGCTCGCGATCCTCAAGCAGTATCCCTGGCCGGGCAACGTGCGAGAACTGCACAATGTCGTGGAGTGGCTGACCATCACCTGCAAACAGGACGAGATTACGCCCGAGCATCTGCCGGCCTCGTTCAAGACCGCACCGCCACCAAGCGAAGAGAAGCCGGTCGGCACACCGTCGCTCCTCGCGCTGGGACTCTCCGTTGAAGAAGTCGAAAAGACGATGCTCCAGGAGGCGTTGCGCAAAACCGGGGGGAACGTGTCTGAAGCCAGCCGTCTGCTCAAAATCACACGCAACACGCTGCGGTATCGAATGGCCAAACACAACCTGTCGCTGCCCCCAGGCTGATGCGTCGCCTACGACGAACCGGCGGACTCCAGAGAAAATTTTTCGTCGCGCTGCTCATTGTCGGCATCGTGCCCGGCATGGTCGCGCTCTGGGCGACCTACCGCTCCAGCACCGCCACCCTCAAGCAAGCCATCGGTGAAGGGTTCCAGGAGATCGCGCGGTCCACCTCCATTCGCCTGGCGACCGTCGTCGACAATGAAATCGATCGCGCCATCCGGCTGGCGCTCGTCCCCCTGCACGTCCGTCAACCGGTCGTCCTCGCCAACCAACAGGCCGGTGCCACAGCCGACAAGACACAACATCAGCCGTCGCCGGCCCATCCGAAATCCAACAGCCCGCCCGCGATGGACCAGGACACCACAGGCTACCTCGACGAATGGGCGCGCGAGTCCCGGCACTATGTGCGTGTCACCATTGCCGACCGGCAGGGCCGGGTCGTCGCTTCGACAGATCCGCTGCTGCCGCCGCAACAGGCGGGCGAAGTCTGGTGGCGTGAAGCCATACAGGCGCCCCCCGGCACCTCCTACGTCAGCAATGTGGCGTTTGACCCCCAGGTCAACGACATGGTCTTCCATGTTGCCGTCCCGATCCTTGACGACACCCGCCGGACCGCCATCGGCGTCGTCGGCCTCGTCATCCGTCGCAATCTGCTGACTCAAATGATCCTCCCCATCCAGATCGGGAACACGGGTCACGCCATGCTGCTCGACACGCAAGGCACGCCATTGATCTGCCCGGTCCTGCCGCCCACCGCCCATTTGATCCCATCGACCTTGATGAACCGACTGACATTGGATCGCCCTCTGTGGTTGGTCGCAGACGATGATGCACACGGCGGCCGCGATGCGATCGTCGGGGCGGCGCCGGTCCAGCTGACTCATCCGCTGACGCCGGGGAGCCTCGACGGCAACCGATGGTATGCGTTTATCCGGCAGGCGCCCGAGGAAACCTATGCGCCGATCTATTCCTTGCTGCTGACGGTCGGCGTGATCGGGTTCGGGCTGGTGATCGTGCTCTCCGCCTTCGGGTTCCTCGTCGGATACCGCATCGTGAAACCGATCGTGGCACTCCAGCGCGAAGCGGAGGGCCTTCGCTTCACGCTGGCCTTACCGGAGAAGGGCAGCGCGAACCGACCCCTGACCCCGTTGCTTTCGCCGGGCTATCAGACCGGTGATGAAATTGAAGACCTGGCCACGAGCTTCGCCGCCATGCGGGAGGTGCTGGAGGAAAATCTGCGGACGATCCGGTCACAGCAACATGAGCTGATCCGGCAGGAAAAGCTGGCGTCGGTGGGACAACTGCTCGCCGCCCTCGCCCATGATCTGCGGAACCCCCTTGGCGTCATCCGGAGTTCCGCACAAGTCGTGCTGGAGGGGCCGCAGGAAGAACCCATCCGCCAGGAAATGGCCCGCTATATCATCGATGAAGTCGACAAACTTTCACTCCGACTCCACGACTTTCTCCGGTATGCCAGACAGAAGCCGCCGGACTTCAAGGTGGAACCTGCGGAAGCCGTCGTCCGCGCTGCGCTGAGACAGTGGAAAGCACAGGGTGGCCATGAACGCATCCGGGTGGAGCAGCGATTCGGAAATGCCCTGCCCTCGATTCAGGTCGACCCGGAGCAGGTCAAGGAGGCCCTGATGAACCTCCTGATCAATGCGCGGGAAGCGATGCCGGAAGGGGGAACCCTGACCTTCACGACCAGAGCCGGACATGGCAACGAGGTGGAAATTGAGGTGGCCGATACCGGAAGCGGCATCGCTCCGGAACACCTCTCACGAATCTTCGAGCCCTTCTTCACGACCAAAGCCTATGGAACCGGCCTCGGCCTCACCAACGTCAAACGGCTTGTCGAAGACAACGGCGGAACCCTGGTCGTGAACAGCAACGCAGGAGCGGGAACATCCTTCACCCTGCGCTTTCGTGCGGCGGCAGGCTGAGCGGAAGGTCGTCGCTCATCGTTCGTCTCTCGTCGGAAAATCGCACCCGTGATCAGGCAAGAGAGGACGACACCCCTGGGATGCTCAAACAGGTCGCCCAGCAAGGCCGCAGCGAGTGAAGGACCGAGTCGTACCCTTGCGGTACGGTGAGGGCAGGAACGAAGCGAGAACGCCGCTGGCGGCCTGTTTCAGCATCCCATTAGACGCGTTTGGTCATGCGGGAGAACCGTTCCTGCAACACCAAGCCGTTCGATACAAGACGCTTGGTGCGAATGGTTTTCTGCACCGCCTCGATCCGCGCGGAAAAGTTGGGATGGGTCTTAAACAGCGCACGGTCATCGCCCTTGAGGTCGCGCAACCGCATCAGTAGGCCCACATAGGCCTCCGCATCGTACCCGACCCGCGCGGCGAACACTTCACCGACCGTATCGGCATCCGTTTCTTTCTCCTGATCCAGACCTTCATCGAGGAGCTTCTTGACGGCGCCGTCGATCACGCCCTTGAACGCAGCCGGATTACTCGTCGCATAGGAAAGGCCGGCTTCGGTCACCCCGGCCAGGCGCTTGCTGCGTTGAATCACATCAAGAATGTGCTTTTCGCTCACGTGCGCAATTTCATGCCCCAAGACGGCGGCGAGTTCCGCCTCATTCTTGATTTGCCTAAGCAGGCCCCGGGTCACAAAAATATATCCGGCGGGCGCGGCAAACGCGTTGATCGACTCGTGATCCAGAATCGCGACACGGTACGGAATGTCGGGCCGGTCGGACGTGTTGGCTACCGCCCTCCCCACCAGGTTCACATAGCGAACTAATTCGGGCTGGTCCACAACACCGCCGTACCGTGCCACGACTTGCAGGGCTATCGCCTGCCCGATCGACGATTCTTCCTCGTAGCCGATGGGAAACAGACTGCCGACGACATTGCCTACGCCATGGATCGCACCGGCCAATCGGGGATTGCCGGACTGTCGTGCGACATCCTCGGCAGCCCGCTGCACCTCTGCACACCCCGCCACAGTCATCGAGAGCGCCATCAGGCTCGCCATCCAGATCCTGTTATTTCGCATATTCACCGAGCCCCCCTTCCCGCATGAACTCTTCGACGTCCTGGTCGGGGATTTGATAGGCCGTCATGCGATCCACTACCTCCCGATCCCGCGCGGACACGCCGGCCCGGTTGGCATAACCCTCGGACGCCTTGTCCAGCCCTCTGGCACCCGCCGATGCGGTGGTCGCGGACGCGTCGCCGCCCCGCATGCTCTGGCCAAGCCGGGCCAGGGTGTCATTGCCTCCGGACGGTTTCGATGTCGATGTCTTGTTGGCGAAGATCCATCCACGCGCGCCGGCTGAAGTCTTGACCTCCATCCAGCTTCCATCGCGACCGACCACCTCCAGCGCGTCGCCGAACTTCACGTTCCCGACCACGGCATCCAGCGAGGTTTTTCCTGCGCGAAGTTGAGCCGTCTTGGCTTGCACGTAGACGGTGTCGGCCCAGGCTTCCGTCCCCCAGACGAACAGACCGATCCACAGGGCGATGAGCGGAATCCAAAACGATCGTGGTGGTATCACAGCTTCCTCCCCCTCGGCACTGCCACTTATTTTGAGGTCATTTCATAGACGCCGTCCCACTCTCCAGGCGGGGGCATCTGTCGATAATTCGTGGATCGCTCCAGGTAGACCCGCGAAGGCCCATCCGACGGATCCAGGGCAACGGCTTCTGAAAACCTCGCACAGGCCGTTGAGAAATTCCGCATCTTATAGGCCGCCAGCCCTTCCAGATACACGTCGATCACCTGCCGTTTCTTGTCATCCAGCTGCCCTTTGCGGGCCAACAGTTCGAACACGACGACCGGCTCTTTTTTCCCTTTCACTCGTAGCAGATCGATCTCCCGCACTTCAACGTCGTTCTTCGCCAGTTCGGCCGTCCGCTGGCCGATCAGAATCAGCGTGTCGTAATACTTGCTGGCTCCCTCCAGACGCGAAGCCAGGTTCACACTATCCCCGGTCACCGTGTATTCCATTCGCTCCTCGGACCCCATGTTGCCGACGATGCAGGGGCCGGAATTGAGGCCGATCCTGGCGCCGATCTCCGGAAGCCCCTCCCGCTTCCAGACCTCCCGCAGGCGGGCCAGCTCGGCCTGGCAGTCCAGCGCCGCGTAACAGGCCAGCGACGCATGCTTCGGATCGTCCAGCGGCGCGCCGAACAGCGCCATGATCCCGTCACCGAGATACTTGTTCACATTGCCACGATGGGTGGTCTTGATGATGGTCGTCATCGCCGACAGGTAGCGATTGAGCAATGCCACAAGATCTTCGGGGGACATCTTCTCTGAGATCGTCGTAAAGCCTGCGATGTCGGAAAAAAAGATCGTGATTTCTTTCTTCTCCCCGCCGAGCTTGATGGCCTCGGGATTCCGCATGATCTCTTCGACCACCTCGGACGACATGTACTTGTCGAAGGCCGCCCGCATGAGACGGCGCTGCTTGCCTTCGGTCACATACTCGACGGTCGCGGCCGTGCCGAACGTCAACGCCAGCGCCGCTTCCGGAAACACCAGTTCCAGCCACCGCTCGTGCCCGGCAAACGCGTGCACGACCAATCCATAGTAGGCCACCGCCAGTCCGATGGTGACGCCGAACTTGACTGGGTAGGAACGGAACAACATGAACGTGCCGGCAGAAGCCAGACAGAGCAGCAGGAGGGTCGTCAGCGAGAACCACCTCGGAGCTGCCTGCAAACCCTGCCCGTGCAGGAGATTGTCCAACGCCGCCATATGAATGAGCACACCCGGCGTCGCGGCAGAGAATGGCGTGACACGAAGATCGTAGAGCCCCGCCGCCGTGCCGGCGACAAACACAATCTTATCCTTGAACAGTGCGGAATCGAGCGACGGCCGTTCGCCTTTCTCCTGCTGCGCGAAGGCCTGCAACACCCGTCCGATCGAATACCTCTTCGCATGGTAGGTCTGCTCCAGGGATCCATGCCAGTCAATCAACAGGTTGCCGTCGGCGCCCAATGGAACGTGGTGGGTGCCGATCTGCAGACGCCCGTCACGCATCGAGAGCCGGTCCGCGCCGAGCAAGTATTGCGCCACCGCCAGGGAAAGATGCGGCACGACATTGCCGTTGACCTGCCCCAACAGAGGAACCCGCCTCGTCGGGCCGTCGGCGTCGGCGGACAGGTTGATGACACCCAGCCCGCGCGCCTGCTGTGCCAGCACCGGAATCGGCAGTTTCACTCCGGCATGAGTATCCGGCGCTTGTCCCGCATCCGACGACTCCACCGTGACCGTGGCACGAGGCTGCGCCTCAGACGGGACCGCAGCTGGCTCAGCCTGGAACAGCATCGGCAGAAACACATTGCCTGCCGCCTTCAGGTCATCGGCAAACGACTGGTCGAATTCTTCCGCATTCTCGTCCGCCTCGAAGAACATCACATCGAACACGACGGCTCTGGCGCCCGCCTGCTTGAGATACCGGACGACGTAGCCGAACCGATCGCGAGGCCAGGGCCAGCGCCCGAATGCCTCGAGGCTCGATTCATCGATGGCGAGTAACACAAGATTCGAATCGGCTTTGGCAGGATCCGCATAGCGTCGGACCAAATGATCCAGCGATTTAAGTTCTGCGACCTCGAACCAGCGGGAGGTGCTAAGCCCGGCCACCAGGGCGAAGACCGTCAGGCCCACCGCGACCGCCGACAGGATTTTCTTTCGAAAGGGAGTGGAGGTCATGAAGGCGATTGCACGATCAAAGACGCGCTGACCATCGGACTATCGTACGTGAGAATGAACCGGAGGGAAAGGGGGCTGGCTGGTATGAGCTCAGACGAACGGACAGTCACCCAAGGAATCCTCAAAAAAGCCGTCCGGCAAGGCCGCAGCACGCGAGGAGGCCGAGCGAGAAAAGCTCCGCCGGGCGAGAGGATCGGGCGGCGGAGCAGGCAGTCAGGAATCTTCCGGGCTAGGGAACGTCGGTCGCGCAACGAAACCCGAGCGTCGGCCCCCAGTACGTCATCTCGTCCCAGCCCCGGTAGCCGGCGCGCAACTCGAGAGGCCGCTCCACCCAACTGCCGCCTCGCAAGACACGAAACGTCCCGCGCAACGGCCCCTGCGGATCCCGGGCCGGCGAGGTGCGGTAAAAATCCTCCGCATACCAGTCCTTCACCCATTCCGACACCATCCCGATCATGCCGAATACGCCGTAGGGTGACGCGGAGACTGAGGCCAGGCCCAACGGATCGACGCCATTGGCAGAATTCCCGTCCGTCAGCTTAACCCTGCTTTTCTGAATAACCTCGTCGCTGTTGCCCCAGGGATAGCGCCGGCCATCGATTCCCCTCGCCGCCTTCTCCCATTCCGCCTCCGTCGGCAATCGTTTCCCGACCCACTGACAGTAGGCCCTGGCTTGAGACCAGGTGACATTGGCCACCGGCCATTGGGCTCGCTGCGGATCATCGAAGGCATCGCGCACTTTCGGAATCAGGCAGGCGCCTCCATCCACACAGGCCCGGTACTGCCCGTTCGTCACGCCCTGCCGGTCGATCCAATAGGCACTCACATACAACCGATGGATCGGACGGGCATCGGGCAGACCATCCTCCATGCCCATGAGGAACTCGCCGGCAGGTATCAACACCATCTCGCCGGGAGGTGTCAGTCCTTGATCGACGAGTCGCTTGAGCTCTTCCTGCTGGCTTGCCAAAAGTTGCGCATTCACGCGATCAATAGATTCGTCTCCGGCCAAGGGAACCGGCTCATGGACAGGAGCGGGCGGCAGCGGGACACGGGTGACGGACGGCTGGGCACTGTGCCGGCCGTCGGAAGACGGAGGCATCGGCGCGGGGTGAATGACCGTGGCCGGCCCTTCGGACATGCGCACGGTTTCGATCCGCACAGACGTCCGCGTGAGTTCCGTGACCAGATCACCGTTGCCCTTTCCCTTGGGCGACTCCCTTCTACCCCTGCCGATGGCGGAGAAATCGAAATCCGGGATGTTGGCTAACAGGGGCGTGGCGTAACTGATCGGCACGGCAAAGGCCATCCCTTCCGGCACGATCCCGGACGGATGGGTAAACTTCGTGGTGAGGATGCCCACGACTTCGCCCTTCCGGTTAAACACCGGGCCTCCGCTGTTGCCGGGATTCACCGCGGCATCGACCTGAAAGACCCGTTGCACTCCCTTGGTCCTGACGGCAGCCACGTGGCCGCGGGTGATGGTGATTTCGCGCAGGCCGAACTGATACCCGACGGCAATGACCTCTTGGTCCAGCTTCACCGCGCCGGCATACCCGAGCAGCGCCTCGGAGAGCCCCACCGTCTCCACCTTGAGCAAGGCGAGATCATGTTCCGCATCCACGCTCACCAGCACGGCGGGCGCCCGAAATTCCCCGGATGTCACGATCGTGATCCGCTTCGCATTGGCCACGACATGATGGGCCGTGAGGACATACCCATCACGATGCACAATGACGCCGCTGCCGGCCGGCTTTTCTACCGGCGATGGCGGACGCTCGTTCGCCCGTCCACTTTCGACAGGCGCGAACAACAGGACCAGCAGGACCAGGTAGATCTTCATTTTCCGACCGGCAACAGCACGCTAATGGCACCGGCGTTTTGCCCCAACGTGAGGCCTTCCCGTGGATAGCCCGTGCGATCGAGTCCACCCTTCGGACCGCCATGGCAATCGAGGCACTGTCTCGTCGCATAGAGCGGAAACATCAGGCGTAGCGACGAACTGTTGGCCGCCATTTCACTGATGACTTTTTCACGAGGGTAGGCGGAGTCCGCAAAGGCTTCCAATGCGACCCGTTCGTACGAGTCGGGCCGATTGGCAGGATTCCGGGGATCCAAGGCAGTCTGTTTGAGCCGTACACCCGTCACAGCGGTGAAGCGCGTGGACACGCGCGCTCCGAACACGGCCGGAATAAACCCCTTGAACCCGGCCCCCTGCCGATTGAGTTCCGCTTGAGCATCCGCAATCACCTGCTTGCTCACCGTCACCAGCTGCTGAAGCAGATGACGGCTCCTCGGGGATAGCGTACCGCCGGCCAACTCATCCAAGTCGATGCCGGCTCGGCCACGGAACATATCGCGTAGTTGTCCTTCAAAAGCCTCCGGCGTGAAGCCCTTGTGCGCCTTGGTCGGGTCATCTAGTAAAGCTTGATTGTCATTCACGACTGCGCGGCCGGAGTCGAGCAGGATGGCCAGCAGACGGGCCGTCTGCTCCAGTTCGAGAATGGTATGGAAGGGAATAGTCGACCGGTCGGAGGACTCAAGTCCCCAGGCAGACGGCAAGGCCGAGAGCCACCCTGCTGCTACCAGGCACGCCAGCATCCACGGCAGACGTCGCATGAGCCGCCTCTGGTGCATTCGCGTTGCGGACTGCGGGAACCGCGCGCTCCTGCTCCTGATTGCCTGGCAGGAGCGCGCGTCAGTGAAAATCGTACGAGCCTCTCACGATGAAGTCAAGGCGACGACACGTGCAACAGTCACATTACCGACCAGGCTGGATGTCGATCATCACGTTGTCGGAATCCAGCTCGATCGTCACAGGCATCCCCTCCTGAAATACCGACAGCTTGCTTCCCGCCAGCGCGTCGACTTCAAACCGTTCGAATCCCTCAGGAGTCGAGATCTGAATCTCCCCCCAGAAGGGGTCCGCATAGTGGATCCGGCCGGCCACGACCTTGTGATTGGCAAAGTGTTCACCGCCCGGCCTGGCCGCGTCCAGCAACACGTTCCCTGAATCGATCAGTAACCACACTTCATCGCCGGGCCGAGCATTGTGCAGCCCCACCCGATCGGCCTTGTTCGGACTGATTGTCCGGAATTGCAACCCATAGGGAGTTTTGACAAACAGGAGCCCACTCTCGATTTTGACGATCTGCCCGTTCACCGCCGAACGCACACCCATCAGGAGGCTGTCGGTCGAATCAGCCCATCCTGATGCCACCGGGAAGAAAACCCCTATCGCAGCGACGGCTAGGCACGCCTTCCACCTCATAACGGCCTCCTTTCGCACCAACTCAAACCCAGGCAACTACTCAATAGCCCGGCTCGGTGCCTCCGCCGGGCGCCGGTGGAATCGTGATACCGTATTCCAGGATCGGCGTGACCATCAACGCAAAGTTGAACAACTCGTCGGCAGCGACATCGTGAATACCCTGCTCACGGGCCCTGAGCATCTTGAACCACTTGCCCATTTCTGACTTGACCGTCCGGGTATCTGCACGATCCACCGCCTCTTTCACGGTCTGCAGCCGCTGGCTGTAGGGTTCCCAATTCGAACCGGGATAGCTGGCCTTGTAGAAGTTGAGGGAGTTATTGATTTCATCGACCCACGACTGCTGGGCAAAGGCAGACCCTGTAAGCAATGCCACGCCGACACACAACCCGAAAACCACTGCACAGATCCCATATCCTCTGTTCTGAATCGTCATGGTGCGCCTCCTCTCAATGACACGATCCCCCTAGGATCAGAAGGAGACCGACGACTGACGGTCCGACTCGCGCGCATTCTCCGCATCGGTGGCGTCCGGCGTCTTCAGCTTATTCATGTCCATGCTTCCGGATGCGCCGCCCTCCGGAACCATCATGTGACGATCAAACCCCTTCTCCATGTCACTTGCCGCCGGCTCGGAGGATATCGGACTCTCCCCGGAACCGATCTCCGTTTGCGGCAAGGGAACTCCGATCATCTGGTCGGGATGGATCACTTGCGCCTGCCCCCCGGACGCAATGAACAGCCCCAGGCCCAACCCGACGATAATGCAGCACACAGACTTGATACATGATTCCGCTTCCATGATGTCTCCCTCCTCCATGAAGGATGACCGCATTGCACAGGCACTCTGCGGTAACATCTAGAACAGTACTGGAAGCGGGACACGGGGCCTATTGCCTGGAGGGTGGATTTTCCCTCCACCCTTCGAGTGAGGACGTTGCGGGAATGAACGGGGATCTACCAGGCTGCGGAAAAACTCGATTGTTGCGTATACGCTATGATCAACTCGTGCGCCGTCTCGGTATCAAAATACTCAGCAGGATGCGCAAAAAGGCCGTCCCCTCGTCCGTTGTTCGTGAAACGTCGTTCGTCTCTCGTCCGCAGAAAAGAGCTTATGGCTGATAGCGTATGGCCAGAAATCGAGAGTGGGCGTCTCTACTCTCAGCTATACGCCACGAGCCATACGCTCTGCCCCCGACGAGATACGCTTCACGATTCACGCTTCACGGGTGTCGAGAACGCCGCTGGCGGACTTTTTCCGCATCCTGCTAGCGGCTCTGCAGATAGGTGAGTACGGCTTCCACCCGGCCGCTCACACGTAGCTTCTGATAAATATGGTGCAGATGGGTCTTGACGGTATCGAGGGACACGCACAATTGATCGGCGATTTCTTTGTTGCTCCGTCCGGCAGCTGCGCAGGCGAGGATTTCATGCTCGCGATCGGTCAAGAGCGACAACCCGCCCCCGCTCGACTCCTCCTGTTTATTCACCAACGCGACCGCCTGCTTCGCAAACCCATCGGGCATGAAAGGCGACCGCACCGGTTCACCCTTGTCGGTGGCGCGAATGATCCGCAGAAACTCCTGGTGGTCGGCATCCTTAAGGATGTACCCGCAGGCGCCCGCTTGCACGGCTGCCACGATCCGGGCGTCGTCGTCATGCACCGACAGCATCAACACCTTGCTGTCCGGCACGCAGCTGCGGATCAATCGCGTGGCGGTGATGCCGTCCAATCTGGGCATGTCCACATCCATGAGGACGATGCCCGGCTTGTGTGCCACCGCGAGATCGAACGCCTGCCGGCCATCCATCGCTTCCCCTACCACAACGAGATCCCGCTCATGTTCCAGCAGCAGGCGCAGGCTCTGCCGGAACAACCGTTGATCTTCGGCAATCACGATGGTGATGGGCATACCTGCTCCTGCCTGACCGGCAACGCGACCGTAAAGACCGCGCCGCCTTCGGGACGATTCGCCGCCTTGATCTGCCCGCCATGGGCGTCCACCACCAGCTGACAGAAGTGCAGCCCCAGGCCGCGGCCGATCCGGTAATCCTGCCCGTCTTTTTTCCTAAAAAACATCTCGAAGAGATGCGGCAGGTCCTCCGGCGTAATTCCAGGCCCCTCATCCTGGATCTGAATCGTCACGATCGAACAAGCATCTGGCCCGGCGACAGTTTCTCCCTGTGAGACCTGTCCCCCATTCACCTGCACGCTAATCATGATGGCGCCCCGTGCCGGCGAATACTTCAACGCGTTGTGGATCAAATTGATCAGCACCCGCTGCAAGCGCCGGCCGTCCCCCATGATCCACACCGCCTCCGAGGGAACCTGCACGTTGAATCGCACCTCTTGCGCCTCGGCCTCGGAGCGAAAGAGTCGCAACACTTCGTTCATCAACAGACTTGGCGACACCGGTGACGTACTTAACGGCAGTCCCGAATAATTCTCCTGATAGACATCCAACATGTCGTTGATCATACCCAGCAGGAGATCAGTGGTGAAGCGCAAGTCCTCCAGACAGCGACGCGGTGGATCCTGGCCCATCTCAGGGCACCCTCCAAGCCACTCCAGCGTCTTCTTGATCCCGGCCAGCGGATTCCTGATGTCGTGGGCAAACATCGAAGCAAATTGGCTCAACGAAGCCAGCCGCTCGGACCGAACTACTTGCCGCTCAAGCGCCTTCTGCTCGGTGAGGTCGCGGAGTTGGATCATGATCGATTCAATGCGGCCCGCTTTCTTGACCGGCACCCAATCAACCTCCATCGTCAGATCACCGGTGGGTATCGGGACGTGCATTGCCCCACCCGACAGGTCCGCCCCGCTCCGAATCACTGACTCCAACTGCTCCAGCAAGCGAGGCTGCTCTGACCCAGCGACAAGGTCCGTGAACGGGCGCCGGGCGAGGGTCGAGGCCGGCCGCCCGAGTATGACCTCCCCTCGCCGATTGATGTCCAGGATGGAGCCGAACGGATCGATCAGAATTTTGGTATCGACCGAATGGTTCCACAGGAGCCGGTAATGCTCCTCCGACGTGGCGAGATCAAGATTCACCTGCTCCAACCGGCGGACGTACTGCGCCTTCACTCGGGACGCCTGTTCCAATCGTTGCGCGAGATCGTCGAAACTCGCGGCCAGCGCATCGATCTCGACAATCCCGCTGGGCCGGGAGGAGGCCTGGGACGGCAGCGGTTCCGACGGCCATGCGCCGCCGAAGACATTGACCCGCTGAATCAAATCGCCGAGGGGACGCACGATGCGTCGGGCCAGCCGCCAGCGCAGCCACACGATGAACGCGACGGCTCCGACCCAGAACGCCCCCAGTTTCCCCATGAGGGCCAGCAACGGCTCGAACGTCTCCGACGGATCCTGCTGCATCAGGATGAACCAGCCACGGGCTTGCTCGATCTGCGCCGGCAGGACGACCCGGGCCAGACCGATGATGCTCTGGTTCCCGCCATGAGTATCCTGCTCCAACTGAAGCCATCGAGCGGCGGGAGCATCCGTTGGTGCCTGCATAGATTGTGTCTGGAGGGTCGCGTGAAGATTGGGGGCACGCATGGAACAGGCGAGCACCACGCCGTCCTCGGCCAGCAGCATCATGTGTCCTGTCTGGCCGATGCGGCTTCCCACAATCGAGGACAGGATGCGGTCCGTCCCGATCACAGCCTTCAGGGCCCCTCGTACCGGCTGCCCCTGTCCGCCGATCGGCACTGCGACTTCCCAAAAACCCCGGCCATTGTCGTCTACAGTCAGCGGACCGGCCCAGGCGCGTTGAGCCGAGAACACCACCGGCCACCATGGTTGCTGCGCATAAAACGTCCGTGCAGATTCGCTCTGCCGGCCTCCGACCAATTGGCCATCCCACCGGACAATCACCAGCGAGTGAAAATAACGATGCTGCTCCTCTCGCCACTGCTCGAACTGCAGCGTAGGCTGGTTCGCAGAGGACGCCCCTTCCACGGATGCTCGAATCTCAGGAAGGGCACTGAGCCGTTGCATCCATTCGAGTTCCTGGGCAAGCAACAGGGCCGCTTTGTCTGCGCTCTGGCGGGCTATTTCCTGGAAAGTTATGCCGACGGTGGTGTGAAGTGACTGCGTGGCATGCCAGTAGGCATACACGAGACCGACTGTGCCGGAAAGAATCCCTACCGACAGCACAGAGAGGGTAATCAAACTCTGGAGACTGACCCGCTGACGCATGGCGGCAGGCCATTGGGAGGAGCGACTCGACCGGCTCCTTGGACCAGGCAGCGAGTTCTGCCGGGAGGGAATGCCCGCCGGATCGCACATCGGTTACGTCATGTCACACTCCACTGCTTTCGAGCGTACTCTCGCCACCCCTTCAGCATACAAAATTCAGGCGGCCAAACATAGGCCTCATATTTCACGGTCATCGCAACTCGACAATGGTGACACCGTCGCCCCCTTCCGCGCGATCACCGGGGCGAAAACTCACGACGTAGGGAGACGCCTTCAAGTAGTCCCGGAGTACGGTCCTCAGTCGGCCGGTCCCGTGCCCGTGAATGATGCGCACAAACGGGCTCCCGCCGAAGATGGCCCGATCGAGCCCGGCCACCACGATGTCCAATGCGTCGTCTGCGGCCTGGCCTCGCACATCCAACGTCTCCTGGATCTCCTCGGGGGCCAGGGTCTGATTGGTTCGCCTGGACGTCACCGCCGTCGTCTTACGAGGCTCGCTTCGAACGGGCTGATGGGGTCGCGCGAGGCCTACCAGACTTCCCACGTTCGCCAGAATTTCGCCTTCCCCGACTTTCAGGCGCACACGTTTTTTCCCCTGCGGGCTTTCGAGCAAGGTTCCCGTCAGGCCTAACCCGACCACCTCCACCGCATCTCCCACCGACAGCTGATCCACGGGAATCGGCTCCTGCGCCGCTCCCACTTCACGACTGACTGCTTGCTCCAGTTCGATGAGCCGGACTTTGGCTTCCTTGGCCTTGAGCAACTTTTGGTCGCGCTTCAGGTCGTCGAGCGTGGCTTGGACCGCGGCCCGGGCACGCTGAAATTCCTGGGACAGCTTTTTCTTCAGTCCTTGTCGCTCGTCCTGCTCCGACTCCTGCAGGAAGGCCAGCAGTTCCTGAGACTCGCGCGCCGCCTGCTCGGCACTCTGCTTGGCAGCCGTTGCGGCAGCGAGGTCCTCGCTCATACGCCGCTGTTTGTCCTGCAAATCATTCAGCAGGGTCTCCAGTAGCCGATTATCGCCCTGCAGTCGGGCACGGGCATCCTGCAGCAACGACTCATCCATCCCGAGACGCCCGGCAATTTCGATAGCCGCCGACCCTCCCGGCTGCCCCTGGATCAGCCGATAGGTCGGGGAGAGGGTGTCGATGTTGAACTCCACACTCGCATTGGCGAAGCCCGGCGTCTCTTGCGCCAATCCTTTCAACAAGCTGTAGTGCGTGGTGGCGACCACCTTCACGCCCGCTGCCGCCAACCGGCACAGCAGCGCGCTCGCCAATGCCGCGCCTTCAGCCGGATCCGTGGACGTGACCGGCTCATCGAGCAATACCAATGCCCGTCCCGGGTGTATCGGCGAGGGCGAAGGGCCGACGTCGGTTCCTTCAGACACCTCTTTCAGCAATTGCACCATCTGCATGATATGGGCCGAAAAACTGGACAGATCCCGCGCCAGATCCTGCGCGTCGCCGATATCCGCATAGACCGAAGGGAACATCGCCATCTCCGACTCGGGCGCACAGGGAAGATGCAGACCGCAGCGCACCATCAATGCGAACAATCCCAGCAGTTTCAGCGTGACGGTTTTTCCGCCCGTGTTGGGTCCGGAAATGATGAGGACTCGCACGGTTTCATCGAACACCAGGTCATTCGGCACTACCTGTTCCTTGGTCAGGACCAGGAACGGGTGCCGCGCGCGGTTGAGCAGGATACGCCCCTGCTCATTGAGACGCGGCGGAACGGCCTGCAGCCGCTGGCTCAGCCCGGCCTTCGCGGAAATGGCATCAAGCTCGCCGAGCAACGCCACACTGCCGGCAAGCGCCGGCTGATGAGGCGCCACCATCGCCGACAGTTCCCGCAGAATTCTCCGCACCTCACGCTCAACATCCAAATCCACGACTTTGATGGAGTTATTGAGATCCACCAGCTCGCGAGGCTCCAGAAACACCGTGGCTCCGCTCGACGAGACGTCATGCACAATGCCGGGAATCCGGCCCTGCATCTCGGCCTTGATCGGGACCACGTAGCGCCCTTCCCGTTGCGCAAAATAGTGTTCCTGCAGCACCTCCTCATACCGGCGCGAGTGGAGAATCTGGTCGAGGCGATGCCGCATCTGCTGCTTGAGGTCATTGGCGCGCTGCATCAACCTATGCAGTTCGGGGCTGGCTGACTCCCTCATCGATCCGTCGGGATCGATGGCGGCATGTAAGGCAATGGTCAGCCGGCGATACTCCTCGACCGGTCCAAGCTGCGCCGCCATCGCACCCACGGCCGGGGCATCGGCCTGATGACGCAGGAGATACCGCTGCACGTCATCGATCAATCCCAAGACCGACGCAATGTCCCTCAACTCGTGCGCCTCAAGACAGGCACCCTTGGCGACCCGGCCTAACCACTCCGCCACATTGGGAAATCGGAGGACCGGAAAAGGATCGACCCCGGACCTCAATCGAAGCATGTCCGACGTTTCCTGCTGGCGCATTTGGGCTTGCGACAGGTTGATTTCCAGAACCAGCGATCGACAGCGCTCCGCCCCGATTGCAGACTGGGCATAGGAGGCCAGGTGATCCAGCAGCTTGGCCCATTCCAGCACATTGCACGATTCGGACTGTAAGGTTTCAGATTGCATCGCACCCCGACTGCCGGTTGATGGTTACGAAAAAACAGACTCTACCCGACCGCCCGTGCACAGGCAAGGCAAGCCCGGACCGTGTGAATGACGACCGGCCACTAGCCAACAACCACACTCCATTTCCTCTTTTTGTATGCTTGACACATAGAAAGTCGGTCAGTACTATCGCCCCAGACTCAATCAATTCCACCCGTTTAATTCTTGAGGATGTAGCCCCATGACCACACGCATCGGCATCAATGGATTCGGACGCATCGGTCGCAACGTTCTTCGTGCATCCCTCGGAGACCCCAGCCTGGAATTTGTCGCCATCAATGACCTCACCGATGCGAAAACATTGGCCTATTTGCTCAAGTACGACTCGGTCCATGGCACGCTCGACGCGTCCGTTGAGGCCAAAGACGACCAGCTCATTATTGACGGGAAGGCCATCAAGGTTTTAGCCGTCAGGGATCCGAAGGAGCTTCCCTGGAAGGCCCTCGGCGTTGAGATCGTCGTGGAATCAACGGGGCACTTTACCGACCGTGAAGGAGCGGGAAAACATCTCTCGGCAGGGGCGAAAACCGTGATCATTTCGGCGCCCGCAAAGGACCCCGATGCCACAGTAGTCCTCGGCGTGAACGAGCAAGTGTTCGATGCCAAGGCACACCATATCGTTTCCAACGCATCCTGTACCACCAACTGCCTGGCTCCGGTCGCCAAAGTCTTGCTGGAAAACTTCGGCATCAAACACGGCGTCATGACGACGATTCATTCCTACACGAACGACCAGCAACTGCTCGATCTTCCCCACAAGGACCTCCGCCGTGCGCGGGCGGCCGGCATGTCGATGATTCCGACCAGCACCGGCGCGGCCAAGGCGCTTCACCTGGTCATCCCGCAACTAAAGGGGAAATTGGATGGACTGGCGATCCGGGTTCCCACCCCCAATGTTTCCCTGGTCGACCTCACGGTGGAAACCGAAAAAGATTGCGATGTGACAACCGTGAACGCCGCTTTCAAGAAAGCCGCCGAAGGTCCGATGAAAAATGTGCTGGCTTATTCGGATGCTCCGATCGTCTCGATCGATCTCAAGGACGATCCACACTCCGCGATTGTCGATGCTCCGTTGACCGCAGTGATCGACAAACGACTCGTCAAGGTCACCGCCTGGTACGACAACGAGTGGGGCTATTCCTGCCGCGTGCGGGACCTGATCAAATACATCGTCGCCAAGGGGGCGTGAGCCGACTCTTGCACAACGGGCGTTTCTGACGTGCAGCGCAAATCGGCGTGAATATCGCCTAGGCTGCACACACCAGACGAGGAGTGAAGGTCTGTCATGAATATTCGCAAACGCATCATCGAGGATGTCCAGCTTCGCGGGAAACGCGTGATCATTCGCGCCGACTACAACGTTCCGCTCGATGATTCATTGCAGATCACCGACGACACCAGAATTCGATCCACGCTTCCCACCATCAATCGTGCCGTCGATGAGGGAGCAAAAGTCATCCTCTGCTCCCACCTCGGCCGGCCGAAGGGCAGATTCGATCCGAAATTCAGTCTGGCCCCCGTCGCAAAACGTCTCCAGCGCCTGCTCGGCAAAGCAGTGATTTTTGCCCCGGATTGCATCGGGGCGGCTGTCGAAGGTCTCGTCGCCAAAATGCAGCCCGGCGACGTCATGCTACTGGAAAATCTCCGTTTCCATCCTGAAGAGGAGAAGAATGACGACGGATTTTCCAAGGCCCTGGCATCCCTCGCCGATGTGTACATCAATGACGCGTTCGGTGCCGCCCACCGCGCGCATGCCTCTACGGTCGGCATCACCAAATACATTCCTGAAGCCGCCGCCGGGTATCTGCTCAAGAAAGAAATCGAATATCTCGAAGGCGCCGTAGAAAATCCGGTGCGACCGTTCGTCGCAATTCTCGGCGGAGCCAAAGTGTCCGGCAAAATCGGCGTGATCGAGAACCTCGGGAAAAAAGTCGACAAAGTCATCATCGGCGGCGGCATGGCTTTTACCTTCCTCAAAGCCATGGGGCTGGAGATCGGCCAATCGCTGGTTGAAAACGACATGCTCGACTTCGCCAAGGGCGTGCAAGAGCATGCCTTTTCGAGCGGCGTCAAATTCTATCTCCCGGTGGACTGTGTTGTCGCAGCCAGCCGTGAACCGGGAGCCGAAACCAAGATCGTTCCGGTTCAGGAAATTCCCAAAGGCTGGTACGGACTGGATATCGGTCCCGCCTCGGTCAAACTATTCTCAGAAGCAGTGCAGGATGCCAAGACCATTCTCTGGAACGGTCCCATGGGCATGTTCGAAGTCGATGCCTTTGCCAGAGGGACCCTCGCGATGGCCCATTCCGTCGCCAATGCCTATGCCTTGACCATCGTCGGGGGAGGCGAAACCGCCCTCGCCATCCATCGGGCCGGTGAGTCCGAAAGTATCTCGTTCATTTCAACCGGCGGTGGAGCGGCGCTGGAATTACTCGAGGGAAAAACCCTTCCGGGACTCGCAGCCCTTCCCAACCGTGCAGCATAACGACAACGTCCACCGGCTCCTTTCCACAATAGAGGCTCCGTGAGAACTCGCTTCATCGTCGGCAACTGGAAAATGAATAAGACCGCCTCTGAAGCCCGGGCATTCGTTCATCGTCTATCGCAGGAATTGCCCCACCATGCCGGCATTCAGATCGGCCTGACACCGCCATTTACGGCCCTGCACGCCGTACGCGAAGCGCTGGGCCCTGCCCCGACCTTTCTCCTTGGTGCACAAAATCTCTATTGGGAAGATACAGGAGCATTCACCGGCGAAGTGTCCGGGGCGATGCTGAAAGACATCGGTTGCCGGTTTGTCCTCGTCGGCCATTCGGAGCGGCGACAGTATTTCGGCGACCAGGACAGCTGGACGAATAAAAAAGTTCTGGCCGCCCTCCGGCATGGACTTCAACCGATTCTGTGCGTGGGAGAAACACTCCAGGATCGTGATTCGGGACAGACCGACCTCGTCATTCAACGACAGCTTCGCGCCGGGCTTGCCGGGATCGAGGCACACACGCTTCCAACCGTGACGATCGCCTATGAACCTGTGTGGGCCATTGGAACCGGGCGGGCCGCGTCACCGGAACAGGCGGTCCCAGTCCATCGGCTCATCCGTCGCACCATAAACGAACTGAGCGGAACGGACATGGGAAACCACGTCCGCATTCTCTACGGAGGGAGCGTCACACCGAACAATATCGCCGACTTTTTAGCATCCGAAGAAATCGACGGCGCACTGGTCGGCGGGGCTTGTTTAGACCCGGTCTCTTTTGCTACACTCGCCAAAGTCGCAATCGGGGCCAAACCCACCACGGTCTAAAGACTCAACATGTATACATTGCTCACCATCATTCATGTCATCGTCTGCCTGCTCATGATTGGAGCAATTCTGCTGCAATCCGGTAAGGGCGCTGAAATCGGTGCGGCATTCGGTGGCTCCAGCCAAACCGTATTCGGCAGCCGAGGCCCGGCTAACTTCTTGAGCAAGTTCACCGTCATCACCGCCTTTGTCTTCATGTTCACCTCATTAACTTTGGCCATCATCGCGAAGGACCGGAATATCTCATCCACAGTCATCGACCTGAATAAGAAACCAGCCGCCACAACGCCAAGTTCCACGCCGGCAGAAACCACCACAACCCCTGCCGCTGAATCCCATTCATCAGGCGAAGGATCGCACTAAGCTTCCTCGCCTCGCAGCACTGACCGCTTCATAGCTATCAGTCGAACACATGACGAAATGAGGTTTACCACAGCCACGAGCTGTAGCGAATCCGTCTGCGCCTGAGATGGCTAGTGCAGTACTGTGATCGGTGAGACTGCTTAGACGGGAGTCAACCACTGCCGGTGAGCGGAATCGGTCCCACCCACCACGTCAAAGAATGCCTTTTGTAAGGTTTGTGTGATCGGCCCTGGCTTTCCGGTACCGATACGCCGCTGATCGATTTCCGTCACAGGGGTGAGTTCGGCCGCAGTGCCGGTGACAAAGACTTCTTCGGCCACATACATTTCGTCTCGTGTAAACCGCTCCTCGACCACGGGAATATTACGCTCCTTCGCCAATTGGATGATGGAGTTGCGCGTAATTCCCTCAAGAATGGAGGTCAAAGGAGTCGTTTTCAAGACACCACGTCGCACGATGAACACATTTTCTCCCGTGCCTTCAGCGACATACCCTTCAGGATCCAGCATGATCGCTTCGTCATAGCCATCGGCCTTCACTTCCCGCTTGGCGAGAATGGAATTGACGTAATAGCCGGAGATTTTCCCGCGCGTCATGGAAACATTCACATGGTGACGCGTAAAGGACGACACTCTGGCTCGAATCCCCTTGGACAAGGCCTCATCGCCCAGATAGGTCCCCCATTTCCAAGCTGCGATGCTCACCTTGATAGGATTCTCAGCGGGGTACAACCCCATGGCACCATACCCGATGTACACCAACGGACGAATGTAACAAGCCTCCAGCCGATTGACTCGGACGGTCTCGACAATCGCTTCCGAGATTTGCTTCCTGTCGAAAGGCATTTGAATCAACCCGATATGAGCGGATTCAAAGAGACGATCCACATGCTCAGGGAGCCTGAAAATGGCTGACCCGCTTTTCCCCTTGTAGCAGCGAATACCCTCAAATGCGGCCAACCCGTAGTGAAGCGAGTGCGTGAGCACATGAACCTGCGCATCAGCCCAGGCCACAAACTTCCCATCCATCCATATTTTTTCGCTGGTTTGTAACATGCGCGGGATAATACCAGCGCCTCGCGACGACCGTCAAGACAACCGCACGTAGACATTTCGATACAGAGTGTTCAGAAATTCCGCCGCTCCGGCCCTCCTTCACACAGCGGTACTTTCAGCCAGCCTCGTTCACGGACGCACTAATTCTTGACACCCTCCGCACCGCTATGATAAACACCCACGTTCTGCTGACGAGGAGAAAGACGCACATGTACGCTATTATCGAGACAGGCGGAAAACAGTATCGAGTGGAAACCGGAACCGTGCTCCAAGTGGAGTCACTCCCGGGTGATGTCGGGCATTCTGTGCAGATCGACAAGGTCAAGCTGCTGCATGGCGAGGGCGGACTGGTAGTCGGTCAGCCGGTGGTGGCGGGGGCAACCGTGACAGCGGAAATCATCCGCCAGGGTCGCACCAGATCGATTACGGTCTTCAAGAAGCACCGTCGCAAGAATTATCGCCGTACCAGAGGCCACCGGCAGGGCTTTACGCAGCTGCGGGTTACTGGGATCGAAACGAAGTAACGACTCGAAGGGGAGTTTGCCATGGCAACAAACAAAGGCGGCGGTTCGACAAGGAACGGCCGTGACAGTAACCCACAATACCTCGGCGTCAAAGCCTATGGCGGAGAGACGATCAAGGCAGGCTCCATCATTGTGCGCCAGCGGGGAACGAAGTTTTTCCCAGGCCTCAACGTCGGTTTGGGTCGGGATCACACCCTCTATGCCTATGTGTCCGGTGTCGTGAAGTTCGAAGGTGGCCGCGGCCGACAGAAGGTCAGCGTCTATCCCGTCACAGCGAAGGCCTGATCCCTCCTCAGTCCATACCTTTGTTCCTACGGAACAGGTGCCTTCCGTTACAGCATCCCCCATGAGCCGGCGAATACGCTATACTGCTGTTTCTGAATAACCACGCCGGCTCGGGGATCGCTGCAATGTCTACCTTTGTCGATCAAGTCCAAATCCTGGTGAAGGCTGGTCACGGCGGCAACGGCGCCTGCAGCTTTCGACGGGAAAAGTTCGTCCCTCGCGGCGGCCCTGACGGCGGTGACGGCGGTGACGGCGGCAGCGTCGTGGTTGAAGCCACCACTCGCCTCAGCACCCTGCTGGACCTTCGTTACCAGAAACATTATGAGGCCCAAAAGGGCGAGACCGGAGGCGGCAGCAACTGCCATGGACGCCGGGGCACCGACGTGCGTATTCCCGTCCCGGTCGGCACCATGGTGTTCGACGAGAACACCCAAGAACTCCTGGCCGATCTCACGAAAGACGGAGAAACCTGCGTCATTGCCAAGGGCGGTCAGGGAGGCCGAGGCAACACCCAATTCGCCACATCGACCAACCGGGTGCCGACACAATTCGAGCCAGGCACTCCCGGCGAAGAGCGATTGCTTCGACTCGACCTCAAGCTCCTGGCCGATGTCGGATTAGTGGGCTATCCGAACGCCGGAAAATCGACACTCATCGCCGCCGTGTCCGCCGCTCGCCCGAAAATTGCCGATTACCCCTTCACCACCCTAACGCCCAACCTAGGCGTGGTACGCTGGACCGGCGAGCAGACCTTTGTCATCGCCGACATTCCAGGATTGATCGAAGGGGCACATGAAGGCAAGGGGCTGGGATTTCAATTTCTTCGCCACATTGAGCGAACCAGTCTTCTACTCCATGTGATCGACATTTCAGAATGGGCCACCGAAGACCCGGTCACGAGCTTTGAAGTCATGCGCCACGAACTGACCGCCTACGATGACATGCTGGCAGCACGCCCCTTTGCCGTCGTGGGCACGAAACTCGACGTCAAAGGAGAAGGCGAGCGGCTCGAACGGCTCCGGAAGTACTGCCAGCGACGCAAGATTCCGTTTTTTGCGATTTCGGCAGCCACGCGAGAAGGACTGGACGAGTGCATACGCTACATGGGCCAGCAAGTGGAACTGCTTCGGAAAACCCCGTGCGAGACGAACTCCTAAGACAAGCCAAGCGCGTCGTCATTAAGATCGGGAGCAGCCTGATCGCTTCGCGTGAAACCGGCCTGAGCGCCGAACGCATCGAGCGCCTTGCCGGCGAAATCGCCGAGGTGCGGGCGCAGGGACGCGAAGTCCTGGTGGTCTCGTCAGGCGCGGTCGTGTCCGGGATTAAAAAACTCGGGTTGCGCGAATACCCGAGAAGCCTGCCGCTCAAACAAGCTGCTGCTGCCGTCGGTCAAAGCCTCCTCATGTGGGCCTACGAGAAAGCCTTCGAACGCCTCACACTCCGCGTCGCACAGGTGCTTCTCACACACGAAGACCTCGCCGATAGGCGACGGTTTCTCAACGCCCGGCACACCCTCACCACCCTGATCAAATTCGGGGTGATTCCGATCATCAACGAAAACGATACTGTCGCGGTCGAGGAAATCCGCGTGGGGGATAACGATACGCTGGCGGCGCAAGTCGCCCACCTCGTCGATGCGGATTTGCTGATCATCCTCTCGGACGTCGACGGGCTCTTTACCGTTGACCCCCGCAAGGATCCGACGGCGGCCTTGATTCCACTCATCTCCGAGATTACGGAAGACATCGAACAGCGGGCCGGCATGTCGTCCACTTTCGAAGGCACCGGCGGCATGGCCACCAAGGTACGCGCCGCGAAGAAGGTGGGGGAATACGGCGTCGCCACCCTGATCCTCAATGGAACCCAGACAGGGCTCCTTCCGAGCGTGCTGTCCGGAAAATCAGGCGGCAGCCTGTTTCTCGCCCGGGAACGACGCATGAATAGTCGCAAGCACTGGATTGCGTTTACTCTGCGCCCGCGCGGCCATGTGCAGCTGGATCAGGGTGCCGTCGAAGCGCTGGTACGGAACGGAAAAAGCCTGCTGGCATCGGGCATCCTGGATATTTCAGGGCATTTCGACGCCGGTGACCCCGTCACCTGCGCCGGTCCTGACGGGAAGGAATGCGCCAAAGGCCTGGTCAACTTCTCCTCCGAGATCCTAGTACGCATCAAGGGGCTCAAGACCGCCGACATCCAAAAAATCCCCGGCCTTCAGGACTATGAAGAGGTCATTCACCGCGACAATCTGGTGATCCTCTAGCCGGCTCACAACGTCTATACATAGCTCAGGCGCACATCCACGAGCGCCCGAACTGAATACCGGTCTGGTGCACACACTCAGACGTTTGCACGGAGCCCGTTCGATATGCGCCTGGGACTCTTGGGGGGCAGCTTTAAT
This sequence comes from Nitrospiraceae bacterium, assembly GCA_919902505.1. Taxonomy (GTDB): domain Bacteria; phylum Nitrospirota; class Nitrospiria; order Nitrospirales; family Nitrospiraceae; genus Nitrospira_A. The sequence continues at coordinate 38,478 of CAKKRE010000020.1, forward strand.
CCGATCCACCGGTGCCACCTCTCTATTGCCCACTCTGCCCGGCAGCTGCTGCAGTTGGATCGGGTCCTGTTCATCCCGACCGGTGATCCCCCACACAAACAACCGGGCACGCTGGCCACGGGCTCCCACCGGCACCGGATGGTCCAACTCGCCATCCAGACCACCCCGGAATTCGCACTCACGGATATTGAAATCCGCCGGTCAGGAAAATCCTATTCGATAGACACAGTCCGCGCGATCCAGCAGGAATACGGCCCCGACACCGTACTCTTTTTCATCATCGGACTGGATGCATTTCTCGATCTGCCGTCTTGGAAAGAAGCGGAAACCCTCCTGAAGAGCTGTCACTTCGTCGTCATTTCAAGACCGTCCACTACCTTTCAGGCGATGGCCACAATCCCGCTCTTCCGGGAGGTGCCGCAAACCACCCTGACCGCGCTGGACGAAGCGCGACAAGAACGCGCGGACGTGGCCATGACAAACGGGCAGGCACTCACATTCCTGCGGTTGCCCCCCTGCGACGTGTCCGCCTCGGAGATCAGGGCACGGCTGCGCAGCGGCGCCTCTCTGGCAAATCTGTTGCCCGCTCCTGTCGAATCCTATATACTTCGCGAGGGGTTATACAGGGAGGACAGTGAGCGTCTCTGAATCAAAGGCTAAAGCTCTCGCGGTGGCAAGCGCCATCCTGGACAAAAAAGCCACCGATGTTCTCATCCTGCATATCGCCACACTGACCTCTGTCGCCGACTATCTGGTCATCGGTTCCGGGGAATCGGAGCGTCAGGCGCGGGCAATGGCGGACCACGTGAGCGACGTGCTCACGGCGCAAGGTCACCGGCCGCTCAGCACTGAAGGTGCCTCGTCAGCCAAGTGGGTCGTCATGGACTTTGGTGACGTGATCGTCCACATTTTCCAGAAGGATATTCGCGAACACTACGCCCTCGAACGACTGTGGGGCGACGCGGGACAAGTTCGGTTGCCGGAAGAGCGGGCCGTGAAAGCCGCTCCCCCGACACGAACCGCCACACGTCCGGCGCGCACCCGGAAACGGGTCTAGCATGTTTCGGCTCCTCTCCACGATCTTCCTCGTCAGCGTCGGCATCTTTCTCTACAGCTATTTTCGCGAACTCAACCCCGGCACGATTACGGTGCGAACCAGCCCGGACGCGCTGTTCGAACTAAGCCCCGTCTCGTTAGTCCTGTTCTCGATGGCCCTGGGCGCCACACTGGTAGCCCTCATCGTCACGATCAAAGAAACCTCTCATGTGTTCATGAATTGGCGGACCAATCGCCTCGTCCGTCGCAAAGAGAAGGTCGATGCCCTGCATCGGGACGGGACACACGCCTTTATGTCCAAGCGGACGGCCGATGCGGTGAATCTTTTTGAACGCGCGCTGGTCATCGACCCGAATCGAACGGATTCGTTGCTCTGGCTGGGGAACATTTACCGGTCCGAGAGCAATTTCACAGAAGCCATCCGCCTCCACCAGCAGGCCCACCGCATTGAAGAACGCAATGTGGAAGTCCTGCTCGAATTGGCCAAGGATCTGGAAGGCGCCCGGCGATACGAAGACGCGCTCCAAACGCTTCAGAACATTCTCCGCATCGAGCCGGATAACCTGATGGCCTTGATCCGCAAACGTGATCTGCAAATCCGGCTGGAGAAATGGAGCGATGCGCTCGAAATCCAACACCGGCTGGTCAAGGCCAACCTCCCTGAAAGCGAACGGCGCGCCGAATCGAATCTGCTCCTCGGCTGCATGTATGAAGTCGGGCGGCAACTCCTGGAGCGCGGACACCCGGACAAGGCCCGGCGCTACTTCCGGGGCGCGATCAAGAAAGATCGGACGTTCCTGCCGGCCTACATCGGTATCGGAGAGATTCTGGTCCGTGAAGGAAAAACCAAGAACGCGGTCGAAATTCTCAAGAAGATCTATGCCAAGACACGCAGCATCATCATCCTGCACCGACTGGAGGAACTCTTTCTAGAGCTGGGAGAGCCGGACGAGATCATCCGCGTCTATCAGGAGGCTCTCCAGCAGGACCCTCACAATGCCGTGATCCAGTTCTATCTCGGGAAACTCTACTATCGACTCGAAATGGTCGATGAGGCCTATGACGTGCTCGCCACACTCGACGGAACGCAGGAACAACTCGTCGATTACCACAAGATCATGGCCAACTTGTACCTGCGTAAGCAGCACATGGACGAGGCCGTGGGAGAGCTCAAGAAGGCCCTGGGCTTCAAGAAACGGGTCGTGGTGCCCTACCAATGCACCCAGTGCCACCATGAACTGGCCGAATGGTCAGGTCGTTGCCGGCGATGCGGACGATGGAACACCTACGTCGCCCTTCCTTGGCGGGACTCGAGCCAGCCTGATACCGACCAGGACGGCCAGGCCTCGCGCATCCCGAGCGTCCCCTACCAAGGCATTGCATCTCCGTTTGAAACCGTGTAGGGTTTCTCCGCCCTTTTTTCTTTTCACAGACACGGCCTCCGCCCACGGGTTTCCCGATCGGGAATCAAGGTTCGATCTGTCTTTTCGAGGAGTAGCGTGCATGACTGACTTCACGATCCTGGCCGGCAAGGCCTTGCGGGACGAAATACTCACCCACGAGGAATCCCTCGCCGTATTGCAAACACCGGACTCCCGGCTGCTGGAACTCTTGCAGGCGGCCTTCACCGTCCGTGAACGTTACTTCGGCAAGACGGTTCGCCTGCAAATGCTCTTGAACGCCAAGAGCGGCGCCTGCCAGGAGGACTGCGGCTACTGTTCGCAATCCGCCATCTCCAAAGCACCGATCGAACGCTACGGACTGCTCACTCAAGACCAGATGGTCACCGGCGCCCGCCGCGCGGCGGCTGCAAAAGCCCAGCGATATTGTATCGTCATCAGCGGACGCAGCCCGATCGATCGGGACATTGCCGATATCGCCTCCGCCGTCCGCTCCATCAAACAGGAAGTTCCGATTCAGATTTGTTGCTCGCTGGGGCTCCTCAACGAACGCCAGGCGAAAGACCTGAAAGCCGCCGGGGTGGACCGAATCAATCACAACCTGAACACGAGCGAAGCCTATCACCCCGAGATCTGCACGACACACACCTTCCAGGACCGGCTGGCCACCATCCGGCACGCGCGGACGGCCGGACTCGAAATCTGTTCCGGTGGCATCGTCGGGATGGGAGAGAGCGATGAAGACCTGATCGATCTCGCACTGGCCCTCCGTGAGGTCAAGCCGGACTCGATTCCCATCAACACGCTCCACCCGGCATCCGGTACTCCAATGGAGCATTGCGCCCCCCTGACGCCGCAGCGGTGCCTGAAAGCCCTGTGCCTCTTCCGGCTACTGCACCCGCGAACGGAGATCCGTATCGCCGGGGGCCGCGAACACAACCTGCGCAGCTTGCAGCCGCTCGCGCTCTATCCGGCGGATTCAGTGTTTGTAAACGGATACCTCACCACACCGGGTCAACCGGCGGCAGAGGTGTGGCGAATGATTGAGGACCTGGGATTCGAAATCCAGGTGGACGCAGTCCCGACCAAGCAGGGAGTTCCTGCATCAGAGCCAGTCGCGGGCCTTCATTCGTAACGGAGTCCCTCGACCAGCGGTTGCCGGCCGGCCCAACGGGCCGGCCAGAAGCCGGCGAGCAGTGAGGCGATGAGGGCCAGGACGGCCACCTCCGCCATCAACCCTAGGGGCCATGACACCTGGATCGTCCAGCCGAACGATTGACGATTGATGACCCTGATCAAGATCCACGCCAGCGCCAGCCCTCCAACGAGTCCCATCGCCGTTCCCAACAACCCCAGATAGCCGGCCTCCCAGAGGATCAGCGCCGTAATCTGCCCCCGGCTGCTGCCCAGCGCCTGCAAGGTGGCCAACTCCCGACGCCGCTCGACTACCGACGTCACCAAGGTGTTGATGATCCCCAGCATGGCGATAATGACCGCGATAGCCTCCAGCACATAGGTCAACGTGAAGGTCCGGTCGAAAATGCGAAGGATCTCCCGGCGCAATTCTCCGTTGCTGAACACCGTCGGCAACAGACTCCCGCGGGAGCCATCGGCCAAGGTTTCAAGCAGGGCGACTCTGGCCTGTTCCAGATCGACTCCCGGATCGATATACACAGGAAACACCGTCACGCCGTCATCGTTCCACCAGTGCTGGTACAGAGACCGGTCGATGACAATCTTCCCGCCATCGGTCGCGTAGTCGTAAAAGACTCCCAAAACCGGCAACGATTTCGCCCCCGCCGGCGTCGAAATCGATAACTGACTGCCCCTGACCATATGCAGGTGATTGGCCACCACCTCCGAGAGGATAGCCCCTTCTCCTGCTGCGGCACGAGTCAGGATTGCTGCCGAGTCACCCTCGAGAAACAGATATCGGCTTCGTGCCGCATGGAGCGCCAGATCTCTGGAGACCAACGCGATCGGCCGCCCCTCCAGTTCGATGTGTACATCGCGGTACGCATCGACCGCCGACACATGCGCTGTCCCGGCCAGGCGAGTTCGCCAGGCACCAGGCAAAGCTTGGCTCGACGACCCGCCTCGAACCGCATGCGGCCACCCGGCCGGAGCCACGATGAAATCGGCCATGACCGTCTGGTCGATCCACATCTCGACCGTGTCGCGAAAACTCCGAATCATCACCATCACCCCGACCATAATCGCGACCCCGACGAGAAAGGCAGAGACGGTCACTGCATTCCGGCCGATTCCCCGCGTCGTCTGCTCCCGCGCAATGTGGCGAATGGCGCCCCCCAACGAAGGCGAAGCGGAAGCGGCGCCCAACTCTCGGGTGCGGCAGACCCACTGCATGAGGATCGGAACCAGGCAGGAGAGACCGGCAAGCAGACAGAACGTCGCCAGATACCCGAAGACCGGAACCCCGCCGACTGGTCCGGCTAGCGCGCATCCCAGCGCGAAGAGCAGCAAGCCTCCACCCACCACCCCCAATGAGGCAGCACGAACTCGCTGAGCAACATCATATTCCCCGGGGGCAAGGGCCGCGACCACCAGGGTACGTCCGGCATCCAAGCTGGGCCCCAACGCGCCCAGGATTGACACCCCGCTACCGATCACAACCGCTTCGATTAACAGCCGGACAGATCCCGGCAAAAAACCGAAGGTTCTTGGCGCATCAGCCATCGGGACATAGAGGTCCTGGATGGTCCGACCGACCAGCCCGACGAGTACATTCCCCAGCACCAGGCCGAGACTCCCCCCCAGGACCCCTCCAGCCACACCGAACACTCCCGCCTCCGCGAGGAACAGGCCCACGACCATCGGCTCCGACATTCCGATCGCCCGCAGGATTCCCACCTCCCGCCGGCGTTGCGCCACGGTGAAGGACACGGTGTTGTATATCAGGAACATCCCGACCAGCAGCCCCACCATACTCAGCACGGAGAGATTCAATTGGAATGCGCCCACCATCGACTCGACTTGCTGACTGCGTTGGATCGGACGGCGCACTGTGACAGCCGGAGGCAGGATCCTTGCGATCGCCTCGGCCACCTGTTCCACCGACGCGGAGGGCTGCGTCACCACGTCGATTCGATCCAACCGGCCGCTCAAACCGAAGGTCCGTTGAAAGGCCGCAATATCCATCACGGCCAGACGGTCCCACGCCGACAGCCCCTCGGCCCGACGACCCATCACCCCCGTGATCACAACGGACACTTCTCGTCCACCGGCTTCAAGGTTCAGCAGCGCCTTTGGGCCGACTCCCAACTCAGAGGCCAGCCCCTGTCCAAGCAGGAGTCCGCTTGGAGCCAGGAGGCCTTCCATTCCATCCCCCTCACCTGGTCGCCACAGAGTCTCCACCGTCGCAGGGAGGCGCCCTTGCATGGAATTCAACTCATCCAGCAGGTCCAGTCCAAGGATGAGGAACGATTGAGAACGGCCGGCCACTCGCACTCCGATCTCCCCCACCGGTTTAGCTGAGTCCACACCGGCGATACCTCTCACGGAAGCAATCAGCCGCTCATCCATGCCGGTCTCTCCGGCCGACACCTCCAGGGTGACCGGACCTGCCACGGCTAAGACCGAGTCCTCGAACGATCGCAGGACGTCCACGTTGGCAGTCTGGACCGCAATCGTCGCCGCAACCCCCAACCCGACACCGATCACCGTGAGAAGCGCGCGACCGGGATGAGTGGACAAATGTGTCCATCCAAGACGGGCACAGACCTCGAATAGGGCAGGGGAAATCAGTGGCATCGGCGGACCTACCGGAACAACACTCTAGTAATTGTTTTTACAGATTTACCCAGATATGCTAAGATTACGTTCAGTAGAATTTGGGGTACAATATCTATATGGCACTACGCAAACGACCTCAAGCCAGGAAGCCCGCGAAGAAGACGAAGGCCGCTTCATCGACCAAGAAGAGAAAACCTGCAAGGGTCGTAAAACCGGCTCCCGTGCGCACGAAACGATCCGAGGGACTGACACCCAGGCAGAAAGAGATTCTGAAACTGGTGTCCCAAGGAAATACCAACCGCGACATCGCCCGCCGCCTGGATATCAGCGTGCGAACCGTTGAGGTGCATCGCTTCAATCTGATGCGGCGGTTGAAAGTCCGCAACGTCGCGCAGCTGCTTCGTCAGGCGTTGCAACAGGGATTCCTTCCGAAGAACTTCGCCTTCCGGTAACACTCTATGCGCCGGTTTCGTGTACGGAACCGGCGCATTTTTTTACAGCTCTTTCAGTTTCCCCCGACATTCCTCAAGCGACTGCTTGCCCCGCATGGCCAACTCAGCCGCCAGCTCACGCTCCAATCGCTCAAACACCGCCACACCTTCTTCGACCAGCGCCGTCCCCACCTGGACGGCCGACGCACCGCATAACACATGCTCGAAGACATCGACTCCCTGCACGACTCCACCGGTCCCGATGATGGGGATACGTCCCTGCAACAACTTCCAGAACGCTCGCACATTGGCCAGCGCGACTGGCTTGATCAACGATCCCCCCAACCCGCCGAATCCGCCCTTCGGCTTGATGACCGGCGTTTCTCGCTTCGGGTCTACAACCAGACCGTTGCCCACAGAGTTGATCAAATTGAGGTAATCGACCCCGCAGCGTCGAATCACGTCCGCCATCACCGCGTGGTGAGCCGGATCGAAATAAGGCGGCAGTTTTACGCCCATTGGAACGGTGATGAGCGGTCGCACCCGTTTGAGCAACCGTTCCGAATCGACCGGATCGTAGGCGATCTGCGGCTTACCGGGAATATTCGGACAGGAGAGATTGACCTCGATGAGATCGGGCCGCGCCTGATTGATTGCACGCGCCATGGTGAGAAAGTCGTCCTCGCACAGGCCGGCAATGCTGGCGATCACGGGTTTTCCGAACCGGGTGAGTTCGGGGATCATTTCCGCGTAGGCTCGATACCCGAGATTCGGCAACCCCATGGAATTGATGGACCCCCCCGGAAATCCGTAATACCGCGGTTCAGGATTACCGACCCGTGGCTCCAGGGTCATCGATTTCGTCACGATGGCACCGGCACGGGAACGCCCCAGTGCAATGAGTTCCTCCAGCGTCACACAGAGCGCGCCGGAGGCATTCATGAAACAGGTCGGAAATTTGACTCCCGCAAGAGTGACGCTCAAATCCATGCTGATCCTTTCTCCTGACAAGACGTTGAACAACCCCGTCGGCATTCCTCCCACATCATCCTTAAAATTCGCGACCCGTTATTCATAAAGCCTCTCTCCGAGCGACGAGCCGCCTTCACGAACATAGTACACAACCGTTCGAGGCTATTGCCGGACACAATTCACCAATCGTCCGTCCCGCATATGCCACACATAGTCGGCTGCGTCGGCCGCACTCTCGCTGTGCGTCACCAACAACACCGAGTGACCAAACCGTTGCGGTAACGTACGGAACAGGCTGACGATGTCCGCCCCTTGCTTGGAATCGAGATTCCCGGTCGGTTCATCCGCGAGAACAAGTCGTGGCCGATGCACGATCGCCCGGGCAATCGCGACACGCTGCTGCTCCCCTCCCGACAACTCGCTCGGCCGATGGGTGCGTCGAGTATCCATTCGCACGGCCGCCAAGACTTCCGCGACCCGTTCCGCCACCGCGGCCCCCCGTTCCCCCCTCAGCAGCAAAGGCAAGGCGACATTCTCCGCAACCGTCAGACCGGGAATGAGGTGGAAGGCCTGAAAGACAATTCCGATCAACTCTCGTCGCATGCGGGTCCACTCCGTGGCACTCGCATAGGTCACGGGCCGGTTCTCAATCGCGATGGTTCCCGAAGTGGGCTGATCCAACCCTCCGATCAGATTGAGCAACGTGCTCTTCCCGCACCCGCTCGGCCCGACGAAGGCACAGAACTCTCCCGCCTTCACGTCGAGGGTCACGTCCTGCAACGCCGACACAAGCGTCTCGCCCCGACGATATTCTTTGGAGAGATTCTGCACACTGACGAGCATGGTGGTGGGCTCTTGCATGAAGGGAACCGACGGCCGTGACAGATTGGTGAGCATCCGGGACGTGAACGCAACCGGCACGTGGCCGAGCCTCTGGAATCGCCCCGATGCAGGCGAGTGGTCCTATACCACACCCGGTTTGTACCCCACAACCTTGACGGCTGAGGGGTCTTCCGTACACAATCCCACCGCGCGTCCGTCACGCATCTTGGACCTAGATAATGAGCTCACACGCACTGTTCGCAGGCATCATCAGGCAGGCCACACGACTCTTGCTCCCGTCGGACTGCACGACCTGTGAACAGCCCCTCACGGACGACCCCACGCCGTTCTTCTGCCGCCAATGCTGGGGACTGATTCGACCGCTACAAGGGCCCTCTTGCCCACGATGCCACCGCCCTTTCGCCTCCCCTTTCGCGACAACCCATAGCCCGACTCACGAATGCCATGACTGCCGTACCCGCGCACCGCACTATTCGCAGGTGTGGGCGGCCTATGCCTACTGCGCACCGCTCCAGGACGCCATTGCCCTCTTCAAATATCGCGGGAAGGTGGCACTGGCAGATACGCTTGGTACGCTGCTGGCCCAGGCGCTTCCGGCAGACCTAACTGCGGATCTCCTCATGCCGATCCCACTTCACCCCAACCGCCTTCGGCAGCGAGAATTCAATCAATCCCTCTTGCTCGCCGACCGCGCCGGACCGGTGCTGGGGAGCCCCGTATCCTATCGGAACTTGATTCGTATCGTCGATACCGATCCCCAGACCACACTCCCCCGCTCGGCACGCCTGCAGAACCTTCACCAGGCATTCTCCCTGCGCGCCCCCGTGGAGGTGACCGGCAAACGCATCCTGCTCATCGACGATGTCTTCACCACTGGCACCACCGCCAATGAATGCGCCAAAGTCCTGCTCAAAGCCGGTGCCAAAGACGTCGCCGTGCTCGCGCTCGCGCGTTCCGTGGATGCCGGCATGGTGCCGGATGCGTGGCTTCCGCCATCGGCCTTCGACCAACCGCACGCGCTAAGGATCTAGTTATGCCGATCTACGAATATCGCTGTCGCCAATGTGGAACACGAACCACCCGACTGATCCTCAGCATCAGCGCTGCGCCCCAACAGACATGCGGCCACTGTCAGAGTCCCGACTTGGAACGGCTGCTGTCCCGGTTTGCCTCTCCCAAATCGGACGAAGCACGCCTTGAAGCCCTGTCCGATCCAAGTAATCTGAGCGGATTCGACGAAAACGACCCTCAGAGTATGGCCCGGCTCATGAAAAAAATGGGGCAGGAAATGGGAGAAGACCTCGGCGATGACGTCGAAGCGGCGATGGAAGGAGGGGACGCTGCGCCACCCGGGATGGACCAGACCGACTTCGAGTGACCGCCCCGGTCATGAATATTCACTTGACAGGATTGGCCTTGTCTCCTACCATCAGCGAAGAAATGGCTACCCGGCTGATTCCTATGCACCTACGTACAGCTCCACCGACTCTTCACTGTCGCCGCCCTCACGAGCGAGGTTGCCGATAATGTTTGCCGGCGAATACCTCTGCAAAGTCGATGACAAGGGACGCTTCTTGATCCCCTCCCCCCTTCGAGAACGTCTCGAAGCCGAGGGCAATCAGGTCATGTTCGTGAAGAATACCGAGCAGACACTCTGGATGTACTCAGCCAAGGAATGGGAAAAGGTCCTGGAACGGACCAGGATCACCCTGGATGAGGACCAGAGCCGCCTGTTCATGCACCATGTGATGTCGCAAGCCGGCACCTCGGATATCGACAAGGCCGGCCGTGTGCTGATCCCGAGCCGTCTTCGTAAGCTCGTCCCGATGGATGAAGATCAGGAAATCTTCCTCGTGGGAATGTATCACCGCCTGGAAGTCTGGGGTCCGTCGGAATGGCGACGGTATCTCACCAGGACGGAAGACCGATACGAGCAGGATATGGCCAAGATCCAAAATCTCCTCTAGTTGATAGGCAGGCCCTTGCGCCGCGTGTCCCGCCCTCGACAATCCCCCATCCCGATCCGGACGACCTCCTTCAGACCTCCGGCTCAGAAGGAGCCGCTTACTGCGCAGGAGCCAGTTCCGCCGCGCATGGCCATCCGCACCCGCCGCCTTGTGACAGCCATCACCTCCGCCCCACCGTCCGTTCGAGTGACCGCAGATTCCATCGCACTCACGTTACCCGTCCCACCCAGCGTCAATCACCAATATGCCACCGTCAATGGGCGCCGCCTGCTCTCCGCCAAAGGCCGTGCGTTCAAGGAACTAGTCGGGCAACAAATTCTGGTTGCGCTTGCCCAATCGCCTCATCGTGGTACTCTAAGCCGAACCTTGAATCAGGCGAGCCTCTCGTTATCGATTCAATTCTTCTTCGCCTCAGCACTGCGCCGGGATACCGACGGAGGACTCAAGATTGCACAAGACGCATTATGTGAGAGCCTGGGACTGAACGACAATCGAGTGGTCGAAACTCACCTCTACAAGTATCAGGATCGCGACAATCCTCGCATGGAAATACGGTTGTCGGTGGTGCCACCGGCAGCATCCGGTGCCGCTTGCGGTGATCCCGAACCGTCGATCTGACAGCCGGCGAAACCGATAGCACAGAGCGGGGAGATCGCAAAGAGCGGTAGACCTTCAACGCTCATACGTTATGGCATACCGACCCATCACCATCGATGCGTTGCAAATCGGCATGCACGTCGCCAAGCTGGGCGTGGCCTGGTTCCGTTCGCCCTTCATGCGGCATTCGTTCCTGATCCGGACCGACGAACAGATCGAGAAATTACGACGCGCGGGAGTGAAACACCTCTCCATCGATCCCGCCAAGGGACTGGATCTCCCGGGAACGGCCGCTGCGCCGCAGGATGAACCGGGCGCCATGGGGCAGCCTTCGGTCCCACCTGCGCAGAGCACATCGGAGGTGCGTTCGCTCGCCACGATGACGCAGGAACTGCTAACGGCGAGAACCGCCCGTGCCCAACTCGAAGTGTCGGTGCAGGCCACCTTCTCACGCATTGCCCAAACGGGCATCGTCGATCCGGAAGAAGCGACACATACCGTGCATGCGATCAGCGCTGTCGCTCAAGCACTGAATACCCATGCCCTCTTTATGGCCTTCAGCCAGGGACGTGATGGGCATGCGCCTCTCAGCCAACATGCCCTCGCCGCCTGTAGCTTTTCGATGATTCTGGCGCACGCGGCAGACTACAACCTCTTGGCCATTCAAGAGTTAGCCACCGGCGCGCTCCTCCACGACATCGGACTCATGCAGGTCCCGCCGCACATTCTTCAACGGATTCACGATACCTCAACCACCCTCTCTGCACAGAACCGGCGGGCCTATGAAGTTCACGCGCGCGCAGGCGCGATTCTCCTGGAACGCCGGGGGGGATTCGCACCGGCAGTGGAGCAGATCGTGGCGGAGCATCATGCCTATTTGAACGGAAGCGGATTTCCCGCAGAAACCGGCGGCGCGTTCACGTCCGACATGACACGGCTCATGATGGTCACCGATCGCTACGACGAGTTGCTGACAGGATTCGGCGGCGCCTCGCCGCTCACCCCGCACCAGTCGTTGCAGCGGCTCTATCAGGAAGGGCAGGAAGGCAGATACGAAAACCGGCTGATCTCGCTCTTCGTCAAAGTGATGGGGATTTATCCGGTGTATAGCTATGTTTCACTGACCACCGGCGAGCGGGCCATCGTGTCCGTCATCAATTCAGGCAAGCTGCACCAGCCCATCGTGACCATCACCCAAGATCCCTCGGGAGAACCCTACATCGTTCCTCTCGTGGTCGACCTTGCCAACCAGGATGAACAGGCCCCGCCCCGGGAGGTTCGTTCCGTATTGGGCGCCATCCCTGCGGAATTCGAACGGGCGTTTCACTAATCCTCGCCAAGTTCCGCTCGCACCCAGCCGGGTGCTATCTCACGGCCCAAGCCCAACGGTTCGGTCTGGAACGTTATTCGTAGCGCAGCGCTTCGATCGGATTAAGTCGCGCGGCTTTGTTGGCAGGATAGAGCCCGAAAAACAGTCCGACGGCTAAGGAAAAGACAAACGCCGTGGCAATGGCATCGAACGAGATGATGGTCGGCCATCCTGCGATCACCGTCGTGAGTCGTGCGCCGACGATGCCGACGGCCACGCCGATCACCCCGCCGACCAGACTCAGCGTGACCGCCTCGATCAGAAACTGCATCAGAATGTGCAGCCGCTTGGCCCCCACCGCCATGCGGACCCCGATCTCCCTCGTCCGTTCCGTCACCGACACCAGCAGGATGTTCATGATACCGATCCCGCCGACGAGGAGCGATACCGAGGCGATGGCAAACAGCATGACCGTCAGCGTTTGGCTGGTACTCTCCTGCACCTTTCCGATATCGACCTGCGTCCGGATAGTGAAATCATCCGCCTGTTCGCCCTGGAGACGATGGCGCGCCCGCAAGACCTCTCGAATTTGCTCGACCGCCTCGGGCAAATCCGCACTCTGCTCCGTCGACGCAAACAAGGCCCCGACCGATCCCAGGAACTGACTGCCGAACACCTTTCGCTCCGCAGTCGTGAAGGGAATAAAAATCACATCGTCCTGATCCGAGCCCTGAGCCGATTGGCCCTTGGGAGCCAGCACGCCGACGACCTGAAACGGCACATTCTTGATACGAATCGTCGCCCCGATCGCGTCCTCCCCGAAATCAAAGAGGTTTTCCAGCGTGGTCTGCCCGATCAGTGCCACGCGCGCCGCGCTTTCCAGATCGGTGTGCGTAAACGGCCCGCCGCTGGTGAAGGACCAATCCCGAATGGTGAGATAACTCGGTGAAATGCCGTTGACCGGCCCGTTCCAATTGCGGTTGCCGTTGACAATCTGCATCACATCCCGCTTCGCCCAGCCGGTGTCCGACAACAGGGGACTCCGTTTCTTGAGTTCAGCCGCATCACCGACGGTCAACGTCACGGCCCCGCCCTGCCCTCCTCGTACACCACTGACGGTGGTGGAGCCCGGCATGATGATGATCACGTTGGTCCCCATACTGGCCACCTGCGCCTGCACGGCCGCGCGGGCTCCCTGCCCGATACTCACCATCGCAATCACCGCGCCCACACCGATGACGATGCCGAGCATGGTCAGACCGGCGCGAAGTCGGTTCCGGCTGAGAATACGCAGGGCGGTCATCACGGTGAGAAGAATAAAAGCGGACATGGGCTCCCTACAGTACGCCGGTCAGATGCGGGGCCCGCCGCACATCCTGCACGATCTGACCGTCCTTCATGACCAGTTCGCGTGAGGCATAGGCGGCAATATCGGATTCGTGGGTCACGAGGATGATGGTGATACCATCTTCACGGTTGAGCTGTTCGAGAATACTCATGATTTCCCGGCTCGATGCGGTATCGAGGTTGCCCGTCGGTTCGTCGGCAAAGAGAATCGAAGGCGCTCCAACTAGGGCCCGCGCAATGGCCACGCGCTGCTGCTGGCCTCCCGAGAGCTGAGTGGGATAATGCTGTTCCCGACCGGCTAACCCGACGCGCTGCAGGGCCGCAGCAGCCTGCTTCCTCTGTTCCTTGATCGAGAGTCCCCGGTAAAACAGCGGCAGCTGAGCGTTTTCCAGGGCGCTGGTTCTCGGGATCAGATTGAAACTTTGGAACACGAAGCCGATCTGCCGATTGCGCAAATCTGCCAGGAGATCCGGCTTCGCGGCCCCCACATCCATGCCATCCAGCTCATATCGACCACGCGTGGGTTGGTCGAGACAGCCGAGAATATTCATCAGGGTCGACTTGCCCGATCCGGACGTGCCCATGACTGCCACAAATTCACCGCGATCGATGGTGAGGTTGATGCCGCGCAATGCCTGCACCTCAACGTCGCCGACACGATAAATCTTCCAGAGGTCTTCGCAGACGATCAACGAGGCCATGGAGCCTTCCCTTAGAGTCCGCGATCCCGCCGGGGACCGCGCTGTTGCCCGGACCCGAATCCCGGCGGCAGGTCACCGCCCTTGCGATCGCCACGCGGAGAGTCGATCCCGATGATGACCTGGTCCCCCTCGTTGATCGAAGCGGAGCTGATTTCGGCGTAAGCTCCGTCTGAAATACCCATCTCGACAGGGACTCGCTCTAATGCCTCGTCGGCCTCCTGCTTCCAAACGGCCAACTGGCGGGTCCCCGGTTCGGCGGCCCCGCCTCCGGAGATACGGCCGCCGCCCTCACCCTTGGCGGGTCTGCCCAAGGCCTGTTCATCGCGCACCGTCTTGGGCGGGGTAAAGCGCAGGGCCGAGTTCGGCACCTTGAGAATGTCCTCTTTCTTCGCCACGACAATGGAGACGTTCGCCGTCATGCCCGGCTTCAGGCGAAACGCCGGGTTATCGAACTCGACCACAACATCGTAGGTCACCACATTCTGAATGTTGATCGGCGCATTTCTCACCTGACGCACCCGGCCTTGAAACTGCTCCCCGGGATAGGCATCCACCGTGAACGAGGCCGCTTTTCCATCGGCGATCCCGCCGATGTCGGCTTCGCTGACGTTGGTGTCGACCTGCATCTTCGTGACATTTTCGGCGATCAAAAACAGCATGGGGATGGTAAAGCTGGCTGCGATCCGCTGCCCGACCTCGACGAGGCGCGAAATCACCACCCCGTCGACCGGTGAACGGATCACCGTGTACTTCAGATCCAATTCGGCCGCCTGCAGCATGGCTTCCGCCTGCTTGACGGCGGCTTCCGTGACTTTGAGCTGTGCCACCGCGCCTTCGGAGGCGGTCAACGCAACGTCCACTTCGTTTTGCGAGATGAACTGTTGACCGATCAGCGACTTGGCCCGATCCAGTTCACGGCGCCGTTGCGCCAGATCGATCCGGGCCTTATCGAACGCCGCCTTGGCGTTTGCCAGGCTCGCAACCGCCTGATCGCGTCTGGCCTGGTAAGGAAACGGATCGATACGGGCCACCACCTGATTCGCCGTGACCTTGGAATTAAAATCGGCATGGAGGCTCTCGATCATGCCCGACACCTGACTGCCGACCTGAATCGTAGTGATCGGATTGATCGTCCCCGTCGCCGTGACCAGCGAGACGATGGTGCCCCGTTCGACAGGAACCGTGCGGTAGCGCACAGGGGTCTTCCGCTCGCCGTTGAAGAACACATAGCCGGCGATGGCAAGGCCCAGCGCGAGCACTCCGACGATGATCCCGATACGACGCATGGACAGGCCCCTTCTCCCTCGAACAACGCGGCCATTTTAGCAGGAAACGATTTTGCGATGCAGCACCGCAACACTCGGCCGGGCCCGGCAGAACAGCGCCTGCGAAGAAAGCACGAAGGCCGTTTGCCTGTGACGGCAAACGGCCTTCCGAACTCATACTGTCCGCTATGAGCGGACGTTCACGACACGACTAGGGACTGACCGTGATGCGGTCCTTGATATCGTCGAAGATGTCCTTCGGAACCACATTCTTGGCCACCAACTCACCCTTCACGCGGTACGGGCGATTGCTCACGATCCGGTCGGCCACATCCTGGCTGACACCCAGCGTCAGAACCAAATCGGTCGACGGCGCTTTATTGATATTCAGCAACGATACGGACGGAGCTGCCGCTTCCACCGCTCCGCCGAACGCGGCCGACTTCGAGGAAGAACTACCGCCCAACGACGGCGCGGTCAACTCCGAGTGCGAAGAGTTCGAGGTCAGCGACCGCGAGCGCTCCTTCATCTCTTTCTGGTACCGCGCGACCAACGACTTCAGTTGCTCATTGTGTCGGCGAGCTTCGTCATACTCCTGCTTGATGTTTCGATTCTGCGCGCTCAGCTGCTTGACCTTGTCTTCCAATTCCTTGGTCCGGACGTCAATGGTATCCCGCTCCTTGTCCCGGCCATGCTGAATCCGCTGCAGTTCATCGCGGGCGATCTGGCTTTCCGAACCGAATTTCGCGTTGAGATCCTTCAGCGTCTTGACCTGTTGCTCCAGCGCATTCTTCTGCGCCCGCGCCCGCTCCAGGTCTCCCCGGACGGTGTCGGCATCGGCAAGCGCCTCATGATATTTCTTGTCACTTACGCACCCGCTGACGGCCATCGCACTCATCAGCGCGAGCCCAGCCATCCACACATGCCTCATGCGACCCTCCCCTGTTCGAGCTGGACCGATCGGACCTCTTCTCTCTTGTTGTGTGTATGCCATCATCTCAACTTTGTCAACAAGTTTGCCGATTGCACGGCACAGGTTGGTGAACGGCTCGCGGTCCATGGCAGCTCCGTAAATTTCGACGACGCTTGACTGCCAGGGACCAGTCTGGGAATATGCACTCACCGTTCAGCAGAACCCCGTACCCAACCACCGGCACACTCACACACCATCTAATCCGACTATTATGATGAACTGGGGCCCGGAGCTCGCGATCATTCTCGGCATCATCGAAGGACTGACGGAGTTTCTTCCCGTCTCCTCGACAGGCCATCTCATTCTCGTCGGGCACGCGCTTGGATTCACCGGAGACATCGCCTCGAACGTCGAGATCTCGATCCAGCTGGGATCCATCCTCGCCATCATCGCCTACGAACGCACCAAGCTGGCCTCGCTGGCCTCGCACGCATTCCGTGAGCAGCGTGACTTCCGGTCGCTCGTGGCCGCCCGGGGGAATGCCTCATGGACAACTCTCATTCAAAAATCCATTCAAGCCCAGCCCAATCTCTGGTTTGTCATCGGCCTGGGACTGGCCTTTTTACCCGCGGCGCTCGTGGGATTCCTCGCCCATAAGTCGATCAAGGCCTACCTGTTTTCGCCGACGACCGTGGCGATTTCGCTGATTGTGGGCGGCATCATCATCCTGGTGGTCGAACGCATGCGGGACCGCGTGCGCGTGAAGGAACTACTCCAAGTCACGCCCCGCTTGGCCCTATGGGTCGGCATCGCTCAATGCGCGTCCCTGATTCCCGGCATGTCCCGTTCCGGCTCCACGATTGTCGGCGGATTGCTGGCCGGCCTCGACCGCCGCGTCGCCACGGAATATTCCTTCTTCCTGGCCCTCCCGACGATGATCATCGCGACCATCTACCAGATGTTGAAATCTCAGGCCGCCTTCAGCCAGGACGACTACGTCGCGCTCGGCATCGGCCTGGTGGTCTCGTTCGCCGTCGCCTGGGCCGTCATCGCCGCCTTTCTGACCTATGTGCAACGCCACAGCCTGAGCGTCTTCGCCTACTACCGCATGGTGTTGGGTGTCATCGTGCTGCTGGTCGTCCGCTAACTACACTCATACCAAGGAGCCGAGTGACCATGGCAAACCAAATGGACAGCGTCCACGTCTACGATACCTGGGTCAAAGGAAAGAACGGCAAACTCCACTTCGACGTGATGACCACGAATCAGGAGAAAGCGCTCACGCTCGCCAAGCAATATTTGGAGGGCATCGGCGAACCGACCGCGGTCATCACCGTCAAGGAATGCCAGTTCTGCCACAGCGAACCACTCGTGATGTTTACGGAAGAGCAGCAGCGCCAGTTCCTGGAACAGGGTGGCTTCATCGTCACGATGCCGGTCTGATTGGGAAGAACGAAGCGTACGCTTATACGTTGAGCTACTGGAACGACGCGAGAACGCCGCCGGCGGGCTTTTTCAGCGTCCTGTCAGGAGGGAGGGTTGTCGGGAACCACCGGAGTTGGCTCCGGCTCCTTCTCCAGCGCAAAGTGCAGAATCAGAAACGCCACCCCGACCGTAATCGCCGAGTCAGCGACGTTAAACGCGGGGAAATGGTAGGCGTTGAAATAAAAGTCCAGAAAGTCGATCACTTCCCCGTACCGCAAACGGTCCAGTAAGTTCCCGATCGCCCCGCCGAGAATCGCCGCCACGCTCAGCCGCCCCATCCAATCATCCTTCGGCATGCGGACCAGAATCGTGCCCAGCAAGCCCACGGCGAAGATCGAGGTCACACCGAAAAAGACGAACCGGAACGAGCTGCTGCTGGAGGAGAGAAACCCGAAGGCCGCGCCGGGATTCCGGATGTAGGTGATGCTGAAGAAGTTCGCCACGACCGGGATGGATTCATGGAGCCGCATGGTCTCCATAACATAGATCTTCGTGACCTGATCCAGCACGACAATCGCCAGACTCAGCAACCCGAGCAGGAGATAACGAACGGAGTTGCTCAACGGACCGCCTCAACGCAACGGTCACAGAGAGTGGGATGGTCGGAACACGTTCCGACCGACCCGCGATAATTCCAGCATCGTTCGCACTTCACACCCGTCGCCTTCTCCACTGCAATCGCAAAACCGGGTTTCTCGGGGAAATGCGGCGCCGATTGCAGGACTACATCAGAGACGATGAAAAACGCCGGGAGATCCTGGCCATAAGTTTTCAACAGATCGTAATGGGCAGGGTGAGCGTCGATCAGCACCTTCGCCTCCAGCGGCGCTCCGATCACCTTCTCGCGACGTTGCACTTCCAACGCCGCCTGGACTGCCGTTCTCACTTCCAGCAACTGCTCCCATCGCTCAGCCAGCGTCGCGTCTGCCCAGCGCGGATCGATTTCAGGGAACATCGCCAGGTGCACGCTGTCGGCTTTCGAATCCACCCGTACCGGCTCCGGCAACATCCGCCAGATTTCTTCCGACGTAAAACTCAACACCGGCGCCATCAACTTTGTGAGGGCCACCAGAATGTCGAACAACACGGTCTGCGAGCCGCGCCGCAGCGGTGAATCCTTGCGGAAGGTGTAGAGGCGGTCTTTGAGGATATCGAGATAGACCGCACTCAGATCGACGGAACAGAAGTTATTCAACGCATGGAAGATCGTATGGAATTCGAATTCGTCGTAGCCCTTGCGCACGCGCGGAATCAAATCGCCCAACCGCATCAGTGCCCAGCGGTCCAATTCAGGCAACTGCTCGAACGGCACGCGATGCTGCGCCGGATCGAAGTCATAGAGATTGCTCAGCAGGAAGCGACAGGTGTTGCGGATCTTCCGATAGGCCTCGATGAGATGGTTCAGGATCTCCTGGGAAATCCGCAGGTCTTCACGATAGTCCTGGGCAGACACCCAGAGGCGAAGGATCTCTGCGCCCGATTGCTTGATCACATCTTGCGGCGCGACGACGTTGCCCGCCGACTTCGACATCTTCCGCCCCGCCCCGTCCAACACGAATCCGTGCGTCAGCACGGCTTTGTATGGCGCGCGCCGGTCGGTGATCACGCCGGCTAACAGGGCGCTATGGAACCAGCCACGATGCTGGTCGGAGCCTTCCAGGTACAGATCCGCCGGCCACCATTGCCTGGATTTGAGCACAGCCGCATAACTCACGCCCGACTCGAACCACACGTCCAGAATGTCACGCTCCTTTTCAAATTCCGTCCCGCCGCACCCTTCGCACTGAGTGCCGGCAGGCAACAATGCGGCAGCCTGGTTGGCAAACCAATAGTCGGTGCCATGTTGTCCGATTAAATCCGCGACATGATCGATCACCCGGGGATGGGCCAGCACCTTGCCGCATTTCACGCAGGTGAAGCCGGGGATCGGGGTGCCCCAAACGCGCTGACGCGAGAGGCACCAGTCGGGCCGGTTTTCGATCATGCCGTTGATCCGGTCTCGCCCATAGGCGGGAATCCAGCGCACCCGTTCAATCTCCGCCAGTGCTTCCTTCCGCAACTCATTCGTTTCCATCGAAACGAACCACTGTTCGGTCGCGCGAAAGATGACCGGCTGCTTGCAGCGCCAGCAATGGGGATAGGAGTGATTCAGGGAACCGTGGCCAAGCAGACGCCCGTTCTCCTTGAGGCGCTCCACGATTGTAGGATTGGCTTTGAAGACATGCTGCCCGACAAACTCCGGGACAGCGGCCGTGAACTTCCCGCCATTATCCACCGGCGCCAGGATTTCGAGCCGCTCGCCGACGCTGGCCTTCGCATTGTGATCCAGCACCAGCAGATAGTCTTCCATGCCGTGACCCGGCGCGATGTGCACGCAGCCCGTTCCCTGTTCCAACGTGACGAAGTCGCCCAGGAGCAGCGGCGAAAGGCCGGTGGTGAGCGGACGTTGCGTCTCCAACCCTTCGAAACCCTCCGCGCCTTTCTTGACGCCCACGACCTTGTAGGCCGGGAGACTGCACGCCTTCGCCGCCGACTCCACCAACTTTTCAGCGATGACGAGCAGCTCGTCGCCGACCTGCACAAATGCATAGTCGATGTCGGCATGCAGACAGACGGCCTGGTTCGCCGGCAGGGTCCAGGGGGTAGTCGTCCAGATCAGCACCGAGGCGCTCTTCACATCCGCAGGGAACGCAAGCCCGCCGAATCTCTTGCTCAAGACAGCCGGGGGGCTCACCAGCGGAAACTTCACATAGACCGAGGGCGACGTGTGGTCGTCGTATTCGACCTCCGCCTCGGCCAGCGCCGTCTGATCCTGCGTGCACCACAAGACCGGCTTCAGCCCCTTGTAGACGCCGCCCCGCTCCACGAAACGCCCGAACTCGCGGATGATCGTGCCCTCATAGACAGGATTCAACGTGAGATAGGGTTGCTGCCAGTCGCCTAATACGCCTAGCCGTTGAAACTCTTCCCGCTGAATCGAGACATATTTTTCTGCATATTCCTTACAGAGCTTGCGGATCGCAAGGGCATCTAAGTCCCGCTTCTTGTCGCCCAGTTCCTTCAACACCTGATGTTCGATCGGCAAACCGTGGCAATCCCAGCCCGGCACGTAGGGAACTTGATAGCCCGACATCGTCTTCGACTTGATGATGATGTCTTTCAGGATCTTGTTCAGCGCGTGGCCGATGTGGATCCGCCCGTTCGCGTATGGCGGGCCGTCGTGGAGCACATAGCGCGGGAAGCCCTGGCGGGACTCCTGAATACGTTCGTACAGCTTTTCCTGCGTCCATCGGGCGAGCATCTCGGGCTCCCGCTGCGGCAGGTTCGCCTTCATCGGGAAGTCGGTCTTGGGCAAGTTGAGGGTCGATTTATAGTCCATAGGATGATCTATCTGAGGAACAAAAGCGTCATGAAGTGCGCGTAAAAAGAGGACTATACCGAAACGAGGCCAGAGGAACCAGTGGTTTGTTAGTACCTGAGCCGCCTAGCAGTGCGTTGACAAACCTCACACCACATTCAGGAAAGGATTAGAGCGCAAGGTGAGCGGTCGGATCTGGATGCCACGCAGGCTGTTCAGAAAGGCCGTCCAGCAAGGCCGCAGCGAGCGAAGAGGCGAATCGTACTCGGTGCCGTACGGTGAGCCTCTGAGCGAAGCGAGAACGCCGCTGGCGGCCTTTCTCAACAGCCTGCTAGCTGAGGGCCATCATGCGGTCCAACGCCACCTTCGCCATCTGCTTTTCGTCATCCGGGACCACGATCCGGTTCACGACATGGCCATCGGCAAGGTTTTCCAGCGCCCAGCAGAGGTGTGGGGCGTCGATCCGGTACATGGTCGCGCATTGGCAGACGGTTGAGGAGAGGAAGAACACCTTCTTGTCGGTCTGCTCGTGTTTCAGGCGATTGACGAGGTTCAACTCCGTCCCGACCGCCCAGGTGGTGCCCGCCGGCGCCGCGGTGATGGTGCGAATGATGTACTCCGTCGAACCGACCAGGTCGGCCTTGTTCACCACATCCTCATGGCATTCGGGATGGACGATGACCTTCACGTCCGGGTACTGCTTGCGGAAATAGTCCACGTGCGACGGCTGGAACATCTGGTGGACGCTGCAATGGCCCTTCCAGAGGATCAACTTGGCCCGCTGGATCGCCTCCACGGAATTACCGCCGCGCGGCATGTGGGGATCCCAGACAATCATCTGCTCGCGGGGGATGCCCATCTTGTTGGCCGTATTACGCCCCAGGTGTTCATCGGGGAAAAACAGGATCTTCTCGCGTCGCGCCCAGCTCCATTCGATGACCTTCCGCGCATTGGACGAGGTACAGGTCAGCCCGCCATGTTCGCCGCAAAACGCCTTCAGGATCGCGGCGGAGTTCACATAGACCGCCGGCATGACCGTCTCTTCCACCGGCACCACCCGCCCGAGCGCATCCCAGCACTGTTCGACCTGCTCGATCGCCGCCATGTCGGCCATGGAACAGCCTGCCGCCATGTCGGGGAGAATGACCGTTTGATTGGAGCGACTCAACACGTCGGCCGTCTCCGCCATGAAGTGCACGCCGCAAAACACCACATAGGGCCGATCGGAACGTTGCTCGGCCACCTGTGCGAGAATCAGGGAATCGCCCCGGAAATCGGCATGCTGAATCACTTCATCGCGCTGATAATTATGGCCGAGGATCATCACCCGGTCACCCAGCGCCCGTTTGGCCGCGCGGGTCCGTTCAAAGAGTTCTTCGGCAGACAAGGATTGATAGTCGGTAATGGGACGGGGAAGCGTGGCGACCGTTTTCACCTGCAGCCTTTCGGTTGATTGAAAAAACTATACCACGAGGGAACTTACACTGCCTGATTCTACGACACCCCTTCCCGCACAATCAATGAAACCACCGCTGAGAAGAGGGCCTAGGAAGGATTGCAGAGATGGGCCGAAGGGGTCGGGGTAGCAGGCTCTCTTCCTTAGCGAGGTTTCCAATATCCTGGCCGGCGGCGACCGTGCGCAAGGGCCACGACCTGAACGCAGTCATTCACGACCCGGTAGACCAACTGGAAGGGAAACCGATGAAAGAGATACCGGCGAGTTCCGTGCACAAACAGTGGCCACCGTTCCGGAGCAAGAGAGACGGCTTCGATGCCGCGGTCAAGTTCGCCTAGAAACGAATCTGCAGCGGACTGGCTTCGTGCGGCATACCATTGCCGAGCAGCTTGAGCTTCCTCAACAGCGGCGGGATGAAAAACGACGGATAACCCCGGCATCAGAGGCCGAGTATCTTTCGGCGGGCATCGTTCCAGGAAACGAGATGGGGATGGGACGAATCGAGGTCCTTAAGGCGGCAGGCGATTTCCTGCTCCCAATCCGTTTCGGCGTCCGCATCAACGGTCGTGTCCAGGCTGTCCAACAAGGAACCCGCCATGGCCGCGCGGGCTTCGGGCGGAAGCTTCAAGGCTGCTTCTAACAATTTGGTCGCTTCAGATCCCATGTGGGAATTTTAGCAGAAGCAGTGGAAGCAGGAAAGTCTGTCTTACGCACGATGATTGAGCCTGGTCACAAAGTATCCTCATTCCGGATGGGCACGGCTGCATGGGGAAAGAGGAGAGCGCCTGGTCGGCGGAGAGTGGTGCATATCCCCCCCAGCGTGATCAAAAACACGCAACAACGCAGCACGAACAGCCGGCCTCGTCGTGTCATGTATCAGAGAGTCTTAGACATAGGGCATGTGTCCCGATATAATCAGCGTCAATTGGAGCGTGATTGCGCATGCCCATCGGCGCCAGCGATTCGGTGATCGAAACCATCGTGCAACGTCTCGTCACGGCCTTGTCGCCGGAGCGCATCTACCTGTTTGGCTCGCAAGCCAGAGGGGATGCGGGGCCTGACAGCGACTACGATTTCCTTGTCGTCGTGCGCACCTCGACGCTGCCGCGGTATCGCCGCGACCAGACGGCCTTCGACGCCCTCCTCGGCGTCGGGGTGTCGAAAGACGTGCTGGTGCTGACTCGCGATGAGTTTGAACGGCAGCGGACGGTCGTATGCTCGTTGCCGGCCACGGTGGAGCGAGAAGGGCTGCTGCTCTATGCAGCCTGACACGGCTGCGGCCGTTCAAGGCTGGCTCAGCAAAGCCGCCAACGACCTGCGAGGCGCCCACATCGACCTGGACGCGGATCCCCGCTGATCGAAGATGCCCTGTTTCATTGTCAGCAAGCGGCGGGAAAATCGTTGAAAGCCTTTCTCCCCAGCCACGATACACCCTTTAAGAAAACCCATGACCTCGACGAGTTGGGACGCGCCTGCCTGGCGCTGGATGCCAGCTTGAGCGAAAGCCTGTTGTCCGTCGCCACACTCACGGTCTTCGCGTGGGAGTTCCGCTACCCCGGAGATGCTCAAGTACCATCCATGCATGAAGTGCGTGAGTATCTCGCCATTGCCAATCGGCTCTATCGAGCGATCCTCTCTCGACTGCCTCAGGCCTGTCATCCGTAATAGATCTATCATCGCCCTCCGTCACACGCCCCCATCAGGGCTGCTCCATTCCAA
The DNA here is from genome assembly GCA_919902505.1 of Nitrospiraceae bacterium. Taxonomy (GTDB): domain Bacteria; phylum Nitrospirota; class Nitrospiria; order Nitrospirales; family Nitrospiraceae; genus Nitrospira_A. Next base: position 63,050 of record CAKKRE010000020.1, read on the forward strand.
ATCGGCGTGAGCGCCGTGATCGTCGGCGCGCCAACGCCGCCGGTGTTGCGCGTGATCGACAGCAGATTGCCGACGGCGTCGTAGGTATACGTCGCGACATTCCCCGACCCGTCGATGACTTGAGAGAGCCGGCCCAGGTCGTTGTAGATATACTGCGCCTGGTCGGCGACCGTCAGCGTCGGCGCTAACACACAGAGCATCGGTACACAGGCCACAACCGTGAGGATTTTTGAGAACGTCATCTGCTTCATCAACGATCTTTCATCACCGATGACAACTCACTCGTACGTCCATTTCATAGCCACATTCCGCTCACGCATCCCGCCAGAAAAATAGCCTGTCCCCTTTTCACTCTTTGGAACGGCCGCTGGTTCGGGCGTTGGTCACAGCGGCACGGCCCGTCGTGGTCATCAATCCACGGCAGGTACGGAATTTTGCGAAGGCGACCGGCCGCTTGGCCAAGACGGATGGGATTGATGCCCAGGTGCTGGCGCGCTTGGCCGAGGCGGTCAAGCCCGCCGTGCGCCAGGTCCCTGATACCACCGTGCAGGCCCTGGCGGCACTGATGGCCAGACGGCGCCAACTCGTCGAGATGGTGACCGCAGAAAAGACTCGTCTGAGCCGGGCCGTCCGCAGACGGATTCAGGCCCACCTCACTTGGTTGACGGCCGAAGTGGCGCGGGTCGAGGAGGCGTTGGATCAGGCCCTCCAGCAGAGCCCCATCTGGCGGGAGCAAGAAGCCCTGTTGCAGAGTGCGCCGGGCATCGGCCCCGTGGTCACTCGGACAGGCTTCTAGCCGATCTGCCCGAGTTGGGCACCTTGACCCGCAAACAAATTGCCGCGTTGGTCGGAGTCGCCCCGCTGAACCGAGACAGCGGCACCTGGCGGGGCACACGGACGGTGTGGGGTGGACGAGCTCAGGTGCGGGCGGTGTTGTATATGGCCGCTGTGGTGGCTGCCCGCTTCAATCCCGTGATTCGGGCCTTCTATCAGCGCCTGTGCGCCAAAGGCAACGCAAAGAAGGTGGCGCTGACCGCTTGTATGCGCAAGGTGCTCACGATCCTCAATGCGATGCTGAAAAGTGGGACACCGTGGCGAGGGACCGTCGTTCAACACGCTTGACACTCAAGACAGTTGCTGACCCCGTTTATTTCCCCGATGCGATCCTGAAGCCATCGCTCGTCCAGCTCGGGATGATCTTTCAACCAGATGCGTTCGGGCTTCGAGTACTTCAAAGAGGTCATGCCGTTCTCCGTCGCTCCTCAGGCCGCCTAACGACCTGCGGTTGAGCGGCTGGCAACCACCGGCGCTTGCATGAAGGAGCCCGGTTGCTCGCCGATCCGCTCGAACCGCTGGTTAGAGCGCGCCATTGGGTTTGGAACCCGACTCCGGGCCAGCCGGAATAGCGCCTAGTTGCTGCATCATCCCCATCGTATCCATGAGGATGCGGGTCGACTTGACCTTCTGGCCCTCGAACCGATCAATGGCCATTCCCCAGATCCGGATGACACGGTTGGTAGCGGGAATGCCCAGGAACTCGCCCTGATGCGTGCCTGACCAAATAAAGCGGGTGAGGACCTTGTTGCCCTCCGCAATCTGTTCCTCGACGCTCCATTTCGAATCGGGAAAGGCGCTTCGAATTCGGGTAAGCGTCTCTTTCAGTCCGTGGAGCCAAGGGCCCTGACCGGGGAACGGGACTTCTTCCACCATGTCCGCGTGGAAATAGTCGCCCGTTGCGTCGATCTCACCTGCGGTAAGAACCTTGTCGAGAAACTCTCTGATACGAGCTTTGTTGTCTTCAGACATAGCACCTCCAATGGTGAGATATGAGATCAGCGCTCTAACGTAAAGTTGTGGGGCGCGCCGCTTTTGGTGCGTCCCTCTCGAACGCCATGTTGGACAATGCCCTCTCAGAGGGTCGCATACGTGATCGGTACTCCTGGGTTTAGTCGTCATGCCCCAGAGTAATGATGACATTTCCCTTCTTGCGCCCGGTGTCAACGTGGCGGTGAGCCTCGGCGATCTGCTCGAACGGATAGCGCCGATCAATGACAGGTTTGAATTCTCCCGCCTCCGCCAGCCCCGCGAGAAAACGCAAATCTTCAACGCGCACGGCGGCTGGCCCGGCGATGACTTTCTTGCTGCTCGTCATCGACACCCATGGAATCTGAAGCATGTCTGGCAGCCCAGCTAAAACCATAAGAAGGCGTCCTCCTTCTTTCAACGAAGTTTTGCTACGGGAGAACGGGGCCGTGCCGACGGTATCGACAATGACATCATAGGTTTCGCCATTCTGCGTGAAGTCTTCTTGGGTGTAGTCGATGACATGACTGGCACCCAGAGATTTCACTAGCTCCACGTTGGCGGTACTGCAAACCCCAGTGACAATTGCCCCGAAATGCTTGGCAAGCTGCACCGCCGCTGTGCCAACCGCTCCGGAAGCACCATTGACGAGCACTCTTTCCCCGCTCTTAAGTTTTCCTCTTCTGAGGAAATCCAACGCCGTTGTTCCGCCAAAAGACAGTGCTGCGGCTTCTTCAAAAGTCAGATTGGATGGTTTTAGTGCCACCACCCCGTCTTCAGCCATGCATTTGTACTCCGCATGACAACCCATGGAGGCATCGCTGAACGCAAAAACGGGGTCACCGACTTTGAATTTGCTTACGGCTTTGCCGACCGATTCAATTACCCCGGCCAACTCCGACCCTAGTATGGGTTGCTTTGGTCGTGAAACTCCAAATACCAAACGCATGATGATTCCGAAGCCGACAGGCACATTGAGACTTCGCACCCTCCAGTCCCCGGATGTTACTGTTGTCGCATGTGTTTTTATCAGGACTTCATTGTTCTTGGGCGTAGGCTTTTCGACCTCCTTCAATTGAAGAACGTCGGGTGACCCATATCTTTCATACACAATTGCTTTCATGCGTTATCGCCCTCGAAGATTGCTTTGATCCGCAATCTTTCGCGTTGTCTAACGTGCGCGTTGAGCCGCGGCGCGCTCGTTCGTTAGATCTTTCACAAGATGATACCGGCGCCGTCGGCTCCAACGCGGTGTTAGACCGCTGCCCGACTCCTCAAAAGTTACCCGACTTCAGATTGCGCCGGAGCTCATGGCCTGCTTCGGTGGAACCGACAATCTCGGTTACGACGCCAATAACCCGACGCGTGTCGTAGTAGCCGACCCGTAAGATGGGCAACCGGAAGCTCTGAATCTGGGGATAGCCCGAGGACTCCAGGTGAGTGGCCGCGGCATCATAGTCCGCATCGTCCAGCCAGTACGCCACGTGCTGAACGGCGTCACCATGTCGATCAAGTGACTCCTGGTACATGCTGGCCCCCGAGACAGGCTGGATCAGTTCGATCTGGGTGTCTCCTGCGTAGGCGATGTGAAGGTTGCAGACCCAGTTCCCGGGCTTCCCGAGATACGTGCCCTCGGTGTCCTTTGCGGCGAGGTTGTCCATGTGCATGAAGCGGCTGATTCCCATCGTTTCAACGAAGAACTTCTCGGCGGCCGCAAGGTCTCGGACGACCCAGGCAACTTGGCAGAACGCTGGAGCAATCACTGGCTTTGTCATGTTTGGACTCCTGTGGTTTCTGTGCGTACCGAAGCGGTCTAACGTTCGCGATGAGCCGCGCTATCTTCTGGCGTCGGTCTCCATCGCCTTGTTAGACATGGTCTCTCTCGGACACGCCCGCATCATGACGAGTTGCCAGCGCGGAGGAGGTCCACCACGGCATCAACGACTTGCTTTAACGATTGCGACTTCAGTGTGGCAACTTCCGAGACGATGAGATCTCGATTAGCGGTGAAGAGTTTGCCGGGGCGGGCATAGCTCACGACTCGCAGCGACCCCGCAGCAAAGCTGGTGTCCTCTAGCTTGATTGCCCGGCTGTCGCCGTAGGGCTTGCTTGTCACCTGGCACAGAACCCAGTCGCCCCGGCCAGCATCAGCAAGCACCACAGCCGGACGCAGTTTGGTCTGCGACAAGTCAGAAAAGGGAAAGCGAACGAGAACTACTGCACCTGCTGAAGGTGCGACCATGCTTTGTCCTCTTCCGGTCGGTTCCAGTCTTCGGCAAGTGCCGCTTCGCTGAGCAGCGCACTTTCGGGTACCCCGGCCACTGGATGTTCCTCCAAGATCGTGACAAGTGCTCGCCGGGCGGCAGGAAGATGGACGGGCTCTAGCAGCCGCACATTACCGTGCTCATCAATCACAGCTTCGACCGTTCGGATCATCGTTTCCCCCCTTTCCTCTGAGTATACATAAAGTCGGCCATGCCTGACTAACAGAGTCCGCGGCTGAGTGGCGAGCCGGAGGCCCGTCGATTCGAGCCGCGCGGTCGGCTGCCGCAGGCGGCTGGAATGCACGGCCAGACGCGGACTCTGTTCAGCCGACCGCTCATCACTATCCCTCCATCCCACATCGAGCAGGCACGGCCCCCTTCAACCCCGTCAGCACCCCCTCCGCCGCCTGCGGTCGGCTGAACGCCAGAATTCAGTGGCGAGCGAACGGCAAGCGAAGCGCCGACGTAGCGAATCCGCTGGAATGACGGGTTAGGCGTCATGGTCATCGGCGCACTAGCTTCGGACAAGTCGCTGCATCGCAAATGACGCCAGATACAACGATGCGGCAGGAACGATGCCGAAAACAAAGATCATCACACCGTCAACGTCACTTGCGCCAGCCGACATCACTGCAAACCCGACCAGATGAATAATGGCAGCAATTGTCAAGGCGCGTTTCCGAGTAAGCGTTCGAACCCAATAGTGAACGGGTAACCTCAGCAGCAGCACGGCATTCAGCACGAAAACCAGAGTGCCGAGAACTGTAGGCGTACCAATCTCCTGCATGAACATGCTGGCGATCATGACAAAGAGTGCAACGGCGCCAGCAAAAAAGGCGTACATGCTGGACAACACTGCGTAGAGTTTTCCACCTGGCTCGTCCGGAGGCCACTTGCCGCCAAGCGCGGTAATGATAGAGCCTGTCAGATCCCAAACGTCAGCATTGAGTCGGCTCGTCCTCACGTCTACCGCGTTCATTCTCACCAAGGGGCGCAAGTCCTCCGGCAAGCTCTCTACAGCGGGCATGTTGGCACCGTCCAACAGGACTGGGATGACTTTGACGCCCCGCCGAATCGCGGTTGCAACCTCCACCCGCACCCAATCCTGTGGGTCATGAATGCGTGCTTTACCGGCGCGGTCTTCGCCGGCCCACCTCTTCCCAATCAATGCAAGCAGCACCTCACACTGATCAACTGTCGACTCCAGCTTCTTAACGAAGTCGGCACCCGGTGCAATCCCTAGTACATCCATGAAAACATGGTTCTTTGGGAGATGTTCAACAACTCGGTCGTAAATGGTATGGGAGAAGCCAGCCGCATCGTCTCGACGGTAGCTAATGAAGACTTTCCCCTTGGTCATATTCCACCCTCGGAAATTGATGTCTAAGAGCCTGTTGCTCAAACCTATGATCGAACCCGCTGGTAAGCAGAAATGGATTCG
>CAKKRE010000021.1 GCA_919902505.1 Nitrospiraceae bacterium
CGACCCTTAGCCGAAGTACACGACCGACGGCTATCAGGTGGTCCAATCGAATGACGGCGCCATCGGGATCCCACGGGGTATAAAAGAAAGAACGTTCACAGCAGCACTTGCGCCTTAAGTTAGTGCCGAAGGCGGGATTTGATTTGGGGAGAATTCAGTACTTTGAATGTTGACGCGAGTTTTGCCATTTCATGACAGATATTCAATGGCCTATGACATGAGATGAGGTGGTATTGAGTGAGACAGAAAGAGCAGAAAGTAGCTCTGCTATACGACCGTTTTACGACCACATCGCAGTTTTGCAGTGCGCCCGATGACTCGACGACCACTGACGATTCAGAGCGACAGACTACGACGCCAGAAGAATGAAATCAAGGAGTTCGGTGATTTTGTTGCTACAGACTGCGACTGAGTTAGATTCTGAACCGGGACAAAAACCGGGAGTGGAACCGGGAGTAAAACCGGGATCAGGGTGTCTTGGTAGACAGATCGAAGGTCTCGCCCCGTTCCAGATCCTAATTGGACCAGAAATCCGAGTGCGCTTCCGTAGCTGCGTCTACGGCAGCAGCCTTGACACGATCACTATTACGTCTTGCCTATAGCCGCGATCAACTCGGTGGCCTCTTTGCGCAATTCGTCGCAGGAAACGACCTCTATATAATCTTCCCATACTTCATAAGTGTTGTTTTCGTTCAAAGTTCTGTTTTCGCTGTCATACGTGCGCGGGCCGTGATTGTGCACTCGAAGGTCTGGCATAACGGCCAGCATTTTCAGATCCTTGAGTTCGAAATTCTTGTGTTCGCCCTTCATTGCGATGAGCAATCCATTGGATACTTCTTGAATGTGATGCATACGCGGCAATCGTCCCAGTTCACGTTTGTTCATCAAGTTCTTGAGTTGATTTGCCATCCCTTGCGCATCGTTGGATTGCATATTATTGATGTCATAGGCGTTCCAGATCGCTGCCATCAATGGCCTGATAGCAGATCCTCCTAGTTTGGCAGCTTCTGCATACTCGCCCTTTGTGGCCAAGACAGAGGCCTGTTGGTCCTGACCTTGCGGCTTCCAGCCCAATCGTTCCAAAGCTGCGATTGCACGTGCGCGAACGAAATCCGATCCATCCTTTAGTTTCGCTTCCAGCGCCGCAACTGCCCGTACATCGCCGATCTTGCCCAATGCTTCACACGCATCTCTGCGAACCATTTCATCCTGATCGCGCAACGCGCTGATGAGTGGTTCGACGGCCGTAGCGGCACGCACGGCCCCCAGCGCAGATGCGGCACTCCAGCGGACGGAGCTAATCGGGTCCTTAAGGCGGTCGATCAAGGCATTCGCGGCGCCGGCATAAAACATCTTACCCAGATGCTCTGCGGCCAGCGCGGCGCCGGCCGCAGATCCCACATAAGGGCGGTTGTGCAGTTCAGTCTCGCGGTTTTGCAGGATCGCGATAAGTTGCGGAGCGGCGCTCGGACCAAAGGCCGCCAGAGAGTCCGCCAAGTGGTCCAACCAATAACCCTGAGAAAATTCGTGTTCTTTTGGATTTGGCGGACCTGCACGTTCAGCTAGAGCCTTGTTCAAGGCCTGACTCAAAGCATCCTGAGCAGACGGTGTGCGCAAGCATGCTAAGGCGTCTGCCGCCTTTCGCGCAACGTTGCTGTCATGATCGTTGAGCGCGGCGCCAATCCTCGTCGCTGCATCTGCGCCACCATTCGCGGCTAAGGTGTCTATAGCCGCGATACGCTTGTCTGGGTCGGTTGAATTGATCCCGCCGTCTTGAAACAATGACGTGAAGAAGCTCATCTCATTCTCCCCAAAAGTGCCGAGGCGCCTATCAATGATTAGGCGGATGCACATAAGAGAAGCTGGTTTAAAAAAAGATTAAAAAATTAATTGAGTGTAAGGGTTTGGGTGTCCTTGGTTTGGAGCAATTGTTCCAATTCATCTAATTCATGGAGCAAATGGGTCCACGCTTCTTTCCAGCGATCCTCAAGAGGTTCACTAGGCTGCGAAATGAATCGTGACAGCTCATATATGTTGTTGCAGCGCTGAGTCAATTCTTTCAGCCACTGCGAAGCAGTTTCCTGAATCTCAAATTTCATTGGAAGAACTGGTTCATCAAGGTCACACTCGGTAGCAATAGTGCGAAGGCAAGCAAGGATAAGACGGCCCAGTCTAGTCCTTGCCAAGTATGCTGGCTCCATCCCAGTGGCGACTTGACGCACTTTATCTACATGCCGGAGACACGCTTCGTTCATATTCATAGAGGACTCTCTCCACATGGTTAAGAATGATGTTGGAGAACTCTAGCCCTTCAACGACAATGTTTTTTGTCGGGGCTTTGACCGATACGGTTCGTCCATCTGCTAGAAATTTATACGGGTAGATGTCGCGTAAAAAATCCGCAATTTTTGCATCTAACCTTCTTATGCGTACAAAGTTAATCACTGGGGAGAGTCGTCCGAAATCCGGAACGCCGAGCAGGAAGCAACCCAGGATCGACGCATGCCGTATTACCGTAGCAAGTACCGATACTTCATATAGGGCAGAGCTTGCCTCCGATAAGGAGTCGCATACGTCTCCGATGCAATTACGATAGCATTTAAGGTCAAAGCAAGCGCGTCTATAGGGGCCTAGACGACTCAACAATTCGGCCAGCCTCCCCTCGAACCCAGGCCCCTCATAGAGGCACTTACCTTCGAGCCGCAGATGTTGAAGAAAGAGGGAACCGTAAGCGGCCATGCTGTCTAACTCAATCCATGAATACCGGCTAACGGATAGGGACATTTCAGAGAGGCCGGAAAGCTTCGCTGCCATTTCTTTCTGGATAGGCATGTCTGATATTGCGAGGACATCGCAGTCGCTCCGATCGTCAGCCTGGCCTCTTGCATGTGAACCATAAAGCCAGAGTGCATCACAATCAGTGCTCATTTGTGCAAGCTCCATCTGAAAATATACGATGCTAGCAGCCCAGCTGTTATTACGCCAAATAATGACTCCGCAATCGCCAGAAACTGTGCGATCGGTCCGATTGCCGTTACGTTCGAGGCAATTCCCGTGGGAACTATGGTAGCAAGACTGAAATAGAGCAAGCTCCTCCAATCAATAAGGACACCAGATGATGTAATTAGTTGTTCAGAGAAAGCATAAAATAAAATTGGGAACACGACCAGACTCGCTACGGAAAAATTTCTTACTAATACTAATATACGTTCTCCGTACCCCCACAGCCATTTATTCACATAGCTCCAGACTAGCTCCGTCCCTGCTCGAAATCGAGCCGACGAACTGAAATGATCTTGGTACCATTGAGAGCGACCTTGAATAGCTGCGACGAGGTGTTGCTCGTGAGCTTGCATTTCAGCCATTCGATAGAAACGTCGCTCTGCAGGTAGGCCGAGCTTATCAGTCTCAATTGTTAAATTCTTGGCAAGAATTTCCCTCAGATTGGGTTGATTCGGCAGGCTGTGTTCCATTTCCGCGAAGGGTATGTAGCTATCTGAAAATCTCGCATACCTAAAATCACATGCCTGCACCGTCGCTTTGGGGAAGTCGCAGCTTAGAAATTTGCAAGCTTGAAAACTAACATTCAATAATTTCGTTCGCCGGAAGTAACATCCAATGAAAGTACAATTTAAGAACTGCGAGGAGTCGAGCTTTACATCTTTAAAACTGATATTTGCAAATGTGCAGTGGGCATACACCGCGCCCGAGATTGTTTGGCCATCCAATCTTTCACCACCAAAGACGTGGTCTTCCCCCTTAAACGGAGAACCTAGACTGCCTTTTGTGCGGCCCACTATATAAGCATCTTGGCTTACCATGCAGCGTCCTCGATCGTTTGCCGCTCGAATTTAATGCGCGGAGGGCTAAGATTAGGCCGCCTATTTCAGGCTGTCAACTGAAGGCTCAACCGCTGTTTCTATGACTAGGCCTGTCCTCCAATCTCCTGATTTCTGGACGGTGCAGTCGAGTTCTTGGTCACATGAGTTCGAGAACGTACGGGAAGACATTTGGGCAGGTTTTGTGGACACGGACACGCGTGTTAGGTAACTGTTCTACGACCCTCCCCCAGCAGACTCATACCCAATCCAGCCAAGCGTAGCGCGAAGCGAGCACAATCTCTGATGAACGGCAGCTTTCCGTTGTGGAGATTGCCTTAGCGACTGTCGCAAAGTGGCCGATGGCAGTCCTCGACCCTGAGCCGAAGTACACGATCGACCGCTACCAGAAGGGGGGGGGCTTACGCCGATCCGCATAAGAACCCGTGATAAATGGTCCCCCAGTCGGGTGCTGTCCTAATTTACCCTGAGCAGTCCTCACGTGAATCAGACTGTCCTCATTTCATCGGCCGCTCTAAATGAGGACAAGATGTAGGTGTGTCCTATTTATCTGCCTAAACTGTCTTCAGTTGACCGATCAGTCCAATGCCATGTCACACGCAATCTGCCCTAATCTGGGATGACGCGTCCTGATCTCAACCCTGTATTTCCTCATGAGAACAGCACCCGCGGCCCCCACGTGTTTTGACGAGCCAGGTTCACTGCGGTATACTGTGCATCACTGTGAGGCATCTATGATGCATGGAGGTACGACGCCATGAAAGCGATTACGTTACGGAACCTTCCACCCGACGTTGCCCGTACGGTTCAACAGCGAGCCAAACAGAAGAAGACGAGCGTGAATAAGGCGGTCATCGAGTTGTTGGAAGAATCGGTTGGGGGCAAGGGAAAAAAGAAATCGCCGGTCCGCTATCATGATTTGGATCATCTCGCCGGAACCTGGACGAAGGAGGAGGCCGCCGCCTTCGAGGCCCTCATTGCCGAGCAGCGCACGATTGATCCGGAGCTCTGGAAATGACCCGGCTGCTTCTGGATAGCTCCGCATATATCGCGTTCAAGAAAAGACACCCCGAGGTGCTCGAGATCCTCCCTCAAGCCGAAGAGATATGGCTCAGTCCGATTGTCCTCGGGGAGCTTCGCGCGGGCTTTCTCCAGGGGAGTAAACGCGAAAGCAATGAGCGCGAGTTACGAATGTTTCTGGAATCCTCGCGCGTCAGCGTGCTAATCGTGGACGAAGAGACGTCGGAACGGTACGCGATCATTCGCGTGGCGTTGAAAAAGGCCGGCACCCCGGTTGCCGCTAACGATATCTGGATTGCTGCCAGCGCCATGCAGCACGGGCTTCCCATCCTCACCTCAGACCGCGATTTTCAGAAAATTTCCCAGGTCATTGTTCGCCACTTTCTCCCCGTCTAGCACGCTACTGCCCTCTTGTCTTCTCGTGCCCACTCCTGTGTCCTCATTTGTCTTTCCAACTGTCCTAATTAGACATTCGAGTTACGTCCATTGCAACACGCAAGCTGTCATGGCTTGTGGTGAAGTGTCCTAATTAGGACAGCACCCCCAGTCGCAACTCATTGAACAAGCGTCGATTATGGCGTATTGTTCACGAACCGTAGTGGCGTGTTATACGGATAAAAATTGGCAAATCCGGTTCTTATACGGATCGGCCTAAACATAGTTAGCCGTCAGTATGTCGTCGCTCATCAAATCATTCCCGTCGCTCGCCGCAGAGTTGTCGCGGCAGTTGCGCCTTACAGGGCGAGCACCGCTAGCCAACCAGATTGATTCGGCAGCCGTTGCCAGAGTCACCTTCGACGACGACGCGAATGCTGGTTACATCTACGTGCATCCTTCGCGTGAGCTGAATGTCGTAGAGACGAACATCATGGGCGTTCGACATGGAGAGACGCTTGAGATTGAGACGCCATATTGGACCAACATTGACACCGACAATTTCGGTCGATTAGTGGGCATCGAGATTCTTGCGCCCGGCGACATGAAGGACGAGTTGAGGAAATATGCAGACGGCTAACCATGCGCTGCAGCGAACGACGGCGGGCCGTCGCGGTTGCAATCGGCGCGTCTCGTGGCCGCCGTCGCTGAGCTTGGGACGTTAACGCGACAGGGCTGAGGACCGCTTTATGGCGGTGCGATCTCGGCGCCGAACTTCCGCACTTGGCCGGGAGCGGCCTTTCGAGGTCCGAGTTCATCTGACGTTGTCTGTCCGATTAAGTACCGATTGATACAAATCAACCCTGCGCCTAGTCCTGCACGGCCATCGCGGTTCCCGCCTCCACCGCTCTTATCACTCCCTTGGCGCCGGCGGTGCGACGATCAGCCCCTCCCTCAGCAGTACGCGCATCGCTTCGTGGGCGGAACGGATCTTCGATTCCGCCAGAATGTGCACCTGATCGCGTGTCCTGGCCACCCTCGCCAGTCCCTGCTCCTGCGCCCTAATTGCCGTGGCCACCGCAAGCCGCATCGGCACGTGCCATTCGTCCATTGTCGGCAGAATGCTGTCCTCATGGATCCCGCGCTCTCTGGCGCACAGCGCCAGCTCGTGGGCCGCTGCGATCGCCATCTCATCGGTAATGGCCCGCGCCCGCACGTCGAGCACGCCCCGAAAAATTCCGGGGAACACGAGGGAGTTATTCACCTGATTGGGGAAATCGCTACGGCCTGTGGCTACGATTCGCGCGCCTGCCTCTTTCGCGTCCCAGGGCCAGATCTCCGGAACGGGATTGGCGCAGGCGAACACGATGGCATCCCTGGCCATGTCCTTCACCCATTCCGGCTTGATAATTCCACCGGCTGAGAACGCCACACAGACATCCGCTCCCTGTAAGGCCTCGGCAATGCCGCCTCGCAAGCCGGCCGGATTGGTGTGGAGACACACGTTCCATTGCTCGCTGAACGCGGGGTCCTGCTCGTATTCCCGCCGATGCCTCCCCAAGATACCTCCGGCGTCACAGGCCACGATGCGGGACGGGTCCGCGCCGCTGGCCGTGATAAAGCGATAGGTCGGGACGTTCGCCGCCCCCATGCCGATCATGGCGATCCGAACCTGCCCCATTTCTTTTCCGACGACCTTCAACGCGTTGATCACACCGGCCAACGCCACCGTACCGCTCCCCTGTTGGTCATCGTGCCAGACGGGAATCGAGCTGTCGGCTCGCAGTTCACGCAGAATCCTGAAACACTTGGGCATCGCGATATCTTCAAGATTGATCGCGCCGAACGAGGGCGTCAACAGTCGAACCGTCCGGATCAGTTCGTCCGGATCCTTCGTATCGAGACACATCGGAACCGCGTCCACCCCGCCGAGATATTTAAAGAGCAGCGCCTTCCCTTCCATCACCGGAAGCCCCGCTTCCGGTCCGATGTCGCCCAGACCCAGCACTCTGGTGCCGTCCGACACGATGGCGATCATGTTCGCTTTGTTCGTATATTCATAGACCAGTTCGCGTTCGGCCTGGATCGCTTTGCAGGGAGCCGCCACCCCGGGGGTGTACCACACCGAAAAATCATCCAGATTCCGGATCGCGCACTTCGGCAAGGTCTGCATCTTTCCCTTGTAATAGGCATGCAGACGCAAGGCCTCTTCCGCCGGCTTCATCGCCTTTGCCAACAGCTCTGCGTTGTCCATCATCGCCCCCTCTCCCTCCTCGGCGCTCAATCCTCTTCAGGCCTGCATCGTCCGTTTCAGAAGTGTGCGTACCTCCTGCAACGGCCTGCTGTTGACCACATCGGCCTTTTCGAGCCACCCTCGTCTGGCCTGTCCGATCCCGAATCGTATGTTTTCAAGGTCCAGGGTGCTGTGCGCATCCGTATTGATCGCCAGCAGGACGCCCTCTTCCTTTGCCATCTGACAGTAGGTGTCCGTCAAATCCAGTCGCTCAGGGTGGGCGTTGACCTCGAGAAAACAACCGCGCTCCCTGGCTTTCCGTATCACGCGAAGCATGTCCACATCATAGGGCTCACGCTGATCGATCAGGCGTCCACTCGGGTGGGCAAGGATGGAGAAATGCGGATGGTCCATCGCGTTTAGAATGCGCTCGGTTTGTTGTGCCTTGGAGAGGCGGAAGTAGCTGTGGACCGCGCCGATCACGAGATCCAGTCGGCCGAGCACGTCGTCCGGCAGGTCCAGATTCCCATCCTCAAGAATGTCGACTTCGATACCCTTCAGCAGCCTGATCCCCGACAAGGTGGCATTGAGCTGGTCGATTTCATCCATCTGCATCAGCAGCCGTTGGGGGTCGAGGCCCTTGGCCATCGTCAAACGGCGGGAATGGTCGGTGATGGCGAGATATTTCAATCCACGATGTCGGGCGGCCTCCGCCATTTCTTTCAGACTGTGGCGGCCATCGGTGGCTTTTGTATGGGCGTGCAGATCGCCCAGCAGGTCTCGCTGCTCCACGAGATGTGGAAGGCGTCCTGCTTTCGCCGCTTCGAACTCTCCGCGATTCTCTCTCAGTTCCGGCGGAATCCAGGGGAGGCCGACCGCGGCATAGACCGATTCTTCCGTCTCGCCGGCCACACGTAATTCGCCGCGAAAGACGCCGTATTCGCTGATCTTGAGCCCGCGTTGCTGCGCCAATTGCCGAAGCACGACACTATGGTCCTTGCTGCCGGTAAAATACTGCAGCGCTGCGCCATAACAGTCATCGGGGACGACTCTCAGATCGACTTGCAGTTGGCTTTTAAGCCGAACACTCGCCTTGGTCTCGCCCTGCGCAAGGACTTCCTCCACTTCGGGGTACGCCACAAACCGCTCCATCACGGACCCGCTCTGGCGAGCCGTGACCAGAATATCCAGATCGCCGATGGTTTCTCTGCCACGACGATAACTCCCGGCCGCCATGACTCTGCTCGCTCCGGGCGATTGCCGCAGGTACGCCACCAGCGCCTCTGCATACTGAGCCGCGACGGCAAGCTTGAACCGCCGATCTTTACGCACCCGCACCGTCAATGCGTCGAGTATGTGCTGCTCGGTTTTCTCGCCGAAGCCGGGAAGCGCCCTTACTCGCCCTTCCTGCGCCGCCTTCTGCAACTCCGGAACGCTGCGGATGTGCAACTCGCGAGAGAGCGCCTTCACTCGCTTGGGACCGAGACCGGGGATCTGCAGCAATTCCGTCACGGTGGCTGGAATCTTCTTGTGATACTCCTCCAAGACAGCCGCGGTGCCTGTCTCGACAATTTCTTTGATCTTCCCCGCCAGGTCTTTCCCGATACCGGGAAGGCTGGTCAGGTCTTCGCCCTGCTCCACCATGTCCGCCACCTCACGGGACAGATCGCGGAGCGTCCTGGCAGCAAAGCGGTAGGCCCGTACCCGAAATGGATTGGCGCCTTCGATTTCAAGCAAGTCGGCAATTTCCTCGAAAACCGCCGCGACGTCGGCGTTGTGCACCATCAGAATCTCCCCTCAGCCCCTGCAAGATCTCACGTCCCCATGGAACCTGATCGTCTGTATTAAGCAATGAGCGGGCCCGAGCACCGCCGACGCGGATCCTGAGCGCCACAAATGATCGAGACCCAATGATCGCGAGTCTCTCATCAGGACCGTTGCGTTCTTCCCCAATCGCCGGAGCAGGGCTGTCGCAGAACGCCTCCATGAGGCTGTCCCTTCTGAGCAACAGGAGCCTACCAGGATGCCGGGAAAGCCCCTCAACGGTGAGCACGCAGGCTCTTGAGATCCGTGAAGCGTCTCTCGCAGGTTTCAACCGAGAGACGAGCGAAGAGATACGAACGACGAATTCGTGGCACTGGGATTGCTGATCAGGGGAGTTGGACTCAGAGGCGCTGCACCAACGGAGGCAGAACACGATGGCTGGATGGATCGATCGCTGGCGAGCTGCGACGGTGGCCATTGGATCTATTCAGGATGCCGACGTACGATCCCGCACCGGCCGGGTCTCAACCAGAAAATTCTTTGCCGTGGTCGGCACCGGTGTGCTCTTCTCGTTGTACGGACCCCGCAGACAGGACTGCTGGTTGGTCACCGCCAGGCATGTGTTTCTCGACCCGACTGAAAACTGGAAACCCTCCACGCTGAGTATCGTATTCCCGCACATTCATCGCCGGGGCATGAAACAGGGCCTGGAGATTCCGATTCAACTCACCAAGGCCGGACGGCGCTGCTGGTACCCCCATCCGGACAAAGCCGTGGATCTCGCCTGTCTTCCGCTGCCCTTGACCATGCGACAGCCGAAACCGGGCGGCCCCTCCTCCATAGCCTGGATGGACATTGCCACGACGGCGGACCTCTATGAGGGCGTCCCCATCATGGTGCTCGGCTATCCGGCGGCGTTCGATATTCCCGATTCACCGCGCGCCATTGTCCGGCAGGGCATCGTCTCCTGGGTCTCGCCGGCCCGCCCGGGCTCAGAGGTCTTTCTCATCGATAGCCATGTGTTTCCCGGCAACAGCGGGGGACCGGTCTTCCGGCTTCCCACCGCCATGGATCGGGAAGGGCATCTCACTGCGGGAGGGGCGGTCACCCTGCTGGGCATCGTGACCCAAGCCAGGATTCAGAGCTTGCCCCTGCTGGCCGGAGGCAAACAGGTCGACTTGTATGTCCAAGGCAAAAAAACCTCCGAGCCCCTGCTCACGCCCAGTTTTCTCGGCCTCGGGCTGGTTGAACCGGCCTATCGCATCAAACAACTCCTGGTCTCCGCGACTCGCCGCCATCACCGGCGGAAGCGGCAGGCCTCATAACCGTACGGAACGACTAGTTCATCCCGGCTTTTTCTCCCTTGGCCAAAAGCTGCCGTGCCCCTTCCGGCGTGCGCATCTTCCGGCGATGTTCGAGGATGAGCGGATCGATGTGTTCCCCGCACATTACGCAACGCAAACCGACCTGATTCACCTCACGAATCTCCTCCCGAACCATCAAGCCTCCGCAGCGATGGCATCGATCCTGAGCAATATGTGTTGGGTGCGTCACCACATATCTCTCCTTCTCGTTTTTTCGTTGAAGCGACCTTTTGTCTCCTGCTGTGTATTGGAGTGTGGCGCCGCGAAAAGGATTCATGATTGTTTCGCCCTGTCGATGACGCCTTGCATCACGTCCGTCAACGTCGGGCGCCCCCGGTCCTCCACATCATAACTCACCCGCACCGTCGGCTTCGTGATCCGAATGAGTCGCCGTAAATCCATCGGTGTGGCGATGACCACGAGGTCGCACTCCACCCGCTCGATCGTCTCCTCCAGTTCGTGGACCTGCTCAGGCCCATATCCCACCGCGGGAAGGAGCGGCCCCAAATGCGGATACTGTCGGAAGGTGCGATTGAGACTCCCCACCGCATAGGGCCTCGGATCCACCAGGCAACCGGCCTCATACCGCCGGGCCACCAGACCACCGGCGCCGAAGGCCATACCGCCGTGCGTCAGTGTGGGGCCGTCTTCGACGACGAGCACGCGCCTGCCGGTAATCCTGTCCGGATGATCGACTTTGGGCGGCATGGCGGTCTCCACGAGCGCCGCCCGGGGATTCACGGTTTCAATGGATCGACGTGCCGCATCCACCTGTTCGGGCGTCGCAGTATCCAGTTTGGTCAGCACCACCACATCCGCTCGCATGAGATTGACTTCCCCAGGGAAATACGGCGGCTCCCCGGCTCGATGCGGATCGACAAGTACGAGTTCGAGGTCCGGCACAAAAAACGACCAGTCGTTGTTGCCCCCGTCCCACACAATGACATCGGCCTGGTTTTCGACCTCCCGGAGAATCCGCTCGTAGTCCACTCCCGCATAGACCGTCCCACCCTGCGCGAGATGGGGTTCGAACTCTTCCCGCTCTTCGATGGTGCAGGACGCCGCGTCCAAGTCCTCCAGAGCAGCAAACCGCTGTACCGCCTGTCGCTCAAGATTGCCGTAGGGCATCGGATGTCGCACCGTGGCAACCTGCAGCCCTTCATGTTTCAGAATCGAGACGACCCGGCGGGCCACAGGACTCTTGCCCGCTCCCGTACGCGTCGCGCAGATCGACACCACCGGCTTCTTGGCCGGAAGCATCGTGGACTGCGGGCCCGCCAGCCAGAAGTCCGCTCCTGCCGCCATCACGCGGGAGGCTTGGTGCATGAGCGCGTCATGGGAGACATCACTGTACGAAAAGACGACCCGCTCAACATGCTGGGTCCTGATCAAGCGATCGAGATCCTGTTCCGCATGGATCGGGATACCGGAAGGATACAAGGCGCCGGCCAACGCCGGGGGATAGACCCGGTCGTCAATGTTTGGAATCTGCGCGGCGGTGAACCCCACGACGCAATAGTCAGGATTGCCGCGAAACAGCACGTTGAAGTTATGGAAATCCCGCCCGGCGGCTCCCATGATCAACACCCTGATCTCGTGTGGCTTGGCGCAATTATCCACGACCCTCCTCTTACCACTGGTGAAAAATGCTACAGGTGGACCATCGGCTGTCCCCGCCTGCGGCTCACTAACCACCGTGATTTCCCTCGCTTTCCGCTCCGGCCTTCACGGGCGTCGATGGTCTATGCCTTGCAGAACGCATGCTAGGAGTCTGTCCGAGTCATGCCATTCTGCTGCGGCGAAGGATGACTCGGACAGACACGTAGGAGTGTGAACCGCACAATGCCGTGGAACCCCATCATCAAATCGAGACGAGACTGGGAGACGATCCCGAATCTCCACGATTACGAGTCGGTGCGAAAGGAGTTTTCGTGGGAGCAGGCGCGCGCCGAATTGGATGGCCTACCCGAGGGGCAGGGACTCAACATCGCCCATGAAGCAGTGGTGCGGCATGCCACCGGTCCACTCGCACAACAGGCCGCCATCCGCTGGCTGGGGAAAAGCGGGCAGGTCGAGGACTATTCCTATGCGCGGCTCGACGACCTGACCAATCGTTTTGCCAATACACTGCAGGGGCTCGGCGTCGTGAAAGGCGACCGGGTGTTCGTCCTCGCCGGCCGCATTCCAGAACTCTACATCGCGGCACTCGGCACGCTGAAACATCGCGCCCTCTTCTGTCCGCTCTTCTCCGCCTTCGGGCCGGAACCCATTCGCGCGAGACTGACCATCGGCCAGGCCAAGGTGCTGGTGACGACCGAATCGCTCTATCAGCGCAAGGTGGCCGGGATCCGGGAGACGCTGCCCCATCTTGAGCATGTCCTGCTCATCGGCGAGGAGCGACGCCAGACCGCTGTCCCCGGGACGCAGAACTTGTATCAGTTGCTGGAACAACACCCACGCCCCTATCGAATCGGCCCCACCGATCCGGAAGACGCGGCCCTCCTGCATTTCACCAGCGGCACCACCGGAACACCCAAGGGCGCGCTCCACGTGCATGGCGCCGTGGCGGCCCACCATATCACGGGCAAACTCGCGCTCGATTTCCATCCGGCGGACATCTTCTGGTGCACCGCCGACCCAGGCTGGGTGACCGGCACGTCTTACGGCATCATCGCGCCGCTGACGAATGGGCTCACCAGCATTGTGGACGAAGCGGATTTCGAGGCCGAACGTTGGTATGGGATCCTGCAGGACCATCGGGTCTCCGTCTGGTATACAGCGCCGACGGCCATTCGTATGATGATGAAAGTCGGTGTCGACCTCGTGCGGAAATACGACCTGCGCCCATTGCGTTTTCTCGCCAGCGTGGGGGAACCCCTCAATCCTGAAGCCGTCGTCTGGGGAGAAAAGGCCTTCGGCCGCCCGTTCCACGACAACTGGTGGCAGACCGAAACCGGCGGCATCATGATCGCCAACTATGCGGCGATGGATGTCCGGCCCGGTTCGATGGGGCGACCGCTGCCGGGGATCGAAGCCGGTATCGTGAAGAAGACCGAGTCCGGCGGCGTGGAGGTGCTGAACGAACCGGATGTGCAGGGGGAATTGGCCCTACGCCCCGGCTGGCCCTCGATGTTTCGCGGCTATTGGAATGAGCCGGAGCGGTACAAGAAGTGCTTCGCCGACGGCTGGTACCTGACCGGCGATGTGGCCAAGAAAGATGCCGACGGGTATTTCTGGTTTGTGGGCCGGGCGGATGACGTCATCAAGACCTCGGGGCATCTCATCGGTCCGTTCGAAGTTGAAAGCGTGTTGATCGAACATACGGCGGTGGCGGAGGCCGCGGTGATCGGCAAGCCGGACCCCGTCGCCATGGAGATCGTGAAGGCGTTTGTGTCGTTGAAAGACGGGCATGAGCCGAGTGAAGCGTTGCGGCGTGAACTGCTCGGCTTCGCTCGGGCGCGCCTGGGCGCAGCCGTGGCACCGAAAGAGATCGCGTTTCTCCCGACCCTGCCGAAAACGCGAAGCGGGAAGATCATGCGACGCCTGCTGAAGGCGCGCGAACTCGGGTTGCCGGAGGGCGACACCTCGACATTGGAAGCATGAGCTTTCAGCGGTCAGCCTTCAGCAGTCAGCTTCGGAGAGAAAAAGTTCGCTTTGAGCTGAAAACTGATGGCTGACAGCTGAAACGTGCGATGGAGAAAAGATGAGTGCCGTGAGAAACCGAGAGCATGGTCTTGAGCTGCTGCGGCACATGCTCCGTATTCGCCGCTTCGAGGAACGGGCCGCGGAACTGTATCAGCTCGGGAAGATCCACGGTTTTCTCCATCTGTACATCGGCGAAGAGGCGGTGGCGGCCGGCTCCATCCCGTCGTTCACGAACGAGGACGCCATCGTCGCCACCTATCGGGAGCACGGCCATGCGCTGGTCCGCGGCACATCGATGAATCAGCTGATGGCAGAGCTGTATGGCAAAGCCGCCGGTTGCGCGCGCGGCCGCGGAGGCTCGATGCATTTCTTCGATGCCTCCCGGCGGTTTTACGGAGGCCTGGCCATCGTGGCCGGTGGACTACCCGTGGCCGTCGGCCTGGCCCTCGCCGACAAGATGCACGGTCGCAAGCGTGTCACCGGCTGCTACTTCGGCGACGGCGCGGTGGCGGAGGGCGAGTTTCACGAATCCCTCAACCTGGCCGCCTTGTGGAAACTCCCGGTGCTGTTTCTCTGTGAAAATAACCTCTATGCGATGGGCACCGCCCTGGCCCGCCATCAATCGCAACCCGACATTGCCGCCAAGGCGAAGGCCTATGCGATGGGCGCCGACACAGTCGACGGTATGGACGTGCTGGCGGTTGAGACGGCGACCGGTCGCGCAGTCGAGCTGGTCCGAAACGGCAACGGCCCCTACTTCCTTGAATACCGGACCTATCGGTTTCGCGCCCATTCCATGTATGACGCCGAATTGTATCGAACCAAAGACGAAGTCAACGAATGGAAGCGGCGGGACCCGATTGCGACCTTCGAACAGACTCTTCGCCAGGCCCGATTGCTGCGCGATGAGGATTTCCAACAGATAGAGGCTGCGATCGCGACTGAAATCGAGGAAGCCGTGGCCTTCGCCGAGGCGGCCCCCTGGGAGCCGATCGAGGATCTCAACAAGGATGTGTGCACGGACGTGAGACGTACGACGTGAAACGTCAAGCGACTGTACGTAGCTGGTTCGCGTCTCACCTTTCGCGGTGATACCTATGACCAAGATCACCTACAGAGAAGCCGTTCGGGCGGGATTACGGGAAGCGCTCCAGCGCGACCTTCGCGTCTTCCTCATGGGGGAGGATGTCGGGCAATACGGCGGCACGTACGCCTGCAGTAAAGGGTTGCTCGAGGAGTTCGGCCCGGAACGCATTCGTGATACGCCGCTGTCGGAAAGCACCTTCGTCGGCGCCGGCATCGGCGCGGCCCTGGGCGGCATGCGTCCGATTGTGGAAGTGATGACCGTCAACTTCAGTCTGCTGGCACTCGATCAAATTCTGAACAACGCGGCGACTCTCCGGCACATGTCCGGCGGTCAGTTCAACGTCCCGCTGGTCGTCCGAATGGCCACCGGCGCCGGCCGCCAGGTGGCGGCGCAACATTCGCACAGCCTTGAAGGCTGGTATGCGCACATTCCCGGCATCACGGTCCTGACGCCTGCCACTGTGACGGATGCGCGGGGGATGTTGCTCGCCGCGCTCCAGGAGCCGGACCCGGTGTTTATCTTCGAACATGCGTATCTCTATTCTATGGAAGGCGAATTGGAGGAAAATCGGCCGGTAGTCGATATTTCCCGCGCGGCGGTGCGCCGCCCCGGAAAGGATGTGAGCCTCATCACGTTCGGAGGCAGTCTGTGGAAGGCGCTGGCCGCTGCCACACAACTGGCTCAAGAGGGCATCGAGGCAGAGGTTCTGGATCTGCGCGTCCTACGCCCCCTCGATATCGGCACCATCCTCACCTCCGTTCGAAAGACTCACCGTGCGGTGGTCATCGACGAGGCCTGGCGCACGGGAAGTTTCGCCGCCGAAGTCGCCGCGCAGATCATGGAGGGTGCGTTTTACGATTTGGATGCCCCGGTCGCGCGGGTCTGCAGCGAAGAAGTCCCGATTCCCTATCCGAAACATCTGGAAGAGGCGGCGCTGCCGCAGCCGGACAAGATCGTGAAGGCGGTTCGCACGTTGCTGGGATAACCGATGGCGCGGCTGTTTCTCTGTCACTCATCGCCCGTTCCATTTTACGTTTCACGTTTCACCTTTCGCGCTTCACGCTTCACGGAGTCTCTCTCATGGCTGAATTCCTGATGCCGACACTCGGCGCCGATATGACCGACGGCACCTTGGTGCAGTGGAAAAAGAAAGAAGGCGACCGCATCGCCAAGGGCGAGAGCATCGCGGAGGTCGATACGGAAAAGGCCGTCATCGACGTCGAATCCCATACCACAGGCATCATCGAGCGACTCATCACCAGACCGGGCGACAAGATCCCGGTCGGCACGGTCATGGCGATCATTCGCGAAGAGGGACGGCCGACGGCACGTGTCGCTTCTTCCCGGTCGGTCACCGCTCCACCGGCCCCCCCTCCGCCCGCCCAGCGAACGGAGAGCGGAGCCGCTGCGCCATCTCAGGCCGGTCGATTGCGCATGTCACCGGCGGCGAGGAAACTGGCCGCCGAGCGAGGCATCGACGCAAGCACGTTGCAGGGAACCGGCCCAGAGGGAGCCATCACCCTGGAAGATATTGAGCGAGCCACCACGACACCGGCGGACATCGCCAAGCCGGTCGGTGCCGCCGACCGCCAGGCACGCATGCGGCAAACCATCGCCGCAGCCATGGCCCGATCCAAACGTGACATTCCCCACTATTACCTCAGCACCACCATCGACATGGACCGGGCGATCACCTGGCTGAAAGACACGAACGAACGACGCCCGGTGACGGAGCGTCTCCTCTACAGTGTCCTGCTGATCAAAGCGGTCGCCCTTGCGCTCCGCCGGGTTCCCGAACTCAATGCGCTGTGGAAGGACGGCGAGGCCGGCCGGAGCGAACGGATTCATATCGGCACCGCCATTTCCCTCCGCCAGGGTGGACTGGTCGCGCCGGCGTTGCACGACGCCGACCGGCTGAGCCTCAGCGAATTGATGCAGAACTTTCAAGACCTGGTGAAGCGCGCCCGGGCCGGTTCGTTACGGAGCTCGGAACTGTCCGACCCGACGATTACCGTCACGAGTCTGGGGGAACAGGGAGTGGAAACTGTGTTCGGAGTCATTTATCCTCCCCAGGTCGCGCTGGTCGGATTCGGCAAGGTCGTGGAACGCCCCTGGGTCGCCGATGGCCTGGTTGTGCCGAGGCCGGTCCTCATGGCGTCGCTCTCCGCCGACCACCGCGTCACGGACGGCCACCGTGGAGGATTGTTCCTGGCTGAGATCGATCGCCTGTTACAGGAGCCCCAATCGTTATGAGCACGCCACCGTCGGAAGGCGAAACGCGCAGCCAGGTCCTTCGTCTTCTCGGTGAGATCGCACCGGAAGCGGACACAACCTCCCTACGCCCGGATGTCAGCTTCCGCGATCAGCTCGACCTCGATTCGATGGACTTCCTTAACTTCGTGGTGGCGCTTCACAAGGAGTTCCATATTGAGATTCCCGAAGCCGACTACCCCAAGTACATGACCTTGAACGGCTGTCTTATCCAACTCTCCGCCGCACGCTCATGAGAGATGCACCTACATCGTCGACCGATACCTGCATTTTGAAAGTGGTGGTCGGTTCGCACGCCCACGGCCTCGCCGGTCCCGAAAGCGACAAGGACTACCGCAGTGTCTTCGTCCTGCCCACCGCCGAACTCTTTCGAGTCGGGTTTAAGTATCAGGGCACGAGGATGATGAAGGAGGAAGACGACGAGACGTCCTGGGAGATCGGCCACTTTCTGCAATTAGCCCTGCAAGGTCATCCGCTGGTGCTCGAAACACTGGTGGCGCCAGTGGTACGCATGGACGACTGGGGAGCGGAACTCCGGCAACTGTTTCCGCGCCTCTGGTCGGCGCAAGCGGCCTATGAATCGTTCCTCAACTACTGCGACAACCAGCGCAAGAAAATGCTGGAGAAAAAGGATGGACGGCCGGCCAAATACGCGGCGGCCTATGTGCGGGTGCTCTTCAACCTCTGTGAATTGCTGGAACGGGGGACGTTCAGCATCAGAATTTCGGAAACCCCGGTGGGTGAAGCCGTAGCCAGGATCAAAGCCGGGCACTTCCGTCCCGGAGAGGTCATCGACATGGGGGAACAGTGGACCGAAGAAGCGGCACGCCGACTCCGTACCTGCTCCCAACAGGCCCGCCCGGAACTGGCCGACGCGTTCCTCCTCAAGGTTCGAACGGCGTTTCTCCACTAACCCGGCCTGCGGCTCCTCTTCCCGACAACCATCATAAAAAAACCCGCTCCCGTGTGGAGATCGGACCTGCCCACTGAGCGGGACCCCTCCGGACACCCCGGCGAGTCACACAACCTGAATGTCCCGCGCTCCCCATTCATCGGGCTCCTTATGCGAGCCGTGCCTCCTACTGGCACCGAGATGGAAGCGCGTCCCTTCGGACCGGACCCCGAAATTGCGACAGGCGCGACCCCCGAACCCACTGACGCGGCACGGAAGCGGGGGTTTCGATCTTATCCTGGCTCCACCTCCCTTCATCTCCCTTCCTCTATGTGTTTAATCACACCCTTGCTCAAGTCAATGAGGTAATTGGCACCATTGCGGCCCCCGCCCGCTGTCCCGTAACGCCCCACCCCGCAGAACGGTCGGAGCACGAAACTGCCTGCCATTCTCCTAAGCGAGTGAACTTCCGCACCTCGCCTGTGAATGCCCGCCACATTTTCCGCTGGCATCGAGTCTGCAACAGTGCCAATGCAGAATGACGGTTCCAGAACACCATCTCACGAGCGCCATGACAAGACACCGGCTCACGTTGAACTGACTCATACCGTAGAGGAGACATGACCATGAGTGGACTCACCCGTTGGGAACCATTTCGGAGGCAATTGAATCCGTGGCGAGAACTTGAAGACGTGGAGCAACGCCTGTCCGCCCTCTGGGGTCGGACACCGACCAAAACGGAAGGCCAGAAGGAGTCGATTTCGGTTGCAGAATGGTCTCCCTTGGTCGACATCACCGAAGACGACAAGGAATACCTGATCAAGGCGGAGCTGCCCGAGATCAAGAAGGAAGACGTGAAACTCACGGTTCAGGACAATGTGCTCGCGATCTCCGGCGAGCGCAAATACGAGAAGGAAGAAAAGGACAAGAAATATCATCGCGTGGAACGCGCGTACGGTAGTTTCTTGCGAAGCTTCACCCTGCCGGAAGATGCCGACGGCAGCAAGGTCGCGGCTGAATACAAAGACGGCATCCTCACAGTGCATCTACCGAAATCGGAGAAAGCCAAGCCGAAATCGATTGAAGTGAAGGTGTCCTAAGCGGAAGGAGCGCACTATGTTCCGACATCCTCGATACTTGGACATCCCCTGGGAGATCCATTGGCATCCCGAGGGTGGATCTCACCATCACCGGTGGTTGATGGTGCTCTTGATCGTCGCGGCGCTGTTCCTGATCGGCGTAGGGGTCACGAGCGGACTGTGGTAACCCCATGCGGGCCACAGTATGCAGGACCAACGGCAGGGGGAGTGGATAGTCATGTTCAAGAACCGTGAAGAAGCCGGCGAACTCCTCGCGCAGGAACTGATCCTGTTTCGCAACGATCCGAGCGCCATTCTCCTCGCCTTGCCGCGCGGGGGAGTGGTGGTGGCCTATCAACTGAGCCTGGCCCTGCATCTGCCGCTCGATGTGCTCATTACGCGAAAAATCGGCGCACCGGACAATCCTGAATATGCCCTGGGAGCCGTCAGCGAAACAGGCGCCGTGTACTGGAATCGAGAGGCGCTCGCCGGCTTGTCGCTCACAGAACGACAACTCGCAGCCGCCGTGCAGGCGCAGCAAAAGGAAGTCACCAGGCGTGTGGCCCTGTACCGACAAGGACGGCCGTTCCCCGACCTGAACGACCGGACGGTGATTCTCGTCGATGACGGCCTCGCCACAGGCGCGACCTTCTTCGCCTCCGTCACGACCGCGCGCCAGGGGAATCCGCGTCGCGTGATCGGGGCCATTCCGGTGGGCCCGCGCTCGACCGTGGAGGAGGCGCGGAAACTGGTCGACCAACTGATCGTGCTACGGGTACCGGATCCGTTTTATGCGGTCGGAAACTTCTACCGGGACTTCGAACAGGTCGAAGACCGGGAAGTGCTGCAATACCTCAATCTGGCGGAAGAAGCGTTTATCAACAGATCGTAACATCACAAGACGGACCACAGCCCGGATGACCCGGCCCAGAAAAGGAATCGCACCGATGAACAAACACACCGAAGGCGGCCACGCCGCGCGCCACGATCGATTCGTACAGGAAGGGCAACACGACTCCTACAAGATGCCGGGCAAGCTGAAGGAACCCACGGTCTGTAAGACGTGCGGGGCGCTGTTCCATAAGGGGCGCTGGACCTGGGGCGCCAAACCGACGGGGGCCGATGAGATCGTCTGTCCAGCTTGTCTGCGCATCGAAGACAAAAACCCGAAAGGGTTCGTCACTCTCAAGGGAGCCTACAAAGACCAACACCGGGACCAGGTCATGGGCCTGATCCACAACGCCGAGGCGCAGGAAAAAAAAGAGTACCCGCTGGCCCGCATCATGACGATCGAAAACCGGGCAGAGGGGCTTGTCGTCCTCACCACCGATACCCACTTGCCCCGGCGCATCGGCGAGGCGCTGAAACACGCGCACCATGGCGAATTGGAACTGCAATACGACAAGGATGAAGATTTTATCCGCGTCACATGGGTCGGGTAGGCAACCTCACCATCGGCAAGAAGGAGCGGTCATGGGCGGAGGGGAACGGACGTGGGATCGATGGTATGGGTTTCTGGTCGGCGGACTTCTGTTGGTCACCCTGACGGGGTCTCCGGCAACAGCCGAGATGCAGCTCCTTCCGGGGGCGGCAGCAGACCTCGATCAAGCCACCGTCGATGAAGTGCTGGCGACGTTCCGGCAGGCCGAACAGGCGCTTCGTGCCGGCGACGTGGACGGCATCATGGCCCTGTATTCGGAGCAATACAATTATCACGGCCTGAAGAAGGCCGACATGCGGAAGGTCTGGACCAACCTGTTCGATCAATTCCGGGAACTGTCCGATACCCATCATTTTTCCCGGATGATCAGGGTCGGGTCCGGATCCAAAACCATCATCGAGGTCACCTGTACGGGCAGTTTGTCGGGCCTGTCGAAAACCGGCGGGTTACGTGTGCCGATCGACAGTTGGTATGAGGAAGTGCACTACATGACGTTCGATGACGGGCAGTGGCGCATTCGCGGCAACGTCGGCGATTCCCCGCGGTTCATGCCCTTCGGCACGTCACCGCATCCGTTGTTCTAGGGAAAGGAGTCTTATGCGCGCCCTCATCGCACTCGACTGGTCGGAACAGGCGTTCGCAGCCGTTCGGGAAGTCTCCTATCTGTACGATCTGCACGAGGTCATCCTGGTGCACGGTATCGACCTGGGGATGTTTCAGTATCCGATCGTCGCAGAAGTGAGCAGCATGCAAGGGTACGACGACTTCCGGAAAGCCATGGAGAAAGCGGGGGAGCAATTGCTCGACCACACATCCACGATGTTGCCCTCCGAAGGCCTCTCCATCACACGGGTGTGCGAATTCGGCAAACCGGCATCGCTGATTCTAGACAAGGCCCGGGAAACGCATGCAGACCTGATCGTGATCGGAGCGCGCGGACGGGGACGCGTCGGCGAATTCGTCCTCGGTAGCGTCTCCCATCGCGTCGCGCTCCATGCAGACTGCACGACCTTGATCGTGAAAGAGCGCGAGGGGCCGGTCAAACGCGTGACGGTCGCCATCGAAGGACATGAGGATGGCGCCCGTATCAAGGCCTGGCTCCTCAGCCATCCGTTCAAGAATCCGGTCGATCTCACCATCGTGAGCGTCGTACGCCAGGTTCCGTCCACCGATCCGTTCAGCCTGTTTCCGCTCCAGGATTGGACCGGGATCGCCGTACGCTCGGCCGAAGACCTGGTGAAGAACGTGGCCGCCTCGGTCATGAATCATCGGTATACGGTCGGCACCCAGGTGACCGTCGGCGATCCGACCGACATCCTGACGGAACGCGCCAAGTCGGCGGATCTCCTGGTCATCGGCTCCCATGGACGGAAGGGGCTGGAGCGATTTCTCCTGGGAAGCATCTCTCACGCCCTCTTGCACCACGTGCCCTGTCCTGTGTTGATCGTCCGATGAGTCTGTGACCAATCCGGCGCACTGCGCCGAACCATAAAGGAGCCTGCGCATGAAAACGTTCAGCATTCTTTCTGTCGTCTGCCTCGTCATCCTGGGTAGCACATGGGCCACTGCACAAACCAACCGGGGCAATCCGCGCGACGGACAGGCCATCTATGAAAAACAATGTCTGCGTTGCCACGGAGAGAAACTGGACGGGGCCGGGCCGGACGGCCAATACCTCATTGTGAGGCCCGCGAATTTTCAATCCGTCAACTCGCGCGCCAAGACCGATTGGGAACTGCTGGTCACGATCGCGAACGGAGCGCTCTTCAGCCCGATGCATGGGTATCGCGGGAAGCTGACCGACCAACAGATGCTGGACGTCTTGTCCTATATCCGATCGGTCGCGACACCGGACTTCGTCAGCTAGCCGACGGGCGCCACAGGCAACGCGATGAGTCGGCGGAGGATTCTTTACGCAGGCCTCGTGCTCGTCTGCCTGTGGCTGCTCGGTTCGGAGATCACCGTTCGCGCCTCCGAACCGACTGCGGACTTGGAAGTCTTCGTCCGAGCCGGTTGTCCGCACTGCGAAGCCGCCAAAGCATTTCTTCTCGAGCTTCGGCGACGTCGCCCCACCCTGCACATTCTGGTTCGGGATGTCGGTCAGGATCAGACGGCGCTCACCCGCTTGGAGACGTTGGCGAGACGGCAGGCGGTGACGCTGATCGGCGTGCCCGCCTTTTATCTGCAGGGCGAGTTGATCATCGGCTATCAAGACGCCGGGACGACCGGCGCCAACCTGCTTGCACTCCTTGATAGGGCGGCTTCTCCCCTCGATTCCGCACCGTTGTCCGCCTGCCGCCCGACACAACCGGCCTGCAGCGCACCTACAGTTCACACCTCAGCCGGAGAAGAGAGCATCCTGCTCCCCTGGTTCGGCCGCCTCAGTTATCCGGAAATCGGGCTCCCCCTCTTCACGCTGGCCATCGGGCTGCTCGACGGCTTCAATCCCTGCGCGATGTGGGTGCTGTTGTTTCTCCTGTCGCTGCTGGTCTCGTTGCAGGACCGCGTCAAGATGTCGCTCGTGGCCGGCACCTTCGTCCTGGTGAGCGGGTTGGTGTATTTTGCCTTCATGGCCGCCTGGCTGAATGCGTTTCTCATCGTGGGGCTCTCCCGCACGGTCCAGCTTTCGCTGGGCGGCGTGGCGCTGCTGATCGGCGCGGTCAACGTGAAAGACTTCTTCGCCTTCCGGCAAGGATTGTCATTGACGATTCCGGACGCGGCCAAACCGGGACTCTATGCGCGGCTGCGCCGGGTCGTTCAGGCGGAGAATCTCACCGGCGCCCTGATCGGAATCGTGATCCTTGCCGGGCTGGTGAACGTGGTCGAGCTGCTGTGCACGGCGGGATTTCCCGCGCTCTACACGCACATCCTCAGCACGCAAGCGCTCGCCACCTGGCAGTATTATGGCTACCTTGCCCTCTACAACGCGGCCTACATCTTCGATGACGCACTGATGGTGACGATCGCCGTGATCACCCTGGGCCGTCACAAGCTGGAGGAACGCGAAGGACGATGGTTGAAACTGATCAGCGGGGCGGTCATGATCGGGCTCGGCCTGCTGCTGATCGTGAAACCGGACCTGCTCTCGGGGTAATTCATGCAACGTATCCGTCCACTCCACATGCCGCCCTCTCGTGACGAGGCTCCCGACTCCGGTCATGTCGTCTTAAGCGACGGCACAACGGCGCTCCTGCGCATCGCGCAGCCGTCCGACGCGGATGAATTGCAGCGCTTCGTCGAGCGCCTCTCGCCGGAAGCCAGACGCCACCGGTTTTTCTCCGAAACTGCGCCACCCGCCGAGGTGATCCGCACACTCTGCGACCCATCAGACCCGCGGCGTAGCCTCACCGTGATTGCCCTTCGCCGGCAGGACGGCGACCTTCGTGTCATCGCGTCCGGGTCGTATCATGCGCGGGACCCGCACCAGGCCGAAGTGGCCATGGCCGTAGACGAT
The DNA here is from genome assembly GCA_919902505.1 of Nitrospiraceae bacterium. Lineage (GTDB taxonomy): Bacteria > Nitrospirota > Nitrospiria > Nitrospirales > Nitrospiraceae > Nitrospira_A. The sequence continues at coordinate 24,465 of CAKKRE010000021.1, forward strand.
CGGCTCCATGGGCATGGTCTGGGCACGCTGCTCCTGGAGCGATTGGCGCTGCTGGCGATCCGCCACGGCTTCACCAGACTTTGGGCCATCACCCATGCCGACAATGTGGCCATGCGCGAGGTGTTCGCCTCCTCCGGACTGCCCATGGAAGAACATGTCGAAGGCGGCGACATGGAGGTCGAGCTCTCGCTGACACCGACCGACCGGAGCGTGCGCCAATCCGAGTGGCGTGAACGGGTCGCCACCACGGCGTCGCTCCGGCCCCTCTTCCATCCTCAGGCCGTCGCCGTGATCGGCGCCTCGCGCACTCCCCAGAGTATCGGCTACCGGTTGCTCGACGCACTGAGCAGCAACGGCTTTCACGGCCGCTGTTACGCGATCAATCCGCATGCCGCCACCATCGCCGGCATGCCAACCTATCCGTCGGTTCGTGCACTGCCGGAACCGGTCGATCTGGCCGTCATCGCCGTCCCCAAAGACGCCGTCCTCTCTGTCGTGGACGACTGCGCGGCGACCGGTGTCCGCGCACTCGTGGTCATCACCGCCGGGTTCGCCGAAGTCGGAGCAGATGGACGCCGTTTACAAGACCAGCTCCTCGAGAAGGTTCGGCAACAGGGCCTGCGCATGGTCGGCCCCAATTGTTTCGGTATCTTGAACACCGATCCGGCCGTACGGCTCAACGCCACCTTCACCTCCACGTTTCCCCTCGCCGGCTCGATTGCCATGTCGTCACAAAGCGGCGCCCTGGGGTTGGCCCTGCTCGCCGCGTCCGAACGATTGCAGCTCGGTCTGTCCACCTTCGTCAGCGTCGGCAACAAGGCAGATGTGTCGGTCAACGACCTCCTGCAATACTGGGAGAACGATCCCGCAACCAACGTCATCCTGCTGTATGTGGAATCGTTCGGCAATCCGAGGCGGTTTGCACAGATCGCCCGTCGGGTCAGTCGCAACAAGCCGATCGTCGTCCTGAAAGCAGGCCGTACCTCTTCGGGCAAACGCGCCGCAGGATCCCACACGGCTGCGCTGGCCGCCAATGATGTCGGGGTGGAAGCCCTGTTTCAGCAGACCGGGATCCTGCGCGCCGAGACGCTCGAAGACATGTTCGCATTGGCGGCAGGCCTCTCGGATCAACCGCTGCCGAAGGGCAACCGCGTCGGGATCATCACGAACGCCGGCGGGCCGGCCATCCTCTGCGCCGATGCCTGCGAGGCGAGCGGCCTGGATGTCCCTGAATTGTCGCAAGCGACCATGACTCACCTGGCCTCGTTTCTGCCGCCGGCTGCGGCCTTGCGCAACCCGGTCGACCTGATCGCCTCGGCCGACCCCGAGCAATACGCTCAAGCCATTACCGCGCTGTTGAAATCCGACGATATCGATGCCCTCATCGTTCTCTACATTGCCGTCACCGCCACCGATGTGGACCCGATCGCCGAAGGCATCAAGAAGGGCATCCTCGAAGCGCGAGCCACGGCCTCCATCAAGAAACCGATCTATATCGGGTGGATGGTGGAAACGGATCGCGAGCGGAGATTTTCCTTCGTGAACGAAACTATCCCCACCTTTGCACTGCCGGAACTTCCCGCGCGCGCCCTGGGGAAAATCGCCGGATATGTGCAGTGGCGAGAGCGCCCCGCCGGCATGGTGCCGGACTTCGACGATCTGGACCTCCCGACCGTGACCCGCATCTGCCATCACGCCCTGGCCGCACGCGGAGACGGCTGGCTGACGACAGCCGAAACGCGCGCCGTCTTGAGCGCCATGGCGATTCCCCTTCCGCCAGGCGGCGTCGCAACCGGCGCTGATGAAGCGGCTTTACTTGCCGAACAGATCGGGTTTCCGGTCGCCGTGAAGCTGGCGTCCCATACACTCGTCCATAAAACGGAGATCGGCGGGGTGCATCTGAACCTCAACACGAAGGCTGAGGTTCGCCGCGCGGTTGAACAGATCGCCGCACGGCTCGCGCAGGATCAGAGCCTTGAAGCCATGGAAGGGGTACTGGTCCAACCGATGGTGACCGGCGGCGTCGAGGTGATGGCGGGCATGGTCCAGGATCCCTCATTCGGTCCCCTGATCGGTTTTGGACTGGGCGGGATTCACGTCGAAATTCTAGGAGACGTGCGCTTCCGCATCACGCCGTTGACGGAATTGGACGGCGCCGATCTGATCCGCAGCATCAAAGGCTATCGTCTGCTGCAAGGCTATCGCGGCCATCCCCCCGCTGACGTGGACGCGATTCAGGAATTGCTGCTCCGGCTCTCGCGGCTGGTCGAAGAGGTGCCGGAGATCGTGGAACTGGATCTGAATCCGATCTTCGCCATGCCGCCCGGCCAGGGCTGCCGGATCGTGGATGCGAGGATCAGGGTGGGAACGAGTGTTGCGAGATGGAGTGGTTAAACAAGTCGGAGAAGATCAGTATTCTAATTTGAGCACAGCATTAATCCACTGAGCTTTGACCATTCAACTCGGCTGAACGTTTTGAAATCTGCGCCTCCACCTCAGCACGTGTCACCCGTAACTGATCGAGAACCTTGTATACGACCCTTTCAAGCTCTGTAGCCGAGTTCCTAAATAAGGAAGCTGCCATTTGAAGCTCGCGAGTGGCGTCCGTCAACCTCTCGACGTCCGAAAGCGGTGAATCATTAGGTCGAAAGAAGCCGTGTACAATTCGTTTCCTGACATTTCTCACTTCGGTAAGGTTCAAAAGTAGACTCTCTGATGATGGCAAGTTCTTATGCGACTTCACCGCTTTGAAAAGCTCCCCCAGTGTCAGCCTGCCGAAACTGTCATGCAGCGTGGGCCAATCATGATGCTTATCAGTGCCTCGCATAGACTCCATAGAGAGAGCAGTAGCAAGAACCTGCAACAACATTTCTATCGTCTGCGCTTCAGACAAGGCGAAACCAAACCAAGCATAGGCATCCCACTCCTCCTTGGTAGCCCATTCGGGATCGTTGAACACTCGACTTAGTAACCTTTCAATTCAGGCCATTCTATGCGCTGCCAACCAATCAGTTGGGATTGATATAGGTGGCACCTCTAACCCCTGCCGGAATTCTACGATTCACGCCGCACTCCGATTAAAGGAACGAGGCCGTCGGGATTTTGGGGCAGTAATTCGTCGCGTCGGCTCCGCGTGCAACTTCAGCCCCAACGCTCTCAAGACCTTGAGGATCGTATCGAAACCTGGACTCCGCTCGCCGGAGAGCGCCTTGTACAGGCTCTCACGAGACAGCCCCGCATCCTGCGCAACCTGCGCCATGCCCTTGGCGCGGGCAATATCGCCCAGTGCCTTGGCAATGAAAGCCGCGTCGCCATCGGCCTCCTCCAAGCAGGCCTCCAAGTACGCAGCCATCTCCTCCGGAGTCCGCAGATGCTCGGCTACGTCATATTTGGTAGTTGTAACCTTCTTCACGATGCACTCCTATAAACTCCGTGCCAACCGCAAGGCTGTTCGGATATCGGCATCCTGTGTCCGCTTATCGCCGCCGGCCAGCAGCACAATAACCTCACGGCCACGTTTTGTGAAATACACACGATAGCCGGGGCCGTAGTCGATTCGCATCTCAGAAACGCCTTCCCCCACCGATTTCGCATCGCCCGCAGTCCCTGTACCGAGCCGCTCTATTCGAACCTGAACGCGCGCACGTGCACGCATGTCACGAAGTCCATCGAGCCACTTAGCGAACGTCTTGGTCTTCCGGATCTCGAACATGCAGAACTGTATCCAACTGGCTACAGTCTGTCAACAGTCCTATCCGGCGTCAATGTGTCCACCTCCGCTCCAGCCGCCGCCGCACGCGCCTCGCAATCACCGGTGGAAGACTCCGGATTGCGTCCTTCTTCATCCCACACCCGCCGTCTTGCTCCGACATGCGTCAGCAGACACTCCGCCGTCGCAAGAAGATCCTGCACCTGGCGAGCCGAACTGTCGGCATAATGCGCCAGGTCGAAGATCGGGATCTGGAGACAGACTTCGGCGCGATTTTTTCGCTCCGGGGAGAAGACGATGCGATGCGCGGGAGGCTGCGGATGCTCGCAGGGCTTCAGAAGATCCAACGTCTGAAAAAACACCCGGCAGAGCCGTTGCAGGTCGCCAAGAATTTCACGATGCTCGGCATCGTCATTGAGCGGCAGCTGGGTCGGATCGTGAAACGCCGCATAGAGGTTCAGCTGGAATCCAATCTGGACCACATTGCCGGCGCCGGTCTTCACATAAAACGGGTCGTGATCGAAACAGACTTTTCGCATCACGATCATGTCGCGCAGGGCTTGCTCGGTGGAAAAGGCTTGTTCGAGATTCAATCGCATCGTCACTCCATCATGCTCTCTTCAGGATGCTCCCCTGCCGTGACAGGCAAGGCACTCGGCTATGCGACCAGGCTGATGCGCACCACGTCCCTTTTCATACAACCGCCGCACGATCGGCTCGTCTCTCAGCAGGCTGCGAAGAAACTCAATGATGGCGCCATACGCTCTGAGTCCCCGCGAGGTACGTTTCACGTTTTACGTTTCACGTCTCACGGTTCACGCTGCACCGGCAGCTCTCTGACTTACTTCCGGTACTTTTCCACGCCCTTATTACCCCCGGCATGGCACCGCAGACAATCGGCGAATCGTCCGGGGCCATGAACCCCCTTGGCCTTGGCCTTGAGTTCTTGGACCAATGCATTGTCCAGGACTTGCGGACTCAACGTCCCCTCTTTGCCCGCTCGATGACAATCCAGGCAGGTGGCAGCGCCGGTCGCTCGAAAGATCAAATCGCTGTGCGGATTGGCCACCATGCCACCGGTATCAGCTATCGTCCACGCCATCGACGGCCCCTCCGCCTCCGACGCAATCACACCACCGTACGGCACCGCATAGGTCCATCGCGGCACTGCGGCTACGACCAGCAGTCCCAGGATGCACAAAGCAGCACCCAGGCCCGGGCGACTCATGAGTGCCCACTCCCGCAACTGGTCCGGTATCGTTCTTCAGGAATGTCTTTCATCGCTTGGTACAACTCCGCCCGTTCCTGATCGCTGATCACCTGATCGATCGAGGGGTAGAGAATCCGTTCTTCCTTCATGTTGTGGGGCTTCAGAATCTCCAACAAGCGCTGCTCGTCCCGATCGCTGTCCGGATCCTGGGCCTGCACCTTCTGGTGAATCGCCTCCAGGCAATCGCCGATCATCCGATGCTCGGTTCGCATGACCTGCGTCGGACCTCCCTCCGCCATGCCGGAATTCTCCTCCCACTTGGGAAACAGCACATCCTCTTCCCAGACGATGTGGCGTTGCAGCCCGAACTTGAAAGCAACGAACGCCTCCTTGGCCTGGGCGAAATCCTTACGCTTCTGTTCCTGAAACGTCGTGAACAGGGCATCGAGACGGTCGTGGTCCTGCTCGAACGTGACACTGATTTTTCCGTCGGACATGCGGCTCTCCTTGGTTATGAACTACGCAGTTTGTACTCCAGGTGACAGGCGACGCAGGCTTTCAGCACATGGTTTAACTGTGGCAGGATCTGCTTCAGATCCCGCGACGGCATCGCATCGGCCAGCTTTTCCGCGGCTTCATGATGCGCCATCGCCAGATCATGGTAGGCCGGCGGAAAGTTCTCCGGCTGCTGGCGAGCCATCGCGTGCCGGTGTATAAAAAATCCCAAGTGCGTTTCGGTCAATCCTTGCGCAAGCTTGTAGTCCTCTTCCGCCAACGCCGCCACGATCGCCTGGATCGTTTCCAGATGTTGCAACATGACGGCGCGATGTTCCTGACGAGCCTCGGCATCGAGTTGCACCGGCGTACGCACATCCGGCAAATGAACCGGCGTGACCCCGGTGATGCCGGATGCGGTCTTCTGTTCTGCACAGCCGCTCGCGAGGAGAGCCGCCAGACACGCCATCGAAAAAACGACGGATCGAATCATGTTCCCTCCCTGGTTGCCCGCACCCAATAGGCGTCCACGCGCGCTTGAATGTGCTGAATTGTATCCGTCTGCACGGTCGGTTCAAACAGGTGCCGAAAGCGCCCTTGTAACGTGAGATAGGATTCGACCGGCTTGCGCTTCGGAATGTACGTGTGGGTAACCACTCCATTGATGGCTTCCTTCAGGGGCCAGAGCCCGGTCTCAACCGCCAGCTTGGCAACCTCCGGAGTTTCCGCCGGATCGTACAACCAGCCGGTCGGACAGGCGGCTAACGCGAGGAACATCTTGGGCCCCGGAAAAGCGGCCGCCCGTGCAAACTTCTCCTCCAGATCGAGGGGATACCGCGGTGCCACAGTGGCGATATACGGCGGCTTGTGTGCGCGCCAGATCTCGAAGAGATCTTTCTTCTCTTGAGATGCCCCGCTCGGATGCTGCAGGCTGCAGGGGGACGTCGCCGTTCGCGCACCGTAGGGTGTCGCCGGAGACAGTTGCATCCCGGTGTTGCCGTAGGCTTCGTTGTCGTAACAGAAATAATAAAAATCGAGTCCGCGATTCATAGCGCCAGAGGTGGACGACAGCGCCATGTCGTACGAGGAGCCGTCGCCTCCCAGCACCACGACTTTCAGGTTCTCGCTCTTCGGCAACCGTCCTTTTGCGATCAATACGTCCAACGCATCACGCACACCCTGTGCACCGGCAGGCGCGGAGCCCATCGTGGTATAGAGCCATGAACCCTTGAACGACGTATACGGATAGGCCGCTAACATGGTGAAGCAGCCGGCGGCGTTCACATAGATCACATCGTCGCCGAGCACCTTCGCGGCAAGTCGCAACGACTCCAGCCCTCCACACCCGGCACAGAGCGCAGTACCCGGAAGCACGTGCTCCTCACCTGGAATCTGTTTGATCTTCTTAAACGTCTCTCGTTGCCACATGCTGCAAAACCCTGCTGAGCTTATTGCGTATGGCGTATAGCCGGGGCTCTGTGATTTGCCATCAGCTATAAGCCATTAGCTCTTTGTGTCCCTGCCGCCACCATCTGCAGCTGAGTCATCTCACGATGCTCGGCTTGAGTGTAGAGGAGAACCGGACCGATCCCTTTTCCGCTGACTCCGGCTTTCGCCGTCTGCTCGAAGATCGCGCGAAACTCCCCCACCGACAGATTCTGTCCTCCGAGCCCTCCGATGAAGGAGCAGAGTGCCCGCGGCCGTTCCGCTTCATGATACAGAGACGCGGCAATTTCCTGAAAGAGAATGCCCCCCTGCCCCGGCGCGAGATTCTGATCCAACACGGCCACAGCGCGGCGGCCTCGCAAGGCGCCACGAATCGCATCGGCCGGCCAGGGGCGAATCATCCGGAGCCGCAACAAGCCTACCCGTTTACCCTCTTCCCTGGCTGCATCGACCGCCGCCTTGCCTGCGCTCGCAGAGGCATTCGTGATCACAAGCACATCCTCCGCATCATCCAACCGATACCCCTCGACCAGATCGTAGCGCCGACCGAATAATTGTTCGAAGGACGCGGCGGCCTCCCGATGTACCTCCAAGGCATTGATCGAGGCCAGATGCTGTTGATGCCGGAAATACGCATAGGGCGTTCCGCCGAGCACCGCCACCCCTAACGCATGCGGCGCCGACGCTTTGAATCCGAGATGAGCGGGACGGAACGGCGGCAGAAACTTCTGCACCTGCTCCGGATCCGGGAGACTCACAGGCTCCCGCGTGAATGACAGCGAAAAGCCATCCAGATTCACGATCACCGGTAACATGACCCGCTCATCTTCTGCGATGCGATAGGCCATCAGAATCGAATCGAGCACCTCCTGACAGGTCTCGGCATGGATCTGCAGAAAACCGGAATCACGCGCCGCCAACACATCGTTATGATCCGACTCCAACGTAATGGGCGCAGCCAGCGCCCGGGACACGTTGACCAGCACGAGCGGCGCGCGCCAGCCGGAGACCGAATAGAGCACTTCGAAGGCATACAATAGCCCTTGGCTGGAGGTCGCCGTGAAGACTCGCGCCCCTGTCGCCTCGGCAGCGCCGGCCGCCGTCATCATCGAATGTTCCGAGTCCATGGTCACGAAACGCGCCGCTAGCTCACCGCCCTCACACCATTTAGCCAACGCTTCCACAATCTCCGTTTGCGGCGTGATGGGAAACGCAGGAATGTAATCCACGTCGGCCAGTCTCACTCCCCAGGCTGCCGCCAGGTTGCCGGTCATCATCTGGCTGTCCATGCCACCCTGCCTTCTTGTTCCCGTTCCGCGACGAGGGCATGCGTCGGGCACTCGTGCACACAGATTTGACAACCCTTGCAATGGGCATAATCGACCACCGGCCGGTCATCCTTGTTCATCGAAATCACGCCGTCTGGACAATAGACGAAACAGAGCCAGCACCCGTTGCACTTGTCGGCGACCAGCACCGGGCGGAACGTTCGCCACCCGCCGGTTTCACGCAGCACCGAATTCCCTGTGGCGCTGATCCTGGCCGTACCCCTGCTTGGCGATTCATAGACCGGTGTGTGGAACGTCGTGGCGATATTCGCCGGCTCTGCAACAGACTCACGCTCCATCACCTGCACCGACTCATAACATGTGAGCGCCACGGTCTGATTCCGCTCAATGATCGGCGGGGCCAGCCCGAGATCTCCCAACTCCCGCGCAATGGCCTGCCGAAGCGGCTCCTGTTGCAGCCCGGCCAAGCGAGCGGCGACGGCACCGAGCAACGCGCTGATCGCCTCCCGCTGACCGAAATGCTGCAAGGCGATCTCCGTCACACCCAACGTCGTGATGCGACCAGGCAACTTGCTTTGCGTGCGAATCTGCTCCGCGTACAGCGGCGAATTGATGAACAGGATCGTCTGCTCGGTAATGCCATCCGAAATACGGGCGGCCGGGTCTCCGATCAGCGATGCGTCCGCTACCACCACCAGATCGGGATGGGTGATGCCCCCTCGTTCGCGGATCGGCTCCCGGCCGAATCGCGTGAATGCCGCGACCGGCGCCCCGCGGCGCTCGGCTCCATAGATCGGCGAATCCTGGGCCAGATACCCGCTCAGGAACGCCGCGGTCCCGAGAATCCGGCTCGCCGTCTTGGCGCCTTGCCCCCCGCGCCCGTGAAATCGCACCGCATACATCTCACGCCCGATCCGTCGTTTCTTTCTTGAACGCTTCCTTCCCCGCCGCCAGAGCCGCGGCAATCGTCGCCTCGGTCTCCTTCAGATACCGCTTGGCTTCATCGACGCTGTGGGAGATTTCCTTGCGGACCTCTTTCGCCTTCTCCAAGACCTCTTCCTCCGTCCGACGTGCATAGCCCTTGATCGCCCGACGGGTTTCCTCCCCGGAACCGGGCGCATACAGAATCGCCGCCATCGCACCGAGCATCGCCCCGCTCAAAAACGCGATCGACACGCCCAAGCCCGAACAGCTGTCATGTTGGTCCGCCATGATAATGTCTCCCTCCCCGCCCTGTTGATTACTCCGGCCTCGGACTATCCCTTTGGATAACCCTCTCTTGGGAGAAAGCAGAGGACGTGCCAGACGACAAAACCGGTCTCTCCACAAAGTCACTGGTTTGACGGGAATTTCTCAGATGCAGAGGGGTAGGAGCTCGGTTCAATCAAACCACTGGGGCATTCCAGAACCGGCAACGATAGGGCTCTGTCCCAAAAGTCCACAGGAGGGAGAGCGCCTCGGACACCGGCTTCCCATGAACGCCCCAATCAGTATCACGGTTACCAGCATACTCTGTGCCTTGCCGAATCCATCTTCAGTCATAGTCACCTGCTTGACGCTTAATCCTATTTCTTCGCTTGCACGGTTAACCGCGCACCTGACTCTCTCTTTGTTCTTTTCGCCAGCGCCATATCACATAAACGGGGGGAATCACGAACAGCGTCAGGATCATGGCGGAAAAGACGCCGCCGACCTGTGGCGCGGCGATACGTTTCATCACGTCGGCGCCGGTGCCGGTGGCCCACATCACGGGGAATAACCCCACGACATCGACAAGCCCGATCATGGCCATGGGTCGGATGCGTTCCACTGCCCCGCGATGGACGGTCTCGATGACATCCTGGAGTGTCGTGAGACCACCGGCCGCTTTGCGTCGTGCGCAGGCCTCATCCAGATAGGCCAACATCACCGCGCTGGTCTCCGCGGCCGTGCCCACGACCGTAATGAGCCCGACCCAGACTGCAATACTCATGTTGTAACCCAGGATCGACAGGTACCAGACCGCCCCTACCAGCGAGAGCGGCACCCCCACCATTACCATGAGCGTCTTGGCGACTGACTGAAAGGCGAAGTAGAAGGTGACGAAGATAATGATGAGGGTGAGCGGGACAACGAGCTTCAACCGCTCTTTGACCCGCTCCATGAACTCATATTGCCCGGACCAGACGATCGTATAGCCTGAGGGTAGTTCCACCTTCTCACGCACCACCCGCTTGAGGTCCTCCACATAGCCGCCGACATCCCGCCCGGTCATGTCCAGAAAGACGTACCCCGCAAGCATTCCGTTCTCGTCTCGGATCATCGGCGGGCCATTCACAAATCGAAGGGTCGTGAGCTGCGCAAGGGGCACCTGCACTCCGGTCGGTGTATCCACGAGCACCCGTTGCAGCTTTTGGGGGTCGTCCCGGAGGTCCCGCAGATACCGCACGTTGATCGGATAGCGCTCACGGCCTTCGATCGTCGTCGTAATATTTTCCCCGCCGATCGCGGATTCAATGACCTTGCCGACATCCATGAGCGTGAGCCCGTAGCGCGCGATCTCGTCGCGATTAATGTCGAAGTCCAAGAAGTAGCCGCTCGATACCCGTTCGGCATAAACGCTCCGCGTGCCCGGCACTCCTTTCAAGACCATCTCCAAATGCTCGCCGATCGTCTCGATCTGCTTCAGATCGGGGCCGAAGATCTTGATGCCGACAGGGGTCCGAATGCCGGTGGTCAGCATGTCAAGACGATTCTTGATCGGCATGGTCCAGGCATTGGTTACGCCTGGAAACTGCAGCGCCCGATCCATTTCATCGACCAGTCCTTCGTAACTCAGTCCGGGCCGCCACCGGCCGGTGGGCTTCAGCGACACCACGACTTCCATCATGCTGAAGGGGGCGGGATCGGTGGAGGTCTCTGCCCGCCCTGCTTTCCCGAAGACCTGTTCAACTTCGGGAAAGGATCGCAGCTTTCGGTCCATCATCTGGAGAAGCCGACCAGCCTCTGTCACCGACAAGCCTGGGAGCGTCGTCGGCATATACAGGATCGTGCCCTCATAGAGAGGCGGCATGAACTCAGAGCCCATGCGCTGATAGCCCGGCACGATGCTCAGCAGAAGGCCAATAGCCAGGACCACCACCGTGCCTCGATGTTCCAGGGCCCAGCGCAGCAGAGGCGCATAGAGGCCTTGGAGACTCCGACTCACTGGGTGCCGTTGCTCAGGGAAAATCCGCCCCCGAATGAAGGTGGGCAAGCAAGCAGGGACCAGCGTGATGGCCAACACGGCGCACATGGCGATGGCGAGATTGTTGGTCCAGGCGAGCGGCTTGAACATCCTCCCTTCCTGACCTTCGAGCGCAAAGATCGGGATAAAGGAAATGGCGATGACGAGGACCGAGGCAAAAATCGGCGGGCCGACTTCCTTGGCCGAATCAATCAATACTTGAAGACGGTCGCCTTTGCATCCGTTGCGCTCCCACTCCTCCAAGCGCTTGTGGGCGTTGTCCACCATCACGATCGCCGCATCGACCATATCGCCGATAGCCACGATGATGCCGCCCAACGACATGATATTGATCCCGATCTCCATGAGGTACATGGGGATGAAGGCGATCAGCACGGCTATCGGCAGGGTGAGGATAGGCACGACAGCAGATCGGACGTGCAGCAGAAAGGCGATGATCAGGATGCCCGTCACGACGAGTTCTTCCAGCAGACTCTCGTTGGCCGTGGCGATCGATTCGCGAATCAGGTCGCTCCGATCATAGGTACTGACCACCTTGACACCTTTTGGCATGGACGGCTCCAGCTCCTTGAGCTTCGCCTTCACGCGCTCGATCACGGTCAACGCGTTCTCGCCAAACCGCATGACCACAATTCCTCCGGCGACCTCTCCTTGGCCGTCCAACTCTATCAATCCTCGGCGCATGTCCGGGCCGAGACGGACCGTTGCAACATCGCGCAAGAGCACCGGCGTCCCGTTGTCATTCAGACCGACCGCAATCTTCTCGATATCCTCAGTCTTCTTGATGTACCCTCGCCCGCGGACCATATACTCGATGCCGGAAAACTCCACGACGCGCCCGCCTACGTCGTTGTTGCTCTGTCGAATCGTTTCTATAATGGCGGGCAGGGAGAGACGATAGGCCAGTACCTTGGTTGGATCTAGATTCACCTGGTATTGACGGACGAAGCCGCCGATGCTCGCCACCTCTGCCACCCCCTCGACCGCTCGCAGCCAATACCGCAGATACCAGTCTTGAAAGCTGCGCAATGAAGCCAGATCCTGCTGACCCGATTCATCCACCAAGGCATATTGAAACACCCACCCCACGCCGGTGGCGTCCGGCCCGAGCTGTGGCATGACGCCATCCGGCATGCGCCCGGACAGCTGATTCAATCGCTCCAGCACGCGTGAGCGGGCCCAGTAGATGTCCGTCCCGTCTTTGAAGAGAATGTAGACGTAGGAATAGCCGAAGTCGGAGGAACCACGAACGACGGTCACGTTTGGCGCGGAGAGCAAGGCGGTGACGATCGGATAGGTGATCTGGTCTTCGACCAGATCAGGAGACCGTCCCGGCCAGGTGGTGTAGACGATCACCTGTGTGTCGGAAATATCCGGCAGGGCATCGATGGGTGTCTGCCGCATTGCCCAGAACCCGACTGCCGAAAACGAAAAGACCAGTAAAAAGACAATGAAGCGGTTTCTCGCGCTCAATTCGATGATCTGTTCAACCATGGGTGTTTAATCCTTCATCTTCATGCCGGGCATGCCACCCATGCCTTCGACCACTGACTTGAGCCGGCTTTCGCTATCGATCAAGAAGTTGGCCGAGGTCACAATGTGCTCGCCCTCTTTCAGCCCATCCAGCACCTCAGACCACTCCCCAGTCTTCACGCCGGTCTTGATGAGACGCGGTTCGAGCCGCCCCTCCCCGAGGTGGAGAAATACGACCTGCTTCTCGCCGGATTCGATGATCGCTTCTTGTGGAATCGCGAGCCTGATGCCAAGTTCAACCCGAAGTTCGACGTTCGCATACATGTCCGGCTTGAGCTTCTCATCGCGGTTGTCGAGTTCGAAGCGAACTTTGGCCGTGCGTGTTTTGGGATCGAGTGTCGGATAGATGAATCCCACATGTCCGGTCAGGACCGTCCCCGGATCGTAGGAGAGCGTCACGGCGGCCTGCTGCCCGATCTTCACAAAGGACAGCTCGTATTCGTAGATGTCCGCCAAGACCCAGAGGCGGGAGAGATCCGCAATGGTATAGAGTTCTTCGCCGGGGTCCACATGGGCACCGGCCAGCGCTTCTTTTCTGATGACCGTCCCGGTGATGGGCGAATGGATCGGGAGCGCTTTCATGACTTTGCCGGTATGTTCGAGCTCTCGAAGATGGTCTTCCGTGATATCCCACAATTGGAAGCGACGCTTGGTCGCCTCGAGCAGATCCCGGGAGCCGCGCGCGACCTCGGGAAACTCGCTGGCCCCTAATTGTTTCTGCCCCTGCAACGCGAGGAGGTATTCCTCCTGACTCGCGACCAGGTCGGGGCTGTAGATCGTAAAGAGCTGTTGTCCTCTCTTCACATGATCGCCGAGCGCGCTCACAAACAGTTCTTCGATCCAGCCGTGAAACTTGATGGTGACTCTCGCCAGCTTTCGTTCGTCGACTGCGACCCGCCCGACGGTCCGAATCAGTTTCTCCAGCGGACGTCTGGCCACTGGTTGGTACTTCACTCCGATCATCTGTAGACGATCGACCGGGATCGTAACGATGCCCGGCAACTCAGGGGTGAGCGCCGAAGATTCAGGTCTGGGGTTCGGCCTCGGCTCCTCAGTCCTCGGCCTGGACTGGGATACCATCCCCGGCATGTCCGGCATTGCGTCTTGTCTCGAATCCGCGGGCGGGAGCAACACCGGACGCCACCACAGCCAGGCGAGTCCCGCTATGACGAGAACGAGCAGCACGCCCGATCCAATGAGGCTGCGGCGAGTCATGATCCCGGCTTCCTTTCCGATAGCCCGCCATTCAACGGTCCGCCGGTCACGGCCTCAAGTCGTGCGAGCGCTTTCTCGTGGTTCACCATCTCCCCATGCAGTTCGAGCTGGCTGTCCTGAAGAGTCAATAGACTATTGAGCAGCGTCAGAAAGTCCACCTTTCCCACCCCGTAGCCGGCTTGCGCCGCCTGAAGCGCCAAGGTGGCCTGGGGAATGATGGCATCGCGCAGAATGGTGATCAGCCGCTCAGCCCGCTGCGCCTGCACAAAGCCGTCCTTGACTTGGAACAACAGGTCCTGCCGCGTCGCGGCAAAGTTTTCTCGCGCTCCCTCAAGACCGGCCAGGGCCTCCCGCACCCCTTGCTTCTGTTTGGTCTCATAGAAGAGTGGAATCTTGATCCCCACGATCACTTGGTATCCGTTATCGTTGATCTTGTCGTTCCGAAGGCCGAGCGCGGTGATATCGAAATCCGGGTAGTACTGCCGTTTGGCGAGCGAGACAGATCGCTCGGAGCGATCGATGCCCTTCGCCGTCGCCAGCAGCGCGGGCGAGAATGCATCGGCGCGCCGACTGAGTTCCTGCAAGAGAATCGTCAGGATGGTGGTGTGCACTTCTTCCGGTGTCCCCAGCGGTCCAGCGGGCGGACGATTGAGGATGCGATTGATCGCCGCATGCAGGCTTTCCTTCTGTTGATCGAGCACTGCCAGCCGGTCGAGGACTCGCGAAATCTCCACTTGAGCCCGAAACACATCCTGCTGTGCGGCCTGTCCGACGCTGTAGCGTGCCTTCGCTGTCTTTTCAAAGTGCATTAAGAGCGCTTTGTTTTTCTCGACGATCTCGATGCTCTTATGCACAAAGTGCAGATTGAAATAGGCTTCCTTCAAGGTCGCGATCAGCCTGAGGCGGGTGGCATGAAACTCCTGCTCCAGTCGCTCAGCCTCACGCTGAGCCACCTCGCCTTTCAGACTGAGCTTGCCGGGAAATGGAATCTCCTGTCCAAACCCATACATCACCCCTTCCACAACAGGAGGGACCATCGGCATGCGTTGATAGCCGACCTGCAATGTTGGGTCAGGTAGAGTTTGGACCTGCGGCACGACGGCCTTAGCCGCTTCCCAGCGTTGACGGGCCGCTTTGATCTCAGGATTGACGGCTTCAAGTTCTCCAATTAAGTCCGAAAGGTTGATACGAAGCTCACCATGCGAGGGATGAGCAGTCCCCTCAGGGGTGGCCACCCCACGATCTTCCTCTCCACGAACGGACCAGGGCGAGAGCCCCACGATGAAAAAAAAGAATAGGGGAACGGACCAAGATCGATTGCGGGCAATAAGTGGTGTCACGGCAGCACCTCCAGAGTGCAGTGAAGAACGGACAAATCATCGCCGCTCAGGTTAAGCAGCTGAACAGCGAGCGAAAGAACTGGAGGTGTGGGATCAGATTCGAAGGACCGAGGAAGAATCTATGGAGAGAGGGACAATAGAAAACGCTCTGCTCCAGGAACACAGAGTCGGGACTGAGTGAGTTGTGAGATCTGCGGAAAGATCCAACAGAATCGGCGCATGATCAACATCCGCGACCGCACTATTCTTTCCCTGACGTTCGGGTGACGAGGTTGCCGACGGCGGGCACATAGTGGTTCCGTCCATCGGGCAGGTCATCACGTCTTCCACGAGTGACGCCGCCTCTTCCGCGAGGGAGATGTCAGGCAAGACGCACATCGTTCCGATCACCTGACAGAAGGCAAACAAAACCCCCACCGCGAGGGACGGAATATTCATTCGTAGAATCATTGGACTCAGGACACTCCTCAGAGACCTGCCGAGATCAATTCCGTACACATAATCTCTCTCACCTGTAGGGAGCACGCCAAACCTCACTCTCTCCCCAGCCGTTATGAAGCATCAGCGATGCCAGAAAGAACCGGAGCCGGATCTTCTACAAACTACATGTGATGCCATCGATTTATATGAATCTGCAGACAAGGCCCTGACCTTCTCCGCTGGTTCGATTTGAGGCATTTGGGGGCACCATCCCCTATTACAGCCGTGGCGAAACGCGCCATCCTCCTCTGACTTCGCAGGTCTGTATTTCTCACGCCAGCCGTGCAGGCCGGAAGCGCAGGCTGTTCATCACGACACTGACGGAGCTGAAGACGCGGCCTGACGCGGGCGAGCGATGGTGTCGACCTGGTCGGGGCCTTCATTGAAAGCTCAGCATTTCTATTCGGCAGTCCGTCCCGCGTTCATGCCGCCCTCCCGGCCGGCTGGGCCTCATACCCCACCTCGTTCACCGCCCGGACGATGTCCGCCGGCGTGATCTCCCGCTGGTCGTAAGCGACGAGGGCTTCGCAGACCTTCACGGTTTTCACCTGCACCCCGTCAAGTTGGGTCAACGCTTTCGTGACCTGTCCGACACAATGCCCGCAGCTCATCCCGGTGATCTTCAAGGTCAATGCTTCCATGATCCGCCTCCTTGGCTTGGGGACGGTCATCGATCGAGCCCCATGCTTGATCAAGCCGATCCGTCATCTCCCTAGCCCGGACTATTCATGAATAGTCCGGGCTAGACGGAGAAGGAGGCGAATTATTACAGTGCGAGTTTTGTGAATGAGGAAAACTGAATGGGGAATGGGGAATACACGAGAGACGAATCACGAACGATGGTGTGACGCCAGCCTCGTTCATTCTTTTACCGCCTGTTCGGGTTCTTCCTTTGGCAGAACCTTGGCTTTCTCCTCGGACTGATCCATGTAATCCTGCCCCTGCCCGCCCTGAGGTCCCATGTGACCCATCGGGCCGCGTCCGCGCATCCCTCGCATCCCCCTTCGCGAATGCAGGCTGAACGTCCGCTCATACTGGATGATCGACCAGATCTCTTCGTCCGTCAGCTGGCCCGCAAATCCGACCATGCTGGTACCGGGCGACCCGTGCTTGATCACCCAGAAAATTTCGCCTTCGGTCCGATGCCGCCAAAATCCGGGGTGCTGAAAATTACGGGGGGATGGATTCAATTGTGCTGCCACCGGCCCATCACCCGCCCCCTCCGATCCATGACAGTTGCCGCACGTCCCTTTCCCGTGATACAGGCCCTTGCCCTTTTCAACAATATCGGGCGAATCAGGCAATGGACTCTTTAGCGCACGCGCCTCCTCGAGGTGCTCGATCGGTACGCGGGACGGCTGCATGTGTTGGGCGACTGCAGGGACAACTGTCCCCACGGCCGCCGCCATGATCGCCAATGTGATACGCAGCAGCCTCTGCATCAGAAATCCAATTCCACCATCTTGCGGTGGAACCGAGTGATGACGTTGGGATCCGGTGTCAGGCGGATCTGCGCCTCATCCTTCCCCTTGTACGCCAGGAGATTGAGCACGTGGCGCAAACTTTCCAGTCGCGCGGCCTGCTTGTCGTTCGCTTTGACGATGATCCAGGGGCTGAAGGTCGTATGGGTCTTGCTGAACATTTCTTCTTTGTATCGCGTGTACGAATCCCACAGTTCCTGCGCCTTTTCATCGACGGGGCTGAGCTTCCACTGTTTGAGGGGATTCTGCCGGCGCGTTTCGAATCGATTGGCCTGCTCTTGTTTGGAAATCGAAAACCAGAACTTGATGATCGTCACGCCGTCCTCGTAGAGCATGTGCTCGAACTCCGTGACCTGCTGCAAGAATCGCTGATGCTCCTTCTTGCTGCAAAACCCCATCACCGGCTCGACGACCGCGCGGTTGTACCAACTGCGATCGAAAAAGACGATCTCACCCTTGTTGGGCAGTTGCCGGATATAGCGCTGGAAATACCACTGGCCCCGCTCATCGTCTGTCGGCTTCGGTAACGCCACCACCCGCATGGCGCGCGGATTCAAATGCTCGGTAAACCGGCGGATCGTGCCGCCCTTCCCGGCCGCATCCCGTCCTTCAACAAGAATCGCAATACGCTGCCCATCGGCCTGTACCCAGCGTTGAAGGCGGACCAGCTCGACCTGCAACTGCTGCAATTCCTGTTCGTACAGCAGCGTCTTGCGCACGTCTTCCAGATCGATGCTCTTGCTCTTGATCAACTGCAGCAACCCGCGCCGCGTGTTGACGCGCCGAAGATCATCCTCAGTGAGGGTGCGACCCGCTTCACCGATCAATCCGGCCGTCACGCCCCCGGTGGCTTGAGCAGGAGCTTGGTACCCGTCTCCTTCCCTCGGCACAGCCGTCGGAATGATCTCCAGATCATCAGTCTCACGTCGCCCGTTGCTCTGTGCGACCGAGCCCGTCCCTGCTGCGCCTGCGCGATCTGTCCGGCTTTTCACTTTTCCAACCGGTTGTCCGTCGGCTGCCATGCGAATACCCGTCCCCTTCCCGCTGAATTAGAACGCCACGTTCCGGTCGCGCTCGGCCACGGCCTTGATGTAGTCCGGCATACCTTTGATCACGGCGCCTGCCACGAGATCCACTTGACCGATTTGCCGTGCCACCGCACAGGCCCCGCAGACCCAAATGGGAATATTCGCTGCCTGCACCGAGGCTAACAACTCTTTCAGCGGCGTCAGGTTGACTCCGACGACATGATCTGCCGAGCCCTTCCGCGCTGAAGTCACCGCCTCGTTCCATAGCCACAACACCACGTCGTGGTCCTGCTCCTTGGCGGTCTTGGCCGCCATGAAGGGAAGAGTCGCCATTGTCGGATCGTCTGTGCCCCGACTGCCGGAAATGATACACGTCGCCACTAGCAACCTCCTTCGCTTGCCATTCGTCGTTCGTATTTCGTCGTTCGTCCGGAACGTTTCACGAGATACGTTTCACGCTTCACGTTCTTACTTCGCCAAACCTCTGATATAGGCGATCAACTGCCACACCTGGTCATCCGGCAATCCGGCGAACGACATCATGCCGGTTCCCGGTGAGCCGTTCTTGATGATCCAGAACAGTTGCCCGTCCGGAAGATCTTTCATCATCGAGCCGCAAGTAAAGTTTCGGGGCGGTGGAATCAGCGCCGCACCCATGAAACCCTGCCCGTTGCCCTTGTCTCCATGGCACATCGCACAAGCCACCGGCTGGGCCGTTTGGAGAAACAGCGTTTTGCCCGCCTGAACGGTCGCGTCCGAATGCGGCAACGGATTGGTTTTGGACAGGAACTCGGCCGTCGCCTTCGCCGTTTTCCTCGGTTGCGGGCACACACCGCTCGGGCCCGCACCGCTTCCCGCCGCCTGCGCCACTTCGGCTCCGCCTTTGAACGTGGCTCGCAAATAGGCCATAACATCCGCGACACCCTGCTGCCCGATCGTCAGGCCCCAGTAAGGCATACTTGGCGATTTTCCCATCGCCGCTCCACCGTGATTGATGACATTATAAAGATAGTCGGTCGGCACCTTGTCGAACGGAATGTTCGCATGGATCGCCGGCTTCGGCTCCAGGCCGGATGCCGCGGGCCCGTCACCTTTTCCGGTCGCTCCGTGGCATTGCGAGCAATATTCTTTGTAGATCACCTTCCCGCGATCGACGCTCACCATCCCGAACTCCGGCGCCGTCCAGGGCTCGTAATATTTGAAGTCCTTCACCCCCTGCACCATGAGGAACCCGATCACCGCGCGAAGCTGCGGCTCCGTCGCATCGGCCAGGAACTCCCCGTTATGGACCGTGAAATCTTGCGGGTTCTGGCCGAAACGGAAGAGCCAATCCTTGTCGTACCGTTGACCGGCCGCGACGAGCGACGCGCTCTGCGGCCCGCCGATCAGCTTGCCGTTCTCCTCGATCAGGTGACAGCCGAGACAGGCGTGGGCCTTATAGGCCATGCCGCCAAACGTCGCGTCGAACTTACTGACCTTCGAGAGATCGAAGGCACCGACTTTTACCCGCGGGTCCTTGTTGTACTGCTCGAAATATTCGGCGATGGCCACAGCTTCGTCATCCGCGACGACCGGATGCCGCATCGGCCCCTCAGACAAATCCCATCGATACCCTTTGGGATAGAGCGGTGCTTCTTTCCCTGTGAGATACCGAAGCAACCATGATCGCTGATACTTGCTCCCGGCCCAAATCAAATCAGGTGCCTTCAAGTTGAAACGCGAATCCGCGTTCCCTTCCAAGCGGTGGCATCCGGCGCAATTGTTCTGGATCAACGCTTTGGCTCGACTCTGGTCGCTTCCCAACAGCAGGCGCGGGAACGACACCAGCCCGAGTACGAATACCAACGCGCATCCGATCATCACCGTTCGTCTTCCACCCATGAGGCACCCCTTCCTTTCACTCCCTGCGATTTGCCCGTCAGCGTGTCTCAAGCCAGGCATGAATGTCTGCGATCTCCTGATGACTCAGCACTGAGCCCCAGGCCGGCATCGGGCCACGACCATGAAGCACCGTTTCCCAGAACGCCCCTTCATTCTTCAAGATCGTATTGCGCGCCAGTTTCGGTCCCGCCCCGCCGACGGCGCCTTCGCCATGGCAGGCCTGGCAATTGTGCGCAAACAGTCCCGCCCCTCTGGCCGCCACGCCGGTCACCGGGCCCTCAAGCCCAGGACGCGGGCCTGCCGCAGGCGCGATCATGGCCAACTCTTCTTCAATCGACGGCAGATGGTCCGGCGCACCGGGATGATACCGCGCCGTCACGAATTGCAAGACCACCGCTGTCTCTTCCCTGGACAAATCCGCTCCCCAATGCATCATCTTCTCAACCGTCACTGTCCATCGGTCGGCCGGCAACCGTTGCTGGACGATCAGGTCGGTCGTATGGCAGACGGCGCAACGGGCATGAATCAATGTTAGAGCTTGACGAGCCTGGGCCGGTTGAATCGTTCCACGGTCATCTTCCTGAGCAGCCGTGATCGCGACCCAGCCAAGCAGGGTACAGAGCCATGCAGCGAGCAGGAAACCGGAGGTCTTTTTCGCCGTTCTCTGGATCATGCCGCGACCGTCACGGCCAGGCGATCCCACCCATTCCAGAGAAACCCGCCCGGATTCCACGGGCTCATCGCCGGTTGTTGCTCCCCCTGCGCATCGCTGGCGCGGCAGAGAATGGCGGTGGGCCCCGGCGTACGTGCGTTCCACACGAACTGCCACTGCCGCCAGGCATAGGGTTGCCCGTCTCCCAATAACCGGGCCTGTTCCCAGGTCTTTCCGTCGTCGCAGGACACTTCGACCTTCAGAACCGGCGCCTCGCCGGCCCAGGCGACACCTTGAATCGTGACCGGCCCGATCCGTACCGTGTCTCCCTCGGCCGGAGCGGCGATGAGCGACTTGACGGGCATCTGCTCGACCGGAACCATCGCGCTTTCCGGCAACCCGGAAGACAGGCGAACGGCCGTCTCCGGAATGCGATAGGCCTGCTGCATGTAGTAACCTGGCGTCTCGTCGGCCCGCACCGTGATCTCGGTCAACCACTTCATGCAGGATTCGGCCATCCAACCGGGGGTAATGACCCGCAGCGGCGCGCCATGCAGCAAAGGCAGGGGACGACCGTTCATTTCATAGGCCAGGAGCGTGTCAGGATGAAGCGCCTTCGCGAGGGGGATACTTCGCGTGAACAGCGGCACCGTGGCCAGCACCGGTCGATCCGCCCCTTGCAACTGCACATGCAGTCCCTGAAGTTTCACCCCGGCTCGCTGCAACACATCCCGCAGACGCACCCCGGTCCATTGCGCGTTGCCGACCGCTCCGCG
Organism: Nitrospiraceae bacterium; assembly: GCA_919902505.1. GTDB lineage: Bacteria > Nitrospirota > Nitrospiria > Nitrospirales > Nitrospiraceae > Nitrospira_A. The sequence continues at coordinate 46,226 of CAKKRE010000021.1, forward strand.
TTCCCACTGCACACCGGGCACTTTGGGACGATGGTGCGCGCGTCCGTTTCCGCTGCATTGCAGGACGGCGGTCAGGGTGACGGCCTCGAGCTGTTGTAAGTCTTTGAGGTTGAGCGTCAGCTCCTCTTTGACCAGCCCTTTGACCGCCAGTCGCCACGTCTCGGAGCGCACCGCGTCGGCGGCAGGTGGACCGAAATGGCTCCGTACGAAGAACCGCTCATTCGAGGTCAAACGGGAGAGAAATTCGCGAACGGGTGTTTCTGCGTCGAACGGACGGGACACTCGCACCGTCAGGGGCCCGCTCGATTGGGCGGCCTCTCCCTCGATCGGATTCGCGCTCACCGTCACTCCGCGTCCCTTTAGAACCAGCGCGGCACCCACACCCTGCAACAACGTCTTGGCCAGAGCACGCCGAGCAACCTTCATGATCCTCCTTCCGATTGCTCAGAGACCTCCCCGGGATGGCTATGCGGATTCAGCTCGATCGCGATAGCGGCAGGCACGACGATCGATTGATGCACCGTACACCCATGCGCCACCTTCAGTAGCCGTTCTCTCAGCTCGGGTGTCACTCGATGGGGAAGGCGAATCGCGAGTTGGATCTGCCCGACTCGATGCGGCGCTTCGGCTATCGTCCACTCCGCTTCTACCTTCAGTCCTTCGCGTGAGATATCGTGTCGCGCGCAGAACTGGCCGACAAAGTACCCCACGCAGCTCGCCACCGAACCGACGAACAATTCCACGGGCGACATGCCGGAATCCGCGCCGCCGTCGTCCGCCGGCTGATCCGTGACCACGCGATGCCGATCGCTGAGGATGTCGTAGCGCGTTCCTCCCTGATACGCCACGCTGAGTTTCATCTCGTCCTCCTCCGCTCGCATCTCGTACTTCGCATCTCGTTGTTCATTCCCAGGAGGGATGTGTCATGAGATACGCCTCACGAGACGCGTTGCACGCGTTCAATAGGGTGCATCCGCCGGTTTCTCTCCCTTCGGCCAGTCATTGCCCTTGTCGTGAAAATCCGGGCGTGGTTGGGAGTTGATATACGCCGCCACGTCATAGGCATCCTGATCCGACAGGGCCCATCCTCTGGTGCGAGGCATGTTCGATTTGATGAAAGAAGCGGCCACCGGAATACGCGCCATCTCCGCGCCGATGTTGTAAGACTGAGGCCCCCACACAGGGGGAGCTGCCATCGTGCCCTGCCCGTCCCCTCCGTGGCAAAACGCGCAACGGGACGTGAAGACCTTGGCACCGTTCACCACATCCGGCGGCTTGGGCGCTTGAATCCGTGGAATGCCGCGCCAGGCCATCCGGCTTCCTGCCGGAACATCCTTCGACAGCCATCCGATGTAGGCCACGATCGCCTGAAGCTTATGACTGTCTTGCGGGATCGGCTTACCGTTCAGGCTGCGCTCGAAACATTCATTGATACGGTCGGCCAGCGTCACGACGCGGCCGGTCCGCGCACGATATTCCGGATAGGCCCGCGAGAGCCCGACATAGGAGGCCGAATTGGGATCGAGCCCTGCGTCCAAATGACAATTGGCGCAGGTGAGCCGGTTTCCTACGTAGGGGGCGGCAAATTCCTGCGTATGGACGATCAACTGGTAACCCAACCGGATCTGCTCCCCGCGCTGCCCGCCGGAGATGGAATCGGGGGAGGGATGACTGAAGAGGGCATCGAGCCGTTCAGGCTCGGCTTGATTCACGGCAGGTTGTCCGCCGCTGCGCGATTCCTGAGAACCGACGCAACCTCCGGCGAACACGCCGAGTGCTATGGCACAGAGAAAAATGTGTCGCATACTTAGATGATCACGCAAACTGCATACCACGTCGACACGAGCTCGACTAAGAGAATTAGCTTTTGGCATGCCCTATGGGGAATGCGTGCCTGCATACGTGGCGACAAAAGCCACAGTCCCCCTTTGCCGCCTGCGGCATCGTGCTACAGCGAACTCGTACGCCTGACCGTCTTGAATGTGATGATTAGGGACAGGTTTGGGGAAAAGGATTCGGGGAAATAGTCAGTCGCTCGGACCCACTGTTGGATCACGGTTTGAGCGAGCGAATGTAGGCGATCACATCGGCTAACTTCTCCTCATTGAAGGCTATCGCATACCCGGTCATGGCCGTGCCGGGCCGCCCCTCCTGTATCACCTTGCGCAACTGCGCATCGGTCTTCTCCTGCGTCGCCTTGGCCGTGAGATTGGGCGGGGGCGGCGCAAGATAGGCCGCCATGTCGCTGTCGCCTTTTCCAGTCGGCCCATGACAGTTCTGGCAACTCTCGCGATACAGCTTCTGACCGGCCTCGGGATTCCCCTTTCCGGAGACGGCCAGACTGATCGGAATCACTCCCAGCGCAAACAGCATTGTGAGGCTCAGATTGACTATTGTTCGCATAACGATTCTCCCCAAAGAGGTTTCCAGGAACAGACGCATCTGCTCGCGTCTTACGTCGCCCGCTTCAAACTCAACATGTAGCTGGTCAAGTCATTGAGCTGTTGATCGGTGAGCGGGAACTTCGGCATGAACGATCCCGGCGATACGGATTGCGGATCGCGGAAATGCTTGAGATGCCAGGCCCGGTCCGGCCTCGTGTCCCCGATCGTGGACAGGTCGGGGGCGACGGCGCCTCCTTCACCATGGATGCGATGGCACCCGGCGCAACCGAGCTGCGCATACATCGCTCTCCCCTGGGCGACGGCCGGATCGGTTCTCGGCACGGCGTACAGATTCTTGAGCGAGATGCCTAAGAGGCCGAAGACGACGAACAGGAACAACAGGCCGCTGCCCAGCGCCACCGGCCTCCGTATGGGGTTTCGAACCGGGTTGCGATCGATGAACGGCCAGCACAACATGATCAGAATCACACAAAGAGGCAGGACCCAAGTCGCAAGCGGCTCAAGCGGTCCGTGCACGTACTTGAGCAGCTCGTAATAGAAGAGAAAGTACCATTCGGGCACCGGCACGAAGCTCGTATCGGACGGGTTGGCCTTATCCGTCAGGGGCAGGGGAATGCTGAACGCCAGCGTGGCGACCACGAGAAACACCGCGGCGATCACTACCGCATCCATGTAGACCTGCCGGGGAGCGAAGGTCTCGCTGCCCAGCGACGCCCGATCGTCGGTCCAGGGCCCGGCCGGCCCCACCCGCCGCAACACGAAAAGATGCAGGGCGATTCCGCCGATCAGAATCGCCGGCAGGAATAACACATGAATCGCAAAAAACCGCGAGAGCGTCAATGCACCCAGGATTTCCCCTCCTCGCAAGACCCGGGAGAGGAAATCACCGACGAGCGGAACCGTGCCCACCATGTTGATGCCGATCTGCGTCGCCCAATAGGCAGTTTGATCCCAGGGCAGCAGGTAGCCGGTAAACGCAAAGGTCATCACGACGAGGAACAGCACCACCCCGACCATCCACATCGCTTCACGCGGCTTTTTGTAGGCACCATAGAGAAACGTCTGCAGCATATGGAGGCCGATCGCCACGACCATCGACGACGCGCCCCAATGGTGGAGCCCGCGCACGAACCATCCGAATGTGACCTCGGTTTCAATGAATCGGACGCTGTCGTAGGCGTGGTCCGGCGTGGGAGCATAATAAAGCGCGAGGAACATGCCGGTGGCGGCCTGAAGTACGAACAAGAACAACGTGACGGAGCCGAAGACGTAAATCCAACTGGCTCCGCCCGGAATGGGTTCGTCAAGCAACGTACGCTGAACCGGCTTCAGATTCAGGCGACTGTCGAGCCAGTCGTACAGGCGAGTAGGCATATTCCTCGTGGAAAGCGGGTTACAACTCCACACTCTGTGGAAGGCCGGATTTGAAGTCCTGATACATGACGAGGAGCCGGCCTCCCTCCACTTTCGACGGCAGTACATCCAGCGGACGCGGCGCGGGTCCGCCCAGCACCTGACCGTTGATGTCATAGGCGCTCCCGTGACAGGGACATAAGAACTTCTTTTCCGTGTCGTCCCACCGATACCCGCATCCCAGATGCGTGCAGATCGGCGAGAAGACCTTCACCTCGCCTTGCGCCTGCTTCACCGCCCATACCGCCTTCTGGGACTTCGCTTCCAGCCAGCCATCGCGGACGGTGGTCACATGATCCAATTGGGTAGGGCGCCCCGCGGGCAAGGTATCCACCGGGCCGACATCGACCCATTCACGTTTGCGTCGCATGAAGGCCGGTGACACCAGCGAGCCGAGCAGTGGCACAGCCAACCCTGCCCCGACCACAGCGGCCGCGGCAACAGTCACCCAGTGAAAAAATGTACGCCGCGACCCGACCGGGGTCGACAGCCCTGCCCTTTCACTGCCCTGTGTGTCGTCGGAATGACTCACGTTCGCAATCCATCGTGTAGGGTGATTCCGGACAGGAGGGGAGACGGCAGCATATTCACTCCCGCCCCCTCCGCCATTCGCAATTTGATTCAGACCGTCTGGTTCTCAATATCCAGCCCCAGACCGATCCAGGCCCGCAGCAAATCGTGTCGGGTCAATGTGTATCTGATCGTGCCGTCCTTCTCGACGGGCAGATTGAGCAAGCGCTTCTCTTCCATCATTCGAACCGCATCGTCGATCGATGTCTCCGCCGTCACGGTAATCCGATCCTTGACCATGACCTGTTCTGCCGTCAGCTGATTGAGATCCTGGTTCGACCTCAGGGCTTTCAATAGATCGAATTCACTGATGAACCCGATGTACTGTCCCGCGTCATCGACCACCGGCGCCCCGGGTGTATGAGTCGTCAGCAACTCCACCGCAATCGCCAATGCGCTTTGGTTCCGGTGAATGCGCAATTGGTTCGTCCCTACAATCTGTCCGACCGTCTTAAATCCGCCTACCGGCACACCCGGTCTTGCCATCGTCGTCATCCTGTCCTCCTTCGCGCTATTCCAGTGACGGAATTGCCACCGGCACTATCCACACCGTCTATGATCGACAGTGCGCACACGCCACTTCACAGAGAAACCTGTTGGGTCAGGATTTTTTACCTGCCTCGATCGGGCAAGTATTGATCCCCAGCAGAGTCCATACCGGACAAAACCCGATGGCGCCGGTGACCAACGCAATCGCTCCCATTGCCAGCGCAATCCCCATCCCCACCGGCGGAAGCCCGGCGAAAGCACCGATTCCGATCAACAAGACCCCGAGGACAATCCGGACCGGCCGCTCGATTCCACCGACATTGCATGCCATCACAGCACCTCCTTCGTTGCGATCACGCTCTCAACTGCCAGCTTTCGGCCATCAGCATTCGGATTCAAAGACTGTCGGCTAATCGCTATCTTAATGGGTATGAGTCATCATCCAGAAGATGGATTCAGCTTTTGCAGGTTTCGCTCTCGACGATTTTTCAGCGACACCTTCCGCAGCCAGCTGACGGCTGATCGCTGACGGCTACTTCGTTGTCGCAAACCGATACATGTCATGGCAGGTGGTGCAGCGCGCCGTCATGCTCGACAGACGATTGAGAATTTGCACGGAGGATTCCCCTTGCGCAATACCGTCCGCCAGATGATCCATATCCTTGTGGATCGACATGCCCATTTGCTTAAAAGCCAGGGGCAGTTTCAGCATGACAGCGGGATTGACGTCTGCCGCCATCGCCATGCCTGCCGAGCGAGCTGCGGCTTCTGCGGCCTTGAGGTTTTGGTCCTGGCTCCCTAATACCGTCACCACTCCATGTACCGACTTGAGCAATTGCCGCATCTCCGCCAGGATCAGATCCCGCTCCGCCGGCGCCAGGAGGACTTCCGTGCGCCCGTCGGCCCCCGGCCTGGTGTGCCCCTGCACGAACAACGCCACAATCACGCCCACCGTAACTATCCATAACACTGCGGTTCCCAACCCAAGCACACGCCAATTCATCAGGCAACCCTTTCCATTCGGTTACGGGAGCTTGCGACTGGCGTTACTCCCGAGCACTCGTACGTAAGCCGTCACGTCACGGATCTCCTCGTCGGAGAGGACAAATTTCCACGCTCCCATGGCAGTGTCTTTCCGTCCGTCGTGAATCGTTTTCATGAGGGACGCATCCAACTTGCTTTGTGCAGCGGGAGAGCTGAGATCGGCGACCGGCGGATTAAACTTCATAGAGGCGTCGCCCTTCCCATCGACTCCGTGGCAACGGATACAGAGATTGGTATAGAGCACCTTGCCTTTGGCCACATTCCCCCCGGCCGCATACGAACCACTGCCCACCGCCGCAGCGAAGAGCATCGACAGGAGAACCGGACCGGTGACTCTGGCGTTCATCATCTTCTCCTTTGTAAGGAGCTGCCGCACACCCGTGGCTTCCCCACATACAATGAGAATGCGATCCTCGTGCCAGTTTGACAGGAAAGGACAATGAAGGGAACCGCGCTAGCCCGGATTATTCATGAATACCGCCGCGAGGCGTTCGAGACGGAAGCCCGCCGAGGCTGCTCGCATGTGAGGCCGACGCAGGCGTACTCGCAGTCCGTCGAGGAGGCCGAACGAGAACAGCCTCGCCGGGCGAGAGGATCGGACGCCGGAGCAGGTATTCATGAATAGTCTGGGCTAGGAGTAGCCGAGTAGCGGAAGAATCCGACGCGCAGCCGGGCAAACCGTGGAGACTATCGCCCCACCGCTCGATCCCGGCTGGCGCAGGATGCCCCAATCCGGAGCGTCAGGAGATGGTGGGCTCTAGGGTGATGCGTGTTTTCATCGAATTCGAGATCAGGCAGTTGGCCTCTGCCTTCTCGATGAGCTCCTTGGCTTTCGCCGCATCGCTACCAGACTGAAGGGTAATCTGCGGACGCAACGTAATCACGGTGACCTGAAACTTTCCTTCTACGAGTTCCAACCGTCCTTCCGCCTCACAGTGGTACGACGTGAACGCCAATCCGGCCCGTTCGGCGACCGCCAGAAATGTCGTCATCAGGCAGATGTTGGCCGCCGCCACATACAAGTCCTCAGGCGACCAGATGCCTTCATGTCCTTTGAACTCCGGAGGTGTCGCGACCCGGATCTCCGGTTTGCCGTCGCAGGTGATGATGCCCTTTTTCTGTTCCGTCCATTTCACTGCCGCGCGATACGTATACACCTTGCTGCGAACTTCCATCGTTCCCTCCAATTGAAAACAATTGTTACAGAATCCGATCCTCTGCACGTGTAATGTCCGACAGGCCGAGAGTCTCCGGGAGCACCCGACGGTAACCCGACGAAAATTTCGGCGTTTTCACGGTGACGACCGGGCAGGTAGCCCGGCGCAAGACCGCATCCGCCACGCTTCCGAACCGTTCCACCGACACTCCGCGACGGCCATGGGCCCCCATGACAATGAGGTCGGCGTGATGCCGCAAGGCACAGGCCAGAATCGTATCGGATGGCAGCCCCACAGAAATTTCGAGATCGGCCGGCAACCCGAATGACGTGATGACCTCCTTGAGTTCCATCAGTTGCCGGTTCCAATAGTCACGTTTGCGCGCTTCCTCTTCGATGAGGCCAAGCCCGCAGTCCAAATCATACCCAACCGGCTCCAACACATGCATCAACGTCAGCGTGGCGCCGATCCCCTTGGCAAGTTGAATGGCATACTCAACTGCATCCAGCGACGGGCTCGAAAAATCCAGCGGCGCCAGGATATGCCGGATCTGCACCTGCCTGCCTGCCGCAGGCTGGCCCGCTTGTTCACGCAGCCCCGGCACCACGAGAACCGGACAGGGGCCTTCCTTCACAACCCGTTCCACCGTGCTGCCGATCAACCCGTACAGCGAAGTATTGAGCCCCTGAGCACCCATCGCGACAAGCTCCACCCCTTGGACCTTGGCAGCCAGACAGATATGCTCGGTCGGGTTCCCCAGCACCAGCCGTACCTTGGCTGAAATGCCGTTGCGCGCCAGATCGTCACGTACCTGCTCCAACTGCCGCGCAGCCGCTGCTCGCGTCTGTGCAACCGCAGCAAGAGCCTCCGTCTCGGCACTCAACCACGGGGGCACCTCGATCACATGCAGGACTTCCAACGTGGCTCCCCAGTGGGAGGCGAGATAGACGGCATAGTCCTGTGCAGACGTTGCACCATCCGAAAAATCGGTCGCGAAGAGGATCCGTGTCATCGGTGGCGTATTCATGGCAGCTCCTGTGAAACGGTTGGATGACTCCTCCTCCACGAACGGCCGACCTTCAGCAGCCGACAGCCATCACGTTGAGCCCGGAGCCGGTGGACGTGATTGCCAGAATGAATAGAGGCTCCGGTGGCGATCGAACATTGCGAGCAACGTCGACATAGGGGGACGGCAGACGCATCCAGATCGCACACCCGTCGGGGAATTCCGGTGCTTCCGGCGCAGTCCTCTGCTTCCCGCATAGCATGAGTGTCGACATGACAGATACGTACCTCAACTCGGAATCACGCGCTTATCCGAAGGACAACGTGCTTGCGCGCACGACCTGAGTCAGCCCCCAGAGTAGAAACAGCCCGTAGACCGTACCGAAGAACCAGGGAAAGCTGATCGCGCGATGCGCCCACCATTGACGATGTTGCCGGAACGCCCAGGACGGTTCGAAGGAACGCGGCTCATTGCTTTCCTCGACGATCGTTTCACGATGTTCACGGAGTCGATACAGACTATTCACCGGCCTTCGTTCCCCCCACTCAGGCATGGTTTCGATGCCCCGGAGCTGCCACTCCCAGAGCGCATTTTGCCCGGAGAAGCGCCCGAGCACGATCGCCATCTGCACACTCATGAGGATCCCGATGATGCTGAACAGCACAATGATGATGGTAAAGGGAAGCGCCAGTGATTCCCGCGACACCAGCAACCCGATCACCGCGACAAAAATCGAATTGGCGGTCAGATAGTCCGACAGCATCGTGTGATAATCCCGCACGCCGGACGTCCACAACGTCAGCAGATGTGCATAATCGGATCGTAACCCCTCTTGATCCAAAGCCCTCACCTCAGGCTCCATTGACGTCTTGTCCGACCAGCCGATACGCATTGCGCAGATACTGCCCCACCATGCGCTGCGTGTTGAAGAACGCTCCGTTCATCGCAATCGCATGTTTCATAATCTCGATAAAACCTTCCCGATCCTTGTAAAAACAGGGCAGGACCTTCTGCTCAAGCTTGTCGTACAGCGCCCGAGCATGGCAGGCCTCCATCTCATCCGCAGGCGAATCACAGGCTTCGATCTTCTCGCCGATCGACCAGCCCGTGACCCCTTCAATATGGCCTTCGACCCACCAGCCGTCCAGCACGCTGAAACTCGGAACCCCGTTCATCGCCGCCTTCATGCCGCTCGTGCCGGAAGCCTCCATCGGCGGAAGCGGCGTATTCAGCCAGACATCCACGCCGGCGCAGAGGAGACGTGCCAGCGTCATGTCATAGTTGGCGAGATAGGCTACCGACAGCTGCCCGCGCATGCCGTGAATGCGATGGATCATGTCCTTACCGGCTTGATCCTGAGGATGCGCCTTCCCTGCAAAGACGAATTGAATCGGGCCTGCCTCTTTCAGCAGACGCCGCAACCGCTCGACATCGTGAAACACCAGCGTCCCTCGCTTATACGCCGTCGCGCGGCGGGCGAAGCCGATGGTGAGGACATCGCGGTCGAATCCCGCGTTGGTCTGGCGGTTTACTTCGTCCACCAAGGCCAACTTGGCCTCCCGATGGGCCATCCAGATTTCCGAACCGGGAATACTGATGGCGTAACGAAGCGATAATTGATCGTAGCGCCAGTCGGGCAAATGACGGTCATAGAGGTGTTGAAACGAGGGCGCGGTCCAGGTCACGGCATGCACCCCGTTGGTAATGGAATGGATCGGATAGCCGGGATACAACGAGTGGGACACCTCGCCATGCCGCATGGCGACACCGTTGACGAAGCGGGATCCCCGCAAAGCCAGCAAGGTCATGTTCAGCGCATCCTGGTGCTGGCAGGCCTGCACGAGATCGCATCGCCGACTCCCCAACACCCGATGCGCGAGTTCCACGGGGAATTGGTCGTGGCCCGCCGGCACCGGGGTATGTGTGGTGAACACGCATTGCTCCCGCACCTGCTCGATCACCTCCGGCGGCACATCTCCATTCCGCGGTGCCGTCCCGATGGCCGCCTCGATCAATGCCAGGACCAGCAGCGCCGCATGCCCTTCATTGAGGTGGTAACGAAAAATGTTCCCGTGCCCCAACGCGCGCAAAAGAGCGAACCCGCCGAACCCCAGGATCATTTCCTGGCATAAGCGATAATGCGAGTCCCCGCCATAGAGCGTATCCGTGATGGTCCGATCCCAGGGACTGTTTTCGGGCAGATCGGTATCGAGCAGATACACCGGAACGGTATGGCCCGACATGCCGGTGACGTGATGCCGCCAGGCACGAACGTGCACGGTCCGGCCCTCGATTTCGACAGAGACTCGCGGCTCCATCGCCTCGGCGAAATCGTTGACTGCCCAGGCCACCGGCTCCTCAGACTGCCATCCCTTCTGATCGAGTCGCTGATAAAAATAGCCCCGCCGGTGGAGCAGCGTGACGCCGATCATCGGCACGCCCAGATCGGCCGCGGAACGAATCGTGTCGCCGGCCAGAACCCCGAGTCCTCCCGCATAGGTCGGCATCAGCGGATTCAGGCCGATCTCCATGGAAAAGTACGCCACGAGGGTGTGGCTGTTCTGCCGGGTCATGAGGCCTCCAGCACCTGCTTGATCAGTCGAAGCTCATCGCGCACCAGCCGCGGCATGAGAAAATGCCGCCGCACATGTTCACGCCCGGCCCGGCCGAACTCTCCACGTTCGCCCGGTCGCTGCAGCAGATGGAGCAGCCGCTCCGCGCAGGCGTCCACACTGTCGACCAGATTCTTCTGAAAGGACTCGGGGAATTGCATGGGAATGCCTCCGGTGTTCCCGGCGACCACCGGCTTCTCCTTCCATAACGCTTCGGACACGACCAACCCGAATCCCTCCCGCAAGGACTTCTGGATCACCACATCGCAGCCACGCTGGAACGCGTTGACCTCCATGCTCCCCACCCCGGCGAGATTCGTGAACACGAACAGGTCCGGGTCCTTCGCGGCTTCTTCTTCGACTCGATCCAGAATCTCCCAGCCCTCCGGATCGTCGCCCGCCATCGCGCCGATGAGCACCAATTGAACGGTTGGAATGGCCTCTTTGACCAGGCGGTAGGCCCGGACGACCCCGAGCGGATCTTTCCAGGGATCGAACCGCGAGACCTGCAACAGCAACGGCCTCGTCGGATCCACCCCGGAGTCCGCGATCGCGCGCCGGCACAAGTCTTCAGGCAATTCCATGTTCTTCGTGGCCAGGGGATCGATGGCCGGAGCGATGAAGGCCACCCGCTTCGCCGCCAATTGGGGTAGAACGAACTGGCTCATGGTGAAGACGACCGCCTCATACTCTTCGAGCAACGGCCGCAAAAACTGACTGACCTCCTGATCCGGCGCCGAGCTGTCGATATGGCACCGCCAAATCCATGTGGCATCGCGGGGCCCGGCAAAATGCCGGATAGCCGCCGGCTGCGGGTCGTGCACGATATACACATCGTAGTCATTGCCGAGCGCCTTGGCGCTGCGTTCATTGACCTTGAGGTACAGGTCCTGCGCCGCTTTCCCTAAGCCGTAGTGCCCGCCTTGCAGTGCGTTATGGAACGCCTTGGTGATGGCAAAAAATTCCGGTTCGCCGTGGATCAAGCGCCAGTCCGCCTGCACACCGAGCGCCTGCAGCATCGGCACATACCGCGCCAGCAGTTCCGCCACACCCCCGCCGGCCGCCGTGGAGTTCACATGACAGACTTTGACGCCCTGCAGTTCTTTCGCGAGCGTCCTCAGCTCCTCATCGGCCTCTTCGCTCATCAGTGTGCGGTACCCATCCAGATTGGCCTGTATCGCTCCGCATCGTCGTCCGATGCCGACTTTCGGCAACTGCGTCTTCAATTCCATTGTCCCTGAATCTCCCTCATGAATCCGTATCCTGACCTCTATCGCTGCTCTGCTACCCGAACGTCACGCGAACCCAATCACCAAGATAGTGCGTGATCGCGACCACACAGAGTCCGATCACGACATGTTCCCCGATCACCTTCCACGGCGGGACCCCTTGCGCGCGCGCCAGCGCATAACTGAGCACCGCCAACAGCGACAACCCCCAGACGAGGCTGGCCGCCACAGCCAGATCCAACGGCATGAACAACACCGGAACCGCAAAGGTCACGGCAATCACGAATTTCGCCGCGAAGGTCGCCAGGGTCGATTCCCAAATCTCATTGGTGTCCCCATGGTTCTTGGATTCTTCCGCAATGTGGATGCCCAACGCATCGGACATGGCGTCGGCGACCGCAATGGTGAGCAGCCCGCCCAGGACCACGGACTTCGAATGGGTGCCCGCATGCAGTCCCACCATCAGCCCCAAGGTGGTAATCACGCCGGAAGTGAGCCCGAAACTGAACCCGATCTTCAACGGTGTGCGCATACCCCATACCTTGTCATCGCGGCAGACCGTCTCAGAGGGAGCGGGACGTCGGAGTCTTGGATCAACAGGCTTCCTTCTCCGCTCCTCGCAGACAAGACGCAATCCAGTCGTTCAGCGCCTCAAGCACCCGGGTCACTGCACGATTGGCCGCCAGCACGCCCCCATAGGCATCCTCACTCGGAGCCGGCTCGAACGATTCAAGACTCCTGGCGCCCATGATGCGTTGCGCTTTCGTTTCCGTCAGTTGAGCGCGCAGCCGTATCCTGGTGCCGCTCGGTCGCTGCAGAAACTCCTGTTGCACCACCAGGCCGGAAATGTCCAGCCGGTAATCTCCCCGGGCCGCCGTCGGCATCGGTACCACCACACGCCAGACGCTCGTGCGCTCCAGCGACTGCAGCAGCAAGGGCGCCAACATCCGTGGCGGGGCATCGACCCACACATTGGTTGCGTAGTAGTTCACTTCATACGGCCGCTGGAGGTAGGCCATACGCGGCTGTTCGAATCCAGCTTCCGCCTGCGGCACTCCCACGACGAGGACGCCATGGGTACCCGCCGGCCCCGTTCGAGGGCTCGCCCCAGACAGAGACTCGTCCATTGCCAGCACGAACGTATGAACCGGATTGTCTCCCGATCGCGGCACGACACAGGCCGTCAGCGCGCAGGACCACAGCAGGACTCCGACCCATTTCATGACGCGCCGGTTCACGCCCACGTGTCCCTCACTCGCCGGGCCCCTTCGTTTGGGCGGATCGGCCAAGGACCAGCACATTCGGTTGCCGTTCGACCTGCTGCGCCACACGATTCAAGGTGGCGGTCAGTTGCCGAAGCTCCGTGACGAGCAGCCCCGCATCGGCCAGCGTCTGCCGCGAAAACTGTTCGATACCGGGCCGACTGGCGTCGATCATCCCTCCGACCGAGCGGCTTGTCCGCGATAAGTCTTCCGTCATCTGCTGCAATCCAGCCGCGCTCCTGCTCATACGCTCCACCAATGCGGGAAGCTGTTTGCCGAGTTGCTCCGTCACACGCGACGACTGCTCCGCCGCCTGCACCGCGTTCTGCACTCCGCGGTCCATCTGGCTGCTGCGTTCCGCCAGCACCTTTGTGACTTCCGACAGATCTTTCAGGATCTGCTTCAAGACCGCACGATTATCTTCATCCAGCGCAGAAGAAGCATTTTGGGCCAGCCCGTTCAGATTGGCCACGAGGGTCGACAGGCCTTGGTCCGACAACAGTTTCGCCAGCGTCCCGTCCAGCCGGCCGAATAACGAGGGCACGCTCGTGATGACCGGATAGGTCTGCCCGGCCGCCGGCGTCAAGGGAGGAGCCTCCCTAGTTCCACCGGTCAAATTGAGCGTCACCAATCCCGTGAGCCCCTGCGTGACCAGCACAGCCTGCGTATCGGTCTTGACGGGTGTCCCGCCGACAATGTCCAACGTCACCCGCACCTCTTCTGAATTCTCAGGGTTGAGGATGACTTGTTTCACCCGCCCGACATCCACCCCGCGATATTTCACGGTCGAATCCACGCTGAGTCCGGCAACGGACTCGCGGGTATAGACGTAATACCGATCATAGATTCCACGATAGTCGGTTTTCCCCAACCAGAAAATCGCACCGAGGATCGTGGCACCCAGCAGCAGGACGAACGCGCCGACCAGGATATAGTTGACCTTCGGTTCCATCCGCCACCTCTCAATCCCGGTGCAGTCCTCTTCCGGAATGATTCAGATGTGCCGCACGCCCACGGGGACCGTGAAAATAGCTCCGGATAACGGGATCGTCCGAACGGGCCAGCGCTTCCATCGTTCCCAACCCAAGCACCTGCCCTTCGCCCAGCACCGCGACCCGATCCGCAATGCGCCACAAGGAATCCAAATCGTGCGTCACCATCACCACGGTCAACCCCAACAACCGTTTCAGATTCAACACCAGATCGTCGAATCCGGCGGCAATGATCGGATCCAATCCGGCCGTCGGTTCATCGAGAAACAGCAGCTCCGGATCCATGACGATCGCACGAGCCAGCGCCGCGCGTCTCCTCATCCCGCCGCTGAGCTCACTCGGGAATTTGATCGCGCTGTCCGGAGGTAATCCGACCAAGGCAATTTTGAGCGCCACGATATCCCGGATCGCTTCAGCGCTCAACGGCGTATGCTCACGAAGCGGCACCGCCACGTTCTCCGCCAGGGTCATGGAACTGAACAGGGCGCCATGCTGGAACATCACGCCGAACCGGCGATGCAGCGGGCTTCCGTTCGAATGTGTCAGTTGACGGCTGTCTGTGCCCAACAGGCGAATCGTCCCCGTCGTCGGAGTCAGCAATCCGATGATTTCTCGCAGCAACGTCGATTTCCCGCAACCGTTGCCGCCCGCAATGGCGAACACCTCGCCACGCACGACCGTGAGACTCACATCTTGATGCACGACCGCCGTGCCGAACCGCGTCGAGACATGACTGACCTCGATCACAGGCCATTCAGCCTGATCGCTCGATGCGCCGATGGGAGGTGGATGGTCCATGAAGCGTCCCTGCTATAAACTCCACCAGTTCAGAAGAATGCTGCAAATCGCATCGAAGATAATGACGAGAAAAATACTTTGCACCACACTGATCGTCGTATGCCGCCCCACATCATCCACCCCGCCGCGAATCTGGAACCCCTGATAACAGCCGACCAGCGCGATGATGACGGCGAAGAAGGGCGCCTTGCCGAGACCGATGAGCATATGCCGTAGCGCCACGGCCTCCTCGAAGCGCGAGAGAAAGGCGCTGAAACTCACGTTGAGCTGATTCGACGCGATCAACATGCCGCCGAAAACACCCAGCACATCGGCATAGGCGGTCAGCAGCGGCAGCGCCACGACCAACGCCAGGACCCGCGGCAACACCAACAGCTCGATCGGCGACAGGCCGAAGGTTTGCAACGCATCCAGCTCCTCGGTCACCTTCATCGTGCCGATCTGCGCCGCATAGGCCGACCCGGACCGCCCGGCGATCAGAATCGCGGCAATCAGCGGGGCGATTTCCCGCAACAGCGAGATGCCCACCAGATCCACGATAAAAATATTCGTCCCGAACTTCCGGAGCTGCTCGGCACCCTGGTACGCAATCACCACGCCGATGAGAAACGTCAGCAGCCCGGTGATCGGCAACGCATTGACCCCGTCCAGCCGGAGGCTATTCAGGCAACTGCGCCAACGCATGCGACGGGGCGCCGCCACCAAACGAACCAGCGCCGTCGCACTCTCCCCGAGAAACTCCAGCCCTCGAATCATCCGGACAAGATGATTGCCGATCGCTGTCTTGAGCCGCTCACTCCCGTTCGACCGCGGGGCGACCTCAGCGACCATCGCGGCCCAATTGGACGACACCAGGCTCATCAGCTGCGCATAGTCCGACCGAAGGCCTTCAATCGAGACCTCGCAGCCCTGGCGTCTGGCTTCCATCAAGGCGCGATACAACACGACCGCACCGCCGGTGTCGAACGCCTCGATCCCGCTCGCCTCGAAGACCAACACACTTCGAGCAGGCCAGACCATTCCTCTGAGCGCACGTTCGACCGGTGCCACATCGGGCATGGTCCAGGCTCCCCAACAACGGAGGGTCCGGCCCTCCAGCCACGTCACACCGGCCGGCTGCTGCTGGTTAGCCATTGGTTGACCGCGCTTCATCTACCGCATCGACTCGTGCCTTAGCAGGATGCGGAAAAAGTCCGCCAGCGGCGTTCTCGACACCCGTGAAGCGTGAATCGTGAAACGTATCTCGCGAGCATGTCGCAACCGATTCTGCAACGAGAGACGAACGACGTTTCACGAACGACGGACGAGGGGATGGCCTTTTTGCGCGTCCTGCGGGTTATTGTCATACCGCCACGGCGCATGAGTTGATCGTAGCCTATTGCGCAACAATCGAGTTTTTCTGCAGTCTTGTTACACCTGATTCTGTTCGCGCAATGTCGCAATGAGTTCTTTCTTACTGACCAGCAGCGCACCCAACCCGAACAGCACCGTCAGCAACGTCACCAGCCCTCCGACCACCGGAATAAGCGACAGCACCGAATACAGGACCAGCCCCGCCACGAAGGGCCAGGCCAGCGACGACGACTCCTCCTGCCGGCGAATCAGGATTTGTCCCACATAGGTGATGGCATACACTCTCGCCAGATAGACCGTCGCCCCATACAAGGCGAGCAGCAAGACGCCGATCGGAAGCGCGAACAATGTGACCACGAAACTCAACGCCACGACGGGCGTGGCGACCAGAGCCACCGTGCCCCAGCCGAGAGCCGCTGTCGGACGTTCACCGATCGTCGCGGTGACCCGCCCGGCAAACACCGGGTAGACCCGTAAGAGCACCAATCCCAGGATCAACGTCGAGACGAATCCGATGAATGCAACCATGAGCCGGATGCCGATGAGCCCCTGGCGCGCCCGTTCAATGCTCCAACCTTCTGGCAACGGCCGCTGTGTAATCGCGCCCCGAACGGTCGCCTCTTCGTCGATTGAGGGGGCCGCTTCACCCCAGTACCTCAGCCTGCCCCCGACCGTGGCCTTCGAGGTGAGACGCACCGACCCTGCCGCCACGATCAAATCTCGCTCAATCTGGTTTGACAGCGTCGCATTCCAGGCACCGACCCTCGCATCCCGACCGACAGTCCCGGCAAGTTGCACATGGCCGCCGCCGGCGATGAGGTTGTCCCGCACCTTGGCCGTTCCGGTCATATGCACATCCGCGCCACCGAGGGTGGCATTCCTCCCGATGGTTCCACTCACCGTCACCTGCGCACCGGCAATTCTGGCATCCTGAGCCACGGTGCCGGACAGAATCACTTTGGCTCCCGCCACGATCACATCGCCGTTGACCACTCCATCGATCAGCACCTCACCACCGGCGGCATAGAGATCGCCGTTGACGATGCCGGAAATTTCCACATGCGGGCCGAAGGCGAAATAGTCCCCCTGTACAATCTGCCCCGCACGTAACACAGCCCGCTCCTTCCACGGCGCGCGAGCCAACGGTTCATCGGCCTGGACAGTGGCAGGCAGCATGCACAGGATCAACAACAGCACCATACGTGTCGTCATGTGAATGGCCTCCTGAATGGTCACAGGTTGAACCCGACCCGGGACCCGCGTTCATCGTGGCAGGACGCCGGCGCCGAATCGATAGACCAGATCTCCGCCGAAATAACTCGCAATCAACAACAACAGCCCGCCACTCAGGCCGATGACCAGCACCAGCGCCGGCTGTTCGCGCACCCAGCCCAAAAAGGAGGCCAGACGCAGCCCGAACAGGCCGAGAAATACCCAGAACACGGAGCCGCCCAACTCCTCATGCATTTCGAGGGCCTGTTTCGGGATCCCGCTACGCTCCACCGCTTCTTCAGCAAAGTGCCCGGTGATCACCGCCACTCCGGCCGCCAGGATGCCGAGCACCAGCAGAGACAAACTGGTCTCCCGGAACTGTTCAGTCCGCCATCGAAACGCCAACGCATCGAACAGGGTGCTCGCCAACAACAATGCGATAGGAAAATGGACGACCATGGGATGAATCGGGTGCATGCCCTCTCCTTCATCGATCAAGGTAACTCGGCGCGGCCTCATCTGGAGTCGCCAGGACAGACAGGACCGTCCAGAAATCGGCGCCTTTCAACCCAGAAGTGCAAGGATGGAGCCCTACTCCTTCCCGACGCAGAGGCCGCTGAAAGCTTACAGCAAGACCGGAGAAGGAGATGCGGGAGCCTAAGAGGGTGAGGAACAATCGGGGAGGACTGCTACAGAGAGAGCCCTTGGCCCTGGGGCAGAATGCAACAGACTCGATGGATCAGAATAGGACACCGGCACGGCCTTCGCATGAAACGGCTCGCCGCTTGCCCGGCTCACGGCACCCGAGCGGACGTCTGCTCCTGAACAGAAAGCAGGAACAGATGTTTGCGACCAGGCTGCCGGAACTCCTGAAGCTTCCCCACGACCAACCCCGTGTGCGCTTGCAGCGCAGCGGCAGGTTGCTCTTCCGTAACGACTCGGATAGCGCCATGTTTGCGCACCGCTTCAAGCACCGCATCCTGACTCGGCAGATCCGGCACCACATTGTCCCGCTTCAGATAATACAGGGCATCTTCATTCTTCGGCCACCCGGGGATATACATGAACAGGGCGGGCTGAGTGCCCAGGGCCATGGTTTTGATTTCCTCGACGGCCTTCCGGGGCGACGCGGCCTGATCGATCGCGGGAAACACGTAGTTCACCACCAGCACCACGTAGGCGACCGCAAGAGCCCCGACCATGCTGAGTGCGAGGCGTACGCGTGATCGAAGCACGGCATAGAGGAGCAAGCCGGCCAGTGAAACGATCGTCACGATGAACATCGGAGACACCACGGCAGTGGACACCAGCCACCGGCGGCGAAGCGGTGCTGCGCCAAAGAACATCCCGGCGGCGAACGTCACGGCCAACACACCAAGCAACACGCGGAGCAGGGGCGCCATCGCAGCAGAGTCCTCGGCCGACGAGAACAGCCGGTGATAGTAGTATCCGATCATCAAGCCGATACCGGGCACGACCGTCGTGAGATAGGGCTCACGTTTGAGGGTGGCCAGGCTGAAGGCGGTGAAGAGGCCCAGCACCCAGACGAGCAGCAGCAGCTCCGTGGGATGAGCACGGAACGGTCGTTGGGCCCAGAGCAAGAGCAGCGCCGACGGAAGCACCGCGCACCAGGGGAAAAAGTCGGCCCACATCATCCCCAGATACCAATACAGGGGATGCCCGTCGGTAGTCGGGCCGGTTTTGCCGATGAATCCGGTATTCCACGTCGACTCGATGGCTTTGCCGATTCGAAAATGGTGCTGATACCCGGGCCCCAGCATCTGCGCGTATGCTCCCATCATCGCGACAGCCAGCGCGAACCCGGCCCAGAAGTATCCATTTTTCAGCATCCGCGTATCGCGCTGAATGGCGGCATACAGGGCCATCACGAGCAACGGCAGAAAAAACCCGTGCATCTCTTTCAACATCGCACCGAGGGCCATGCTGACGAAGGCGAGCAGATACCAGCGTGAGCTTCGCCCCAGCAGTTGCACCTGAATCCAAGCGAACAGGGCGAGGGTGACCAGGAAGGTAAGCGTCGAATCGAACAGCACGCGACGCCCGTACCAGAGGAAGACGTGGCTGGTGGCGACGACCAGCGCCGCCCAGAATCCCGCCGTCGGCGACACCAGCCTCACTCCAAGGACATACGTCAGGACGATGGTGCCCACTGCGGCCAGCGAGCCGGGCAGGCGCAAGGCAATTTCGTGATCGCCCCATATCGATGTCGAGAGATTGAGCAGCCAAAAAAACAGCGGCGGTTTATTGAAATAGGGAACGTCGTGGTAGGTCAGGTCGAAAAATTCACGCCGGCGCCCCATTTCTCCCGCAATGCCGGCATACAGTCCTTCGCTCCCCTCCAATAACGACAGATGGAGATTGGCAAAATAGGCCCAACCGCCGACCAACGCCAGTAACACCATTTCAAGATACTGGCGACTTGCAAGACTCCGCGTCTGCCATTGATGCGATCCTTTCTGGCTCATCACCCTTCCCGTCGACATGTCCCCACGACCTCCCCTGGTCCTGAATGTCTCGTCTCGGTTGACCGTCCTACCCCATGGCTCACGCAGTATAAGTTTTCAGCGATCTCATTAGAAGCCCTTAGCCGACAGAGTCGTTCGTGCCGCGTCGCTCGTCCGCAGAAAATGAGCCTCTGGCAGAGAGCTCATGGCGTATGGCCAGCAATCGAGCGTGGGCGTCTTGGCTGTCAGCTCTACGCCATCTTTACGGTTCACATTTTACGTTTCACGTTTCACGCCTAACGACCTCCACCGATCCACAGGTAGTAGAGCACGGGAATGACGACCAGCGTCAGAACCGTCGAGGCGCCGACGCCGAACAGCAGCGAGACGGCCAGTCCTTGGAAAATCGGGTCGAGAATAATCACGAAGGCTCCGACCATCAAGGCCGCGGCCGTCAACAGAATGGGACGGGTCCTGATCGCGCCCGCGCGAATGACGGCCTCCAACAGCGACACCCCCTCCGCCTCCTGATGTTGGATGAAATCGACCAGCAGAATCGAATTGCGCACGATGATACCGGCGAGGGCGATAAACCCGATCATCGACGTGGCCGTGAAATAGGACCCGGTGAGCCAGTGGCCGGGAAGAATGCCGATGAGCGTGAGCGGAATGGGCGCCATGATCACCACCGGCGTGAGAAACGATTGGAACTGCGCCACGATCAGCACATAGATCAACAGCAGCGCCACCGCAAAGGCGATGCCCATATCTCGAAATGTTTCATAGGTGATGTGCCATTCGCCGTCCCACTTCATCGCAAACCGCTGTTCCGACCAGGGCTGCACGGCATACTGCTGCGTCAACGCATACCCTTCCGGCAACACCAGCTGCTCCAGTTTCTTCCCGATGCCCATCACACCATAGACCGGGCTCTCGCCCTTGTCAGGGCCTACTCCCCCGACATCCGCAATCACGTAGACGACCGGCTTTTGATTCTTGTGGTAGATCGCTTTATCCCGCACAGTCTGTTCCACTCGAATCAGCTCGGACAGCGGCACCATATGGCCGGCGGTCGTGCGCAACGAAATCTCGCCGAGATGCTCCAGGCCGGTCCGTTCGACGATCGGCAGGCGCAGCCGCACCTGCACCGGCCGATTCTCTTTGGGAATGTGCACCAGTCCCACATCGGCGCCTTCCAACGCCAGTCGTAACGTCCGGACGATTTCCTCCGACGGAATCCCGGCCAGCGCCGCCTTCGCGCGATCCACGGTGAACACATACTTCACCTGGTCGGCTTCGAGGTAGTCATCGACATCGACGACGCCGGCCGTCGTCTCGAACAATCCGCGAACCTCTCGCGCAATCGCCCTCTGCCGCTCGTAGTCGGGCCCATAGATCTCCGCCACCAGCACAGATTGCACAGGCGGGCCGGGTGGCACCTCCAGCACTTTCACGTTCGCTCCGAAGGGCTGCCCGATGTCCTGCACCGCGGAACGAATCCGTTGCGCGATGTCATGGCTTTGCGTCTTCCGTCGCTCCTTGGCGACCAGATTGATTTGAATGTCGGCCTCGTACGGCTGGTCGCGCAGATAGTAGTGCCGAACCAGTCCGTTGAAATTGAACGGCGAGGCCGTGCCGACATAGGCCTGGTAATCGCGGGTCTCCGGAATCGTGCGCACGTACTGCGTCAAGGCCTTCGTCACCCGGGCCGTTTCCTCCAGCGTCGTGCCTTCCGGCATATCGATCACCAGCTGCAATTCGCTCTTGTTGTCGAACGGCAGCATCTTCACCACCACCGCCCGGGTATAGAAGAGCGCAACCGACCCGACCAGCAACAGCGCAATAACCGCCAACACAAGATAGGCCATGACCGGATGCGACAAGACCGGGGCCAGGAGCCGCTGGTACAGGCGATAACTGCGACTGCCCTCGAACGATTCGTGATCGACCCCGGCCATGTGCACACCGGGCCGGTAACAGGTCTGGCAGAACCAGGGAATGACGATGAACGCGACCAGCAGGGACACGAACATGGCAATCGACGCATTCACCGGGATGGGCCGCATGTAGGGCCCCATCAAGCCCGAGACAAACGCCATGGGCAGGAGCGCGGCAATCACCGTCAGGGTGGCCAGAATCGTCGGGTTGCCGACCTCGTCGACGGCAAACAGCGAGGCTTCGCGGTGCGGGCGAATCCGCAACGTGAGATGCCGGTAGGTGTTCTCCACCACCACGATGGCATCATCCACAAGAATACCGATGGAAAAGATCAACGCAAACAGCGTCACGCGGTTGATGCTGTAGCCGATGAGCATGGAAATGAACAGGGTCAGGGCGAGCGTGAGTGGAATCGCGATTGAGACCACCAGTGCGGGGCGCAGCCCCAGTGTCAGTCCAAGAAACACCACGACGGCGACCACTGCGATCAGGAGATGCCAGAGCAGCTCGTTGGCTTTTTCATCGGCGGTTTCTCCGTAGTCGCGCGTCACCGTCACGCGCACATCATCGGGAATCAGGGTCCCTTTAAGTTCCTCGACTTTTCGAATGACGCCCTGCGCAATCGTCACGGCGTTGGTTCCGGCCTGCTTGGCAATGGCCACGGTCACAGCCTGATTTTCGTGAGATGTGAAAGGTACAAGGTGAGAAGCGGGAGTATTCGTTTCACCTTTCACGTCTAACGTGTCATGCGCACCGCCGGGTCCCTCGCCATGCCACACATAACTGGTCGCTTCGGTCGGACCATCGGTCACCTCGGCCACCTGGCGAAGGTACACCGGCCGTTGTTCGTTGACGCCGACGACCACCCCTTCCAGATCCTCTTTCGAGCGGATGAACCGGCCGGTCTCCACGAGAAAACTCTCATTCCGGCTTTCGAACCGGCCGGTCGGCAACGCGAGGTTTTCGCCCTGAATGACGCCGGCGACCCGCAACGGCGTCAGGCCATAGGCCTTCAATCGTGAGGGATCGATCTGCACGCGCAACTCGCGGCCGCGACCGCCCACCACAAAACCAGCTGCAGTGCCGGGGACCTTCTTCGCATCTTCCAGGACCTGATCGCCCAGTTGCCGCAGCTGGAAATCCGTATACCGTTCGCTGGACAGGGTCAGGGTGACGATCGGCACATCGTTCACATCCCTCGGTTTGACTTGGAACGGCTGAGCGCCCGGCGGCAGCAGATCCTGGTTCGACATCAATTTATCGTAGAGATCCACCAGACTCTGTTCCATCGGCTCGCCGACATAAAAGCGCACGATGATCAACGCCCCGCCGGGACGGGAGATAGAGTACACGTATTCAACGGTCTTGATTTCGGACAGCTTGCGCTCAATGGGCTTAGTGAGCTGCTCTTCGACTACCTTCGCGGAGGCCCCGGGAAACGACAGCCAGACGTCGGCCATGGGCACCACGATCTGCGGCTCTTCTTCGCGCGGCGTCAGGACAATGGCGAACAGTCCGAGCAGGAGGCTGGCAATGATGATCAACGGGGTGAGTTTGCTGCCGACAAACAGCGCGGCGAGCCGGCCGCTCAAGCCGAGGGGAGCCGGGGAGTGGGGGGGAGCTGATAGCATATGGCTTATAGCGTATGGATGGGATTCGAGGTCATGTGATAGGTCGTCCTGTTTTCACTCTTGCCATACGCCATAGGCTATTTGCTCTTTTCCGGGAGTCACGGCGCCTGAGGCGGCAATGCCACCGCCGTCATGTCTTGCACCAACGCGCCGTCCCGGCCCTTGCTCCCGTCCACGATGACTCGCTCACCGGCATCCACACCGGAGAGGACTTCAACCCCCTGCTCCAGCGTACGGCCGATCTTGACCCATCGAAGACGTGCCACCCGGTCGCTCCCGACCACAAACAAGCTGGCCAGCTCGCCGCGCTCGATGAAGGCCGACTTCGGGAGGAGCAGCGTCGTGTTCATCCCTTTTTCCAGGCGGAGCCGACCGAACATTCCCGACTTGAGCCCGCCCGTCTTGGGAAGGTCCACCTTCATCGTGAAGGTATGGGTTTGCGGATCGCCGGCCGGAAGAATCTGCGACACGTTCCCTTTGAGAGGATCGGCACCGAGCGCATCGATGACGACGGGGACCGATGAGCCGATCGAGACCACCCGCACATCGCTTTCGGCCACGGTCGCTTCCAGCCGGAGTCGTTCGGGATCTTCCATTTTGAGCAGCGGCTGCCCAGGGGAGGCCAGTTCCCCGATCTCAACCTTCTTCTCCGTGATGACGCCATCGAACGGCGCTTTCACGATCGTGTAGCTCAACTGCGCGAGAATAGCCTTGCGAGCGGCTTCGGCCACCCGTAACCCGCGCGTGGCGTTCTCCAGCTCCTGCTTGGATACCGCATCCTTCCGGTAGAGGTCTTCCATACGGGCCTGGTGTGCTTTGGCATTGTCGAGCTCCGCCGTCACCCGGGATAACTCGGCCTGCAAGTCACGATTGTCGAGCACCATCAGGGTCTGTCCCTTGCGTACGACGCTGCCTTCACGGACCAGCAGATTGTCGATGGTGCCCTGGATGCGGCTGGCCAACGTCGCCTGATAGACGGCCGCCACTTGTCCGGTCACTTCAACCGTCACCGGCACCTGGCTGGTCTTCACCTCGATCACCGCCAGCTGGAGGGCGGGCTGAACGGCCGTCACCGACGGGGCCTCTCCGGTCCGGGGCGGCTGCTCGGACTGCCCGCAGCCCGCCGCTACCAGGAGAGCGACCACAAGCCATCTCGCCTGCCTAAACAGTTCGTTATTCCTGGACACCCAACCTCCGCAAAAGAGCCATCATCGGACACCAGCCGCTGAATGACGACTGGATCAGATTCACCGCGACGAACGCGGCGAAATAATTATAGTAGGGGTGCACTGTGGCGCCCAGCACCACCGCACCCAGCACAAACACCCCAGCGATCAAACGAAGCAAGTCATTGAGTTTCATGTGCCGCCCCCCTTTCTTACACCATATGAGTAAGCAGAGGGAAAAAGGATTCGAAACAAGGAGAAGTCCGCCATGAATCAAGGACTTCCCTCGTCTCCGGCACAAACGCCCTTCTTACCCCGGCACCAACTTGAGCGCGCCATCCTGTACGCGAACGATCAGAAGCGATATTGACCGCCGATGGAAAGAATCGAGTCCTGAAAGTCGCGCAGCGCATTCGTCGAGGTACGTTTGCCGTATTGAAAGGACAGCATCACCGTCGCAGCTGCCGACATGTGATACCGCAGTTCCGCGATGCCCTGGTGCGTGGCATCGAACCGGCCCACGTGCGTATCGCCCGCGAGGCCGCTGGTAAATGTTTTTCGCCGATGAATATAGGTGAACCCGAGATCCCACTGCCGATTGAGTCGAACCTCCGTACCGGCCGACACCATATGGAGGTAGTAGGACACGTCGTCCGCAAACTGCGTGTCCTTGTGACCATCGGCCAGCCCCCGTTCATAGAGATAGGTCAGCGTCACTGCCAGCCAATCCATGGCACGGTAGTCGACGCGGGGGCCGAGGGTGAAAAAGTTCGTATTCCGTTCCGCAAATGAGTCGTTGTAACGCCTGAGCCCGTACCGGGTCATCAACGTGCCTGTGACGCTGTCCGTCAATCGGCGTTCGATTTCGGCGCGCCAATGGTGCGAGCTGACCCGCTCCTCCTGAATCGAGCGGGTGCCGGTGCGCCGCTCGAAATTCGGGCCCAGAAAGAGGTTGGGCACATACCGATACCGCACCAACAGCGTGGTCGCCCGGTCGAGCGACAATCGGTCCTGGATGCGGTAGTCGGCATGGTTGAAGATGGGGTTATTGGTGTAGATCGCCCCCTGCGCCTTCACCGAGAGTTCATTCTTCCCCTGCGCCGTAGGCGTGGAGTGCACCACCTCCAGCGCCGGCTCCCAAATCAGATCCTCCGGCTTGTCGGCGGACACCACCGTCGGTTGTGAAGGATCTTCTGTCAGGCGAAGTCGACGCGCGGAAGAAAACTGAAAGGCATCGGAGGTATAGCTCGTCTTCTGCTCAGCGACGGCCGACCACTCGGCCTGCGCCGGCCGATCCGGCCCCCACATCAGACTTGCCAGCACCCCCCACAAGGCGGCACGACACACATTGGGCAGGAGGGAGTGCGGATACCGCATCATCGACTTGTGTGGCCCACAGAAGCATGGAATGGGGAACGCATCCCCGTCAGTTTCGCGCGCCGTCGCGGAACAGGGACCATCCCACGAGAGCCTGTTGCTGAGCGTCCGACAGAACGAGCCTCCCGTCAACCAAGTTCATATTTGCGGACCCCATAACTTCACCAGATTCACCACGATCATGCTGACGGCGATCGAAACCGTGATGAAGGCCGTAATGCGACCCATCGTGGTCGGAGAAAGCCAGGTGCCGACCCGCACCCCCAGAAGCATCCCCGCCAGACTTCCTGCCAAGACCCACGCCGTCAGCGGCCAGTTGATCCGCCCGAATTGGAGATGGCCGACCACCCCGCCGATAGAGATACAGGCGATGATGCTGAGAGACGTTCCGATCGCCAGCCTGGTCGGGAACCCGAGGATGAGGATCAGGGCCGGGACCACCATGAATCCGCCACCGACTCCGAACAAACCGTTCATGGTTCCCACAGCCAGGCCGATGCCACCGACCTTCAGCCAGCAGGTGCGGGGGAAGCGGGTCGCACAACTTTCTTCCCCGTCAGGGCCGGACGGCATCTGACGATAGCGAGTCATCGCCGCTCTGACCAGCAGCAGCAGGAACCCGAACAGCACCAGCAGGATTTCCTCACGAACCAGGCGATGCCCGAACGCGCCCGCCCACGAACCGATCGCGCCGGTCCAACTGAACGCCAGGACGGCTGTGGCCTCGACCTGTCCTTGCCTCCCATATTCCCACGCGCCCAGCAGCGACGAGGTCGCCACAATGATCAACGACATCGCCGCCGCCTGCTGCATGGGAATCCCGGCAAGGTAGACCATGAGGGGGAGGCCCAGAATCGCGCCCCCCGTCCCCGTCGCGCCGAGTTGCAAGCCGATGGGGACGCCCGCCAGCAGGGAACGCAACGCCTGGTCGATCATGCCGGTTCCTTCTCGATCGTCGCCACGCGATGCCCCGTCCCCATATCGTTTAGCCCGGATTATTCATGAATGTCGTCGCGAGGCGTTCGAGACCGAAGCCCGCCGGGGCTTCTCGCAAGCGAGGCCGACGCAGGCGTACTGACAGTCCGTCGAGGAGGCCGAACGAGAACAGCCCCGCCGGGCGAGAGAATCGGACGACGGAGCAGGCATTCATGAATAGTCCGGGTTAGGCCGGTCCTTCCAACTTGGCAATGCCCATGGCCTTCAAAATCACCTTCTCGTAGTACGGCTCGCTTACGCCCTTTTTCATCTTGCGCAAGAAATACTTCTCCAGCGCAATTTTGGCAAGGTGCACCCACTTGCCCTTCTTCGCCCAGGTGACATTCCGCGGCGCCATTTGCGGCAACGCCACAAAGGCCACACCCGTGTCCCCCATGTCGGCGAGACAGATCGCATTCCAGGTCGCGGTCTCGCGCTTCGGGTCATCCTCGATATCGGCCTTGATGTTGTGCACCGCCGCCGACACCATCGACTCGATCATGTACCCGGTCTTGGGCGCACCGGTCGGAATCGGAGTCTGCTCCACCGGCGGAATGGCCACGCAGACACCGACCGAATAGATATTTTTATACTTCGGATTGGCCTGATACGCATCGATATTGACAAACCCTTTGGGGTTGCAGAGCCCCGGCGTCCCTGCCACCGCGTCCACTCCGGCGAACGGCGGAATGATCATCGAATACCGGAACGGGATCTCCTGCCCTCCGTCGAGCAAGAGTTTGCCCGGCTGCACTTCTTTGATCGCCGTATTGCAGATAGGCTTCATCGAATGATCGGCAAACTCATCTTCCATCAAACGGCGGGAGGCGCCCACACCTGCGAGCCCCATATGGCCGATATAGGGTTCCGGCGTCACAAAATAGATCGGCACCTTCTTCCGGAGTTTCTTCTTGCGGAGATCGGCATCCAGAATGAACGCCATTTCGTAGGCCGGTCCAAAACAGGAGGCGCCTTGCGCCGCCCCGACCACGATGGGACCGGGGTCTTTCAGAAAGGCTTGATACGTGCCCCAGGCCTGCTCGGCATGGTCCACATTGCAGACCGATTGCGTGTACCCGCTGGGCCCGAGTCCTGGCACCGCGCCGAAATTGAGCTTCGGCCCGGTGGCGATAATCAGGTAGTCATAGGGGACTTCGCCCTTCGAGGTGATGACACGATTCTGTTCAGGCTCAATCCGCTCCGCCATGGCATGAATGTATTCCACGCCTTTTTTCTCCAGCACCGGGCCCAGGGCAAAACTGATGTCTTTCCTCGTTCGCCATCCGACCGCCACCCAGGGATTGGAGGGGACGAAATGGAACGACTCCACGTTGGAGATCACCGTCACTTTGTGTTTCTTCGCCAGCAATTCCCGGGCTTCATAGGCTGCCGGCAACCCGCCGATGGACGCGCCGATGATGACGACCTTTGCCATGATCCACCTCCCCTCAAAGTAGATTCCTACCGTCCCCGCCTCGCTGCGTGATCCCGTCCCTCCCGCGAGTAACCCGTCCTGCTCCAAACCTGGGACTAAGCACGATCCGTTTCCACCCCTCTTGTTAAGAGCCAGCACAGATCATTTGGATTCAGCCGGAGTAGAGATAAACCGGTGTGCGGGAAATTTTATGCCCCGCGGCAAGACTGAGGTCGGGTAGTGATCCCTCATTGCACTGTGTCTCGAACGAACACTTCGACAGATCTTACGATACCTAGGGGATTTGTCGGGTTGACATAGCCGCTGGCGGGCCGGTACTCCTATTATGGACGTATTATCGAGGAGGGTTCCCCATGCTCCATCGTCTTTTTGCCGGCAAAGGCCTGATCATCGCCCTTGCCGTGGGATTTATAGCGGTCGAGTCCATCGTCGCAGCTAGTTTCCTGAGCCTGCTGCACTTCAAGACTTCCAACAATTGGGCCACGAAAAGTGAGCAGGTGCTGCTTGAGTTGGAACGGATGATGAGCGCCGTGGCGGGGGCTGAAACCAGCCAACGCGGATACATCATTACCGGCTCGGACGAGCACCTTGCACCCTATCGCGAGGCAGTCGTCACGCTTGAAGACCAGATCCGGCGGATCGGAGGGCTGACAAGGGACAATTCGATCCAGCAGGACCGGGTGGCCTACCTTGCCACACAGGTCGAACAGCGATCGGAGGAAATGGACCAGGCCATCGTGACACGCCGCAGCAAGGGGCTCCCCTATGCCAAGTCGGTCGTGGCGGTGAATCAACAGAACCGGACGATGGATACCATCCAGGATATCAGCGCGCAAATCCGGAAGGAGGAAACCAGGGTCCTGGAGCGCCACCGGGCGGACTCCGACGCCTGGGCCTTTACGACTGGCTCGTTCGCCGCCGTGTTCTTCATCTTGAATGCGGTGGTGTTCACTCTCTGCGGCATCGTGATCAAAATGGCCCTCACCAGCCAGGCACAGGCTGAACGCCTCCTCCACGCGTTGCCGCATTCCTCCTCCGCTCAGACAACACAATAGTGGCCTACGTCCTGGCAAGGACCACGGCCAGCAACAACACCAGAAGGGCCACCAGCAACGAAATGCGCGGCACGAGCACCGAATAGCGGAGCAGCATGCGGTCCCGCGCGGTCCTTGCTGGCTCAGGCGTTCTCAAACTTTGCCGCACGCGCGGCCCGACCACGAGATCGTGCAGCAGCGTCAGGGTAAACAAGAGCGTCACCAATCCGATCTTGGCGGCAAAAATCGTGGGCCAGCGGGATGGTTCCATCAACGGAATCGATCGACCCGCAGCGAGCGTGAGCCCGGTTACTACCAGGATCCCCATGGCCCCCCAGACCACCGCTCTGAACCGATAGGCGACCGTTCGAAACAGCACCGCGTACTGCGCGAATGCCCCATCCCGCTTCAGCACCGGCACCAGCACGACGGACAAGAACACCATCCCCCCGATCCATACCATAGCCGCCAGCAAGTGAATCCAGACCAGTGCAAACACAAGACCATCCTTTCGCTCTCATCGATGGACGTACTATGACCGAGGAGAGCGCGAAGCGGCAAGACAGGGGCGGCATAGAGCTAGGAGTCTGTCCGAGTCATCCTTCGTTGCGAGGCGAAGGAGCTGCTGGTAGATGCGAGGCTGCAGGCGCGAAAAAACCGGAGGCGTATTCGCTGGAATACGTTGAGGATTTTTTCGGGCCGAGAACGACGCAGATGCCGGCAGCTCGTTTGCCGCAGCAGAATGGCATTACTCGGACAGACTCCTAGGCGGGACGACGCAGATTCGGACACCAGTCGATTTCACCCAATACGGCCAGCACCTGCGTCTCTGGATGGACCAGAGCCGTGGGAGGATGAATGCCGATCAGGGCGCAGTCGCGGCACAGAAACTGGCAGGGAGCCGCACAGGATTCCGCACTGCAGCCTAATTTTGCCTGCAGTGTGACCGCCTTGCTCGTGCAAAACGCCTGCGGGTCGGCGACGGTCAGACTCTGCCGATAACAGTCCAATCGATTCCACAAGGCCACCAGGCTGGACATGCGTTGACCATTCACCGTTGCCCAGGAGCCTGGAATCCGTACGGACTCACCGATGACCTGCAGGGCAACCTCAATGTGCTCCGGCAGACTCGCGAAGGTGACAACGTGTGAGCGCTCGGCTCCCTGCGCGTCGATGCTGTGGGTGAACGTATGCAGCCACGCCTCTTCGCCCAGCGGGTGCGGCAAGGAACAGTCGTCCGGTAGATGCACCGCGATCGTCACCAAGACCCGACCTCATGAGTCCTGCGTGCAGGACCGTCGCCATGCCGGTCGAGCCTCTCGGCACCGACCGGCATGGCAGCGTCGTATTCCTGTGCCTACAGTCGAATTCGCGATCTTGAACCAGGGCGTCGTTCTTACCGCCTTTATTTCCTCCTAGAACGAAATCCCGACATACGGCCCGACCTGGAAGTAATCGTTGTTGGTGTTGGTCAGACGCGCCGTCAGGTGATACCGGGCATCGACCCCGACCTTAAACGCCTTCCATACCGCGTATTCGAACCCGCCGCCGAACTGCACCCCGAGGTCGAGGTATTGCGTTCGATTCGACGGGGGACTGATCACATGGATGTCCAAACCGATCGGAATGACCCAGGGCCTGAACGCGCTGCCTTCCATAAACTTGATCTTCGGGGCCACGTCGATCGTGACCATCGTAAGCTGCACCTTTTGCGGATCAAGGGCAGTTGTGCCGGTTAGAGTATGAGCCGCTGCGCTTCCTATGGTGTTATTCACTCGGGATGAATTGATGCTGTTAAATTGCAGTCCGATCTCCCCGACCACCCAGGTCTTGTCCATTCCGCCCCAAACGTCCTTCGACATGACCAGATCCAAACCCGCACCGGCATACCATCCGGCATTGCCTCCATTGGCGCCCGTGAGCCCCGCCGTATCCGTAAAAATCTGCCCGCTCCGGTCCTGGTTCAAATTCATGAACCCGCCTTTGAAGAACACCATGTTGCCGGTGCCTTCCTCAGCCAATGCCGGCCGCGCACAAGCAACACCGAACACCGCGGCGATCGCAACTGCCGCACCCCACATTCCAATGTTCCGCACGACTCTCCGAACCCGCATCATGTTCCCCTCCTTGATGTGTCACCGAAGCGCCTGACTGGCGCCCGGGTTGGCTTCCCGTCTTGTCCTCGCCGGCCTGAGGCAGGAGCAGCGCAAGCATGTGGTTTACTACTCTTCTGAACAGCATAGACATTCCTCGTCTTAGCCCTGCTTCGATCATCGAACGCAGCGGCGACGCTCGTGCCGGCCTCACACCGGCGAGTCGCGCTCCTCATTGGTCCCGCGCCCGTTGCCACTCATGCGCGACTTCACACTTGCAGCATGCGCCGACTGATTCGCCGTCGCTGCACGGCGGTCAACCGCATCTCGGCTAAGGCGAACAGCAGCCGCTCCTCACAGGCGATGTGTCCACGATAGCGACGAATCAGCGCGTGAAGCTCCGCGGTCAGCGCCCGCCATCCGCCGAATGTTTTTGACGCCGCCGCGTTTTGACCGTTGACCCGCTTTCTCGCAAGCTGTCTCATCACCGCTGTCGCATCGGCTTTCAGCGCCCGGTGTTCGTCCAAGAAGCTCTGGAACTGCTCTTGCCCATCCTGCTTCCGACCGAGGATTCGCAGGAGATCGCCGACCAGCACCTCTTCCCGTTTGAAATGCACGTCCACGGGGCCGGTAAAGAATTCGAGCAGTTCTCGCAGCGTGTCCCGGTTCGTTCCCTTGACCGTACCGCTCCCGGATGAGCGAGGACTCATCGCCGTTTCGACCATGGCCAGTCGGTCCAGAATCATTCGGTGCTCCCGTTTGAGCAGGGCCAACGGATCGACGGTGAGACTCGTTCGCCTGCTACCTTGAGACACCATCGTTCCGGGATCCCATGGACGGAAGCTCCAACATGCGAGCAATGCGACAGCGTCATGCCGTGCGCACTGTACCGAACAGGTAGGCGGGCACACACTGGCATCGGCCGGTCTGACACATGATTTATCTCAAGGTTTCGGATAGGCCATTGGACCTATGCCTGCGGGGACGAGGCAAGGGGCGAGATGAACGAACCATACGAGAACGACGAGATGGAGGAGAGCCCGAGGCGTTCGGAATGTCGAACCCGGAACCTTGAACTTCGCGTCGCGCCTGTCGCGCTTCACGAACGACGCTTCACGAATAACGTCTGACGGGTTCGTTCAGCGCTGGGCAATTCTGGAGAGGCGGTCTGGATTCAACAAGGTGATGGTTCTTCCATCGATGGTGAGGACCCCCTCATCGCGAAAAACACCGAGCAGGCGGATGGCGGTTTCAACCGTGATCCCAGCCATCTCGGCCACTTCTTCCCGTTTGAGCGTAAGTCCAACCCGGACATGATCGTCATTTTTTTTACCGAATCGATCGCCGAGTTCCAGCAGCAGGCCGGCTAATCGCGCGCGGGCAGTCTTGAACGTGAATTGATCGAGATGATCCATATTGACCCCGACTTCATTACTGAGGAGCTGGATCAGCTTGATCGCCAGTTGAGGATTTCTGTGGATGACCGCGAGGTAGCGTTCCTTGTCGATGACGCAGACTTGAGAGGGTTCCAATGTCTCGCACGTCACTTCATGAAGGGCTCTCTCGCCGAATACGTGCTTCTCGATCAACTCACCAGGGCCCAAGATCCGGACGATCTGCCGCCGGCCTCGCGTCGAAGAGCGAGTCAGCTTGACCTTGCCCGAGCATAACAAATAGAGGCCCAAGCACAAATGACCTTCGTAGAAGACGGTCTGGTGAGGCGCGTAATCGAGCGTGCGTTTGATTTTCTGAAATTCGGCGAGATCGCTTCCTGCAAGATCGCACAGCACGACCTTCGCGCGAAGCCCGCAGGTGTCGCAATTTTCGATGAGGCAGGGCTTCCGTTTCACGACTTGTCGATTCCTGGCGCTAGTCCAACACCGTGCTCTCGAAGACTGCTCGAAACACGGTCAAACCGGACCTTTCACACCGAATTCAGATGAACCCTTCATTCCCGGCCATCCACCTCCGGTCGGCCTTTCCTGTGTGCCAGAATTTCTTCGGACTGCCCGCGCCAAGGAGTGGGGGCTGTCTACGCTTCTTGAGCGGCCCGCCATTGGCCGACGCGACATCAAGGCGCGCAGGCCGGGGCGCCGGGGAGCCGGTCGTCTCGCGATCCAGCCTGGAGACGAACCGGCCCATAGGCTTGGCAAGTAGGAATCCGTTCCCTCCGCCCCCTCTCCCCATACTACTCCTTCGTCAGTGACACCTTCGCTCCCGCGTCCTCCTGGGCATCCTGCGCGCAACGGAATCCCATCCAATTGATCTTGGTCTTGGGATCGGTGCCGTTCCGCATTGCCGCCCGCATCGTAGTGGTGCTATCCATCCATCCACCGCCACGGAACGCTTTCTGCGTGCCGGTCTCCGGCCCTTTCGGGTTCCGGCCCGGCGACTTCTTGTAATAATCCTGGTCGTACCAATCGGAGACCCACTCGGACACGTTCCCGATGGTTTGATAGAGACCATACGGACTCACGGCATTGTCGTACCTGTCGACGGAAATGATCGGTGGATAGAGCAACAGCCGCTCCGGACGATCCCGCACGGGACCGGACAATCCGGTTCTGCCGAAATTGGCCCGGGTCGGACCGGCATATTCACTTCCCCACGGGAATAGTCTGCCATCCACTCCACGCGCGGCCTTCTCCCACTCGGCCTCGGTCGGCAACCGCTTGCCCGCCCATTTGCAGTACGCGTCAGCGTCGTACCAGCTGACGTGCATGATCGGATGATGCGCCATCGTATCCTGGAAGTTTCCTCCGTCGTACCGCCAATCCAGCTGCGGCAGACGATCCGTAGCCAGGACAAACTTGAGATACTCGAGCGCCGTGACTTCGTACTTGCCGATCATGAACGCGTCCAGATACACCGACCGCTGCGGAATTTCGCTCCGGTACGCCAACCGATCCGCCTTCTTATCGCTCCCCATGAGGAACTCGCCGGCTGGAATGAGGACCATGTCTTCCTTGGTCTTCCACTTTGCGACCCGCTCCTGCGCGAGCTTCTTGCCTTCCTCGGTCCACTCGATCACGATGTCCTGTGTATCCAACGCCCGTGCGGCAGGAGCCAGCGCAAACAGCGCGGCTCCGATCAACAGAGCCTGCCTGGCTAGTTTTCCCCTCCGTGAGACATTCCTTCGTTGTTTGTTCATCCTCGGCCTCCTCCTCTCCTAGCTATCAGCATTCAGCGATCAGCTTTCAGCAACAGCTCCTGGCTGACGGCTGATAGCTGACTGCTCGCTGTGATTGATGTTGCGCAACGAAACCCTGTCAAATAACTCCAGTGATCCAGCCCCCCAGCATTACGCCCGGCCGACCGGGCCACCTCGGGATCTTCATTCCATGATCCTCCGCGAAACACTTTGTCCTGCCCGGATTCAGGCCCCTGGGGATTGCGATTCCCCTGGCGCCGGTAATACTCCGGATCGAACCAATCAGAGACCCACTCACTCACATTGCCGGCAAGCTGATGCACCCCGTAAGGACTCACGCCGTTGTCGTAACGATCCACATTCGCGAGCGGCGGATACTTAGCGCCGCGCTTCGAACCGGAATGGGCAATGTTGCTCTTGATCCAGCCGGCCGGCTCATTGCCCCAGGGAAACATCCGTCCGTCTTCACCACGAGCCGCCTTCTCCCATTCGGCCTCGGTGGGCAAACGAGCCCCCCGCCAGCGGCAATAGGCATCGGCTTCCCGCCAGGTCACGCCGATCACCGGATGTTTGGCCATCTTCTCCGGGAACGGCTGTGCCCTCCAGTAATGCGGCCAGGCCGCGCCGGTTGCCAACACATACCGCAGATAGTTCACGTTGCTGACCTCGTAGCGGTCGATGCTGAACGCATCCACATAGACCTGGTGCTGAGGCAGCTCCTGCGGCCCCGCGGCCCGATCGAACTTCGGATCGCTACCCATCAGAAACGGGCCGGCCGGCACCGGCACCATCCCGTCCGGCGCCTCGATCAACGCCAGCCGCTCGACATCATCGAGCGGGGACCAGAGCGGCGGCGGCTTCGGCAATTCATGGTCGGCATGAACAAGGCCGTGAGGCAGCACGCTCATCAAGAGCACCGCTGCCATCACGATGTTGATGCTTACTGTTCTGGTCATGGCCGCTCGGCTTTCAGCTCTCCGCAGTCAGCCCCCGCAATCAGAGACTGACTGCCGATTGCTGACTGCTTCCGTCCCCTTTCAATGACCCTGCTTTTTGACCAGCGGATCGATTTCCTTCTTCGCTTCCTCGGTCACGTTATAGCGGGCATACGCATGGTCCAGGACCTCATTGGCATAGAGCCGCCCGGTCGGCGCCGGGACCCCGATCATGGCCTCAACGGTGCCCTTCGGACCGATGGTGACGGTTTGTTCCGTCGCCGTCCTGATATAGGGATGCCAGACGACCAACTTATAGGTGCCCGGCGGCACATCGGTCATGGTGAACCGGCCCTGTTCGTCCGTCTTGGCAAAGTAGGGATTCATGATAGCCACGCCCCAGCTCTCCATGTAGGCATGGAAACCGCACTGCATGACAAAGATCCGGCGGTTTTTGCTGAGTTTCACCAACTCTTTCATCGGCGGACCGGCCATGTGTTTGTGATACATCCCAGCCTCGGTACGGTCCTTGAAATTGCGCGGATGCTGCGGATTCATCGGCAGCGGCACGTTGAACAGAACACGCGCGCCCAAATTCGACGTTTCATAGGCCTGAATGTCGTGCATCACCGGATCCATGTTGACGACCGTGACCGACTGATCGTCCCGCACGACGGTCGTAAACGGCAGGAACAGGCAATCCTTCGCCTCTATTTGCGGCACTTCTTTCTCAGCGAACGGTTTTCCCTTCTCAATCCCCTCCAGATACACGACGACTTCACGAAACTCGCCTCTCGGTCCGACGTTGAACGGTTGCAGAATGCGCCAGCCTTCCCCGTCGGAAATGCGCCCGCAATAGAACGGGTCCGGCAGTGTGGTGAGGTTGTACCCTTTCGGTTTCGGGACTGTCCCCTCCAACTTCACGATCCCCGTCAGTGTCCCGCCATCCGATACAGTAACTTCTTCATAGGCTGACACAGGACTGCTCGCGAGAGACGATGCGAGAGCAACCGTAGCCAACCCCAAGACCCACCCGAAACAACTCTTCTTCATCGCCTGCTGCTGACGCTTCGTTGTAGTACCCAGTGTCACGTCCGGCCTCCTCTGTGATTGGTCCATGGTGCGATCGACTGATACCATCGATCATACAGGGAAGCCATCACGTTTTTCTTCCCCCGAGACTTAAAATACAGATGGGGGAGCTGCGTGATACAGGCAGCTCCCCCATCCGGTGTTACGCCATGACTGACCCGCTTACTTCATGGCAGTCGGAATCGCCTGCGGCTCGGGCAGCACTTCGGCTTGACGTGCACCCGCTCCACTTGCGCTGAGAGGCTGAATCCGCGCATCGCCGGTCGGCAACACACGCAGATAGCCCCACTGTCCGGACTGCGTGTAGGGCAGCCGTGCATTCGACCACACGAAGTCGCCCACCTGACGATACGGTCCGCCCGCACCGCCACGGATGAAGACATCGAGGGTCTCAGACCCGGCGTATTCCACCACGCTGATCATGTCGGCACCCGCCATGTACGGCTCGATCGGCCACTCGTGGCCCTCGACGCTGAACATGCCGTTCTGCTCGCTGTTCGCCCCGATCACATGGATACGGAGCGCATCACCCGCGTGCGCCTCGATCAGAGGCGTGACGGGATCTTCGGGCTTATCCACCGCGCAAGGCTGGAAGATCTTGCCCAACGAGCACCCTTGTTCCTCGCGGAACTTGTACGGTTCAGCGCGGTAGTTCACCGACGTCAAACCGGCCACGTTCTGCACATAGGGCATGAACGCGGTTCCGATGATGTTGTCCTCGTCTTGGAAGAAGAGGGCCACGTCACGGTAGTTCCGCTTGCCGGCGTTTTCAGAAAGGGTGGTGTCGACGATGACGTCGGCCCGCCACACGTTCTTCTGTGACACATCGGCACCGGTGACGGGATCACGATACTGCGATCCCTTCGGACCGATGACGATCGCGCCGTACAATCCGTTACGCGGATTGACGACGATGTTGCCACCGTCCCACACCAACGACGTCGTTTCCTTGTTGGAAGGATGCGCGTAATAGGTGTAGGTGCGGCTCTCGCCCGGAGCCACGGTCTGATCGCCGGCATTGTTGCCGACATTCAAGCCCTGGCTGTCTTTCGGATCGAAGGCCAGACCCGGCGCAAAGAACGACGCCCGGCTCGCCTTCATCTTGTTCTTCAGATTCACCTTGAGGCAATCGCCCAGATTGGCGCGCAGCGTGAGCGGATTCGGCATCACGTTGCCCGCGACGGTCGCGGCTTCTTCCTCCAGCGCGAAGATCTTGCCTTCCGGCATGGTCATTTCGATCTTCCGCTCGAAATCCACCTCGATCGCATCCGGGGCCTTCGGATTGAGCTTCATCGGGCGATCCAACGCCACGACGTTGAAGCTCTTCACCGGAGCATCCGACGGACACACGGAATTGGGAGTCGCCGGGATCCCGAGAGGATTGGTCCCCCTGGGCAGCGGCTTCAAGTCCGCCACTTCCTTATCGAGCACGCGGATGATGCCCCATCCACCTTCGGCGAAGTGCGACGTTCTGCCGTTGAAGTGGATGTAGTCACCCGGCATACCCTGGAATCCACCCGCCTTGGTGACGAGGTCGTACCGCTCGGCGATCCCGACGTGAATCGAGTTCTTCCGGTTGGCCTCCGGGGCATACCGCTCCGTGAGGAAGGTATGTCCGGCGATCGTCCAGACGTGGGATTCGTTCATCAGCTGATGCAACAGGCGGAACACCATGGTGTCGCCCGTGTACGCCCGCAAGAGCGGCGTGCCCGGATCACCGTGGATCGCGCTGCTGAACAGCTTCGAGGTGTCCGGATTGTTGGACAGGCGTTGTGCAAACGGAGCCGCGCGGAAGTTGAAACCGCTACCGGTCGTGTGCGTCCCGCCGTTGATGTACTTGTTCGGCGCATTCAGGATCTTGTCCGGCATCTGGAAGGACACCGTCTTTCCTGCTTCCAACGCCACTTCGATCGGCTGTCCGGGAGGATTGCCGGCTTCGATGACGTTGACCGTGTGCGGCACCGTGTCGTGGATGGAGACCATCAACTCACGGAAGCTGCCGCTGACACCGGCACCGATCGGCTCGTTGCTGTGAATGTCCGCGATCGGACCGCTATACACCAACTTGCCGTTCTTCGGATCATGATAGGTGGACCCGAACGGCTCCACGATCGTCACGCCGAACCCGCCATGGGGCCAGGTCGTCGCGCCGAACGCGTGGTCATGCCAGAACACGGTTCCCATATCCACGTCCACCCACCACCGGTACCGCACGAACTCCGGCGACACAAGATCGCCCGCCGGGTGGTTGTGCTTCAGTGGCTTGAAGAACGTGATTTGATCGCCCTTGATTTCCTTGATACGAACGACTTCCTGACAGCTCTTATCCCGCGGCAGTGACGCCGCTGGATCGTTGCCCTTCTCCAAGCAATCCATCCCCACCATCAGTTCCGTGTTGGGATGGAACAATGCCGCGCCAGGTGCCATCTGGATCTTCATAGCGGTGGCGCCGGCTTTCGCCTCGCCCGTGAGCTTCGCAACCATCGGAGCCGGCAATCCATGCTTGGTCTTCTTCCCCCACATGGTGAACGGCCGGACCGACATTTCATACTCCATCCCGGAGATCACACCGTCTGAGTTCCCGGTGTCGAACTGGAAGAAGTGGGGATGGATGTTGATCTTGGACGACTGGAAGTTCGTGTAATCGTCGTCGTCCCATTCGCTGGTCAACAACAAGTCCACGCAGTCATACACGTTGGCGCGGATGACGGCGGGCAGTTTCAGATCGTCATTGGCTCTGGTCAAACGCTCTTCTTCGTGAAGGACGTAGATCAGACCGTCCTTGTCCACCATGGCCGGCTCTTTCCCCTGCTTCTTGGCCAAGGTGATCGGCATGCGGACAAAGTGGATGTTGTAATGCTTCCGATTGGCGTTGTCAGGGCACAGGCTCCAACGGCCCTGTTCGCCCGGCATCGCCGGCTCGGAGGTCCGCTCACCGTTGGCATCCTGGTGAATCGGCTCCAACCATGGCGCACCGCTGTGGTTCGCCGAGAACGGCACGCGCTTGCCGAAGTGCGGCTTGAACAACGGCCAGGCCATTTTCCCTGTCGTCGGATCGAACAGGATCGCCGGTCTGGTGCTGTCATCCCACTTCGCGGCCCACGTATACTTCGGATTCGGAGCGGTGCTTTCCCGCTCACCGCGAGCGATGTTGCCGTCCCACTTCCAGTCCCACACCGTCGAATCGTAGGCCATGATCTGGCCCTTTTCATCATTGGTGTGGCCCGGCTGACCCTGGGCCGGAACAAACATCTCGACCCAATCCTTGATGTTCACGATCACAGGATCGGACTTCCAGTTCGTCTTCTGGCTCTTGTCGACGATCTTGAAGGTCTTGCCGAACCAGTCGACCGTGCTGCCGATCAACTTATCCGACGAAACACCCTGCTTCATACGGCCCAGACGATCCGGCAACTCACGCATATCCGGCATCGTGTCGGTATGCGCTGCACCGACCTGCAACGTATTGTAGAACCGGCCGTACCCCCACATGCCCGCCACATAGTGGTGCGCGACGTGGCAGTGATAGAGGAACTCGCCGGCCAGGTGCTGACAGCCACCGCCGCCGCATTCCGGTTCCAGGTCGAGCGCTTCGGACGGACCAACCACTTCCACGTCCACCCGATCGGACTTCGTCCGGACCACCGGATACTTCACCGGACCGTCCTGTCCCTTAAACCAATGCTCTTCCTGATCGGCACGCGGGCTGCGCTGCCAACGGATGGTGCCGCTGTGCGGATGGTGGGAGTGGAACACTTCCGATCCACCATGCACCAAACGCCACTTGACCGGATCACCGAGGTAGCCACGGGCCACCGTGGTGGGCGGGTCACCGAAGGTGTAGGCGCTGTAGGCCAGCGACTCATCTTCGAAGCCGAAATATTCATGCTGCAAGTGCATCTGATCGATGCCGAACGGCTCGCTGCGATAGTTGATCGCGCGGCCACCCGGACGATAGGCATCGGTCAACGGATCGCGCTGCGGCAAGAAGTCACCCTTCTTGTTCAGCGGACGGAACGCTTCGTCGCCGATCTCGTGATAGAAGAGCACGAATTCGCGGAAGTCCGGTCCGGATCCGTTGTCGATCATGACCTCCCATCCACCGTCGATCTCGGGCGCGGCGCCCGTTCCGAGCGGATCGAGGTACTTGGAGCCCTTCGGTTCGACGATGAAGGCACCGAAGAGGCCCAACACCGTCAACTCGCGATCATGACTCCATGAGTGGAACTGCCGCACACCTTCCTGCATCTGCGGATGGATGTACCATTCGAACTCCTGCGCCTTGCCCGGCGAGACTACCGTGTCCGGGTTCGTCGTCGTCGCAGGCTTCCCGGTGGCGCTTACGATCATGCTGGAAGCTGCGATGACCAAGCTACCGTCCTCACCCTCCATCTGATTGCGCAGCGTCATCTTGACGCAATCGCCCTGGTTGGCACGAAGCACCAGCGGCTGAATCGCATCGCCCTGGTTGCCGGTCGTCACCGCGCCAGGATCGAATCCGTCCTTTTCGCGCGCTTCCTTGTTCTTGGTTTCCTCAGCGCGAACCTTGTCGATTTCCCCGGTGTGGACGTACATATAGCCGGGATAGAAGTCGAGCCAGCGGTTCAAGCTGATTTCGATGTTGATCATCGACACGTCGTACTTCTTCACCGGCGCATTGGCGGGACATTTCCCCCCTGACGTCATCACCGGTTCGCCCTTCGACGAATCGGACGCCAGCAGGAAGCTGCTCCCGTCCTGTCCCATATACTGGTGCATCATCGACATTTCGTTGAATGCACCGGAAGTCTGCTGCGCCTTCGCGTCCGTCTGCGCCTGTTGTTCCAACTTCTCCATCAGGCGGTGGTGCTGCATCTCCATCTTTTCTGCATTCCCGGCACGACCCTCCATGGCGTTTTCCACCACGGTCTGACCCTTCAGGGTCTGGGTCCAGCCCGGCATGGCGACAGGCGTCGCATGTCCATCATGCGACTGATCGCCCGGCCCGGCCGCAAATACCCACGGCGCCGCGAGCAAACTGCCCGATAGCAGCGCCGCCTGCAGGCTCAGCATCGCCTTGCGACTGATGCGCCTGCGCTTTGACACATGCACTGAAGACCTCATATGTCGGCCTCCCTCCTTGATAATCCCGCGCCCTTCCGCGGGAGTGGTTAAAAAGCGTGGTCGTGTGACCGGCCTCCGTCAGGCAGGACCCCGGCTCCTCCGGCCTCTCCTTTTTCCCTCCACGAAACGCTCCCAAAAGGAAAAAGGGCTGGTGAAGGATGTCCTCAAAGTTCGAGGGAGCAGGTCATTCGGAGGCCGGTCCTAATCACCCGCACCTTCACCAGCACTGCGGCTACAACGCAATTGATGTGCCCACTAGTGGAATTTCTCACTCACAGGATTTTGCACGCGTTATGAAGGTGTTAGGCAATGATGTAGGAAAAATTAACCGGGCGTGAAATGCCACAGTTTTCCAGACGATTAGACAGCACACCTCGATACCGACATGAACACTTAAAATACAACTACTTAGACTGTCTAAATAGATGGACATCAAATCATGATTTTTGGGGCAATACGGGACAGCCACCTCGCTCCACGGTTGCGAAAGGAAGAGTCATCGGACTGATTCTGAAGAGGATTTGAATGGATGCAGGGAGCGGATGAGGGACCTGAAGCCAGGCTCTCTTGTCCGAACTACTGAATGCCGAGCTCGTGCAGCTTGTTGTAGAGACTGGCCCGACTGATTTTGAGCACACGGGCCGCTTGCACTCGATTCCCGGAGGTCTGCTGCAATGCCTGCAGGATACGAGCCCGCTCGGCCTGTCGCGCCGCGCCCCGGCCGACCGTCCTGAGGTCGGTATCCTGAGGGTGACTCCCCAGTTCGACCAGATCCGCACAGGTCAGCTCCGTATGGGTCGTGGTCACCACGGCTCGCTCGATATAATGCTGCAGCTCACGAACATTCCCGGGCCAGGGCGCAGCGGTCAAGGCACGCATGGCCTCTTCGCTCACCTGACGCAGGTCCTGCCGATGCCGCTGGCAGGAGTCGGCAATAAATTTTTCGACCAAGAGGGGAATGTCCACCCTTCGGTCACGGAGCGGAGGCAAATGAACAGGCAACACGGCCAGCCGATAGTAGAGGTCCTGACGAAACGCCTTCGCCTTGACCAAATCGGTCAGATCCTTGTTGGTGGCAGAAATGACACGGACATCGATCTTGACCGGCTGCGTCCCGCCGACTCGCTTAATCTCGCCTTCTTGCAAGACGCGAAGAAGTTTAGCCTGGAAGGTCGGAGAGGTATCGGCAATCTCATCCAGAAAGATCGTGCCACCGTCGGCCTCTTCGAACAGACCGGGCTTGGCCCCGGCCGCTCCGGTAAAGGCGCCTTTGACATGGCCGAACAGCTCACTCTCCAGCAACGTTTCCGGGAGCGCCCCGCAATCGACCACCACAAACGGCTTGTCGCGACGGTAGCTCGTCTGGTGAATAGTCCGGGCCACGAGTTCCTTTCCCGTGCCGCTTTCACCCTGGATCAACACCGTGGCCGAACTGTCGGCCACCAACCGGATCATTTCAAACAGCTGATTCATGGCCGGACTCGCACCGACCAGATCGCCCAATCTCGATTCGGTCCGTTCCGGACGCGATCGGCCAGGCCTTTGCTGCGACAGCGCCGCTGGAATACTGAGCGGCTCCGACCGCTTGTGAAACAGCACGAGGACCGAGGCCACTTCTCCTGTCGAGGAGACGAGCGGAAACGCCTGGTGCATGCCGCAGGCAGTCCCATCGCCCGACGTGTTGCAGGAGACCGTGAGTACTTCCCCCGTCTTAAAAACCGACTCAGCCGGACAGGTCCCGCAGGGGTCTGTCATTTGAACGAAGGACTGAAAACACTTGGCCGGCTTGGCGACCGCAGACGGCTCGCCGGAGTGCGCCCACGCGGCGTCATTGGCATAGACCACGTTGAGTTCTCGATCTATCACGGCGACGCGGTCCGTCAGCCCGTCAGCCAATTGCTTCAACGCTTCCAAACGAGCGGCCAAAATCGGATCGGCGAAGGGGGAAAGGGGCGTTACCTGTGAGTGAGATCCGGCCATCTCATCACTCCTCATTTCTATGGGAACCACGAGGGGCCTTTCTACACTGTAGAGGCCCTATTTGTACTACGCCCACGACTACGAAGACAACCCTCCCCCCTTGGGGGAGACCTCGCGAAAACACGTATCAACCGCCCATGTTCAGTGCAGCAGTCCATCCTCTGGCCGGCCTCCGGGATGTTGCAGGAGTTGCTTGACCGTCGCTTTGAGCTCCGATAGCCTGACCGGCTTGTCGAAGTAGGCCGTCGCGCCGTTCTTTATCGCCTCGTCCTTGGTCTGGGCATCACCAAAGGCGGTCATGACGATAATCGGACAACCGGGCACACAGCTTCTCAATCGATGGACATAGTCGAAACCGCCGGCCGGCATTTTCAAGTCGGTCACGATCAGATCGGGAGCCGCTCGTATGACCGCAGCCAGCCCCTCTTCCCCGTTGCTGGCCTCGCGCAATTGGTATCCCTCTCCCCACAGCTCATCGCAGAGCAAGCTCCGCATATCCTTATCGTCTTCCACCACCAGTAATACGGCTGGTGTTCGACTGTCCACGTTCGAACCCTCGGAATAGGTCACCATGGGGACAACACAACGCAAACCATGTGCCACTCGCGCCGGCGCGTGAAAGCGAGCAACTCCTTGTATTCACTGGACAACTGGACGCGAAGGTTTTTCCAACCAGTAGGTGCATGAACCGGCCTCTGGCGAGAAAGACCCCACCCTCTGAAAAAGCCCTGTCCCGAAGCGCCACAACGGGACGAGCAGAGCGTATGGCGAATAGCCGATGGCGTATGGCACGAGCGAAGAAAAGAGTCCAACCATTCCCAAGGGCTGTTCAATCCCAGCCATAAGCTAGATGCCATACGCTATCAGCTCTTGTCTATCGGTAGGCAAACGGTGAAGGTCGTCCCCCGCTCAGGTTCACTCTCCACCTCGATCGTTCCGCTGTGTTCCTCAATGATGCCCTTCACCACCGTCAGACCTAACCCGGTTCCCTTCCCGAACTCCT
Source organism: Nitrospiraceae bacterium (assembly GCA_919902505.1). Classification (GTDB taxonomy): domain Bacteria; phylum Nitrospirota; class Nitrospiria; order Nitrospirales; family Nitrospiraceae; genus Nitrospira_A. Next base: position 91,146 of record CAKKRE010000021.1, read on the forward strand.
TGGTGGTGAAAAACGGGTCGAACACCTTGGCGATCACGTCCCGGGGCATCCCGTGACCGGTATCCGCCACCGACAACCGGACCATGTCTCGGTCCGGCGCCAGTGCCAGCTTCAAGACCCCTCCCCCGGGCATCGCATGGATCGCATTCATCACCAGGTTGATCAGGACCTGACTCATCTGATCGGCATCGGCATGCACCAACGGGCAGGCGTCGGCGAACGAGGTTTCCACGCGGATGTTGCTGTGAGACAGGCGTTCCTGGAAAATTTCCAGGTTGTCCTCGATGGTCTGGCGCAAGTCCAAGGCGCGGTGCTCGACCGGACGTCGCCGGGCAAACGCCAGCAACTGATTCATCACCCGCGTAATTCGCTCGACCTGACTGACGATAGTTTGAAGCCCCTTCCTGACCGGCTCCTCCTTCGTTCGCTCCATCAGATATTCGGCCCGGCCCAAAATGACGTTCATGGGTGTGCCGATCTCATGCGCCATGCCGGATGCCACGGTTCCCAGTTCGGCCACGCGCTCCGTCCGACGGAGTTGCGCCTGCAGGCGCTTCCGCTCCGTGATGTCGCTGGCGATGCCGTCGATCCGCAACGGACGGCCTTCGGCATCCTTGATGACCCGCCCGCGGTCATGCAGCCAACGCAGGTCGCCGTCGAGCCTGACGATGCGATACTCCACATCGAACTCCCCCATGGTCAAGAGGGCCTGTCTCGCCTGTTCCGCAATCACGCGATCGTCGGGATGAACGACCTCCAGCCATAACGAGGGCCGGGCCAAAAACGCGTCGGTCGGGCGTCCATAGATCTCCAGCACAGACGGACTGACATAAAACAGCGTGGACAGATCCAGCGACGACGACCAGATCACGTCCTCCATCGCCCCCAATAAACTTTGAAGCCGCTCTTCACTCTCCCGCAACTTCTGCTCGGCCGCTTTGCGCATCGAAATATCCCGCAAGACGACCAGTATGCCGAACCCCTCTTCATCCTGGAACCGGGCGGCCCTGACAGCCACATCCACGCTCACCCCGTCCAACCGCACGATCTTTTCCTCGACCTCAGGCACCGTGTTACCGGGCTCCAGGAGATGCCGGATCCGTTCACCGATCAACTCGTGGTAGTCGGGATGCGCCAGGTCGTACAGCGACTTGCCGAGAATCTCCTCTCCCGACCGGGCCCCGAACAACCGAAGGCCCTGTTCGTTGGTAAAGATGATCCGGTTCTCCCGGTTAACCAGGATGGCATCCGGCAAGACCGCCAACAGCCGGCGATACCGGTCTTCGCTTTGGCGCAGCAACGCCTCGGCCTTTTTCCACTCGGTCACATCGCGCGTCACACCCAAAACCGCCGTAATGGTGCCATCGGCTGATCGCAGAGGCACCACATGCATATCCAGCCACCGGTGAGTCCCCAGAAGACCGACCATCTGAAACTCCAATCGCCCCGCTTCCCCTCGCCCTGCCTTACGGACCAGCTCACGGTAGATCGTTCGAAACTCGGCGGTGACCAGATGGCACACATCCCGTCCGATGATGTCGGCACTGCTCATCACCTCGATCATGGCAAGGCCTGCGGCGTTGATGGTCCGGACGGTTCCATCCAGGTTGAGCAGTTTCACACATTCGGGCTCGGTCTCAATAATCGCCCGTAACAGGGCCTCGCGTTCCGCCAGCTCCTGTTCGAGCCGTTTGCGTTCGGTAATATCGCGGAGGATGACGGTGTAATACCGCGTCCCTTCCACCGCGATCTGCGAGATCGCGGCTTCGATCGGAAATTCCTCTCCGTCGGCCCGGACCCCCATCACCATGCCCAGCGCGCCCATTTGGCGCGTCGTGATACCGGAACGGCCGAACGCCCGGATATGCTCATCATGGGCGCTGCGGAAACGCTCGGGAAGCAGTCGATCCAGCGGCCGTCCCAACACTTCCTCGGCGCTCCACTGAAACATCTTTGCAGCCGCCTGATTGAACAGCACGATCTTGTGCCCTTCGTCGATGGTGATAATGGCATCCATGGCCGAGCGAATGATGCCTTCAAAGCGCAGTTTCTCCCCCTGCATTTCTGCTTCAGCACGACGTTGTCCCGCCTCGGCACCCACCACCGCCGCTTCAGCCCGGATACGCGCTTCCGCCGCTAGAGCCTCTGCGGCCTCAGTTTGATGTGGCTCAGCCCGCGCGGTCGTGAGTGCCTGAGACATCCGGCCGGGACCCACGTCCGGCCTATCCGGACTAAGCGGGCGACCGGTCACCAATGCAGCCACGGCCCCCATGATCCCGATGCCCAGCAGACGATTGAGCCATGAGGAAAGCGGCAGAGAGCCGGCGGAGGACGCAAGAGGGCCGATCAGCGCCAGCAACGCCACCAGCCCCATAAAATAGCGGGAAACCTGCCCGAGTGAGGAAGCCGCGATCAGAATGAACGGAATCGCATAGAGCAGCCACAGGTCGATCCCGGCGGGCGCCGACAGATCCAGGACGAAGATCCCGACCGTCAGCAGCAATGGAACGCCGTATTCAAACCGCGGAGATTTCTGATGAAGGGGCTGCACGCCGATGGCTCCCAGCGCGAGGGTGAGACGGTGAAGCTACGCGTCTGAGTGTGGTTTGCCTTCGATTTCAGCGAGTTTCCGGTACAGAGTCTTCCGGTCGATACCCAGGACATGCGCGGCCTGATACTTGTTGCCGCCCGTCTTTTCCAAAATTTTCACGATGTACTCTTTTTCCACTTCGTGCAACGGCAGGGTGCGTTCCGCGGCTTCATCGAGAATCCGGCGATCGCCTCGGGAGCCTTGCACCTGCACCGGCAAGTCGTCCGCGCCGATCATGTCCCCATGGCTCAGCGTGACGGCCCGCTCAATGACGTTCTCCAACTCCCGCACATTCCCCGGCCAGGCGTAGTCGGCCAGCATGGCGAGAGCCGATTCGCTGATCCCCTTGACCTGTTTGCCTCTGCTGCCGGCGCACTTCTTCAAGAACGCATCCACGAGAATCGGAATATCCTCCCGACGTTCGCGCAGCGGGGGGAGCCGCAACTCGATCACATTGAGGCGATAGTAGAAATCTTCGCGGAATCGCTTATTCTTCACTTCTTCGGCAAGGTTCAAGTTCGTGGCGGCGATAATACGCACGTCCACGGGAATAGACTTGGTCGCCCCCACGCGACGGATTTCCCGTTCCTGAATGGCGCGCAGGAGTTTTGCCTGGAGCATGAGCGGAAGTTCGCTGATTTCATCCAGAAACAACGTGCCCTTTTGTGCCTCTTCAAAGAGCCCGCGCTTGTCCATTTTGGCATCTGTAAACGAGCCGCGCATGTGCCCGAAGAGTTCACTTTCCAGCAATTGTTCAGGGATCGCGGCGCAGTTCACCGGGACAAACGGCGCATCCCGCCGGTCGCTGTTGTAATGAATGGCCTTGGCGACCAGTTCTTTCCCCGTCCCGCTCTCTCCCGTGATCAACACGTTGGTCGGACTGTCGGCCACGCGTCGAATCAGATCGAAGACCGCCTGCATCGGCTTGCTCTTACCGAGAATCTGATGAAAGCTGTACTCCTTATGCACCTCTTTCCGCAGCCGGCTGACTTCGCGCCGGAGCGCCGCTTCCCGAATCGCGCGCTCGACCACCCGCACCAGTTCCTCGGTTTTCACCGGTTTGGTCAGATAGTCGCTGGCGCCATGCCGGATTGCCTCGACCGCCGTCTCCACAGATCCGAAGGCCGTCATCAGGATCACGCCGATATCGGGATAGCGGTGCTTCACCTCCGCCAACAACTCGGTACCTAACATACCTTTCATGCGGAGGTCGGTCAGGACCACGGCATAGTCTTCCTCGCTCAGCCGCTGAAGCGCGTCGGCACCGCTGCCGACGCCCGTGCATTGATGCCCGCGGCCCTGCAAGACATCGCACAGCAGGCTGCGCATGTCGGCATCATCGTCGACCACCAAGACCGCGCCCCATTCCTCAGTCATACAGCTCCCTCACGTGCTCCTCTCATCGGACCGGCTCTCCAGCGAGTGCGCGCACAGCCTAATCGGCTTACTCCCGAGCGGTCAAGGGGCGTCCTGCCGCAGGTCATTGCCGCCTGCTGTCGCGAAATGCCCCAGCGTCACTCGCAGACCAATCTTCGAGCCACCACGCCTATGAGGCGAGCACGCCACTTCATCGAGTTGTGGCCCCATTCCTCAACGGCACTTCTCTTGCGTCTTCCCTGGCGAGACGGGAGGTCGTTGATGGCAGCAGATCACTCGGAACAGGACCCGCGGCAAACCACCCGCCCGGCACCGGTCATGCTGGCTCCCGTTCCGGTAGTGCAAGGTCAGGGCCATGATCAGGTTCCTGTCAGAGTCGGCGCGAGCCCCCTTCCTGACAGAAAGCGACGGGTGCCGCTCCTACTCGCGACGGTGGGACTTCTGGCGATCCTGGCTCTTGGATTGTGGCATTGGTGGTCCAATGACCCGGTTGCCGGTCGCTATAAGACCCTCCCCGTCGACCGTGGCCCGATCACCTCGCTGGTCACAGCCACGGGAGCCGTGAACCCCGTCATCTCAGTGCAGGTCGGCAGTCAGGTTTCCGGCAAGATCGCGAAAATCTACGCCGACTTTAACTCCATCGTGCGGGAAGGCCAGGTCCTCGCCTCCATCGACCAGAAACCCTATCAAGCCAAGGTCAGCCAGGCCAAAGCCGCCCTCAAAAGCGCCAAAGCCACATTGGCCAAAGCCCGGAACATGCTCGCGCAGAGGACACTCGAACTCGATCGCATGGCGGCGCTGCGGGAGCAACAATTCGTCGCCCAGTCGGATCTGGATCTGTCGAGAACCAACTATCGCGATGCCGAAGCACAGGTGGATCTGTCTCAGGCACAAGTCGACCAAGCCAAGGCCACCCTCTCTTCTGCGGAATTGGACCTGGGCTACACCACGATTATTTCGCCGGTCAACGGCACCGTCGTCTCCCGTAACGTGGAGGAAGGGCAGACGGTCGTCGCCAGCTTTCAAACCCCGACCCTCTTCGTGATCGCCCAGGACCTCACCCGCATGCAGGTCATCGCCAATGTCAGCGAATCGGATATCGGCGGCGTCAGCGAGGGCACCTCCGCCGACTTTCGTGTGGATGCGTACCCGCGTGAGTTTTTTCACGGGGTCGTGACGCAGGTCCGGAATGCTCCGGTCAGCATCCAAAATGTGGTCACCTACGACGTGATCATCTCCGTCGAAAACCCCGAGCTCAAACTCAAACCCGGCATGACGGCCAACATCACCATCGTGACGGCGCGCAACGAAGATGCGCTCCGTGCCCCCAACGCGGCCTTACGATTTCGTATGCCCGGCGTGCCGGTGGATCGCAAGACGGCGCAGCTGTGGGTGCTGGAGCCAACAGGTCGTGTGCGGGCGGCACCGATCAGCACGGGTATTGCCGACTCGCTGTTCACAGAAATTACGACCGGCGAGGCGCGCGAGGGCGATGCCGCCATCGTGGGGATTGCGTCGGCAGAAGACAGCGCCCAGGAGAAACTCCCGCCTGGCTTTGAGTTCGGGCCGAAGATCAGGTAGAAGCGGAGCTGATAGCTCATGGCCTATGGCGTATAGCACGAGTGAAGAACCTGTATTTTCCGGACCATACGTTATGGGGTAGCTGCCAACAGCTCTTCGCATTGCTTATGCCATAGGCTACCAGCCATACGCGATAAGCTTTCACAAGTTCTATGAGCTTTCTCTGGCTGACCATTCAATCCGCCCTACGTGTGCTGCGGCGTAATCCGCTCCGCGCAGGGTTGACCATGCTCGGCATTGTCATCGGCGTCGGCGCCGTCGTCGGCATGGTGAGTCTCGGACAGGGCGCGACCGCCTCGGTCCAGCGTGAGATCGCCAGCCTCGGCACCAATGTGCTCATTATCATCCCCGGCGCCACCACGACGGGCGGCGTCCGCGGCGGACTCGGCTCGGTCTCGACGCTCACCGTGGACGATGCGCGCGACATCGAAAAACGGATCGGCGATATCAGCCTTGTCACCTATGCTTCCCGATCGGTCCTCCAGGTCATCCACGAACATAAGAATTGGAATACCATCGCGCTCGGCACCACCACCGCCTTTCCCGATCTTCGCAACTGGCCTGTGGCCGACGGCAATTTCTTCACCCAGGCGGATGAGGACGCCGCCGCCAAAGTCGTGGTGCTCGGGAAAACCGTCGCGGACAACCTGTTCGAGCGCGGAGAGGAAGTCCTCGGGGCGCAGATCCGGGTCAAGAATGTGCCGCTGCGTGTGATCGGCATCCTCTCGTCCAAGGGCCAATCCCTCTCCGGACAGGACCAGGACGACATCGTCGTCCTGCCGTTCACCACCGCAGAGCGAAAAGTCCTGGGCACGAAATTCCTGGGCACCGTCGGGATCATCATGGTCGCCACCCAGCACCGCTACAGCATCCCGGCTGCCGTGGAGGAGATCAAAGAACTCCTGCGCGCACGACACCGGATTCACCCGGCCGAGGAGAACGATTTTACGATCCGCACCATGGAGGATGTGGCCAAAACGGTCGCCGGAGCCAGCCGCACGATGATGGTGATGCTGCTCAGCATCGCCTCCATCTCGCTGGTAGTCGGCGGAATCGGGATCATGAACATCCTCTTGGTCTCGGTCACGGAACGGACGAGAGAAATCGGCATCCGTATGGCGGTCGGAGCCAAACGCGCCCACATTCTGCTGCAATTTCTGGTCGAGGCAATCATCCTTACGGCAATCGGCGGAGTGGCCGGGGTGATATTCGGCATCGCCGGGGCGCGACTCCTCACCCGCCTCATCGGCTGGCCCACGATCATCTCGTCGCAAGCAGTGGCCGTGGCTTTCCTCTTCTCGCTGGCCGTGGGCATCTTCTTCGGCCTCTACCCGGCCAACAAAGCTTCGCGGATGAATCCCATCGAAGCGTTGCATTATGAGTAGCAGCGCCAATCAGAGGCGGAAGCGGTATCCCGACCTTGACACCTCTTGTGAATTTTCCGAGTATGCACCTCGTGGGTACGAGGGAGAAAAATGAGCGGAAGTTTCCAACGTGGCAGGATCTGCCAGACGGCGAAAGACGGTATTGGATCGATGTTCCAAGCCGGTCAGGCTGGCGTGTCCGATATGTCAAAGAAGTCGGATCCGATGAAGTCACGCTCCGTTTCTACCAGGAGGTCTACGATGCAAAAGGGGATTTGATTGAGGTCCATCACAAGTATCCGGTAGACTTGGGCCATCGAAAGGTATAGCTGCTATGGAGATCATCTCCCGCGAAGCCGTAGCCAAAAAGCTTGCCGCCTATTTGCATCACGATCTGTCGCTGACCGACCTGGTGGCGTGGGCGGAATCGGCACTGATGGCAAGTGACTTCGATCCCGCCCATTTCGCCGCTATTCGCGATGTCATCGCACGGCTTGGTGTCGCCGACGTCCGGACCTTCGGGCTCGCATGGGAAGATTGCGAACAACTCCTTGCTAGGCTCGGCTATTCCGCACAGATCAGTATTGTGGCGCGATAACTGTGGGTTTCCTCAGTGCTATCCCCGTAACCTTTCTCTGCTGGCGTCTTGAACCGGAAATGTGCGCGAGCTGGATTCATTAGCCAAGAAGAGCGTTGGAATATGTCAAAGTTTGTATCGGTTTTTGTGATTCTGTTTATCGCTGGTTGCGGAAGCCCGTCTCAATGGAATGACATGGACAAAGTATCAGTCACATCGTTTATTAGATCAATAGCATTGGTGACCAAAGCCCATTCTGTTAGCAACGCGAGGGGGCCAGGTGTTGTTTCAAAAAGCCAGATGCAGGAAATGATGCGCCTATATGAGGAAGCTTATCAGTTAAGTCGGAAAACCACTGACGAGTCATTGGCAAAAGCAAACCCCGAGCTGCCAAAGCATTACTCATTGTATTTCCGAGAAGGCCTACGGCTCAGATTAGAAGCATGGAACACAGGAAAAAATTATTCCGAGATTCAAGGTTCCTCTTTGCTCGATTCATGGGCTGATTGGTATGGAAAGGCCGAAATACACATCCCCAAGAAAATGGTCATCGCCTCACCTTAGGCCTAGCGAGTCGTTCCAGCCGATACGGTAACCATGCGGCCGAGCATTCGACCCGCGAGGCCGAATTTACTCGTTGGGCGCGGCTCAATCAGGCTATATGCAAGGAGAGCTTGGAGCGCTCTTTCTGTGCTTCTGCTTGTGTCGTGTGCATCGGTTAAGCCGCAGGAGTTCAGAGGCCCGAGCGGAAAAACAGCTTATTCGATGAGGTGCAGGCCATGGGGCGAACTTTGGATGATGGCTACAAGAAAGTCGGCGAGCTTTGCCCTAGTGGCTGATCGTACGTCTGGTATTGTCGCAGCTCCCATGAGCGACAGAGGTACAATCGCCGCACCACGACCTTGCAGTTGAGTGCAAGTGAACAACCGGTCATTTACAACAGATACTTACCAGGGGAACCAAATCTTTCGTTGACATAGCGGTGAGGGACTGACAGCGCAAGACGCAGGTCTACCCCCCATCTACTCCATCGAGCACCCATGGCCTGTCACCCAAAACGACTTACAGGATGTCCAAAATGGTCGCCCGACTAGGCCGCAGCGAGCGAAAGGCCGAGACGTACATGTGAGCCGTACGGTGAGGTCTTGAACGGGGCGAGAACGACGGCGGAGGCCATTTTCAACATCCTGGGACCTGTTGTTCCGCGTGGTAGGAACTACGGACCAGCGGGCCCGATTCGACGTGGCGGAAGCCGAGGGCTAAGCCTTCCTCTTTCAGGACGGCGAATTCGTCGGGGTGGTAGAAACGCGCCACGGAAAGATGCTCTTTTGTTGGCTGGAGGTATTGGCCGATGGTCATGATGTCGCAGTCGACTGAGCGCAGGTCTCGCATGACCTCCCTGGCTTCATCCGTCGTTTCGCCCATGCCGACGATCAATCCCGACTTGGTCGTCATGCCCATCTGCTTGGCCCGGCCCAGCAACTCAATCGACCGCTGATATTTCCCCTGCGGCCGGATCGAGGGGAACAAGCGCCGCACCGTTTCGATGTTGTGATTCAGAATGTTGGGCTTCTCGGCGGCGACCAGGGCAAGCGCCGTCTCATTGCCTTCAAAATCGGGAATGAGCACCTCGATCGTGCAGCTGGGGATCAAGCGCCGGATATGGCCAATCGTCTCGGCAAACACCGACGCGCCGCCGTCATCCAATTCATCCCGGTTCACTGACGTAATCACGGCATGTCTCAAGTTGAGGGCCTGGACTGCTTCCGCCACGCGTAACGGCTCTTCCCGATCCACTTCATGCGGCCGGCCGGTGGCGACCGAGCAGTAATGACAGCGCCTCGTGCAGATGTCGCCGAGAATCAGAAAGGTCGCGGTGCGGGCGTTCCAACATTCCCACATGTTCGGACAGCGCGCCTCTTCACAAATCGTGTGGAGGTTGAGCCGGTCCATGGTCTTGCGAATGTCGTGATAATCCGGACCGGTCTGAAGCTTCACCTTGAACCAGGGCGGCAGGCGGCGAGGTTGAGCAGCTGAGTGCTGATCACTCAAAGCAGTCGCAGATTCCACGCCAGGCTTTCGCACATCATCAATACGAATGAAGCTCATGGTTTTACCACCGGAGCCACCAGCTCCTGCGGATGTTCCAGCACCCGTTTGAACTCTTTCAGAAACTGCGCGCCCATCAAGCCATCGAGCGCCCGATGATCGCACGACAACGTGACCTTCATCCGTCGTCCGGCGGTCACTGTTCCTTTCGTCACAACCGGTACATCCCGAACAGCACCCACGGCGATCGCAGCGGCCTGGGGCGGCATGAGCAGCGCGATAAAGTTATCCACGTCGAACATCCCCAGATTGGAGATGGCAAACGTCGCCCCCGTATATTCCTGCGGCTGCAAGCGCTTCTGCCTGGCCCGTTCGATCAACGACTTGGTCTCCGCCGAAATCTCGGCCAGCGTTTTCGCGCCGCAGTCTCGAATCACCGGCGTAATCAAACCATCCTCCATGCCGACGGCCACCCCGATATCAATCTGCTCGAACCGTCTGATCGCGTCGCCGGCAAAGGAGACGTTGATCTCCGGGTGCCGACGCAACGCCAGCGCCGATGCTTTGATAAGCAGATCGGTGATGGACGGATGCGTCTGACGGCTCTGTTTGAATTGATCGCGGACCCGCTCCGCCTGCTCCATGTCGATTTCGACTGTCAGATAAAAATGGGGGACCGGCGCCTTGCTCTGTACCGTCGCTCTGGCGATGGCTTTTCGCATCTGGCTCAACGGCTGATCCGTTCCGGCCGGCAGTGCCTGCGCGGGCCGAGCGGTCGCCTGAACCACATCGTCTTCGACAATTCGCCCGCCCGGACCGCTGCCGGTCAGGGCGGAAAGATCGATGCCCCGTTCAGCGGCCAGGGCTTTCGCTCGCGGAGAGGCGAATGGACGCGCACCCTCAGGACGCGCCGCTGCAGTTGGGGCAGGGGCCACTCCCGGCGCGGCGCCGGTTTTGGCGCCATTGCCGATCGACGGCGCGGCCGTCACACCGTCTGACAAGGCCGACGCAATGTCTTCATCAGCCTCGGCGATCACCGCGATCAACGTGCCGGACTGCACGGTCTCACCATCTCGCACCAGAATCTTGCGCAAAATCCCGGGGGCAAAGGCTTCAAGATCCATGACGGCCTTGTCGGTTTCGATCTCCGCGATCACTTCGCCCGCGTGCACCTGATCACCTTCGCGCTTCTTCCAGGCCAGCAGCACGCCCTCTTCCATCGTATCCGTCAATTTGGGCATGACCACACGACTAGCCATGGATTCCCCTCCAGGATGCAGACCACCTTCGAAGTCCGGCGCGGACCAGACGGCGACCGCTCCTCATGCGGCACCACAGACTGACTTGACGGCAGCGATCACACGCGGCACATCCGGAATGGCGGCGTCTTCCAGCGGACGGCTGTACGGCATCGGCACCTCCTCGCCGGTCACGCGAACGATGGGGCCGTCCAGGTAATCGAACGCCGCCGTGTAGATGCTGTCGGCAATCTGCGCGCCCAGTCCGCAAAAGCGCCACCCTTCTTCGACGATCACCAGGCGCCCGGTCTTTTGGACCGAGGTGACGATCGTGTCGAGGTCCAAGGGCTTGAGGGTGCGCGGGTCGATTACCTCGACATCGAGCCCCTCACGACTCAGCTGATCCGCTGCCTCCATCGCCACCAGCAACATCTTGGAATAGGCCACGACGGTCACATCCGCCCCCGCGCGCTTCACCTCGGCCTGACCGAGCGGAATCGTGTACTCCCCTTCCGTCACTTCCCCCTTCGTGCCGTAGAGCAGTTGCGCCTCGATAAAGATCACGGGATTCTGGTCGCGGATCGCGCTCTTCAGCAACCCCTTCGCATCCCTTGGCGTCGACGGCGCGACCACCTTCAAGCCAGGCACATGACAGAACCAGGCTTCCAGGCTTTGGGAATGTTGCGCCCCCAGTTGATGCGCGGCGCTGCCGGGGCCACGAATCACGATGGGAACAGATAGCTGGCCGCCCGACATGTAGCGGATTTTGGCGGCGTTGTTCACGATCTGATCCAGCGCCACGATGCCGAAATTCATGGTCATCAGCTCCACGATCGGCTGCAATCCCGCCATAGCCGCCCCGATGGCCAAGCCGGTGAAACCCGCTTCGGTAATCGGCGTATCGACCACCCGCTGCGGTCCGAATTCTTCAACGAACCCCTTGGTCACCTTAAACGCGCCCTGGTAATAGCCCACTTCTTCGCCGATCAGAAAGATGCGCGGGTCGCGGCGCATTTCTTCCCGCATCGCCTGGTTGAGAGCTTCCCGGTAGGACAACAACATCGTGATGCTAGTCCTCCACCATCACGTCGGCATGCAAAGCCGATGGATCCGGGAATGGACTCTCGTCGGCAAATTTCACCGCCGCTGCCACGATGTCCCCGACCTCCTGCTCAAGCGGTTTGAAGTCGGCTTCCACACAAAGCGCCTGATCCAGGATCTGCTGCTTCAGCAGCACCAGCGGATCTCGCTTGCGATGTTCCTCGACTTCATCCTTACTCCGGTAATGGCCATGCGAGGGATCGGCCATCGAATGGCCCATGAACCGATAAGTCATCGCCTCAATGAAAAACGGCCCATGCCCGGCACGCACCTGATCCACCACCGTCCGCATCAGCGCCCGCACCGCGAGCACATCCATGCCGTCCACACGCTCGGCCATAATGCCGTAGGAACGCGCCGCCTCCGCCACGTTCTCGTACAACGCCACCGCCCGATGCACCGGCGTGCCCATCCCGTATCGATTATTTTCACAGATGAAGATCACCGGGAGTTTCCACAAGGCCGCCAGATTGAAGGCTTCATGCGCCTGGCCGCTCGGCACGGCGCCTTCGCCGAAGAAACAGACGGTCACCAGCTCCTGCTTCTGATACTTGGTCGCGAAAGCCAACCCTGTGGCCAACGGAATGTGTCCGCCGACGATGGCGTATCCGCCCATGAACCGGTGCGCGAGGTCTACCAGATGCATGGAGCCGCCCTTGCCCTGACACAACCCCGTCGCTTTACCGAACAGTTCGGCCATCACCTTGCCGGGATCAGAACCTCGAGCCAGACAATGCCCATGGTCGCGATAGGCGCTGATCGCATAATCGTCCGGCCGCAACGCCGCGATCGCTCCGACGGCAATCGCTTCTTCGCCGATATAGAGATGCAGGAACCCGGCTATTTTGGCGAGGGCGTACATTTCCGCCGACTTTTCTTCAAACCGGCGGATCAACAACATCTGGCGATAGAGCGAGAGGAGATCTTTTCTATCCATGCCGGCCATTATGCATGCCACGACAAGACGACTCAACCGTGATGTTCGGGAAGCAGATCGCACAGGAAACGAGATCAAGATCAAGAAGGTGGGACCTGATTTGCCAGTCTATCGTGCGCTCCTTCTTAGTTCTCCGCATGCTGGAGGGCCTCGAATGCCGTGGCGACTCTCAGCTGATCCTCCCGTGAGAGTTGATCCAGATCAACCTTCTTGCCATGTTTGGTCACCAATGAAGTGGAAGAAGTTTCGCCAAGTCCCACTGCCATCATGACGTGGTCCACTTCTTCTCCGTCAATGAGGGGGAACAAACGGGCAATGGTCGGAGGGATGTTGAAATTGGCATACACAATCAAAACCGAGACTTGGCTGGGAGTGAGCGTCACATTCGCGGTCGCAGTGGAAGAGGCAAAACTCCCACTTGAGGCGCCGCTCGTGACCGTCACCATGGGGCTGGAGGTTGTTGGTAAATGAACCTGCACTGTGAACAGTGTCGGCACTGGGATATTGCTGGCGGTCAGGACGACCGGGACCAAACTGCCAGTTCCGACCGGGAGTGTCACATCCGGTGTTGTGGCGGCCCCGATCGGAACCGGCGGCATAGCCACGCCGGCGATCGAGGCAATCCGCAAGCTCGGCGCGCTGATCAGCGGGGGCACACTGGCCGCTGTCACCCCGGTCGGGGCGCCAGGCGAGAGACCGGGCGTACTCGTTCCGGTGAAAGACAATGTGTTGGCCTCGACCCGGATACGGCCACTGTTCGACAAATTGTAAAAACACGACGGCTGGATGCCAGGAGTGGCCTGCAGGGCCCCCGCACCGAGAATCTGTGGCGCGACCAGGCGAATCGCGCCGCCGCTCCCACTTCCGGCAACCGTATTAAAAGAGCAATTAGCACCGAGCATTCCTCCTTTGCCGCCGTTTGCCGTCACCGCTCCGTTGATGGTGATTTGGGTTGACGACGCAATCACAATCGCGCCGCCCCCGCCGCCACCGGACCCACCGGCTATCGTCTGTCCCGACGTAGAATTTGCACGAGTTCCTCCTCCTCCGGACCCGCCGAAGAGTGGGACGAGCGACACAAAGGACAGATCGGCGCCATAGGTGCCATGTCCCTGTGGAGCATTGTTGCACGTGCTGGACGCACATCCCGGCCCCCCGCCTGGCCCTTGCCCAGTCGTTCCCGAGTCATTGGTCCCTCGCTGCCCTCCATTGCCCCCTGAAAATCCGCCAGGGCCACCGAGGGCCCCGACGTTCAATGTGGGACCAGTGCTCGACTGAGGCACCCCATCGAACCCATTCACACTCACGGTTCCGGCAATCGTGACATCGCCTGAGGCCAACAGGGCCGCCGACGTGTTGCTCACATTCGGGGTAAAGGTGAGGGTGACACCGGCGGGAATGTTCACGGTCGTGTAATTCAAGACCCCGTCCGGCGGCAGGGCGATGGCCGTATTGGAGGTCGGGTTCAGAGCGCCCAACACTCCCGTACTGCCGCTGTTGAACGGCACTTGTGCCAGGGCCGATGGACTTCCGACCAATCCCCAGACAAGGCAAGATAGAGCAAGGATGATACCGCGTAGATAGCCAGTCATAATCAACTCCTTGTGGCCAGTCATCTCAACGCATGCCCAACAACCCTGACGGGCTTCTCTCATGGCAACAGCACGCTACCCTTCGCCACACCGAATGACGGACCGGTATGGGGCCCGTCGAGGAGGACGCTCCCCATGGTCACGCTCGATGACGAACCGGTTGACGGCCCATGGCGAAACACGCTGCCTTTCGCAACCGCCGACGAGGACTGCGCAGGTGTCACAGTCACTGTTACGGGTCCACTGGTCGCCGTGCCGCCGAGCGTGTCAATTGAGAAGGTATAGGCTTGCAGTGGCGCAGAAGCCGGGACCGTCACCGTCATCGTGATCTCCTGCGGATTATTCCCCTGCACCACCGTGGCCGTGAGATTGGACGGAGCAAACGTGATGGCAGGGGTATTCCCCAAATTAAATCCCCCGACCACGAGCTGAACGGTACTCCCTTGCGGGACCCTATTGGGCGTGACGCTCGCAATGACGGGTGGAATCAGCACGGTGAACGCCAGGGAACTGGTGGCGGTCCCATTCGTATTGGTCACCGTGACAGGACCCGTAGATGCGCCAACCGGCACGTTCACGACCAGACTCGTCCCCGTTGCCGAAAGGACGGTGCCTGCGACACCGTTGAACGACACCTGATTGCTCGAAGGCGGAGCAGTAAAGCCGAAGCCTTGAATGGTCACAGCTATGTTCACACGTGCGCTGCCGGGTGCGACGGCAAACATCCCCACTCCGCCGCCGCTCGTCGTGAATCGTTGAATGCCGAGGAGGTTGCCGACCTCATCGTAGGTGTAGACTGCAACCTGTCCTTGTCCATCGATCACTCCTGCCAGCCGACCCAGCTCATCGTAGAAATATTGGGCGGTGTCGGCAGGTAAAGCCGTCGGCATCAAAAGACTCGCGCAGAGCAGAGTCATCAGGCCAAATCTCGCTACACTATATGAAGGGAACCTGTTCATTCGACAGACCTCAACACGCCCACCTTGGTCTTGATGATCTTCTGTTCCGTCGTCATGGTCCTCACTCCTTCCGTGAAGGCGAGGACTCTACCGGACTGTCAGATTAAGTTCTAGCTTTTACAGATTAAACACGAACAGAAACCATCCAGATGTCATTGCCGCTGCTAGCGTTGCTAAAATCACGATCAGCATTAGTTTGAAAAATCTCAGCTTCAACTCCTCAAGTTGTGTCCGGTCCGCTTGAGGGTCAAGTTCTCCAAGAGCTTCCTTCTTGGTTTCCGCATAGCGCAAGTAAATAACAACCAAGACCAGAGGGCCGGTCATGGTGACGTAGATAAATTTTTCGAGCGGGGATGCGCTATTCGCGCGAAGCACCAAGAGAATCGGCCCGAAAAATATGCTCAAGAGTGCAAGAAAGCCAATATAATTTGTTTTGGTTTCCATACAGACATCCCGACCTGCTCCCTTTTTGCAATTCTACTTATGGTCGTCCGATGTTTCCTCCAAGGGCAGAACCAATCGCCGGTAGACCCACTTGAGGGGCGAGACCCAAACCTGCTCCTATTGCGTTAGTGACCGCAATTGACAGTGTTTGGCCTGTTGCTGTTATAGCGCCAGCTAGTTGTGCCTGAATTGCAGTTTTAGCTGCTGCTCCCAATCCACCTCCCACGGCGGCGCCGACGACCGAGCCTATATTGATTGGCTTGCGCCCAGATAATGTTTGCCCGATGAGGTTACTGAGCCCTGAAGTAATCACCCCGAAAGCGGCAGGAGGCAAAGGATATCCGACACTGGCAGCAGCACCGGCTAAGATACCGTTAGCGATACCAAAAGTGGTGAGGGTAGCAAACTTCGCGGAGAAAACAGGAACCCCTTGAGCAATTGCACCTGTTGCAGCACCGACTCCACCAAATATTGCGCCAGCGATAAGAAAAGGAGGAACCTGCGCAATCTGACCCGATGGATCACGATAAGAAACAGGATCATTGAGCACGTAGGAGTATTGATTGAGAGTTTGAGAATTTGTTGGAATGGCTAACGCTGGGTCCTCCTGAATAAATCTGTGATGAAGCGAACTGAGGTATCGTGCCCGATAATAATACAAACCTGAGCCTGTTGCACAAACCCATTGACACCTAGGTAATACTATGCATAATAAGCGC
>CAKKRE010000022.1 GCA_919902505.1 Nitrospiraceae bacterium
TACAGGCCCACCACGTCCTCCAGTTTGTCCTGGAAGTGCGGATCCCGGCTGAGCTTAACGGTCCGCACGCGGTGGGGCTGCAGGCCATGGGCGGTCCAGACCCGCTGCACGAGCGCCGCATTCGTGTGCAGGTGCCGGGCCAAGGTACGGGTGGACCAGTGTGTGGCCGCCGGCGGGGGGACCTGCGTCGTGGTCTTCAGAATGCGAGCGATGAGCGCTGGGCGAGGCTTGGGGGGCCGTCCGCCGCGGGGCGCATCCTGGGCGAGCCCGAGGAGGCGGTGGGTGACGACGCGGGGCCGCCAGAGGCCCACCGTTTGCCGACTCGTGTGCAAGGCCGCGGCAATGTGCGTGTTGGTGTGGCCCTCGACCGCCAACAAGGCGATCTTGGCGCGGAGCACCAGCCGCGCAGGCGTCCGTCGTCCGCGAGCCCACTGCGCCAATTGCTGACGTTCAGGAGCCGTTAGCTGAAGAGATGGGGCGATACGCATGGGCAGGTCCTCCACTGGCGGAGGACTATACTCGCACGACAGAATAAGTAAAGCTATTTATGCAGCGCTACACTAGGAGCCTGTCCGACATTGGATGGAAGAGAGTCGTGTTCTGCACCGCTAAGTCCGTTCGCGTTCGGCTGTGCCTCGAATGGCACGGAGCTCTCCCGCTATCGCTGTCCTCTCCGGTTCACCGTTCGGCCGCCTCTCAGCGCCCGCAGCCCTTCGCCGGGGCGTCGCCGCCGATGCCGCAGGGCTCTCCAGAGCTTCAGAACATTATTGTGGGTGGTACAGATGAGCGCCCACTCCCCGCGCACGTTCCGCAGGCCGCGCAGCAAGAACTGCCGATAGCCGCGGCCCTGCTTGATCTGTCCGAACACCGGCTCCACAATCGCCTTGCGCTGAGCGTACCGCCGCCGCCCGCGCTTCGTTCGCCACGTGCGCCGCAGACAGTCCCGCCGGCGGCCGGTCCCGCGGCGCGGCCGCCACGACCTGGCCGTGGAGTTGCCGATCGGGTGGGATGAGCGGCTCACACCCCAGGGCGGCAAGGGCCTCGACGGTCGCCTCGCTGAAATAGCCTGCGTCCAAGCTCGCGATCCGTGGGACCTGTTCCGTATTGACTAACACCTGCGTCAGGAGCGGCTGGGCTTGCTGCTTGTCATTGGGGTCATCGGTGACCTCGGCCGCAACAATGATCTGGGCGGTGGCATCCACGGCGGCCTGACCGTTGTATCCCTGCACGAAGCTCCCCTTCGCGCTGGGGGCCGGCATGATCCGGCTCTCCGGATCGGTGAAGTTCCGTTGGGCTTCGGGTGGGGCACCGAGCTGGGGGGCTGCGGCGGCCGACCCCGGCGAGGCCGCTCCGTCTCATGGGCCTCGCGGGCGGCCTGCTGCCCCGCCGCCTCCGCCTGGGCCTCTTGCTCCAAGACGGTCTTGGCCGCCCGAATCGTCTGGAGCCGCTGCGCGCGGCGCGCCAGCTCGGCCGGCAGCTCATCACCGCGCCGATCGACCCCATACGTAGCGTCATTTGATAGGCAATGTCGGACAGGCTGCTAGCCGGACTTTATACCGATCTCCCCCTCGCCAGGACCGAGGCGATTCAAGCCGATAGCAGACAATAGTTCAGTAAGCTACAGCCGTTCTGTGGGGCTGTCTGCGCGCGCGTGTCATTCCAGGCAAGAGACTGGAACCATAGGTAGGTGACACCTCGGAGGGGCTGGGCAGGGAATGAATCGGCAATTTCCTTATGAGCCTCGGTAGGTGGCTGGGTAGTATGGTCTAAGCGGGATTCCGGTCGGGCAGGCCTGCGTCTGTGCCCCACGGCGTTTCGCCAAGCAGAGCAGTCCCCACAAGCATAAGGCGCCAAAAACATAATGGGAAAGAAAGAGTTTTCCCAGGGTGCTGCCGGACGATGGATTGAGAAACAGCACAGGCAGGGAAGTCGACAGCATGCACGCTACCATGCCGAGGGACCAGGTCCCGGACTGTTGAACAGGAAGTCGTCCGCCTATGTAGAGGGAGAACGGGATCAACAGAAACAGATAGTAGTGGGTCCATGAAATCGGACTGATGATGAGGGCAAGACACAACACAACGGAGAACTCCAAATAGAGCATGTCTTTTGAGCCGCCCCTCGAAGCTCCTGCACCCAGCATAATTCCAGACATTGTGAGTAACCCAGCGACCATCCCGGTTCGCACCAATCTCAAGGTCTCGTCCACAGCAATCGGCGTCCAGTCATAGAGTAGAGCATCGGCCTGCAACCGGAGCAAGAATCCATCGATCGACTGAACATTGAACGCCGCCAACGACTTGCTGGAAAACGGGAGAACGGACTCTCGATACCACGTGACATGGCTCTCCCATCCAGCCCATAAGAAGGACGTTCCCACAAGGGCGAACAACGCAATCCCCAGCCCGGCGACGACTCGCCAGCGTCCCTTCAGTAGAAAATAGACGCCCAGAAGCCCCAACGGTAATTTTATGAGTGCGGCGCAAGCCACCAGCACACCGGCCCATACGTCTTCGTCCCGCTCAATGCACACGAGTGCCAGCACGAGGAGGAGTAGGACCACGTGTGTGAGATTGCCTTCACGAAAACTATAGAAAAGCGGGCCATTGGTCACGAACAACGCGGCAATTGCCCATCGTCTCCAGCCTGTGGCTGCCGTGAGCACCATGAGGTAATACAGGCTTGCTGCAATACAACCCAGAGAGAGCAGCGCGAACGCCATCTGCGCCCGCTCCAGACCGAGGCGCGAAAGAGGGGCGAATAGGAAGGCAATGACGGGGATATTTACAAATCCGCACACAGCCGATTCATCGCAACCGGCGACGCGGTCATACAGCCGCGGCACATCCTGGACAATGGCCTGTCCTGCTGGGTAATAGGCCTGAGAATAATCGCTGAACAACTCCGGCGGGTCGGACACTCGCCACATAAAAATCATGAACCCGAACAAGACCATGACGTAGAGGGACGACAAGGTTGCCGATCGTAGACGCCCCTGCGCTTGCAGCGCGAGACAACTGCCCACGATGCCCACGCCGCACAAAAACGCCATGTAGGTCGACATGATTTCTGTTTCGTTATCCGTTTGCGGCTGGACGCTCACGTTGAGGCGTCGTCTCGCTGTGGTGTGCTGAGCCGTGTCGCGAGGGCACGGCGTGCACGGCGCAAAGATTCGTTTGTGCAGGTTCTGCCGGTACATCTTCAGCGTGTGTCGATTGAATCAGATCAATGAACGTATGCGCGCAGAGCGCAATGACCGTGGCCTTCAGAATCTGTGAGGCCAGCTCCAAATGAAGATTGAGATCCCAATCAGACAGGGGTTCCGGATGCCCGTGCGTAAAGATGATGGTTGGGAGGATCGCCCCGGCACAAGCGATGCCTTGTCCCATACGGCTTGCCTGCTCCGACAAGACAACGGCCGCCAGCGGCATCACGAGGATGGCAGCTCCATAAGGATGGCTATGGTAGAGAATTATGATGGTCGCCAAGAGCGTCAGCAGCATCTTGGCCGGAAAGTCCTCGGCCGACGGATTCCAGGGGCCTCGCCAGACCCAGCCGACGCAAAGCGCTGTGGCGATGCCAAGACAAACCGTCAGAATGATGCCGCTCCGCCAATAGATCGATGGGTACCAGTCCAAGACGATCGACCGCCAATTCAACATCACGATCGGCGAATCGCCACGGAATTGCACCATGTCACTGAAGGCCTGAGGGTAAGCCAGGAGGGTCTGCATACCCCCGACCCAGAGTGAGCCGAACAGAAGGACCGAACCGGTCAGCGCGACACCCAGCACCGCCTTCCATCGGCCCTTCCATAGTAAGAGCAATCCGAGCAGGAGGCCGTAATGGGGTTTTACCAGGAGGCATCCAAGCCAGACTCCCGCGCGAAAATCATGGTCGGCACGAAGGGCCAGATAACACTCCGTCACCACCCACGCGAGAAGAATCTGGATTTGACCCACGTGCAGATTGAGCACGACCGGATACGACCCCAGGAACAGCAGCATGACGGTGGGTTTATCGGACCCCGGGCAATGCAATGCGACACGCCAACCGATCCACAATGCGAGAAGCGTGTTGGCGCAAGCCCACACAAACACACTCGTCGAAGGGGCTATCCATGTAAGCGGCTGCATGGCCCATGCAAAGATGGGGGGATAGGGCACGTGTGAGGCCCAGTTCCCAGGGGCTGCAGGATCGTAGTGGGGATCGTGGGCGTATAGGTCTAAGAGGTGTCGATACGCAAGGTTAGTCACGGACTTGTCGTAAATCTTGCTGGGGTCGTCGCCTCCCATCACTGTCGCCTGAGCGAGGTACAGGCCATAGTCCATCCCGATGCTGATAAACAGTCCGGTTGCTTCATAGACGCGCCACATAAACAAGATCGTGCCGATCACCAAGGCGAGGGCTAACCCGCGCCCGATCCACAGGCGAACAGTCGTCGAGTTGGGAGGGGCTGACGGCAGCAAGAACCGCGCTCTCTCCTGGCCCGCTTCGATGGGCAAACTCTCTTGCATCTCTTCTACGTCCCTGTTGTAGTTCGAAGGATTTATTTTCCGTGCAGATCCAACGGTACCCTTAAGTCTAGCATTGGATAGAGTGCCGTCCAGTGAGACCCATGTGGACACCCTCGATCCGTATTCGCGTGTTCCGGCCGTATTCCGAGGGAATCCAGGATCGGGATAGGGACAGGCTGTATTGCCGTCTTCCCAGGGAGCCTCTCTCTTCTCGCATGCCAGTGGGACAGAACGGGTACGAGTGCTCACAAGTTGCCAATTGAGAGATCGGACGATTGGGCTGCGCACTAAAGCGGGGAGACTTTCGAGGCATGGATCCCTTGGTTATCCGTTCGGCCCGCACCACGTAGCGCAGCGGCCCACCGGCTTGGATGGCATCGAAGGGAAAGCAGGTCACCAGCACCAGATCCTCTGTGTCTTGCCCTGTCGGAATGAGCTCCCGCCGTGAATCCATGACCCGCTGTTCGATCACTCGATAGTGGAGGGTGGTTCCGTCGCGTCCCGTCAGGGCGAGGTGATCGCCCAATTTCACATCTTTCAAGAAACGAAAATGCGTGTCCCGGTGACCGGTCAGCATCACCGTGCCTTCCTGCCCGGGCAGGGCGCTGGACGTGACATGGCCAGGACCGAATGCCAGGGTCCGGCCGTAGGCGCCGGCGAGGACGATCAGGTCTACCGACGGGTGCTGCATGCGAAGCCGCGCAACCGGCCAGGTATCGGCCCAGGGCCAGGGTTTCGGCATCGCCTCTCCCGCCAGGGCGCGGCACCAGGCCCGCTGCAGGAGGAACTGCGCGAGCCTGGCCTTTGCATACATCCACGATCCTTCCCCGACCTGCCAGCAGCCGATAGCGAGAAGTCCCGCCATCAGCATTGTCAGCAGGCGGGAGCCCGGTCTGGTTCGACTCATGCGACCGCTCGGCGGAATTGCCACAGCAAGCAGGCCAACAGGAGCGCTGCTGTCCCGAGTAGAATCTGCAGTTGTACGCCGCTCGCAGTCCTCGGGAGGCTTGCGAGGGCGGTGAGGTTCTGCGCACGCGCCAGGGTAGTCGTCTGGTCGCGGTCAGCCTCCAGGGAGTCCGTCGGTCTGGACGGGGTCATATCGACAGCGACCAGACTGGTGTATTGGCTGACCAGGTGGTGGGTAAGGGCGACGTCCAGCACGGCCTTTCGGATCGCCTCTTGAGCGCCGCCCTTGTAAGCTTCATCCATGAGCGCCGAGATCTTTTGTCGGGCCCAGTAGATCGAGAGCCCTCCATGAGCGGTGGCATCGTTGAACGAGACCGGGAGCGACCAGGGGGTGGTTCCTACTTGTCCATGCAGGACGGCCTGAGGAGGCAGCGAATCGGCTTTCAGTGCGAGCAGGATGGGTTCGCCTTCGTAGAGGTCGGTGATGGTTGCCGGGAACTGTTCGAGCCCCGACCATCCGGCTGCATCGATGGTGATGTTATTGAGCACCGGATGCTCAAGTTTTCTGAACAGGCCATCCAGCTTGTCCTTCACCTCGTTCACGTTGCCGATGTAGGTGAAGGTGCCGCGGCCTGATTCAGCGGCCTTCCGCATCAAATGACTGTTGGGCGTGGAGCCGATCCCGATGGTGAAGAGGCGTCTGCTGCCCACGCGCTGATGCAGCAGTTCGAACAGTTCCTCTTCATTGCCGACCTGTCCGTCGGTGATGAGAATGATCTGCTGGAGCCGCGCGCTGTCCTGCGGGCTCTTGAGGGCCTGTCTCAAGGCCGGAAGTATTTCCGTTCCCCCATCGGCGGTGACGTGTTCGGTGTACCGGATGGCTTGTTGCATCGATTTGATCGTCACGGGTTGCGGTATGGGGAACAGCGACCTGACCGTATGATTGAATTGAATGATGTTGAAACGATCCTGTGTGCTCAGCCGTGAGAGGGCGGCCGCTAATGACCCCTTGGCCTGTTCGATCGACGTGCCGGCCATGGACCCCGATCGGTCGATGATGAAGGTGATGTCCCGCGGAACCCGCGCCGCCTTCTCATTGTGCTGTGTCGGAGGAACGAGCATCAGCATGGCATAGCTTGCGCCGTCTTTCTGTTCGGTAAAGACGGTGGCCATCGGCTCGGTGCGTGGCGCCGGATGCCAGATGAGCTGAAAATCCCGATCGGCCGGTACTGCATCTTCCCGGAGACTGATCTGGTATCCACCGTCCTGATCCTGAAGGCTGATGATCGGGTGAAACGGCGACTCCACCTTGGCAAGAGGAAAGCCCGGGTTGAGTGTGAGCGACAGGCTCAAGGGGTTGATCGCGCCGTCCTCGGGTTCGTGTATGGGCGGCGTAACCCGTGAGGCATCGGGGACACGATCAGTGTCCGGACTGGTGCCCGCGCCCTGTGGACCCTGTCCTTCGACGATCACCGGCACGCCGGGGATGTACCGCGGCCCGACGGCCATGGGGAAGCGGAGTTGAAACTGCTCATTCTCGTAGCGAACCGTGTCCTGATATTCGAGTTCGATCGTCACATGTTCACCGGGCCCGATGTTTGCCACTGAAGTGGTAAAGAGATTCGGGCGTTCCTGTTCGACCAGGCTGGTCCGTTTCCCTTCCCGCTTGGCCTGGTCGTAGACTTGTTTCGCTTCCGTCCGTTCCTTGATCTGGCCCTCGATGATGCGCTCACCGATTCGCATGCGGAGATGATCCACCGCAGCCGTCTCGGGCAGCGGGAACACGTAGACGCCTTCCAGCCAGTCGCCTTTCTTCCTGCTCGGATTGGTGAACTCCTGCCGGACCGTTGCGCGAGCAATCGTCCCGGTGATCGCGATCTGCACGTCAGTCTTGAGAATGGGTGCCGGTGTATAGCGTCCGGCTTGGTCGGTCCTGAACATCAACGTGCCTTCCGTCACCTCGTTGATGCCCATGGTGGAAACGATGCCGGTATTGAGGGATTCGCCCGGTTCGGCGCAGGAGGTGGCTGGAAGGGGAGCGCCAAGTCCCAATGACAGAAAGAACGCACAGAGCGTGAGGCGGGCTGCAGAGGTTTTCGCGCGCTGTCGCATAAGCCAGAAGCGGTCATTCAACATGGGAGCCTCGTTTCATGAGATTCGTGGATGATGTGCGACGGGCGTCCCCGGGAAGGGCGGGCTGTCGTACCCGGGGACGGTATCCGGCAGTCGGTTAGTTGCCGTCAGTCGGTTCAGTCGCGCGTTCTGCCGGTTCGGAGGGCGTGAGTGGAAGGCCTTCGCTATTCGCTCCGCTCTCCCCGGTTTCAATTGAGGGATCGACACTGTTGGAGAACGGATCGGTCACTGGTTCAACGGCGATCATAGGCACGACCATGTGTTCCTGGCCGATCTTGCGCATCTCCACGTGAACCCGTCGGTTCATCCGGCGGCAGACGTCGCTGTGGTCGATGCACAGGGCGCCCTCTTCACCCAGGCTCACGGTGCGGATCGACGACTCCGGCACACCCAGTACGATCAAGTGTTGTTTGACCGTCTCGGCGCGCTTCAGGCCCAGGATCTTATTGAAGCTTCTCGACCCCTGTTGATCGGTGTAGCCTTGGAGGAGGATCCCCCAGTCCCGCTCGCTCTTGAGGAATTCCGCGTGGCGCTGCAAGGTGGCCTTGCCGTCATCGGTCAATCCCTTGCGGCCGATTTCAAAGTGAATATCGTCGTGCAGGATGTCGGTACTTCGGGTCGCCAACGGGGTTCCGTCCACATACGTCGTGGGAATCGAGGCTGGAACCGGCGCGTGTTCGGTCGGATCTTTCAGGACTTGCGCCACCTGGGTATTATTCAGGGCTTCTGCCGAGGGGTTGCTATGGGCTGCCTCGTCGGCCTGGGAGTAGTACCAGAATGCGGACACGACGACGGCGAGGAAGAACACCAGGCCGCTCATGATATAGACATCCTTCATCTCCCGGTCCGGTCCGATGATGGTGGGAGTGACTGGTCCTGCGGTAATGCTGGCTGTGGGTGCTTTTTGCATGATCGCCTGCTCCTTGTGTTGTGGGCCGGGATGATCCCGGTCCCCGGGTTGCTGATTGATGAATAGGCTGCCTGTTCCCGCGGGCCCGGCTCGTCGATGCTCACCTCCTTCCTGCCGGGCTGCCCGCCGTTGGCCGGTGCATAGAGCAAGGCGGAGGCCAGGCGAAACAACGGGCCTGACGATCAAAAATCGATGGACGAACAAGGACTTCGCGAAATTGTGTTGATGCGAGGACTCAGCAGCTCATGCGGGGATCAGCGGGGGGTGCGGGGATGGCCCCGCATCAGGAAGTCTGGTAGATGAGGCGGAACGGGCAGACAGCCTATTACGAGCAGGTCGCGCAACGCGCGATCCCGGAAGAACCTCGTGGGACGCGCGCAGTTGGCGACCACGCGAGCGGCCTCCTATGAGGGAGCTGGTCTTTGCCTGAGTGAAGAGCATGTTGCGCGTGGAACGAGCATCCTCCCAATCCTGAATAGAGAGGCCAACCGGGTAGGTTGTTACCTTCCTCCATGATATGAGGCTGGACGCCGATACCTGGTGAGTTGACATGTGTTACCGCTCACGGTAACGTTCACGGGTGGGGAAGATTCGGCGAGGCGGCTATATCTTTGTGACCTGGAAAGGAGACCATTTCCCTCGACATGTGCACGTATACCGCGATGGGAGATTGATTCTTGGGTGGGACTTGGATAACCACAAACCAATGGCTGGTCGGGCAACGCGACGAATTTGCACCTTGATCGAGGAATTGGAAATTGAGGGGGTCTTATGAAGATTCATTCAGTGACGCATAACAATCGCAAGAAAGTGTTTCAAATAAAATCTTCGAAGAAAACGTTTCAGCTGCCGTACTCAAAGGTCGATCCTCAACCAAGCGTTTCCGATCCGGTAGCTCGACTCTTTGTCGATAGGGAGTTAAGCCGTGAAGGGTTTACCTATGTCCTGGCATCCGGCAAAGAAGGAACGGTTCACAGTGAGCAGGTCTTGGAGTACAACCAGGATCCGCACTATTTACGGGATGCGCTTCTGTACAAGCTCACGATTGAGGCGCAGAAACGAGTTACGGCCAGTCCTCTCTCCAAACGTGAGCTGATCCGACGACTGGGAACATCCGCCACGCAGTTCTATCGTTTGCTTGACCAAACAAATTACCGCAAGTCCATCGATCAACTCTTGTCCCTGCTGCACGTCCTGGATTGCGATGTGGATCTCCTGGTACGAACCAAGGCCACGACAGGAAGAGCCGCCTGACCCGACGGGCGGCTTGATGGCCCCTGTGCTCGCTTGGCGTACGGTCCTACAGGGAGGAGAAGGGAGCATCGAACCATCCTTCGAAGACACGGCCGTCTCACTGTCTCGCCGGCCTGCGCAATGTGACGCTGGTTCTTGCTCGCGTCGCGCACCCACACAGTCAGGAGGGAGCAGGAGGCAACCTGTGTGGTCTCCTTGCTCGCGCAACGCGCGGGCTCAGAAGGGGAGGTGGCGAGGCAGTTGGTATGGTCTCTGTGCTCGCAGACCGCGCGCCTAGAATAAATCCGAAATTTTCACATTGAGGGCGGCGCTCGGCCGATGCGCGCAATGGAGACCATACCAACTGCCTCGCTTGATATGAGTGAAGGAGCAGAGTCACGACTTCACGGGCATCTTATTTTGTCGTTTGGGTAAGCCGCGATAGACTGTTGAGGAGCGCAAGGACCTCATGTGTTGATCATCACTCTTGACGGTAATCACGCGTGGCGTTACTATTGGAGCCTGTGATTAAGACCTTCAAGTGTCTCGATACGCAGGCGCTATCGAAGGGAGCGCCTGTCGGGCGATTCGCGAGTATTGCGGCTGTCGCGCGGCGTAAGTTGCGACAGTTGGAGATTGCAGGTCGCCTAAGCGATCTGCGGGTGCCGCCGGGGAATCGGCTGGAAGTTCTGAAAGGTAATCGTGTGGGGCAATATAGTATCCGCGTGAACGACCAATTCCGTCTGTGCTTTCGCTGGACGGACACAGGCGCTGCCGACGTCGAGATTGTGGACTATCACTGAGGGAGCATGACAATGCGCAAGTTCAAGCCCGTCACACCTGGAGAACTTTTGCTGGAAGAGTTTTTGGCGCCGATGGAAATAAGTCAGTATCGACTGGCGAAGGAGATTGGCGTGCCGGCGCAGCGCATCGGCGACATCGTGGCGGGCAAACGAGCCATTACTGCCGACACCGACTTGCGTCTGTGTCGGTTTTTTGGTCTTTCGAACGGCTACTGGCTGCGCGCTCAAGCGGCCTGTGACATGGAAGTCGCGGAACGCGAGTTAGGCGCCAAACTCGCAAAAATCACACCGTGGGCGAAAGTTAAGAAGGTGGGAAGGCGTACGCTCGTCTCCAGATGAATGAAACCTTCTATCCAACGACTGAGCGATTAGCCGTAGGCTACCACAGAACATAGTGGGGAGAGAGGACAGCACTTTGGAGTCATCTTCGGGACAGGCTGCATTCCTAAGTTTCTTGCCAATCTCAATTGGCTGCTCTGAGTTACATGATTCGCTGGTGCTTTGCGCATGGACGGAACAGCAATTCCTGTCTGGTCCATGCGCGATAGCAAATACAAGACTGTCTATCGAGTTGGCAATAAGACGATTGATCTATCGCAAGTCCCAGACAAGCAACCCTTCGACTACTCATCGGTGGGTGGTTATGAAACGCTGTGGCTCATCAAGGAATAAGCTCGTACGAGCGGGTTGCTGTGAAACATCGATGGAGAGAATTTCTCGCCTATAGTGCTCTGTCGAAGCATCTCTTGCCTACCGTATCTTATAGGAATAGTTCTTTGGGAGTTGGTAATGATCAGGTGTTTATTCGGTTAGTGATCTCACGATCGGTCCCTGCCGCACCCCCAAACGCCAGAGTGATGTCATCTCCGCCGCGCGGGCGGCGCGGAGCGGGTCGGCCTGATCGGAGGCGCGGGGATGATGCGGTCGGATATCGGTCTTGCCGAGGACGACGAGCCCGGCCTGATCGAACATGGCGAGTAACTCTGCCCTGGTTCGCAACTCCAGATGTACGGACGAGCCCCTGAGAAGCAGATTCCTAAAATCGCACCCTTGCGATCAACCGGCTGGCTCGCGGCGAGGATCTCGTCCTCCACCTCCATGCCTCGAACGACCTCGCTGAAGACGGTGTCGGTTTGGTCCAGCCCACTGTTGTCCGTGACGTCGATATAGAATGGTGAGTCGTTATCGTTGGGACTCCGTGGCATCTGTGCCATCCCGATCGCGCCGCGCTTGCGGGGTAGACTTCACGGAGATTGATCACTATCACGGGTGTCGTTATAATAGAGCCCGTGATACGCTCGTTCAGGGGACGGGGGACAGAAGACATCTTCGATGGCATCGACAATTCGGTTGCCCGCAGAGTCTGCCCACGGACTTTGTGGCAGGTCGCGAGGAGGAAGCTCGATCAGATCAATCGAGTCAGAGACCTTAGTGAGCTCGCTGTGCCGCGGGGAAATTGCCTCGAACGGTTGCGTGGCGATCGTGGCGGGCAACATAGTATCAGGATCGATGATCAATATCGGATTTGTTTCCGATGGGAGGCTGGCGATGCCCACGAGGTTGAAATCGCGGACTATCACTAGGAGTCGTGCTACGTCGGGGCGACGAGGCCATTCGCAAGAGCTTGTCGGTCGCCGCCTGCCTCGCCATCGTCCTCCTACTCGTCCCGGCGAGATGTTGCTGGAGGAGTTTGTGAAGCCACTTGCCGTTACTCAGTCTGAACTTGCCTCCCGTTTGGGAATTTCGTTCCCTCGGCTGAATGAAATCATTCGTGGCAAACGGGCGATCACATCCGATACGGCGCTTCGCTTGGCCCGGGTTCTCGGAATGTCGGCCGATTTCTGGCTCGGGTTACAGTTGGACTGGGATCTCTGGCATGCCATGCGCGGTGCAAAGGCGAGCGAAATTGAACGGCTTGTCCCTCTACGTCCCTCAGCCTGAATAGTACGCACTCCTTCTGATTCTTCGCCCTCCCCACCAGATGACCTTGTTGCGGTCATTGAGATAACCCTGTCGACTTGCACCTCCGTTTCTTAACGTAGGCCGGCGGCTCACTGGGCTCACGTCCTCCTCCGTCTGCGTCCAGAAACATATCGTGGCCATAATTCACCGCGTGCATACTTGATCAGCATGGATCGTCTGAAGGGATATCGATAGGGAAAGTAGGGGGCGAGTGCAGCGAACTATTCGCGATATCGCATGCGAGTGCCATGCGCGAGGGACAGCATGATTTCTTTAGCAGAGAATTCAGGGGGGAGGTATGAGCCGGAGACCTGTACGTTGTTGATTCGGGCTTCTTCGAGGGTAACCTCCAGAAAGCAAATCCGGAGATTACCGCACCCCCAATCTCCACAGCGATGTCATCTCCGCCGCGCGGGCGGCGCGGAGCGGGTCGGCCTGATCGGAGGCGCGGGGATGATGCGGTCGGATATCGGTCTTGCCGAGGACGACGAGCCCGGCCTGATCGAACATGGCGAGTAACTCTGCCCTGGTTCGCAACTCCAGATGTTCGGCCAGGTCGGACAGCAGGAGCCAGCCTTCCCCTCCCGGCTCCAGGTGAGCCGTCAGACCGTTGAGAAAGCCGGATAACATGCGACTTTCCGGATCGTAGATTGCCTGTTCGATCGGGGAGGTCGGCCGTGCCGGCACCCAGGGCGGGTTGCAGACCACGAGTGGCGCCTTGCCTTCAGGAAAAAGATCCGCCTGTACGACTTCCACTCGATCGGTCAGTTCCAGCCTGGCAAGATTTTCACGGGCGCAAGCCAGGGCGCGAGGGTCCTGGTCGGTGGCAACGATGTGTGAGATGCCACGGCGGGCCAGCACAGCCGCCACCACGCCGGTGCCGGTGCCGATGTCGAAGGCGAGGGCACTGGAAGGTAGCGGCGCGTCGGCGACCAGATCTACATACTCGCTGCGAATCGGCGAAAACACTCCATAGTGGGGATGGATGCGATCACCGAGGGCAGGGACGACGACCCCGTTCTTCCGCCATTCGTGTGCGCCGACCAGTCCCAGCAGTTCCCGGAGTGCGACCAGCGCGGGCCCTTCGCAGGGACCATACGCCTCCGCGCAGGCGAGTTGGAGATCGGGGGCGCGGCGGAGTGGAATTTCGTAGTCGTCCTCAAGTGGTACCAGGAGCATGCCGAGGATGCGGGCGCGGCGAGACTGGGTCTGTCGATGAAAATGAAAGGCCTCTGCCGGCGAGGTGCCTGGTTTGGGGGGATGGCGGTCGGCACGCCGCGCCATGGCGTTGAGTAACTGTCGGGCATTCTGGAAATCGCCCCGCCAGAGCAGCGCGGTTCCTTCGCAGGCCAGGCGGTGCGCAGCGTCGGCGGTCATGCTGTCGTCAGCAATGGTCACACGAGCGGGCGGTGGAGCTCCCCATTCCGAGCGCCAGCGCGCGGAGCAGGGCTGTCCTGACTCGGTCCAATGCACTAAGGCTGTCGGGCTCATGACAGGACCTCGCGAGCGGTGCTTCTTAATTTCGACTGCTCTTTGCTGAAAGTATCGATCATAGTAATAGCTGTGGCTCCGTGCTGAGAATCCGTGAGCCGGGTCTTCTACCGGAAATGTTGTCGTACCAGGGCCTCGACGGATTTGAAGTGCCGTTCGGGGAGATTCTTGAAGCGCCGTTTGCAATCGAGCAGGGCTTCCTCTGCGGTGGTGAAGGGCTCGATCGTTTCCATCAAGTGGCCATAGTAGTCCATCAGTTTCAGTTCGACCGTGCGGAGTAACGATGGGTCTCCCGCCAGGGCCGAAGCTGCTTTTGTCTGATCTCTTGCCGACTCCACGAGTGCCTGAAAACAGAGGCCCTTCAGCCGTTGTGTGACGGTGCTGCGATCCCACCCCAGCGCCTTGGCTGTCGCCTGCATATCGAACCGGTGTTGGCGCAACTGGTTCAGCACGGCGGTGTCACCGGCCGGATCGGGGAGGAGCGGTTCGGCTCCGGTCACGACGACGGCGGGCGAAGGCCGCCCCGAGAGGCGGAGGTCGGCTGTTGCGATGATCGGTCCGTCGGAGAGCGCGATCGCTTGTTCGAGACACTGGCGCAGCTCTCGCACGTTGCCTTGCCATGCCTGCTGCTGCAGCGTCGCCAGCGCTTCTTCCGAGAGCCGGAAGTTCGCGTGCTGCGGCTGCGTCGCGGCTTCCCGCAGAAAGGTTTCTGCGAGGGGCGGAATATCGTCTGGCCGGTCCCGCAACGGCGGGAGATGCAGGACGAGACCCTTGAGCCTAAAATACAGGTCCTCGCGGAACCAGCCTTCCGACACGCCGCGCTGAAGATCTTTGTTGGTCGCGGCCACGATACGGACATCGACCGTGGTGGGAGTCGTCGCGCCGACGCGATAGAAGGTCCGGTCCTGCAGCACTCGCAGCAGTTTGCTTTGATGGTCGAGTCGAAGGTCGCCGATTTCGTCCAGAAAGATGGTGCCGTGATGCGCCAGTTCGAAATAGCCTTTACGATCCGTCAGCGCGCCGGTGAAGCTGCCGCGCACGTGGCCGAAGAGTTCACTCTCGAAGAGTTCCGGGGAGATCGCCGCCATGTTCACGGCGATGAACGGTTTCGGCGCCCGCAGGCTCAGACGGTGCAAGGCACGCGCGAACAACTCTTTGCCGGTTCCCGGCTCGCCGGTGATCAGGACCGTGACGGTGGAACGGGCGCCTTTCTTGAGATCGCGAAACATGGTCAGGATGGCAGGGGATCTGGTGACGATGCTCATTTGCTCGCATTCCCGGCGGAGTGTTTCCTGTTCTGCATTTCCCAGGGGCGCGGAACTGATGGTTGCGGCCCGCAGGCTCTGAAGCTGTCGTTCGAGCTCGTTCATGCGCTGCCGCGTCGCTTCCTCCTGCGCCTGGGCATCGGCGATTTTGAGCTGAAGATCGGCGGCGAGTCTCGTCGATTCGGCTTCCCTGGAGGCTGAGTGGGACATGCCGGCGCGGGCCGATTCGAGGTCTTCTTCCAGGGATTCCACTGCGGTCTCCCTGAAGATCAGTGCTTCGCGAACCGCCACCAGGTGTTGCTGAACCTGCAGCATGTCCTGCTCCAGCAAGGCCAGGCGTCGGGTCGCCACGATCTGTCCCAGCAGGCTGGTCGCTACGAGCACGGTGACGGCTGCGGTGACAGGAATCACACACGGCAGAACCCAATGGGCCGTGGTGAGCGAGACCAGACCGAAGGTCAGATACAGCAGGAGGCTTCCGGCCCCCAGGAGAAGCCCTTTCCAATCCGGCCATCGTAAGACCAACCAGGCGACACAGAGGCAGAGGGCAAAGGTCAGCAGGAGTCGTTGAATCGGAGAAAGCTCACGTATCCAGTCTTGGGTGAGTAGTGTGTGGAGCAGGTGCGCCTGGAGGAGCATGTCCGATGTATCGTCGCCTGAAGGGAGCGTGCGGTCCGGTTGAATGCGTGGTTGGGTGAGCAGCACGACGACTTTGCCGTTGACCAGCGCATTGAGCGCTTCATTGTCCTTCCGGTCGAGGATGCGGGACAGTTCCAACACGGTGATGGTGTGGAAGGCGGTGGGAAGTTGCTGTCCGGCGAAGTTGAGCAGGAGTCGGCCCTGGCGGTCGAGCGGGATCGTCAGGGAGCCCGTCGTACCGCCTGGCCACCGTGCGTTCTGCACTCGAACCTGTCCGGAGCGTCGCTCTACCTGGCTCAATGGAACCTGCCAGAACGTGGTGGCTAAGGAGAAGCCCAGGGCTGGACGCTCGTCCGTCCCGTTTCCCTGAAAGAGCCCGGCGCGGCGAGCAATGCGATCGAGGTCCAGCAGCGGCTGTAGGGTGCTTCGGCCCGTCGTGAGGCCCTGTGCGGGCACAGCAACGCCTACCCTATCCTGCTCGACGGGCGCAGTTGGAAATGCGGGGTAGGAGACGGTCCCGGCGGATGTCACTGCTTCCATCAGCAAGGCGTCGCTGACGGCGCCACCGAGGTTGGGAGGGCTGGGGAAGTCGAGGGGAATATCGAGCCCGATAGCCGCTGCTCCCGCGTCATGCAATCCAGTGATGAGCCTGGCCGGGAGGCTGCGATCCCAAAGGCCGGCGCCGAACTGTTGTTCGCTGGCCTGCTCTCTCGTGACCAGGAGCAGGTGTGAGTCGGGAGCCGGTTGCGAGCGGAGCCGCATCCAGGTGTCGTAGGGTGCCCATTCGAGCGCGTGGTAGGTCACAGGCGCCGGCGTCCACATGACCTCGGTGAGGGCGAGGGACGCCAATGCCATGACGACGGCTTGCAGCCAGACATTCCTGACGAACAGGCGAGTGGCTATGTGCATGGGTGGTGGTGACGGCTAGCGGGATGGTAACCAGGTCCGTCGATGTGCCGACACATCGCGCGCCTGGCGCTGTGCGCGGTGTCGGACGGACTGTGCGAACATCCTGCGAGCGGTCCTGCTCCTGACCGTGAGCCATGCCGGCCGGCATGGCGAGGCGATTGAAACCATGTTCGACAGCTTACTACGGTTTGGGAGTCTCGGGGGTGATTTCGTCGAGAATACGTTTGACCTCGTCCCGCGGCATGCCCTTGAGATAACTCTTGGCCTTGGCGAGGTCCGGTGCCAGGCCGAGTCCTTTGGCGTAGATGCGGGCCAGGGCCGTACGGGACGGAATCGCGCCATCGGCCGCAGTCGATTCCAGGTAACTGAGGATCCACTGGCCATGGGGGGGGAGCTGGCCGTCGAGTCCCTGCTCATAGAGCTGAACCAGTGCCGCATGTGAGATGTCGTTGAGCGCATAGGCTTCCCGTAACAGAACGGGCAGGGCCTCGCCTGTGCGGCCTTGCGTGAGTAACGTGGTGCCGACGGTTTCCGTGGCCTGGTCCCCTCGATCCAGATCGGGGAAATCCAGCCAGAGCTGATCGCAATAATTTTTGAAAGCTTCAGCCGCCGCCTTGGATTGTTTGGTTTGCAGATTGCCCTTGACCGCTGCCAGCCGCCGAAGTTGTGTCAGCGCCTGTGCCGCTTCCGGCAAGCCCTGCTCAAAGGCCCGTGCCCACCAGGTGATGGCCATGATCTGGCTCTTCTCCACGCCCTGGCCTGAGCGATAGGCGTTGCCGAGAAAATATTGCGCTTTGGCCAATCCCGCCAGCGCGGCGGCTTCCAGTTCCTGCGCCGCGTCCTTGTCCCGTCCCGCGACTTTCAAGACCAGTCCGAGGCGGTAGTGGGCTTCTGCAAAGTCCGCTTTGAGCCGCAGGGCTTCCTGATAGGCCTTGATGGCCGATTGTACATTTCCGCGGGTGTAATGAATCGTCCCCATGCTGTAGTGCGCCTGCACGAGGGTCGGATCCAGGCGGACGGCTTCCTGGAGCTCCGTCATGGCGCTGCGCCAGTCTTGCTTGGCCATGAGCGCGGTGCCCAAATCGAGATGGGCCTGCGCAACGGTCGGATGGAATCGCAGGGCGGTTCGGTATTCGTCGATGGCGCCATCGGTATCGCCCAGCTGGAAGAGGGTTCGGCCCAGCGTGAGGCGTGGCTCCTGGGCATCGGGCTCGAGGTGGAGGGCTTGGCGAGCCTGGGTCAGGGTCTCCAACAGGCTGAGGGGCACAGGCGCCGGAATCGGCGTCGGCAATGCCGGCTGAGCAATGGATTCAGGGGGGAGCGGCTCTTCTCGAATCGGTTCCGGGGACGGGATCGCGGAGGGGTCTTCTTGCGCGCCCGCCCAAGCCGGGTGAATGAGCAAAGCCACGGCCAGGATCAAAGGCCACCTTCCCTTGGTGGCGTGGTGCAGAAACATAGGTGCTGGCAATCCTCCACATGAAAAAAGACGTTCCTTTATACACATAGACGAAGCGGAAATTCCACGGGATCTCGCATGAAACATGTGTCGCGGATGATGTGCGGGAACCTTTCAATGAGTGAGCAAGGCCAGTGTGAGGACAATGACGACCATCAGCCCCAGGACGCCCAGGATGAGGGAGCGCCACCAGGCCAATTGATCCTGGACCGGCATGAACCCCAGGCTGACGCCTTCCGCCAGCAACCAGTTTCTGAATTCCTGCGGGGCGACGAGGGTGAGTCCCCGGTCCGTGCAGGAGGTAATGAACCGATCCACGACCACGCCCTGCAGCGTCGCGCGAATCAGCCTTTCCAGCCAGCGCGGGAGTCTCAGACGGCCGGCGGTCTGAGTCACGCATCGGTCGACCATGGCCTCGTATTCCTGTCGAGCCGTGGCAAGACTTCGTCCTGCCGAAGTTGACGCCGACTGCATGGCAGGCAAGGCATGGAGCCAGTCCCGGAGCGTGAACTCCAGCCGCTCCACCGTTCGTTGGGCTGCGCTCAACACTCCCGCAACGGCGCCGCCGACCAGCGCGCCGACGACGCAGAGGGCCGTCAGCGACCAGCTGCCCACTGCGGCCCATATGCCATGGGAGGATACCGTGCTGCTGTAATAGGCGGCAGCCCCTCCGACGACGGCGATCGAGACGAGCACGTGCAACGGCAGTGACCAGAGCAGGGCCCGAAGGAATGTGCGGGGCCCCCTCGCGCTTGGTAGGGAAGGTTGATTCGACATCGCGACCAGTCGAGGATCTCAGGGTTTCCCGGGGGGCTGGTTGAGATGAGGCGGCCAGATGTTCCTGAGGCGGTCGATTGCTGAAGCGAGTGCGGCCGGTTCAAGTCGAACCGGTTCATGCGCAATGCGCCACACCGGTTCGAGCGGCGCCGGATCGTGAGGAAGGCGCGGAATCAGATGCCAATGGATGTGGGGAAGCTGGTTGCCGAGCAACTCATAGTTGATCTTCACCGCCTGCCACTCCTGTGCGAGCATGGCAGCGACCTCGGACACTTCTTCCATGAGGCGACTGCGTTCGTCTCGAGAGAGGTGAAAGAGTTCCGTGGCGTGGCGTTTGAGGACGAGCACGGTCCAGCCGGTGAAGAACTGGTCGTCATGCAGGTAGGCCCGGGTGAGTCCGCAATCGGCGATGAAATGACTCCGGTCGGGCCAGGTGCCGACACAGGCCTTGCACGACTGGCTGCTCATGGTTGGCTCAGAGACTGGGCTTCTTGCGGCGTGATCAGGCCCTTCTTGATCAGGAGTTGGATGAGTTTGTCCGTGGTGGCCTTGTTCGGTGCGGCCGCCGTCGGGCTTTTCTGTTTAGGTGCTTCACGTTTTTGCCCCATCACCCGGAAAGACGGGGTAAAGACCGCGACATAGTCCCGGTTCCGGATGCGGACGGTCACGGGGAGGCTCTCGTTGTTTGGAGTGAGGTCCGGCCCCGATCCTTGAGGGACACGAAAAAAAGGCCTTCCGTCCTCAGTGGTGCCGTCCTGACCGATGATTTCCATTCTGTTCAGGAGGGATTCGCCGGTCAGGTTCTCACGATCCTGCCCGCCGATGTTGGTGATGCGATCCAACACGACGATCAAGGAGTCGGCGATGAAGAGTTCCGCGGAATTGTTGCGGACCGTCACATCGTACCGGTATTCGCTCGAAAAATTATCACGGCTACGCAGAGTGACGAATGCGGCGGCTTTGCCGCTCAAATCGATCAGTTCGGCGGCTGCAGCGAACAGGGGCGAGAAGGCTTGGGCCAGTAGGAGGCAGGCGCTTCCCACCACAACGTGCATGGACCGCGTCTTCACCATAATTCCCTCCCGGTTGTCGGTCAGCCACGGCATCAGAATAACAAAGCCCCACAGTGAGTGCGAGGAAATCCTCTGCCCGGGTCGTGGTTTGCTTGACACGTTCTTTTCACGGACGATATTCTGCCGTTCGGTCATCGACTGCGGCTCATCACCCCTGCATGGCACCTACACGTATGACGTCCCCTCCGCTGCTGGTTCCGCGGACACTCGTTTCTCAACTGCTGCATCTCTATGACTATCCCGACCCGCGCCGCCCAGGACGGCTGATTAAGGGGTACGATTGTCCGCATGCCCTCCGAACGGCCCGGATGTGCGCCGCGGTGGCTCAGCGCATGGGACACCAGCCGGCGCGAGTCAAACAGTATCAGATCGCCTGCATTCTGCATGATTTAGGTCGAGCCGGACTGGATCGACGGCTCTTCGGCCGGATCTGGTCCTGGGCCCGCGCGCAGGGAATTCCCACCAGGCCGCGTGAATGGCGTGCTCTCCACCCGGAGACCCGTTATGGACGGGAAACCGAGGCTTTTGTTTCGCGTTATCGAAGCGCAATGGAAGCGGCCGGCATCGAACTGAATCCCTGGGCCTGCGAGCAGGTGGAAATGCGGCTGGGGTATGCCCGCAGATTGGCCGCCCGATTGCGCGCCGTGAAACCGCGCTTGCGGGAGCTTGCGGTCACCTGGTCGCCGTGGATGAGCCGGATCATGCTGTATTACTACTATCCGGAGAAGCTGAAAGGCGCGCAGCCCTGGGTGCGGCAATTGGCGGAAATCCTGGTCGCCTGCGAACAGTTCGAGGCCTATAGCAATCAACGTCGCGGGCGCGACTATTATGTGCGGCAGCGTGAAGATGTGTCGGAAGCGTTTGCCTATCTGGATGCCCTGCAAGGTGAAGGGATCATCAGTCGTCCCGTCGTGCAGGCCTTGCGGGCGCTTGCGGCGGAAGGGGTATTCGATCGCGTATTGGAAGAGGCCAGGGGGCGGTCGTTGTCGAAACGCGAGCGTACGTTCCTGCGCCGGGCGGGTCAGGAGGCGCTACATGCCGGTTAAAAGTCTTTCGATGCAGGTGAAGATGCAGGGCGATGGCCGGATGGAGAATATTACCGGACAGGTCCAGGCGGCGTTGAAACAGACGCAATTGCGTGCCGGTATTCTCACGATTTTTATCAAACACACGACGGCTTCTGTGTTGATCATCGAAGATGAGCCGGGTATCCGCGCCGATACAAAAGCGCTGTGGGAACGGTTGATTCCGGCCGATCCGTCCTGGCAGCACAATGTGCGCAACGCGGGAGAGGACAACGGCCACAGCCACCTGCGCGGTCAATTGCAGGGGCAGTCGCTCACCATTCCCTTCAACGACGGGGTGATGACGTTGGGCACCTGGCAGCAGATCGTCGTGTTGGATTTCGATACGCGCGCACGAACCAGGGATCTGGTACTGCAGGTCATCGGTGAATAGGATGCGTCTGAGCGGGGCGATCCGGGAGCGGCGTCGCGAAGAGCGGTTGAGAGTTGGGTTGATAGTGGCGCTGGTGATGGCAGTGTCCTCGCCGGCCTGGCTTCAGGCCGCCGAGGGCACGAACGGGTTTCCGATCGCGCAATCTGCCGCGCCGACCGAGCTCAGTCCGGAGGAGCAGGCGACCATCGCCGTGTTCGAACGCGCCACACGGTCGGTGGTGTTCATTGCGAACACAGCGATGCAGCGCGATCCCTGGTCGTTCAACCTCTTCGAAGTGCCTCAAGGGTCCGGGACGGGCTTCGTGTGGAGCCGGCAGGGCCACATCGTCACCAATTATCATGTCATTTATGGTGCGGATGCGATCACGGTGACCTTGGCGGATCGCACGGAATTCAAAGCGAAAGTCGTCGGCGCCGATCCCGATCACGATCTTGCGGTGTTGCAGATTCAGGCTCCCGAAGCCGCGCTCCAGCCGGTCATCATCGGCAATTCCCAGTCGCTGCGTGTCGGACAGAAGGTGTTGGCAATCGGCAATCCCTTCGGCCTCGACCATACCTTGACCACGGGAGTGGTGAGCGCCCTTGGTCGCACCATTAAGTCGATGAGCAACCGGACGATCGAAGGGGTGATTCAGACCGATGCGGCGATCAACCCGGGCAACTCCGGGGGGCCGCTGCTGGATAGTGGCGGCCGGTTGATCGGTGTGAATACCCAGATCATGAGTCCAAGCGGGGCGTTCGCCGGCATCGGGTTTGCCGTGC
Source organism: Nitrospiraceae bacterium (assembly GCA_919902505.1). Lineage (GTDB taxonomy): Bacteria > Nitrospirota > Nitrospiria > Nitrospirales > Nitrospiraceae > Nitrospira_A. Next base: position 22,294 of record CAKKRE010000022.1, read on the forward strand.
CGGTCGATACAGTGAGCCGGATCGTGCCTGAATTGATCAAACATGGAAAGTTGATCCGGCCCGGACTGGGCATTTCGTTGGTGCCGGATGCCATGGCCCGGCGCTGGGGGGTCAAAGGCGTGATCATCGGAAAGGTCGGCCGGGGGAGTATTGCCGAACGGATCGGTCTGCATGGGGCGCGTGAGACCATCGGAGGCCGTATCGAGTTGGGCGATATAATTGTCGCGGTGGACGGCAAGCCGGTCGAAACCATCGACGACCTGATGGATCTGATGGAACAGCACAAAGTCGGCGACGAAGTGACGATCGAGTACGTCCGCGGCAAACGTCGGCTACAAGTGATCGCGCCGCTGCAGGCGGTCAATTGATTGGATCGGACCGGTGTGAACCGGCTCGTGCGACCGCGACAGTGGAGTTGTGCTCTGTGTTAGGATGACCGGAGTTGGACCAGCCGGAGGAATTGATATGAGCGACCATCGAAATCCGGATCAGCCAGAGTCGGGCGGGCAACAGCCGCCGCGCCGTGAGGCCTCTGCCTCGTCTGATCCGATCGAACTGATAGAAGAATGTCTGGCGGCATTTCCGGACGGCGATCCGCGCCAGAAGCTCCTGTACAAATTGCGACATGTGATTACGGCCCAGTCGGTTGCCCAGGACCGGCGCGAGACCGAATTGAAGAAGCTCAATGAGGTAGTGGCCAAATTGACGGCGCTTGCCAACCGGGTCGGGCTGCTGCTTGAAGTGCCGGCCGAAGCTGTGGCGCGCATCGTCGTCGGAGGGGCGGAGTATTACGCCAACATCGACCCGCGTCTTCCGGTCGAGGATCTCAAGATCGGTACGCAGATTCTAGTGAATGAGGCCTATACGGTGATCAAGGCCCTCGGATATGACCGCAACGGGCCGGTGCTGAAGGTGGCCGAGGTGCTGCCGGATGGGCGTATTCGTTTCGAACAGGATATGGGCCGGCAGGCGTTGATTCTGCAGCGGTCCAGCGATTTGCTGGGGGCCGATCTCAAAGCCGGCGACGAAGTCCGTATCGAGCCGACCCACCGGATCGCCATCGAAAAGTTCGAGAACCGCCAGGCGAGAACGCACCTGCTGGATGAAGTGCCCAGCGTGACGTGGGAGCAAATCGGCGGGCAGCATCAGGCGATCGAAGCCATTCGGAAAGCCATCGAATATCCGCTGCTCCATGCCGACACCTTCACGAAATATCAGTTTACGCAGCCGAAGGGCTTCCTGCTCTATGGCCCACCGGGCTGCGGAAAAACGCTCATCGGGCAGGCCGCAGCCGCCAGCCTGGCTCAGCTCGTCCGTGAATCACAGGGACAGGCTGCCGCGGATGGCACGTCGAAGAACCCGCCGGTGACAAGCGGCGCCTTCCTGCACATCAAGGGGCCGGAGATTCTGAACATGTGGCTGGGCGAATCCGAGCGGATCGTCCGGGACCTGTTTGCCAAGGCCCGCGCCAGACGGAAAGAGGGGGCGCTGCCGTTTATTTTTATCGATGAAGCCGAATCTGTGTTGGGCACGAGGCGGTCGATGCGGTCGTTCAACATCAACAATACGCTGGTGCCGATGTTCTGCGCCGAGATGGACGGCATTGAGTCGCTACAGGATGTGGTGATCATTCTAGCCTCCAACCGGCCCGATTTGATCGATCCGGCGGTCCTCAGGCCAGGCCGAATCGATCGGAAGATCAAGGTCGCGCGGCCGAGTCGGGAGGCGGCCGTGGAGATTCTTGCGGTCTATCTCACGCCGTCGTTGCCGTTCGATCGCGAGTTGCTGGAGCGGAACGGGCAGGACCATGAAGCCGCCCGTCGCGCCGTGATTGAGCAGGTCGTCGATAGCCTGTTTGCACGGACGGATCAGAATCGCGTGTTATCCATTCGCCTTCGGAACGGTCAGAACAAGGTGCTGTATCGCGGCGATCTCGTCAGCGGCGCGATTCTCTCCTCCATCGTCCAGCGGGCGAAGGAGAAAGCGATCGAGCGGGTGGTTGCCGCGGCAGGGGCGCCCGCCGGCGACGGGATCCGCGCGCAAGATTTGCTCGATGCGGTGCATGAGGAATATCGCGAAGGTGAGATGTTGCCGCCGGACGATGCCGCCGAAGAATGGCTCAAACTACTGGATCACCATCCTGAACAGGTTGTCGGCGTGTCGTCTTTCCGCCGCGGGCGGCCGATGGAAGAGCGATTGGTCAACCAGATTATCTGACACGGCCTATGCATCTCTTCGGCATTGAAACGGAGTATGGCATCACCCGCGAGGATCTGGATGCCGTCGACCCCGTCGAGGAATCGATGGAGCTGGTCCGCGCGCACCTGCCTGGCAAGTTTGAGCGGCGCTGGGACTATCGGGGCGAAGATCCGCATGAGGACGCGCGCGGTTTCCGTGTCTCCGGTCTGCAACAGGACAAGGAGGAGGATGACTTCGCCAAAGTCGATGCCCATCGTCCATTCTCGTTTCACGAGATGAAGAGCGATCTGGTCCTGCCGAACGGCGCGCGGTTTTACAACGACCATACGCATCCCGAATATTCCACTCCGGAATGTCGCACGCTCAAAGATTTGCTGGCGCATGATCGGGCCGGAGAGCGCATTGTGCAGCGGGCCGCGGATCGACGGAATCAGCAACTCGGCGGTGCGCACGTCCAACTCTATAAGAATAACACCGACTTTCACGGGCACAGTTACGGCTGCCACGACAATTACCTGGTGTCGCGCTCTCTGCCGTTTGCTCAGCTGGTCAGCGGCCTCTTGCCGTTTTTGGTCAGCCGGCAGCTGGTGGCCGGAGCAGGAAAGGTCGGGATGGAGGCGCAGGAGTCGGGTTTCGTGCCGGGGCCTTTTCAACTCTCGCAACGGGCCGACTTCATGGAGGCTGAATTAGGCGTCGATACGATGCACAACCGGCCCATCCTGAATACGCGAGATGAGCCGCATGCCGACCCGACCAAGTACCGGCGTCTGCACCTGATTCTCGGCGACGCGAACATGTGCGAATATGCGACTGCGCTCAAGGTCGGCACCACCAGGCTGGTGCTGGATCTTCTCCAGCGTGGCATCGTGCCGAATCTGGAATTGGAACAGCCGGTGGCTGCGATCAAGCAACTCTCCAGAGATCCTGACTTGAAGACAACGGTGCGATTGAAGGATGGCCGGACGATATCGGGACTGGCGATCCAAGAGGAATATTGGAACGCAGTGAGTCGATGCTGTGCGGGCAGTGATCCGGACGCCGACTGGGTGTTGCGGGAATGGCAGGAGACTCTCGGTGTGCTTCGTCAGGATCGTACGCAATTAGTCGGGAAGCTCGACTGGGTGACCAAGCAGTGGCTGCTTGAGACATTCATGCGGGAAGAACGGCTGGCGTGGGAAGATCCATGGCTCGCCAGTTTGGATTTGGAATATCACAATGTGAACCCCGACCGTGGCCTGTATCTGGGGCTCGAAGCGGAAGGCAAGACCTGGCGCATGACGAGCGAGCGTGACGTTGCGCAGGCCCTGGTGGCCGGCCCCTCCGATACCAGGGGCGGGCTTCGCGGATTGTGTGTGAGACGGTTCCCGGAGCAGATCACGGGGATGCAATGGGAGCGGGTGCAGTTTGCCGGGGGGCTGCGTGCGCGGACGCTTGAGATGGGTGACCTCTTTGAGCCGGACGCGGTGCAGGCCTGTGCCGCGTTGTTGGAAGCTGCGGCGTCTCCAGCCGATGCGCTGGCGGCGTGGACGAGACGAAAGGACGGGTAACCATGCGCTATATGTTGATGCCGGAACGTCGTGAGGCACCGGGCGATCCCATGCCGAAACCATCGGGGCCGTCGGAAGAAGGCGGAGGACCTCGACGGCCTGAAACGGGCTCGCCGGACAAAGATAATTTGCTGAAGCGGATGCGGAAAGTCGATCCGAAGCAAGCGGAGCGCTATCGGCAACGCACGGGAGAGTAAGGCGCGTTCGGGTAAAGAGTCAGGCGTGAGGGGGTAGTTCATCGATCTGGCGGCCCGACGCTTCACGTTTCACGCTTCACGAGGGGTTTGTGTAATGGGGATGCAAGGGGATTTTTTTCAGCTCTTGAAGGAACAGGGATATCAGTTCGGGAATCCTGTCGCGGCGGCGGTCGGGATGGAAGTTCCGACGGCCACCACGATTCTGGCATTGAAGTATCGCGACGGTGTGTTGGTTGCGGGCGATCGCCGGGCGACGGCGGGCAACATGGTGATGTACGACCGCACCGACAAGGTGCTGGAGATCGATCGCCACAGCGTGATGGCCATCGCGGGGGTGCCGGCCACGGCCTATGAGATGGTACGGGTGCTGGAGCATTCGTTCAAGTACTACCGGCGCACGCAACTGCAGGAGCTGAGTTTCGAAGGAAAACTGCGGGCGGTCTCCAAGTTGCTCAAGGAGAACGTGCCCGCGGCGTTGGCAGGGACCGGTGCCGTGGTTCCCGTCTTTGCCGGATATGACCATGAGCAGGAGTCTGCGAAGATTTATTTTTACGATATTCTGGGTGCGGAGTTTGAAGCTGTGGAGTATGCCGTGTCCGGTTCAGGATCACCGACGATTCGCGGCATCTTGCATTATGTGAACACATGGGGCCCGCAACCATTGGCGACCCTTCCGGAGGAGCAGGCCACGATCCACGCGCTCCGGTTGCTCTCCAGCGCGGCGGAATTCGATTCGGCCACCGGCGGGGTGAATCGGGAGCTGAATCTCTATCCGGTGGTGAAACTCATTAAGGCGTCCGGTGTGCAGACCATTCCGGATGCCGACTTGAAACGATTGCATGAGAGCGAAGTGCTGCGCGGACGCTAACAGATAGACGGCTGGTTATTGACCCCTATGGTGAAGGTGGCACGTTATGTATGAAGAACCCTATCGGTGGATCGAGGCGGTCGGCAATCGACGTCAGTATCTCGATGAACAATTTGCGAAGGGCTCGCCGGTCGTGGCGCTGGCCTATGCCGACGGCATTCTAATGCTCACCGTCAGTCGCGGGACGCCCAAACTCTACGAGATTTACGATCGCATCGCTCTCGGCGGAATGGGGCATCCGGCTGATCTGGAAAAACTCCGCTTCTCTCTACTCGAAATGGCCCATGTCGAGGGTTTCAATCGATCGCCGTCCGATGTCACGGGCGCAAGACTGATGAAGTACGGACTGGCACCGAGCATCAAGCAGGCCTTTGAAGAGATTTACAAAGCGCCCTTCATCGCCAAAATTCTGCTTGCCGAATTGGGCGTGAAACCCGAGCGAGACCTGTTTCTGTCGATCAACTACGACGGAAATTTCGAGGAGAGCCGGGGTTGGGCGGCATTGGGCGCGACGTCCTCCGTGCAGGGCCGGATGCGGCGCTATGTTGAATCGCAACCGGCGTTTGCGCAGGCCTCGCTGGCGCAGGCCGTGGAGCTCGCCCTTTGCACCTGGGCCGTTGGCTCGCTGGCTCAAGCGGCGTCCGACACGTCGTCTGGAGAGTCTTCCGCGGTTCATGCGTCGGAAGAGAAGACGGAAGGCGACGCGTCAGTTCTACCGGACAAGGCGGCGTTGTTGGCGCATGTGCGTCAGACCGTCGCCGAGAAATCATTGGAATGTGTCCTGCTGGAGCGTCGTGGCCCTGGTTCGGCCAAATATCGCGCGCTTCGTCCTGAGGAACTGGGCCGTCTGTTGCCTCCGGCTGTCAGCACACCGGCCACCACCTAATATGTTGAATCGTATCTTCGGACTTGAAACGGAATATGGCCTCCTGGTGAATCAGGATCGGCCTGACCATTCCCCGTCCTGGGTGGCGCAGCGCATTCGCGACCACATTTTTCATGTCGAGCGGCGAGGAGTCCTCGATCTTCACCATCGTGGGCATGACGAGCCGCCGGGCAACGGGGGGTTTCTGACCAATGCGGGCCGTATCTACATCGACATGGGGCATCTGGAATATGCCTCTCCGGAGTGCACGACCCTGGCGGATCTTGTGGCCTCGGATCGCGCCGGAGATCGGATCATTCAGAATGCGGTGACCGCGCTGGGGCTGGAAGAGACGGTGTCGCTCATCAAGAACAATATCGATCACGAGACCGATGCGACGTTCGGCTCGCATGAGAACTATCTCGTCACGCGGCAATTCCCCTTTTCCCGGCGCGGCCTCGGTCCACTGGTGACGTTTTTGGTCACCCGTCAGGTGTTCACCGGGGCGGGGCGCATCGGATGCGCGAGCGATCCCAACGAGTGGGTGCAAGTCGGGGGGCTCATCCTGCATCGGCCTGGGCTGCGGGATGCGCAGGATCGATCGATTGTGCCGTTCCAAATCTCTCAACGCGCCGACTACATCGTCAACGACTTTTTCGAGTGGGTGCAACACAACCGGGCGATCGTCAATACACGCGACGAGCCGCTGGCCGATCCGAACCAATACCGCCGGATTCATCTCCTGTGCGGGGATTCGAACATGGCCGAATTTGCCACGGCGCTCAAGATGGGGACCACCGGCCTGGTGCTGCAACTGATTGAGGCCGGACAGGCCCCGCGCGGCCTGGGGATCCAGGAGCCGGTCGAGGCGCTGCAGGATATTTCGCGCGACCCGGATCGCCGCTGGATCGTCCGATTGGAGTCGGGACAGTCGATGTCCGCCATCGATATTCAGGAACAGTTTCTGGCCGCGGCCCAGCGCCATTGCAAGGGTCAGGACGAGGAGACGGATTGGGTGCTGGAGCAGTGGGAGTCTGTGCTGACCGATTTGCGCGGCGGGTACGAGAAATTAGTCGGACGGATCGATTGGGCCTCGAAACTGTGGTTACTGGAGACCTATCGGGAGGCCGAGCAGTCTGCGTGGGACGATCCCATGTTGAAGAGCCTCGACCTCGAATATCACAATCTGCATCCCGAACGAGGGCTCTGCTACGGTCTCGAGGAGGAGGGGCGAGGGCCGCGTCTGACGACCGATAAGATCGTGCATTTGGCGCAGGACCATCCGCCTCGCAACACGCGGGCGTTCGGGCGGGGAGAGTTGGTCAGGCATCTGCTGGCCAGTGGAGCCACGGGAATCGTGTCGGATGCTCCGCTCGATTTCGAGGAACAGATGGCCTGCGAGTACATCATCAATTGGTCGAATTTCAAGCTGCGCGGAACGGCGCCGTTTTTCATGGCGGACCCGTTCAAAACCTACGTGCAGGATGTGCGTACCCACCTCGCCGCTCGATAGGCTCCCGCCTACCGCTTCAGTCCCATCCGTTCCAGCGCACCTTTCGACACATCGAACGCGAAGCGCAATTGGACTGCGTAATATTTTTGGACCAAGCCGGACTGGTCCAGTGGCCGGTCTTCTTCGCGGTAGAAAGCCAGTTCCGTATCCTTCCAGCGGACGGCGATGCCGACGATCCAATCGAGTTCAGAAGGGTTCAGGGTGTTGCTCGCTTCGCGGTCGGTGAAGAGATTCATGTCTCCGTACAGGACTACCTTGTTCTTGTAGACGTCCAGGTCGGCATGGGCGACGTACCGGAACAACGCGCGGCCCGTATTGTTGGGGCGGGCGAAGTATTGGCTGTTGTGGAAGAGCCATCCCGCGCCGGCATAGGCCGTGAGATTCTGGTTCGGGAAGGTGCGCCGCCACCAGGTGGAGTCCTGAATCGCTTGAAACCGGGCTGTCACGAGCGCATCGGCGTAGGCCTGTTTCAGGCCGCGACGGTCCAGCGGGGCATCTCGTTCGTACTGTAGCCGCCAATTGAAGCGATCGAGCACGCCGGTGAAGGCAAAGGTGCCGTCCCATTCCGTCAACTTGATCCATCCGTCGGTGCGGTCCGAGAAAAAATTCTGATCGGTGTAAAACGTGAGGTACTGCTTATAGAGGTCCGTTTCCAAGTGCAGCATGTGGCGCATGCCGACGAGTCCGGTATTGTCAGGCCTGGCGGCGAACGTCGGATTCTTTACAAAGGCACCGGTCAACAGATAGCCGCCGAAGAGCGTTTCCTCTTCCTCGCGCGCCTCGTGTTCCGGTTCATCCATCGAAGGGAGCGGGCGTCCGTACTTTTCCAGCCCGAGCGCCGATTCTGTCCAGGGCATAATTGCCGATAGCAAGCCCATGAAGAACAGCAGCCGGCGCGGGCTAAAGCTGCGGTGTCGCCGGGCCGTCATTCCGGGCAATTGGCGAAGATCTCTTCGCAGTCGTTTGAGGCATCGACCGAACTCGGTACGAAACGATACCGCACCTGGTCGACTCGTTGGTGTTGGATCACGACCGTTGCCCAGCAGCCGTGATGAACGGTAGGACGGCTGCTCTTCGAGGACACCATGGACTCTTCGAGCAGCGGCGCCTCCTGGTAATACCGGAGGATGGTGACTACTCCCTCCTCTCGCTCCTGTAGCGGGGCTCCGGCACAGGCCAGCACCTGTGCCCTGCTTTTTCCTTGTAGCGCCTGCTGATGAGGATAGCCCTCGGTGATAGGCGGGGTGCTGTGGCAACCGAGCATGATTCCGGCCAGGACGGGGATCAGCATGCCGCGGTGAACACGAATATGAGGTAGGCGCATCGTGAGTACTCAGGCTGACCTATCGGGGCCTGTGAGTAGCATACCTGCCTGCTCAAAGCAACCAACCCGGGCTGATTCTCCGATGCCTGCCTTGTCGTCGAACTAGCTTGCGCTGGGCCACGATGTCGGTCACTGAAGAGGGTCGGCTTCAACCGTCATCGGCGAGCCGGTGCCCCGTGGGGAGGGCAAATTCTGCCGCGTGAAATTCCTTAATGGCTCGGGCTGTGCTGCGGCGATGAGCGCCTCGCAGGGTGTGCGTCAGGCCTTCGCGCGAAGTGAGGAATCGGCGTCAGGATCATGACAGTCGTCATCGTTCTGACTTGCTGGGGCTGCTTCCGCGTCGTGGCGACCCGGTCAACGGTGTCTTGCTGCCCTGTAGCTATCATCTAAGTTAATTTTTGTAGGTAACTGCATTTTTTCCATGCGGATGAGTTGACAATTATGTCTAATTCCCTAGAATAAGCTTCGAACATTGGGTTGTTATGACAGTCGCTGTGCGCCAACTCTGAGGCCGTGCGTGTCGTTAATCCTGCCCTTGTTAGATCAGCCGACCTCCTCCCGCAGATTTGGAATCGTTCGTGCGCTTGCAAGAGTCCAGCCTCGCCCGGAGCGAGCTCTGTGAGCGGGCCCACACGTTATTCAATTCGATGCTGTGCAAGACGCAGCACTCACTACGGCGGGAGGGAATGTATGTCGAAGCACATCGCTGCGCGCAATGAGAGTGTGTCTGTGATCGGCCTGCTTGGCCAGGAGAGCAGCCGACCATCTTCGGTGCCGGACCGGAAGAAAACCAGCGATGCCTGGTCGCTCTCTGTTGCGGAGCGGCGGGCTTCCCGGCGCCTCGAGACTCGCATCTCGACCGTTCTTCACTTGCAGGATCATACGTGGAACGGTCGGACGAAAAGCCTCAGTTTAGGCGGGCTTTCGATGGAATTTGCCGAGGACATTCCTGCCATGCTGAACCAGCATATTCTGTTGAGTCTGACTCCCGGGGCCACGCGGCCCGAAAGTGCCGGAGTTGTGTGCGGGATTCGCGTTTCAGAAAGTGTCCTTGGTTCAGGTCAGACGAAACGAGGGGTGACACTCGCCGTTCAGTTTGTGCGGTTGAGCCCTGGCGATGAGCAGGTGATAGCCATGTGGATGAGCGAGGGCCGCGCACCGTCGAGCGGCCTGCAGCTTGTCGCCGCATTGGTCGCCCAAGAGAGTGAGGATGCCCTTATCGACCGCGAGTCCAGGCAGCCGGTTGTGGCTCAGGTCACGCATGCGCGTCTTGCTCGGGTGCCCGAGCGTCCACGTCATGAGCGGAGGCGTCAACAGCGGATTACGGTTGGATTGAGCACCGAGGTGAGTCTCAGGCTGAGAGCCGGTGACCGAGTCTTGTCGGGAGCGTTGACGACCGACTTGACGTCAAACGGGGCCTGTCTGTGCTTGTCGGCCGAAGAGGATTTGCTGGGTTCAGAATTGGAACTGAGATGGATGTCACCGACTGTCGCCCAGCGAGTGTCTTCTGTCTCCACGCCGTCTGCCGGCTGTTCCGTGGTGGGCGAAGTGGTATGGACAAGACCGGGAGAGGTCGGCGCTCCTTCCGGCTATCGGCAGGTTGGGGGGCGGACGGTGTTGGCGGGTGTGCGCTTTCTCCCGGTTGCAAAAGAGGTTGAGGACATCATTGAGCACCTGCTCGGGCAGCAGCAGAGCGAGGGCGTCGTCGACAGGGCGGAAGGGCCTTCCGTCATCAGTGAGTTCTCGGAGTGTGTCCGCCCGTCCGGTCACCGTATCGCGCTCTGTCACGATCGGCCTCGAACCGATCTGTCGGCCGACGCACCGATTGTGGTGTTGGCTCCCGGGTATGGGGAGAGCAAACGCGACTATGTGCCGCTGGCCTATTACCTCGCCGGCAATGGGTTTCATGTCGTGCGCTTCGACAATGTGAATCATGTCGGAGAGAGCGATGGGTTGGTCACACAGTTTCGCCTGGAGGATATGGAGACCGATCTAGAGACCGTGCTGGACTATGTGGCGGCTCGATGGCCGGGTCGATCCATCGGCCTTGTGGCGACCAGCCTGTCCGGTCGCGTCGCGCTCAAGGTCGCGGGGCGAGTCCCTCACCTGGGGCTGCTGGCGTTGATCAATGGAATCATGGATGTTCAGCATACGTTGCAGGCCGTCCATCAAGAGGATCTGATCGGCGAACATCTGGCCGGTGTGCGCAAAGGGGTGGTCAACATTCTCGGCCTGACCATCGATGCGGATCGTTGGCTGGAGCATGCTGTTCAGGGAGGCTATGCCGATCTGAGCACCACTCAGCAGGACGCCGAGCACCTCCATGCTCCCGTCGTGCTGTTTCATGCCGAGCAGGACGCGTGGGTCGATCCGGCCTCCATCGAGGCAGTCGGCGCGGCGATGGGTGCGAATCTCCGCCACTCCTATGTGGTGCCGGGCGCGTTGCATCGACTTCAAGAGAGCCCCCGGAAAGCCCGCACGGTCTATCGCCAAATTGCTCTCTGCTGCCAGCAGGAGTTGTGGCCGACACGGTCGATGGCGCGGATGGTCGAACCGTCGCATCGGGAAATCGGCGTGCAGAACCGCGCAGAACGCGAACGTAGCAAGAAGCGTCGGCCGATGGGCAAGTCGGATCATGTGGCGTTCTGGCAGGAGTACTTACAGAATTTCCAGACGATCCCGAACGTGGCCGATTTTTGGCGGCTTATGGATCATGTCTATCGCCTGATGGGCGATTGCCATCATGGGGAGCGGATTCTGGATGCCGGGTGCGGCAATGGTAACCTCGGGGTGTTCTTGCAGCTCAATCAGGCGTTTCGGCAGCGCTATGCCAGGCGCGGAGATTTTCGCTCGCCTGACTATGTCGGGGTGGATTTTGTCCCGACGGCTCTGGCGCAGGCCATGACCAACTTCGAGCAGGTGGGGGCGGCGCTACAAGGGCAGTTTTATGAGGGGCTGCGAGCCTATGTGCCGATGTCGATGCGGGTCTGCCGGGCCGACCTGGAGTCTCCGCTGCCGTTTCCCGATCATTCCTTCGACCGGGTCGTGTGCAATCTTGTGATCGGGTACGTGCGCGACCCGCTCTTCACCCTCCGGGAATATCTGCGCGTGTTGGCTCCCAATGGACGGTTGGTGATTTCCAACCTGAAGCCGTATGCCGATCTCTCGGCGATTTATCGCAGCTTCGTTGAGACGGCTCAGACGCCGGATCAAATCGAAGAAGGGCGTCGCCTCCTGGACAATTCTGGTAGAATCAAAGAGCGGGAAGGCGAAGGCATTTTTCATTTCCATTACCAGGCGGAACTGGAAAGTTTGTTGCGCGCCGCCGGCGTCACGCATCCGCGGGTCTATTCCACGTTCGGAAACCAAGCGCTCATTGCCGTGGCCGATAAGGGCCTGGCGAATCTCACAGTGGCGGTATGATGACATGGCCTCGGCTCTACCAGAGTACCTGAGATGAAAGTGCTCGCGTTCAGCGCGCTGGTGAATGCGTTGGCTGCGACAGGGCTCGGAATGTTCGTCTACTTCCGGGATCCTGCCGCTGCACGCAACCGGATCTACGGGCTGTACTGTCTGAGCATCGCCTTTTGGAGCGTCTTCTACTGCGGCTGGCAACTCACGGAATCCAAAGACCTCGCGCTGAGTCTGCTGCGCTTGGTGATGGCCGGCGCGTCCCTCATCCCGATTCTGTATTTTCACCACACTGTCACATTTCTTGACATTACGGCGCGCCACGCCAAAGCCCTGAAGATCGGCTATGGTCTGGCGGCACTGTTTCTGCTGGCCGATACGACGCCCTGGTTCGTGGCAGGGGTGCACCCGGCGATGTCGTTCTCTTTTTGGCCGGTTCCCGGCCTCTTCTTCCATCCCTTCCTGCTGTATTTTCTCTGGTATGTCGTCTACGCGACCTCGCTCGTCGGGGTCGCCCTTCGGGATGCGAATGGCATCCGGCGCCATCAATATGCGTACATGCTGGTCGCCAGCATCATCGGGTATGCGGGCGGGGCTACGAATTTCCCTCTCTGGTATGGCGTGCCGCTGTTGCCCTACGGCACGGTGCTCATCACGATGTATACGGCTCTGATGGCCTACACGATCGTTCGGTACCGCCTGATGAATATCAGTGTCGTACTGAACAAGGGGCTCGGCTATGCCATCGTGCTGGCGATTATTGTCGTGGCAACGTCCATCGGCGCGGTGCTCAGTAATCGCGCGACCGGGCATTCCACGCCACCGTTGTTGGCTGGAACGCTGTTCCTGATATGTGCGCTCTGGGTGCTCAGCAACAATCCCCGTTCCACGTCGAATACGATCTTCAGCGCCGTGTGCGGGGCTGCCTGCCTCTGGTTATTCGGCTGTTTCATGCTGTTCTCCGCGTCACGCGAGGATGAGGCGCTCTTTTGGGTGCAGGTGATTTACACCGGAGTGGTCTTTTTGCCCGCGCTGACCTATCACTTTGCGCAGAGTCTCTCCGGCGGGGCTGCGCATGATCGCCTGATTGTGTGGAACTATGCCGTCGGCGCGCTTTTTTGGAGCCTGTTGTTCACGCCGTATCTGGTAGATGGCCAGTATGTCTATTATTGGGGCCGATATCCTAAGGCTGGGGTGCTCCATCCCTGGCTGGTGGCATACGTGGTGGCGGGCGGGGGGGTGACGGTCTATCGGCTGTATCAGGGGTATCGGCTCCACCTCAGTTCATCCCCGCTGCTCGGCGCTCAGCTGAAATACACGGTTGTGGCCCTCGCGCTGGGATTCCTTGCCTCTCTCGATTTCCTCCAGAATTATGGCGTGGGATTCTATCCGGTCGGGTACTTACTGGCCGGCCTCTCGGTCACCGTCGTCGCCTATGCCATCGCTCGATACGAGTTGATGGATGTGTCGTTCGTCCCGAGTCGGCCGAAGGTGATGTTGTCGATCAAGTTGATGGGCCTGATTCCGGCCTACATGATGATCTTGCTCGTCATCCGGATCTTTACCGGGACGTTCCATTATCTTCTGGCCGGGGTGCTGTTCGGTTTATTTGTGATCGTGTCGAGCGGCTTGGCGAACCTTCAGAAGGGGGTCGAGCGGGCGATCGGGCAGACGCTCTTTCGAGAGCGCTACGATGCCTACGATACGTTGGTGCAGTTTTCGAAGTCTCTTGTGGCGATCCTTGAACTGAAATCCCTCACAAAAGAAATTGTGCAAACGCTCGCGCGTGTGATGAACATTAAAACGGCCTCCGTCTATGTTCTCGATAAGGAACAAGGGATCTACAGCTTGACCGCTTCCTACGGGTTCGTGACGCGTGAGGCCGTCGTGCCTCCGATTAAGATGGAGGGAGAATTTCCCAAGACCTTGTTGCGAACAGAGACCGCCCTTGTCAGGGAGGAAATCGAATACGACAAGGCCGATACGGAACATCTGCGCTTGCTCGACACCTTGAAAGCGTTGGAGTCCGAGGTCTGTATTCAGCTGATCAGCAAGGACCGGCTGGTAGGGTTTTGTAACTTAGGACGCCGGGCCAATCATGGCATGTATTCGACCGAAGAGTTGGCCCTTCTCAAGACCCTCGCGCAGCATGCGGCGATCGCGATCGACAATGCGCTCTTGTATGAGGACCTCCGTCGGTCCCAGTTGTTGATGCGCCGTACCGACCGGTTGCGATCGCTTGAAACCATGGCCGGTGGGTTTGCCCATGAGATTCGAAACCCGTTGACCTCCATCAAGACGTTCGTTCAGTTGGCCCCCGAACGCCGTGACGATGTGGAGTTTATGGAGCAGTTCAGCCAGGTCGTGTGTGAAGACGTTGAGCGGATCGAGCGGTTGGTGCATGAAATTCTCGATTACGCGCGCTATATGACGCCGAAGCTTACTCAGGAAAGCTTGAATGATGTGGTGTCTTCCTGCCTCTACTTTATCGAGGTGAAGGCGAGCAGCAAGGCCATCACGATTCAGAAGGAACTGGCGAGCGATCTGCCCTACGTGAAACTGGATCGGCAGCAGATCAAGCAGGTCTTGTTGAACTTGTTTATCAACGCGATGGAAGCCATCGGCGGTGACCAGGGCGGCCGCCTTTCCGTTCGCACTCGCAAACTTGTCAAGCCGGTGAATGAGCCATGGGTTCAGATCGAAGTCGAGGATAGTGGGCCGGGAATCGACCCCCAGGATCTAGACCATATCTTCGATCCGTTCTATACCACCAAGCACGAGAGCGGGGAGCGTGAGGGAACGGGGCTCGGCTTGACCATTGCGCACCAGATCGTTCAGGAGCATGGGGGCTATGTGGAGGTAGCCAGTGAGGTGGGCCATGGTACGAGATTCATGGTCAATCTTCCCGTGAATCCACCTATCGCGGAGTGGCAGGCTGCGCAGCCTGCCTTCGATGACGGAAGAACGCTGGCCGGAGCGTATCTCGCCAGACCTCACCTCGGGTTGGATGAACAGTTCGGGAAGCCACCGTCCCCCATCAAGGCCCGCACCGGAGGATGAGTGGTACGTGCGGGCGGAGGCCCATCGTCCGCCTGCATTCTCTCTCGAGTTATCCCTGTCGAGGCAACCATTCGAGCAGTCTGTTCTCCACCCAAAAGCGATCTTCCTGCGGGCGCCGCCTCTGAAAAAATCCGCAGTGCCCTCCATAGCGTAGTATGGCGAGTGTAATGTTGGGATTGTACCGGATCGCCGGGGTATCGAACATGGAGGCAGGAATGAACGGATCATCTTGCGCGGTGATGATCAACGTGGGAACGGCGATGTGGTGGAGAACGTGACGGGCTCCTGCTCGGTCGTAGTAATCGGCAACATCCCGATACCCTCCGTCCCGGGCGGTGTAGGCTTCGTCAAACTGAGTGATCGTTTTCATCGAACCCAACGCCGCCAAGTCCCATGTATCGGGAAAGAGCGCTGCTTTTCTTCGCATCCTCGCCTTTAAACTCGACAGGAAGTGCCGGTGGTAGAGCCAATTCCTGGGCTGCTCCAGAGCTGCCACACATTGCGTGGGATCAATATTCGGGCTGACCGCTACCACACCTGCTAACGCCGGATCAGACTGTCCTATCTCTCCTGCCGCTTTTAAAACCAGATTTCCGCCCATCGAATATCCGACCAGCCATATCTGAGATAGGCGATCGCGCACTCGCAATTCCTCCATAATCGCACGGTAATCGCTGCTGAGCCCGCTGTTGTACAGAGTCGGAGTCAGATGGTCGCTACCGCCGCAGGTCCGTTGGTTCATACGGATGACGTTAAATCCCGCACGGTACGCTTTGACGGTCATCCCACGCATGTAGTGGGATTCTGCAGAACCTTCAAGTCCGTGGAGCATGATGAGAGTCCGGGAGCTGTCCGGGTGAGACTGCCAGTGACAGAAGCCCTGCAGCTGGGTTCCCGGCTCGGTGGTGAATCGGCGTATGACCTGAGGGAGGGATGGCCCTATCGCTTCCCGAGGCCAGTAGCGAGGCACTAAGGTCATGAGATGCGGATTACGGAGCAGGAGTGCGGGAATGAATCCATCTAGTGAAGTCATATCCGGCTCATCATAAACAAATGTCATTCCCTGCGCACTTTCCATTTTTTGTGGGAGAGAGCCTTCGTCTCTCAAGGGGTGCAGGGGAGGAACCGATGACAGATACTGGAGAGTTGGTTCCCAACGGAGGCAGGTATGCTGACTGCGATCGGCGATGTGATGAGGAGAGTCTACGAGCGAGGCTGGATTACGACCAGGGACGGCAACATCGGCATGCGGAAACGGGCGGGCAAGTATCTGTACGTCACACCGTCCGGATGGCGAAAGACGATTGTCCATCCCGAACGCATCGTGCGATTGGAGGTTGTGATTGATCCTGTATCGGCCAATCGGTTCCAACGGTCCGTGATGGGCAGCAGCCATCCGGAGAGCTATGGATGCACTGGGACCTTCAGAGGGACACGAAGAAGACAAGGACGGTCGTTCACGTCCATGCGACCCACATCGTGGCTGCGATCTATGCCGGAATCGATTTGCAGGCGACGAGTGCGGAGTTTCCCGAGATCTCACGCTATACGCGTGTGGGCCGCACGGTCCCTGCAGTGCCGGCCTTGTCACGTGATCTGGCGGATGTGACGGCGGAGTGCCTGGGGTTGAAGCAGGATGGGACGCTGGAATTTGACATTGTCGGGCAGATGAATCACGGTGCGCGCGCCGTCGCAACGGACCCTTGGGGAGCCTATGAACACATCGAGCGGCTCGATCATATTTGCGAGATTGTTTTGAAGAGTGGAGTTGTTTCGAAGCCCTTGCCTATACAGTCGCCTTCGTGAAGAGGTAGGAAGGATCAGGGAAAAGAGAAGGGGGCTGACGGTATTGTTCCGTCAGCCCCCGTTATATTGTGTATATTGTGGCTCCCCGGGCAGGACTCGAACCTGCGACCAGCCGGTTAACAGCCGGCTGCTCTACCAACTGAGCTACCGGGGAACAAAGAGATTCAAAATTATCGTTGGCATTCTAGCAAAACTAAAGAGAGAAGGGGGAGACTTTTTTAGATGCCGAAATCATCAGTCTCGTCTTCGTCTGATGAGGCATCCGTATTTCCTTCCGCCAGCGCGGCAAAATGTTTTGCCCAGGTGAGGTAGAGATTCCCGCTATCCCGCATTGTATCGGCGGCCTTGATGAGCTTCTCAGCCAGTTCCGGGTCCTTCCCTCCGGCGTATATGGCTGCGGCTTGTCGCTCAATTGCCTTGGGATATTCATTCAACAGGCCGGCGATATCACGAAGCAGTTCATTGAGTACATTGTCTTCTCGTTCCATGGGATCCTCTTAGTGCTCAGTTCAAGAAAAAGCCCCATAGCGTGGAACGCTATGGGGCTTTGCGACAACGCAACTTGCTAACCTTGGTACGCTTGTCCGAGGCCTGCGGACTCGCCCTTGTGGCTCATCAGCTGTCCAGTGGCGCTGACTGCCTGCATTTCAATCGCCTCGTGTTTAGCGGCGTTGCAAACAACGACGCAGAGTTCGCATCCCTTGCAACGATCAATTGTGACTTCCGCCACCATCTTGGTCGAATTAAGGTCCAAGCAATTGGCTTCCGGACAATACATGATGCAGAGGCGGCAGCCTTTCTTGGCCACGCACTTCTCGTCGATCACTTGCGCTACGTTATACATGCGACGTGGTTCCTTCTCTCTCGTTAAGCTGCAACGGCAGGATTGCCAACCCGCAACTCGACCTTGTTCTTGTCAGCCCATTCGCTTGCGATTTCGTAGGCTCGCTTGACTGTTGCAAGGTTCTTCGCCAATAGCATTTCTTTCTTGGCGAATTTTTTCTTGATCGCTTCGTCCAAGGAGGCGGTACCACCGGATGCCACGAACTTCTTGCCGAATCGTTCTTGCAAGGCGCCGTCGAGAGCTTCCATTGAGACGCATTTGGTAATACCTGCGACCGAACCGATCATCGACATATTCGTCGAGAGCTCGGTGCCGGCGACTTCGATCGCGAGCTCAGTTCCCGCAATGTAGAACAAGGACACGTTCAGATCCTTAAGGCGATTGATATCTTCTTCTGACAAGAGGGGCTGGGCCGAGTTGATGATGACGACTCCGCCCTCTTTGACACCGGAGTAGAAGGGCATGGTGTAGCTCTTGCCCATCGTAATCACCTGGGGGTGAAACACTTCGATCACATCGGGAAATACCAGTTCACCTCGGTCATAGATCCGCTCAATCCCGATCCGACAGTAACTTTCTGCCGGCGCCATTCGCTTTTCGGCGCCGAAGAATGGATTTGAAATGGAAAACTTTCCGTCCCGGTTGGCGGCCATGGCCATGACATGCGCTGCCGTCACGGCGCCCTGCCCACCCAACCCGGACATGCGAATATTGAGTCTCTTCTTGATCATGAGCGACCTCCGATTCCTTAAGCTTTTCCCGCTAACTGTTTTGCGGCGGCTTTGCGTTCCTTGTCCTTAGCAGCCAGTTCAGCCAGGAGCTGCTTCGCCGGCTCGCTGACATACTCTTTATAAGCAAATCGCTCAGTTGGCTTTTCAGAGTCACGCATTTCCTGGAGGCCTTCCATGCTGTTCTTGCCGATTTCAAGGATGCATGGCGTGTACAGCTGGATATACGTAGGTCCAATTTCACGTGCAATGAGGACGGAATTCCGAATCACTTTTTCCACAAGTGACGGCTTGCTCACTGTGCAGTTAACGACGTAGTGACAGCCGGACTCTCGGGCAATTTCAGGCAAACGGACTTTGTCGAACAGTTTTCCAACCGGGGCCATTTTGGCAACGAAGCCTTTTTGCATCAGGCCGCTCTCCTGGCCACCGGTATTGGCGTACAGTTCATTGTCGAAACAGATGGTCGTGAACTTTTCCTGGCGGAACCAGGCTTGCAGGGTCATGTCCAAGCCGATATCCACCGTCGCACCATCGCCTGCCAAGACGACTACGTCTTTCACTCGGTCGGGGAATCTCACGCTCAGGGCTCGCTTCAGCCCGGATGCAATGGCGTTTTGATTGCCAAAGAGGGAGTGAATGTTGTGTACAGCCACCATAGGAAACACGAGGCTGGTACAGCCCGTGGAACCAACCATCACCGTATCCTCAGGGTTTGGAAGTGAGGCTAGGATATAGCGGAAGGCCATGGATTCAGGGCAACCGGCGCACAAGGAGTGCTGCTCAATCAGTTCTTTAGAGGTTCCGATATCTTTCCAGCCACGGTCTTCTTTCCCATAAGTCGCGCTTTGAACGAGGTCCTGATAGTCCGACGGCATGATGTCATATAGGTCCGGCGAAATTTTGATTCGCTCTTTGCTCATGTATGCCTCCTCAAGGCTTGGCTATCGCGTAATGATGGCTGAATGGATGGTGTCACAACTCAGCTACTATCAGCTACCTCTTCCAGCGAGTGACTCGGAGCGCAAGCCTAGAGCCGTTTTGATCTCTGAGGCAATGATTTCTGGCGGCATTGTCATTCCGCCACACACATGTGGGCCGGCATGAACACGCTCGCTGTTAGGGATAGTGGATTTGATTTCTTTCGCCAACCAGCCCGTCACGTTAAACTCGGGCACAAAAATGTGTTTCGCATTCTTGGTGGCCTCGCGAATTTCCTCTCCGGGCCAGGGACGGAGTGACTTCACCTTCACCAGTCCGCAACGCACGCCTTCGTCTTCGAGCAGGCGGATAGCTTCTCGCCCCTGTGAGACCGCAGTGCCTGACGCAACAATCACGACCTCAGCATCGGTGTTTTCCGTATCGATCAGGCCATTGATCCACTTGATGGTGTGTTTGCGCGAGCGTTCAACCGCCGCCCAAATTTCTTGTTGCCAGGACGCGTGGGTGGCATAGCTGATGTAGTTGCTCTTCATAATGAACGGGTCACGCATCATTCGGACCGGCGGACACTCCATGTCCATGCAAGGCACGGGTGAGCGGTAGGGATCGTAAGGTGGCAGGCACATATCTGCTGGAGTGAGGTTCACGACGTCTTTCGTATGGGTCACAAAGAAGCCGTCACAGCATAGCGCCAGAGGTAAATGCACTTCCGGCTCTTCCGATACAATGAAGCCTTTGAGGATCCAATCGAAAAAGTCCTGTGCCGTTTCTGCATGCCAAACCAGCATGCCCGTATTTAACAGGTAGGAAATCTCAATGGTATCCGGCTGAATCGACAACGGGGAGTTGATGCCGCGACACGTGACGATCATTTGAATCGGCAGACGCGCACCTGCCCACATAGGAAAGTTTTCCATCGCGCGCATGGTGCCGGGTCCTGCGGTCGTAGTGAACACCCGTGCGCCACCAAAGGCAGCGCCGGCACATTGGGACATAACGGCAAACTCGCTCTCTCCTCGGAAATAGTCGCCGATATAGCCTTCAGCAAACAATTCGCCGATGAGGGCAGCAGCTTCGCTTTGAGGGGTGATGGGATAGGCAATCATCACGTCGCAGCTTGCACGCCGCAAGGCTTCTTTAATAACCTCGCTGCCGGTATAAAAGGACGGGTTGCGAGGGGCCTCGTGCATCATCTTCCACGCATCTGTATACGTCTGGCCCTTTTTATTCTGTGTCCCGATGTGGGATTTGATTTCCGCCATGGACTCGGCCTCCTTTTAATCGTTAGAAGTGCTTGAAGCCACTTAGTTTGACGCGCTGGTCTTTGCTGTGGTCAGCCGCGGTTTGACCGTCCCCTTGAGTTTACGGATCCATTCGCCGAGCTTGATGATTTTCTCCACAGAGGCATCTCTAAAGGAGAGCATGGCATCTTCATGCCCTGCCTGAGCGCACATCGCGACGGTATAGCAGGACGTTCCGCCCCGGATGATCTTAAGCGACAGATTCGCCTGGTGGCAGTGCACGCCGATGAACATGCAGCAGTCAATCTTGTTATGCCAGATGGTCAGGTTCGGGTGGTTGGGATTGATTTCCACTTCGGGATTGATCTTCGGATACTTAGGACGATAGTCCGGCATCGGAATCAGCATCGGTTTCTGCCCGGGCTGAACGCACTCCTTCAAAATTTCGTACAGTTTTCTGACGGCAGCGGCTTTCTTGGCGGCCTTTTCGTTCCAGGCCCACAAGACTAAGGGGCCCGGGAAAATGGTCGGTACCTGTGCCATCAGGAACTGGCGTGCTGCTTCCTCGTATGCTTTTTCCTCAGGAACGATCACGCCGTTGATATGTGCCTCGCCTGGATTGGGGAGGTAGATCCCCATGGAGGCTGCTGCCGGTGGCAGGAAGTGCTCTGGGCCTGGTAACACGCGATACTGAGTCATTCGAACCTGCTCTCTTTTTGGGGTTAACAACTTGGAGAAGGGGCACCCTCGGTTAAAGCGTGGGGTCAGGTCACTCTATGCTTTCTCGATGTTTCTCTGCAACACGGCAGAAGGCCCACTGTGGGGAAATTTAGGGCCAGCGCTGGAGAAAGCTGTTAGGTCTTTTGAACTAGAGTGATGTGGCCTTCACAAACGGCGCTAAGTGCGCATTATAGGTGGCGATCTTTCGGGTTGTCAATCTGAGGGATATGCGGGACGGCTACGCAGTGTTAGTGGGACGTAGGTGCTCACTCTAGCTACGAGCAACTGACCTCCGATCCCGGAAGAACGTTAATTATGTGTACGATTGTGAAGCGGGAAATACCTGTTTGAAGGGATGAACTTCCACGCGTTCAAAAATTCCGTGCACTGTATAGGGGTCTTCTTGGGCGATCCGCTTCGCTTCTTCGAGAGAATCTGCCTCTATGATGATCAGACTCCCTGCCTGGTCAGTGAACGGGCCGGCTAGGAGCACTCGCCCTGCGCGATTCAATGGCTCCAGTCCGGCCAGATGAGCGGTACGGTGAATTTTGCGTTTTGCTTGGCCGTCGGGCCCATCAAAGCCAAGGATGACGAATGTCATGGAGGGCAAAGTCCTTTGCTATCTGGTGGTTTCGTCAAGCGGATGGCGATCTTTGTATCCGCAGGACGTTTCGTGCCACCATCGAATTTCATGCTCACCAAACTTCCAACACAGGTAGACCACATGACCTTCGAGTTGATATGGAAAGTCACATAGCCCGAGATCGACGTCTTTGATGACCACGCCGAGTTCATGAATCGTCTGGAGGCTTCCGCTGATCTCGTGGAGGGCTCGAATATAGAGCGCTCCAACAGGGCTTCCGCCGCCTGACGCGGCCTGCGCACTGGCTTTACTCACCTCTTCCTTCGTGCTCGCGATGACGGTTTTGGCTCGACGTACCGCGGCAAATCGCTGATTGAGTTGAGGGAGGAGTTCGTTGGCTTCGGCCAACGTAAATATGCGATCCGGTGTGTCGTTGTCTGATTTGGCCATGAAAATTTCCCCGCGCGATCTTTAACATATCACTCTACGGCCTGCAACCGAGACGCCAGTCCACACTTGGGTTTTACTTATTAGGGAGACCGGTATGTGACGATCGGAGCGTTATGGGGCTAGGAAGAAGGTGTGTTGTGGTTCGAAGGACGACGGACCAGACGTTAATGTATTGACAATGTTCGGGGTCGGCGCTAAGATCAGCTCAACTTCGCGATTTGTAGAAATTGCTTTACCTTCTGTGCATCAGCTTCCGAGACCCATCTCAAGCATAAATTCCCAAGGGCAGTGCAGCAGCAGTTGTGCAATAGTGGGTTGTTTTCATTTCCGCAAAATTTAAATCGACAACACCTTCATCGAACCATCCTGCCGTAGACAACCAGCAGGTCGACATCTAGACAATCACTTCCGTGAATTCGTTCATGACCACTAAATCGTTTTTCTCATTTTGGGGAGCTGTCGGGTTGAGAGCCCGATAGGGAAGAGGTATGACACAGGTTAAAGGGGAAGTTATGCATCTCGCGGAACTCAAGCAGAAGTCGATTGCCGACCTGAATGAGGTGGCGCGGGATCTGAAGATTGAGGGGGCGGCAAACCTGCGCAAGCAGGAGCTCATTTTTGCCATTCTCCAAGCACAGACTGAGAAAAACGGTGTTGTGTTTGGCGAAGGAGTGCTGGAGACCTTGCCGGATGGTTTTGGGTTTCTACGCGCACCTGACTCGAATTATCTCCCCGGGCCTGACGATATCTATATCTCCCCCTCACAGATTCGCCGATTCAACCTCCGGACGGGCGATATTGTGTCGGGGCAAATACGTCCGCCCAAGGAGAGTGAGCGTTATTTCGCTTTGCTCAAGGTGGAGAAGGTTAACTATGAGGATCCTGAAGTCGCGCGTGACAAGATCCTGTTCGATAACCTGACCCCCCTCTATCCTGAAGAGCGCCTCAATCTTGAATTCGACCGGGAAGAGTACTGCACACGTGTAATGGATCTCACGACGCCGATCGGCAAGGGGCAGCGCGGCCTGATCGTCGCCGCACCGCGAACCGGAAAAACCATGCTGCTCCAGGCGATCGCCCGCGCGATTCTGAAAAATCACAAGGAAGTCACGCTTATCGTCCTGCTAATTGATGAGCGACCTGAAGAAGTCACAGATTGGCAGCGACAAGTGAAAGCTGAAGTGATCAGTTCTACATTCGACGAACCGGCACAGCGCCATGCTCAGGTTGCGGAAATGGTGCTGGAAAAGGCAAAGCGGCTGGTCGAGCATAAGAAAGATGTCGTGATCCTCCTCGATAGCATCACCCGCTTGGCCAGGGCCTACAATACGATTGCCCCTCCGAGCGGGAAGGTGCTCTCGGGCGGATTGGATTCCAACGCCTTGCAGCGTCCGAAACGATTCTTCGGCGCCGCCAGAAACATTGAAAACGGCGGGAGCTTGACGATCATGGCGACTGCGCTAATCGATACCGGCAGCCGCATGGACGATGTGATCTTCGAAGAATTCAAGGGAACTGGTAACATGGAAGTGCACTTGGATCGTCGCCTGGCCGACAAGCGTTTGTTCCCGGCGATCGATATCAGTCAGTCCGGGACCCGCAAGGAAGAGTTGTTGGTCGACCGCGATCGATTGAACAAGATGTGGATCCTACGGAAGGTGTTGAGCCCATTGGGGACGATGGAAGCCATGGAATTCTTAATGGACAAGATCGGCGGCACCAAAACCAATCAGGAATTTTTGCAATCCATGAATCGTTAGATGTCGCGCTTGCCAGTGCAGGTCACTCCAGTGTAAAGTCGTGCACCCTGGCGAGCAGGACCGGGCGAGTCAACGAATCAAGGGTAGTAGAGGAGCACGCATGCAAAAGGGAATTCATCCAGTCTACCGTGAAGCGACTGTGCATTGTGCTTGCGGGAACACGTTCAAGACACGATCCACCATTGGCAACATCAAGGTCGACATCTGTGCCGGGTGCCATCCCTTCTTTACGGGAACCCAGAAAATCGTCGATACCGAAGGGCGTGTCGAACGGTTCAAGAAGAAGTACGCCAAAAAAGATAAGTAGGCTTCAGTCAGGACATCATGGAGACCCTGCTTCCTTTTGGGGCAGGGTCTCTTGTTTTTTGGGGTCAAGCGGGCTACGGCCGGAATGGGCGGGACATGGAAGATGGGCTGATCAAGAAGTGGGAAGGCATGGCTGCGCGCTTCCAAGAGTTGACCAATCAGCTCATG
The DNA here is from genome assembly GCA_919902505.1 of Nitrospiraceae bacterium. Classification (GTDB taxonomy): domain Bacteria; phylum Nitrospirota; class Nitrospiria; order Nitrospirales; family Nitrospiraceae; genus Nitrospira_A. The sequence continues at coordinate 46,826 of CAKKRE010000022.1, forward strand.
GATCCGGCTGTCCTCAATCAGCCGGGTATGATCCACAAGCTGAACAAGGAGCGGACAGAGTTGGAAGAGCCGGCGCTTCAATTCGTCGCCTACTGCGAGGCGAAGCAGCAACTAGACGAGGTATCTGCCATGCTCCAGGACGCCTCGACAGGGGCGGACATGAAGCAGCTGTTTGTAGAAGAGAACGAGCAGCTGAAGCAACGGGTGCTGGATCTCGAAGAACAGGCCAAAGACTTTCTCACCCCGAAGGACCCACGGGACGAGAAGAATATGTTTCTCGAAATTCGAGCTGGAACGGGTGGGGATGAGGCAGCCCTGTTTGCCGGAGACCTGTTCCGGATGTACCTCAAGTATGCCGAGCGCAACCGGTTGAAGTTGGAAGTCGTCGATGCGTCTGAGACCGGAATTGGTGGTTATCGGGAGGTGATCGCTCTACTCGAAGGGAAGGGCGCGTACGGTCGTCTCCGGTACGAAAGTGGAGTGCACCGTGTGCAGCGGGTGCCGACCACGGAAGCCAGTGGGAGAATTCATACCTCGACCGTGACGGTGGCGGTCATGCCGGAGGTGGACGAAGTCGAGGTGCATATCGATCCGAAGGATTTGCGTATCGACACGTTTTGTTCGTCAGGTGCGGGCGGGCAGAGTGTCAATACGACCTATTCGGCGGTCCGTATTACCCACATTCCAACCGGTGTGGTCGTCAGCTGCCAGGATGAACGGTCGCAGCTCAAGAATCGAACCAAAGCCATGCGGAATTTGCGGGCTCGTATCGTCGAAGCCGAGCGTGAAAAACAGGATGCGGAAATCGCGCAAAACCGGAAATCGCAGGTGGGAACGGGTGATCGAAGCGAAAAGATCCGCACCTACAACTTCCCTCAGAACCGTGTGACCGATCATCGCATTGGCCTGACGGTCCATAAGCTCGATCAAGTCTTGGCCGGTGATCTGGAAGAGATTGTTCAGGCGCTACGCGCGCACTATGAGCATGTAGCTTCCTTGGAAGCCACATGAGTACGGAGCAGCTCGGCATTGCCGCCACTCCCGCAGCCACCATCCGTTCCTTGCTGGCTGAAGCTGAGCGGCGTCTGCATGCGGCCGGTATCGAGCAGCCGGCATTGGAGGCTGCCTGGCTGTTGGAGCATGTGCTGCATCTCTCGCCGCTCATGCAGCGGGTAAAGGCCGAGCGTCCGGTGCCGGCGCTGGACTATGCGAGGGTGCAAGCGCTGGTCGCACGGCGCGCCAACCGTGAGCCGCTGCAGTATCTGCTGGGTACGCAAGAGTTTTGGGGGCGGGAATTCCGTGTCACGTCCGCGGTCCTTATTCCACGGCCGGAGAGTGTCTTATTGGTTCGAGAGGCGATCCGCCGGTGCGGGCAGAATCCCGCCGCGATAGTGGTAGATGTGGGGACCGGGTCCGGCTGTCTGGCCGTGTCGGTGGCGTCGGCCCTGCCTGCCGCGCGAGTGCTGGCGATCGATGCCTCGGCTGACGCATTGGCTGTGGCGCGGGCCAACATGGAACAACACGGACTCGATGCACGAATTGAATGTATGCAGGGAGATCTCCTTACGCCGTTGGTCGAACGTGGGTTCGCGAGTCAAATTGACGTGATGGTGTCGAATCCTCCTTATATCCCCGACCTCGACCTGATGACGCTCCAGCCTGAAGTGCGATGTTTCGAGCCGCGTTTGGCGTTAGCCGGCGGGCCCGATGGAATGGACGTGCATCGTCGGCTTCTCCAGCAAGCGCCGATCTATTTGAAAGCGGGTGGTACGCTGCTGATGGAAGTGGGCCTTGGTCAGGCGGCGTCGGTCTGCCGCGAGGCCGAGGAAAGCGGATGGTTTCGCACCTACGATGTTCTGCGGGACGAAGGTGGCATTGACCGCGTGGTCTGTTTCGAGAAAAAAGAAGAGGAGACGAATCCTCAGAGCGGTCAACCAAGCATCCAAACGGCAACGAGCAGATCGTCTTCTTAATTCTCATGGACCAAATCATTATCCAGGGTGGCAGGCCGTTACGAGGGGAAGTTCGCACCAGCGGGGCGAAAAACGCCGCATTGCCGATTCTCGCGTCGACCATTCTTGGCGGCGGGGAATGTGTGCTGTCGAATATGCCTCGGGTCGTCGATGTCCTGACGATGGGGAAGTTGCTCGGCATGTTGGGCATCGCGGTCACCCAGGAAGGTGAGCACACGGTGGTACAGGCCCACACCGTGGGTTCCACCGAAGCGCCGTACGATCTTGTTCGAACCATGCGGGCCTCCGTCTTAGTGCTGGGACCCCTGGTGGCCAGGTTGGGTGAGGCGAAGGTGTCGCTTCCAGGCGGTTGTGCGATCGGGTCTCGCCCGGTCAACTTCCACCTCGCCGGCTTGGAAAAAATGGGCGCGACCGTCGAAATCGAGCACGGCTATATTAAGGCGACCGCACGTCGTTTGAGAGGAGCGCGTATTTACTTCGATACGCCCAGCGTGACCGGTACTGAGAACCTCATGATGGCAGCCGTCCTGGCCGAGGGAACTACGGTGCTCGAAAACGCGGCGAAAGAACCCGAAATCACCGATCTGGCCGCCTTTCTCATCAAACGCGGCGCGCGCATCACCGGGGCGGGCACGGACATGATTACGATTGAGGGTGTGACGGAGCTGCACGGCGCGGATCATACCGTGATCCCCGACCGGATTGAGGCGGGTACCTATCTTATCGCCGGAGCCATTACCGGCGGTGAGGTGGTGGTTGATTGCTGTCGCCCGGAGCACATGGAGCCGCTGTTGGTGAAACTGCGGGAGAGTGGCGTGGAGTTGATCGAGGAAAAGGAACGGATTCGCCTCACGGTCACCGGGCGCTTGAAAGGGACGAATGTCCGGACCAGCCCGCATCCTGGTTTTCCTACTGATATGCAGGCACAGTTTGTCGCGCTCATGTCGGTGGCCGAGGGAACCAGCGTCGTCACGGAAACGATTTTCGAAAGCCGGTTCATGCATGTGGAGGAGTTGCGCCGTATGGGCGCGGATATTCGAGTCGAAGGGAACCGGGTGGTCATTACGGGCAAAGAACGGTTAACAGGTGCTCCGGTCATGGCCTCGGACCTTCGCGCCAGCGCCGGACTGATCGTGGCCGGGCTCGCCGCCGAGGGCACGACGGAAGTCTCGCGGGTCTATCACCTCGATCGAGGCTACGAGCGTCTCGAAGAGAAGTTCAGAGCGTTGGGCGCCAGTGTCGAGCGGAGAAAGGGGAAGTGACCGTGGGGGCGACGAAATCGCACAGCAAGAAGTCGCAGGGGCTGACCATTGCGCTGTCCAAGGGCAAGTTGTTGGGACCGGTGCTGTACCTGCTGAAGCAAGCCGGCTACTATAGCCCCGGCCTGTCGACGGAGAGCCGTAAGTTGGTGTTTGCCTGTTCGTCCAACGATGCCACCTTTCTCATCGTCAGGCCAACCGATGTGCCCACCTATGTTGAGCACGGAGCGGCGGATGTCGGAGTGGTGGGCAAAGACGTGTTACTGGAGCAGGGCAGCGACGTCTATGAGCCGTTGGATTTGAAGGTCGGAGCGTGTAGAATCTCGGTCGCCGCGCTGCAGGGGCAACCCTCGCCGGACCGGTGGTCGTCGAAGATTCGGGTGGCGACGAAGTACCCCAACGTCACCGAGCGGTATTTCAATCAGCGCGGGGTGCCGGTCGAAATTGTGAAATTGTACGGGTCTATCGAACTCGCGCCGATTGTCGGATTAGCCGATCGGATCGTCGATTTGGTTGAAACAGGCAGCACCCTCAAGGCGCATGACCTGGCAGAGGTTGAGGTGATCACGCACTCGACTGCCAGGCTGATTGTGAATCGAGCCAGCCTCAAATTGAAACATGAACCGCTCAAGGTGTTGATCGAGCGGTTGCGCGCCGCGGTGGGGCAAGAAGATAGCGGCCGGGCCGCATCGGGCGCATAAGACATAAGTCTCTGACTTTGTGGCGGGTGTCGAAGTAGCGGAACGGATGATATGACCATTCTGGCGAGCACCGATCGGGCGTATGGCAAGGCGTTGCGAAAAATCGTGACCCGCTCGCGCACTCAAGGCGCAGGTGTGGAGAAGAGCGTGCGCACGATTCTGAAGGCCGTGGAGCGGGGCGGAGATCGTGCAGTCCTCCGGTATACGAAGAAGTTCGATCGGCTGTCCTTGAAGCTCGATCACATGCGTGTAACCCCCGAAGAGATCAAGGAGGCCTACTACCACATTCGCAAGGATGAGGGGGACTCCTTGCGCTATGCCGCAGAACGTGTACGACAATTCCATGAGCGTCAGCGCACCAAAACCTGGATGTATCAGGAACAGAACGCCACACTCGGTCAGATGGTCACGCCCCTGGACGCCGTCGGCGTGTATGTGCCGGGCGGCAAGGCCGTCTATCCCTCGTCGGTGCTGATGTGTGCGATTCCCGCAAAAGTGGCTGGTGTTCGGCGCATCGTCATGTGCACCCCGACCCCGAAAGGGGAGATCAATCCCTATCTATTGGTGGCCGCGGATATTGCCGGTGTCGATGAAATCTATCGCGTAGGCGGTGTGCAGGCAATCGGCGCGATGGCGTTCGGGACGAAGACCATCGCCAAGGTCGACAAAATTGTGGGTCCCGGGAATATTTTCGTCGCCACGGCCAAGCGGCTACTCTATGGCACCGTCGGTATCGATATGGTGGCCGGTCCCAGTGAGTTGCTAGTCGTAGCGGATGATGACGCCAAGCCGGCACATGTGGCGGCGGATCTGCTCTGTGAGGCGGAACATGACGAAGATGCGCAGGTGTATCTGGTCACGACCTCCGCCTCGCTGGCCAAAGAGGTGGTGCGATTGATCCAGGTGCAATTGAAGGGCTTGCAGCGAGAAAAAATTGCGGCGAAGTCGATTGCCCGGCATTTTGTAGCATTCGTCGTTCCTACCATGGATGAAGCCATTGAGGTGGCGAATGCGATTGCGCCCGAGCATTTGACCCTCTCGGTTGATCGGCCGTTCGATTATTTGGAGCAGGTGCGGCATGCCGGGGCCCTGTTTCTTGGCCGCTACACGCCACCTGCGGTGGCGGATTACGTCGCCGGTCCGAACCACGTGTTGCCGACCGGGGCGACGGCCCGCTTCTTTTCGCCGTTGTCGGTCGGCGATTACGTGAAGGTGAGCAACATCGTGCATTACACCAAGGAAGAGTTGACGAAAGCCAAGGATCATATCGTCCGACTGGCGCATATCGAGGGCTTCGATGCGCACGCCAAATCAGCCCAAAGCAGGTTCGCATGAAAAAGAACGACGCTCCAAGGCAGGCCTCGCTTCACCGCGCCACGAAGGAAACGGATATCCGCGTTGACTGGAGTCTGGACGGCACCGGGCAGGGGGCGGTCGACACCTCCATCCGGTTCTTCGACCACATGCTCGATCTCCTCGCCAAGCATGGGTTCTTCGACCTGACGGTTCAGGCCAAGGGCGATATCGAAATCGACGAACACCACACCGTAGAGGATGTCGGGATTGTCATGGGGAAGGTCCTGCACCAGGCGTTGGGTGAAAAGGCGGGGATCAAGCGATTCGGATTCGCCTCGGTCCCGTTGGATGAAACCCTCGCGCAGGTGACGGTTGATTTGAGCGGGCGCCCCTACCTCGTGTACAACGTCAATTTGCCGGATCGAAAGATTAAGACCTTCGATCTCGGCCTGTTCGAGGATTTTTTTCAGGCCTTCGTGACCCACGGTGGGTTGAATCTGCACGTGAATCTCCAATACGGACGCAATCCGCACCACATCATGGAAGCTATCTTCAAGGCGTTGGCCCGAGCGTTGGATCAAGCCACCACGTTGGAAGAGCGTTTGTCAGGGGCCGTCCTCTCCACGAAGGGAAGCCTGTAAGTGATACCGGTGGCGTGAGAGGGGGCAGTGTCTGCCATCCTGTCTGTCGTCCACCAAGTCCCCACGGGCTGTCTCCGAACGCAATATATGATTGCCATCATCGATTACGGCATGGGTAATTTGCGGAGTGTCTCCAAGGCCTTTGAGGCGATGGGGCATCACGCGGTGGTCACGCGCGAGGCCCGTGTCGTTGCTGATGCCAGTCACGTGGTGTTGCCCGGCGTGGGGGCCTTCGGGGATTGCATGGCGAATCTGGAGCGGTATGAATTAATCGCGCCGATTCACGCCGCCGTTCAATCCGGAAAACCTTTTCTCGGTATTTGCCTGGGGCTGCAATTGCTGTTCACGGAGAGTGAAGAGTTCGGGGTGCACGCAGGTCTCGGCATCATTCCGGGTCGGGTGAAAAAATTTGTGCTGGAACCGTCGCTGAAGGTGCCGCATATGGGGTGGAACGACATTCACATCGTGCGGTCCGCCCCTCCGTTTGCAGGCATCGCGACCGGCAGCTATTGTTATTTTGTGCATTCCTACTACGTTGAGCCGGTTGAGCCCTCGGTGATCGCCACCGTGACCGAGTACGGGCGGTCCTTTGCGTCCGCCGTGTGGAAAGACAATGTCGTCGCCTGCCAGTTTCATCCTGAAAAAAGCCAAGCTGTCGGACTTCAAGTGATCAAGAACTTCGGGGCCTGGACGTGAGAGGCTGGTCTGTGCGGGCGCTATTGATTCCGATGACGCTGCTGCTTCTGACGGGCTGCAGCGGGACGAAAGTCACGTCCAAAGCTTCGTCGCAGCTAGGCAAGTATCAGGTCCGCACCATCGCTCTCATTCCATTTGAAACCATGGCGACTCCTCAAGCGATCGAGGCGTCCGGGCCCGCGTTTCCCGTCCCGTCCGGCGCACGACGGTCTGATATGGCTGTCGGGGTCCCTCCGACGACCGATCAAGCCGTGCGCCAGACTCATCGCGTGCCGGCCTCCGCTGGTGAGAAAGTCACCGATCTGATGTGGGCGAAACTCAAAGCCCGATCCGGGTTACAACTGCTCTCCCCCAACGAATCGGCAAGGGTTGCGCGGGAAGTTTCCGGGGGGACCGCGACGGACACAATGCCGGCCCACAAGATTGCTCAACGACTCGGAGCCGATGCGGCACTCAGCGGCAAGGTGCTTGTCTATCAGGAACGTGTCGGCAGTCGGCTTGGCGCGGACCCACCGGCCGCCGTGGGATTCGAGGTGAAGCTGGTAGCGCCCGACGGCATGGTCCTGTGGGAGGGCAACTACTATGAAAAGCAACGGCCGATGACGGAAGACTTTTTAGGCTTTGTCCAGCGCTATGGCGTGTTTGTCACTGCCGAAGAGTTGGCCGCGTATGGAGCGGAGGAATTGGCGGATGCGTTTCCATATGGCGGCGCAGCAGGCGGGGGAAAATGAACGTGTTGCGACAGGTGCTGTCATGCGTGTGATTCCGGCGATTGATCTCAAAGACGGCCGCTGTGTCCGATTGCGGCAGGGCGACATGGCCGCTGAAACGGTGTACTCAGAGGACGTGCCTTCGGTGGCCGGCCGCTGGCAGCAGCAAGGCGCCGATCTCATTCATGTCGTCGATCTGAACGGAGCCGTCGATGGGGAGCCGAAGAATCTTCCCCAGATCGAAGCGGTGATGAAGACAGTCAGCGTGAAGGTGCAAGTGGGGGGTGGGATCCGGACCATTGAGACCGTGCGGCGATATCTCCATGCGGGTGTGGCGCGCGTGGTCCTGGGGACGGCCGCCCTTATGGATCGAACGTTTCTGGCGCAGGCCTGTCAGGAGTTCCCTCGGCGTATTTTGTTGGGACTCGACGCGCGAGACGGGAAGGTCGCGGTGAAGGGCTGGACGGCGGTGTCCGAGACCAAGGCCATCGATCTTCTCAAAGAACTTGCTGGTCTTGAACTGGGGGCCGTCATTTATACCGATATTGCGCGGGATGGAATGCTGAATGGGCCGAACCTGACGGCGTTGCGAGAAGTCGTCGATTGTTCGTCGTTTCCCGTCATCGCGTCCGGTGGCATCACGCGTGTGGAAGATCTGCGGGCGGTGCACGCGCTCGGTCCTCGCGTGGAGGGCGCCATCGTCGGCAAGGCCCTCTACGACGGGAAATTGGACTATGCAGCAGCGGTTGCAGCCATCGGGAAACGTTGAGGACCTTGCATGCGGCTGGACGAAAATAGCACCGGCTCGTTTCACGAACCTCTATGCTGACTAAGCGCATCATTCCCTGTTTGGATGTGAAGGATGGTCGAGTCGTCAAAGGCGTGAGCTTCGTGAATTTGCGGGATGCCGGCGATCCGGTCGAGGTGGCTACCATCTATGATCGCGAAGGTGCGGACGAATTGTGTTTTCTGGATATCACCGCCTCACACGAAAACCGCAAGACCATCATCGATGTAGTGGAGCAAACCGCCGCTCGTGTGTTTATGCCGCTCACGGTCGGAGGCGGGGTGCGTACGCTGGATGACATTCGGACCTTGCTCAATGCCGGGGCCGACAAAGTCAGCATCAACACCACGGCGGTGCAGCAGCCGGAATTTGTTCGCGAGGCCGCCCAGCGATTCGGTACGCAGTGCATCGTGGTGGCGATCGACGCCAAACAGTCCGGTCAGGCGGCTCGCTGGGAAGTGTTCACCCACGGCGGACGAAAACCGACCGGCCTGGACGCAGTCGAGTGGGCGCAACGGATGGAAGGCTACGGGGCCGGAGAGATCCTCCTGACCAGCATGGACCAGGACGGTCGCCAGAACGGGTATGATTTGGCGTTGACTGCGGCGGTTTCGGAGCGTCTCTCGATTCCGGTGATCGCCTCGGGCGGGGTGGGGACCTTGGAGCATCTCTACGACGGGTTGGTGCAGGGGAAAGCGGATGCCGTCCTGGCCGCCTCGATCTTCCACTATCGTACCCATACCATTCAGGAGGCCAAGGCCTATCTACGAGACCGCGGGGTGCCGGTTCGACTGGGACCAGCCTAGATGGAGCAGCATGTGATGTCGAAAGAGAATCGGGGCATGACGTTTGACGGACAAGGGTTGATTCCCGCCGTGATTCAAGATTGGTTGGATGGCACCGTGTTGATGGTCGGGTACATGAATCAGGAGGCCATCACCAAAACGATTCAGACGAGATCCGTTCACTTTTGGAGCCGGTCTCGCCGAAAGTTGTGGGAGAAGGGCGAAACGTCCGGGCATTTCCTCAAGGTGAAGGATCTCTTTGTCGATTGTGATCGTGACACGATTCTCGTGAAGGCCGAACCTGTCGGGCCGACCTGCCATACCGGTGAACGCGCCTGCTTTTTCGCCCGGATGACGGAAGAGGGGCAGGCCGGTGAGGAGAAGACCCAGGATGCCGGTGGGGGGATCTTGGATCGGGTGTACCAGACCATACTGACGCGCAAGGCCAGTCCGCAGCCCGACTCCTATGTGTCGAAATTATTGCAGGGCGGAGCCGATCGCATTCTCAAGAAGGTTGCAGAAGAGGCGGGAGAGGTGATTATCGCCGCAAAGAATCAGAAGCGGGAAGAGATCATCTATGAGACAGCCGATCTGCTCTTTCACACCCTGCTGGTGCTGGGGTACCACGATGTGACGCTGAATGAGGTGTACCGTGAACTAGGGACTCGCTTCGGAAAGTCCGGGATACGGCCCTCGCCTGAGGGGGGATCGCGTGGATAACTGTATCTTTTGTCGCATTGTCGAAGGCGGTATTCCGGCCAAAATTGTGTGTCAGGATGATCAGGTTCTGGCATTCGAAGACATCAATGCGCAGGCCCCGGTCCATATCCTGGTCATTCCGAAACGCCACGTGGCCGCTGTCCAAGACTGTCGAGAGGGAGACCGGGCGCTATTGGGGCATCTGCTATTGACCTGCTCAAAAGTCGCCGGCATGAAGAACCTGACCGAATCCGGCTATCGGATCGTCACGAACACGGGCGCGGAGAGCGGGCAGACCGTGTTTCATCTCCATCTTCATGTGCTCGGCGGGAGGCACATGGCCTGGCCTCCGGGATAATCCGCTCCTCTCCTCGATTGACACTCATGCAGACCGTTTGTTAGGGTGAACGGTCAACTTTCAATCGCGCTCAATGCACTCCAGCCGGCTGCAGTCTGGTTGGATCCCTGCGGGCACAAGCGAGGACCGCCGTGGGCCAAGGCCTGATTTCGGACGACGTCATCAACCAAATCAGAGACCGAGTGGACATCGCGGAGATCGTGGGTCAACACGTGGCATTGACCCGAGCCGGGCAGAATCTCAAGGGGCTCTGTCCGTTTCATCAAGAAAAGTCTCCCTCCTTTACGGTCAGCTCGTCGCGACAGATTTTTCACTGCTTCGGCTGCGGCGCCGGCGGCAATGTGTATACGTTTCTGATGAAATTGACCGGGGCCGGCTTTCCTGAGATTGTTCGTGATCTGGGTCGCAAGGTAGGGGTGGATGTTCCGGAGTCGGCCGGTGGATATTCCAGCGAGGCGCGCACGCAGCTGGGTCGGCTGGAGCGGCTCAATGCTGCGGCCGGTGCCTATTATCAGCGCATGCTACTGGATCACACCGCCGGTGCTCCTGCCCGTGCTTATCTCGACGGGCGCGGCATTCAGCATAACACGATTGCGCAGTTTCAAATCGGCTATGCCCTGCCGGAGTGGGATGGATTGACCAAAGCGATGTTGAAAGAGGGATTCGCCCCTGCGGATCTGGTTGCGGCGGGCTTGTCCATTCCGCGAGATCAGAGCGGACAACAGAAAACCGCCGTGTCAGGCCACTACGATCGATTCCGCGCCCGGGTTATGTTTCCGATCATGGATCTGCGCAAGCGGGTGGTGGCGTTCGGCGGACGTATTCTCGGAGAGGGGCTGCCCAAGTATTTGAACTCCCCCGAGACGCCGCTCTTTAAGAAGGGGCACACCTTGTTCGCCCTGGAAGCAGCTCGTGAGGCGGCGGGGCAGCAACACACACTGATCATTGTGGAGGGATATTTCGATGCCGTGGCGTTGCACCAGGCCGGCATCCGCCATGTGGCCGCCACACTGGGCACAGCTCTGACCGCCGAACACATCACCGTGATCAGGCGCTTTGCCTCCAATGTCGTGCTGTTGTTCGATCCCGATCAGGCCGGGGTGCGGGCTGCACTGAGGACGTTGGATTTGTTCGTCAACAGTGGGTTGAGTGTCAAGGTTGTCTCGCTGCCGGAGGGGGATGATCCCGATACGTACGTGAGGAAATACGGCGCCGAAGGGTTTACGGCTTTACACGAAGCGGCCCCGAGTCTGCTGGATTTTGCCGTGGAGCACAGTCTGCGAACGGCTGAGTCCGGAACCGTGGAAGGCCGGATCCGCGCGGTGGATGCGGTGTTGCGGATTCTGCAGAAAAGCGCCCATCCCATCGAGCGAGAGGAACGGATTCGTTTAGTAGCGGAACGGTTGGGACTCAGCCAGCAACGATTGATCGATCGCTATCCGACGCTGGCATCCGAGGAGACACGCCGGCCTTCTTCCCGGCCCACGGCCCCGCCCGCTGCGGCGGCGTCGAAACCGAAGGGCAATCCGGAGGAGCGTGATCTGGCACATTTCTTAGTGCAGGGAAGTCTGTCGGCCGAGGATCTTCGGAAGTTGTCGCCGGACGCCTTTTCCACGCCGGCCTATCGCCGACTGATTGAAGGCGCGATGCAGCATCTTGAGCAGGATGGACGGGTGTCCGTTCGGGGCCTGTTGGATGCTCTGATCAATGACGAGGACTGTGGCTCGTTGGTGTCTGAGTTGTCGATGCTGGAGCAGCATTATGATGATGTCCCGGCACATATTGCCGGATGTTTGGACACGCTGGAGCGGAGAGGCCGTGAGCGGACCATGGGGGCCCTGATTCAGGAGTTGAAGGCCGCCGAACGGGAGCGGCGTGAAGCGGATGTGCACCGCCTGAACGGATTGATTAACGAGATGCGGATTCGGAAGGCCGGCGTGATGCCGGCTGCGCTGACGTCTGCGGTGAAGGAGTAGGTATGCCGAAACAAGAATTACTCGGCGAGGTGAAGAAGCTCATCAATCTGGGCAAAGAGAAGGGCTTTCTCACCTACGACGATCTCAACAGCACGTTGCCGGCCGATGTCGTGTCATCGGACCAGTTCAGCACGATCATGACGATGTTCGGGGAAATGGACATTGAGATTGTGGAGTCTGCTGAGACCGAACGCGCCCCGAAGGCCGCTGAAGGCGAAGAGGCCATCGAGGAAAGCGAAGAAGCCGAGGCGTCCGAGGAAAATGAAAAAGAAATCGATCTGACCCCTGGGGCCCTCAGCCGAACCGACGATCCCGTCAGGCTCTACCTGAAGGAGATGGGAAGCGTCGCGCTGCTGAGCCGCGAGGGCGAAATCGAGATTGCCAAGCGGATCGAAGAGGGCAAGAAAGATATCGCCACGGTCGTCTACGGCCTCCCGATGACTCTGGAGTTCGTCCTCAATCTGCGGGATCAGCTGAAGAACGGCAAGATCGATGTGCGAGAGATCGTGCCGGTGGTCGAGACGGAAGAAGACTTTGAAGAAGAAGCCGTCGAGAAGGACTACGAAGAGCTGCGGGTCAAAACGCTGGATTCTCTCAATGCGGTCCGTAAGGTCTCGGCCTCGCTGAAAGACTTGTACGACAAGGCCCGCCATGTGGGCGCCGATCCTGAGAAGCAGAAGAAACTGCGCAAACAGATCGATACGGTGCGCGGGCAAGTCGTCGACAAGATGGAGTCGGTCAATCTGCACGGCGTGTTGAAAGACCGGATGACGCAGCGGGTTCGGGACCTCAATCTGCTGTTTCGCCAAGCAGAGCGTGAAGTCACGAGCTGTCAACGTCGTTTGGGCGTCGGCGGTGAAGCCGGTGCGGAGCTCTTGCGGCGGTTGTGCCGGACACACAAGGATCTTCTGGCGGTCAAACGGCGGACCAGCCTCTCTGAAGAGGTGCTGCAGGACATCAAGAAGCACTATCAGGCAGCCAAGGGCCGGATTCGCCAGCTTGAGACGGAAGAGGCCCTGATTTCTGCCGAAGAAATTAAGGACGCGGTCAAGCATCTCGATGTGGCCGAAGAAAAGGTGAAGCGAGGAAAGGCGGAGCTTGTCGAAGCCAACCTGCGGTTGGTCGTGAGTATCGCCAAGAAGTACACGAACCGGGGTCTGCAGTTTCTGGATCTGATCCAAGAGGGGAACATCGGCCTCATGAAGGCGGTCGACAAGTTCGAGTATAAGCGCGGGTATAAATTCAGCACCTACGCCACTTGGTGGATCCGGCAGGCGATCACTCGTGCCATTGCCGACCAAGCCCGGACCATCCGCATTCCAGTCCATATGATCGAAACGATCAACAAGCTGATCCGGACCTCACGCCATCTGGTGCAGAAGCTCGGTCGCGAACCGACCCCGGAAGAGATCGCCGAACGCATGGACTTGCCGCTCGACAAGGTTCGAAAAATCCTGAAAATTGCGCGCGAACCGATTTCCCTCGAAACCCCGATCGGCGAGGAAGAAGATAGTCACTTGGGGGACTTTATCGAGGACAAGAAGGCGGTCTCGCCGTTGGAAGCGGCCATTCGGTACGATTTGCAGCGCCAGATCAACGGCGCGCTGGAGACCCTCACCCCTCGCGAGGAAAAGGTCTTGCGTAAGCGGTTCGGGATCGGCGAGGCCACCGATCATACGCTTGAGGAAGTGGGGCAGGACTTCGAGGTGACACGCGAGCGCATTCGGCAGATCGAAGCGAAGGCCTTGCGCAAGCTCCGACATCCGAGTCGCAGCAAGAAGTTGCGCAGTTTTGTGGAGAGTCTCTAGGCGCGCCGGGCAGGCGGTTTGACTCTGCCTGCCCGGGAGCCTAGAATCGCGCTCGCTCGAACCAGGTGCGGACGGCGTGCGTTGTTGATGACCGACGGTACTGGTCATCCCTGATGCGAGCTGTGCCGGATCTTCGGCTCGCGAGGCTGGGCCCATAGCTCAGGTGGTTAGAGCGGCTGACTCATAATCAGCTGGTCCTAGGTTCAAGTCCTAGTGGGCCCACCAGCTTGAGCGCCTCACGATGAATTCGGTGCGAACGGTGTCCGATCGACATCGGTATCGCATAACCCCCAAGGAGCCCGTTGAACCTACAGCTTTCCCCCCTCATTGAATTGCAAAAACTCGATCTTCGGATCGCCGATCTGAAGGAACAACGGCGAAAAATCCCCGAGCGGCTTGAAGAAAATGAGGCGCCCCTTCGGGAGGCGAGACGGTTGTTCCAGGAGGCGTCCGCTTCTGTCGACGTGCTGGTGAAGGATCGCCGTGGCCACGAGAAGGATCTCGAGGCGCATGAGGATCGTATCGCCAAAATGAAAGACCGCGCCGCCCAATTAAAAACGAACCAGGAATACCAGGCGCATCTCTTCGAAGTGGAACTTGCCAATAAGAAGAGGGGCGAGATTGAAGAGGAAATTCTGCTGGCGATGGAGCAGGTCGAGCAGACGCAGCGAACCATCGTCGATGTGCAGGCACGGCTGAAGGAGTCCGAAGTCCTTTTCACGAAAGAGAAGGCAAAGCTGGACGAGAAGGACCGGGTGCTTGCCACCGAGCTGGCCGAATTAGAGGTCAAGCAAAAGCACCTGTCGGGACAAGTTGAGAAATCACTCCTGGCTCGATACAACAAGCTGAAAACCACGAGGAAAGAGCAGGCGCTGGCACTCATCAAGGACGGCATTTGCGTAGGGTGTCGTCTCCAATTACCGCCGCAGTTAGTTTCCCAGGTTAAGCGTGGAGACGATGTCCATACCTGCCCCTATTGCTACCGGATGTTGTATTGGGAAGGGGACCAGGCCGCTGAGGTGAAGGGGGCCGTGGATCACGATCAGGTTAAGAATCTGGAAGTCGGTGAATCCTTCTAGGCTTCTCCCAGGACCTGCCTCGTTGTCTTGAAGTGCAGCTTGGCGACGGTCCCTAGCCGGTCACGCCCGTATTTCTTGACCACCATTCGCCCGGCCAGTTCCACGGCAGCCGACGCGCCCTTGGGCAGTGTGGTGCTCAGTTCTTGAGAGAGTCGATCGAGGCGCTGAAGAAACTCCGCCCGAGCCAGGATTGAGGCCGCTGCTACAGCCAGGTCGGACTCCGCCTTCGTCCGCTGAACCAACCGGATCTGTTTTCCCTTTTCTTGCAGTGCATTCACGATCAATCGCTCGTCCCCGAACTGGTCTGCGATCGCGAGGTCGCACTCGACTTGCTGAAGCAGATTTTCCAGCGCGCGGGCGTGTCCCCAGGCCAAGAGTCGATTCAAATTCTTAATCTTGGCATACAGCTCGTTGTATCGCTGCGGCCCGATGGCTACGAGGCTATGCGGGCAGAGCAGGCGGATGTCTGGCGCCATCTCAAGAATCCGTCCATCGGAGATTTTCTTGCTGTCCCGGACCTGCATCAGGGCTAGGTCCTGCTCCAAGGCCGGTGTGACGAACACAGCGGCGATCACTAACGGACCGAAATAGTCCCCCTTGCCGGACTCGTCGATTCCGATGCGATTGAGCGATGAGAGGCTGGTGGCGGCAGGCACTCGGTGAAACTCCCAGGTAGCAACTGGCCGGGCGGCGCGGTAATCTAGCAGAGCTCACCGGACTGGTCAATTTGCGGAGGCGTGATGGAGGCTCAACGGGAGATGGGCAGGATGCGGACGTCCATGATGCGATCAAACATGCTGTGTCTGGCAGGCGCTGTGCTCGCGATGCTGCCGACCACAGGCTGCCAAACCAACCCCTACACCGGACGCTGGCAGTTGATGATGATGCCGATGTCTCAGGAAACGCAGATGGGCGCCCAGGCTTATGCCGAAGTGAAGAATGATCCGAAGATGAAACCGTCGACGGATCCGCGGGAGATCGACCCGGTCAAGCGGGTCGCCGCGCGGGTGATCGAGGCCGCCAAGCGATCCAAATACAGCGAGATGGCGAATCAATTCGAGTGGGAAGTGACCGTCATCAAGGATGACAAGACAATGAACGCGTTTGCGTTGCCGGGCGGAAAGATCGCCGTCTACACCGGTATTTTCCCGGTGGCCAGGACCGAGGCCGGACTGGCGGCCGTGATGGGCCATGAGGTCGTGCATGCGTTGGCACGGCACGGCGGGGAACGGATGAGTCAGAATACCTTGGCGCAGACGACACTGCAGGCGATCGGCATCGCGCTCGGCGTGAGTGGCGCCAATCCGGTGGTTTCGCAAGGAGCGATGGCAGCATTGGGTGTCGGTGCACAAGTCGGGGTGTTGCTCCCGTTCAGCCGCAAGCATGAGTCGGAGGCCGACTATGTCGGCGTGTTGCTCGCAGCGGATGCCGGGTACGATCCACGGGAATCGATTCAGCTGTGGACGCGAATGGGCGAACTGTCCGGCGGTAAATCGGCGTCGGAATTCATGTCGACCCACCCCAGCCACGAGACGAGAATCGAACAGCTGGAGGAATGGATGGCGGAGGCCATGCCGATCTATCAGTCGAAGCCACCGGCGCCCAACCACGAGCTTCCAGCGTTGCGTTAGTGCCGGAGGGCTCGCCGCTTGAATCCCTATTGGGCGGCTCGTATACTTTCGTTGCGCGCTGGGGGGACACGGGTGCTCGCTCGTTGAGCGTGCTCGACGGGAGGAAAGTCCGGACTCCAAGGGCAAGGACGCTGGATAACGTCCAGGCGGAGCGATCCGACACCAGCACCACAGAGAACAAACCGCCGATGGCCGGTGCGGGAGACTTCGGTCGATTGCGCCGGCTCAGGTAAGGGTGAAACGGTGGGGTAAGAGCCCACCGCGGTGATGGCGACATCAACGGCACGGTAAGCGTCGTCCGGAGCAAGACCAAATAGGGGAACGCCTGTGGGCTCGCGAGAGCTCGGCAGAAAGGCCGGCCCGGCCGAGGTTCCCGGGTAGGTTGCTTGAGGCTCGAGGTAACTTGAGTCCCAGAGAAATGATCACCCCCGTGTGAGCGCAAGCGTCACGCGGGACAGAATCCGGCTTATAGGGTTTCTCCAACGCGCTTTTTTAATCGCTTCACGCAGCTCTCCGCCGGTCACCTTGCCGGAGAACGTTTCCCGATCATTGATCAACAGCACCGGTACGCGGTCGCTGTATTGCTTGCGGAGGCGCTCGTCACTGTCGATATCGACTGTGATGAGCTCAAAGGGAAGGTCTTGCTGCACTTGCCTGGCCACCCGAGTGACCACCCGACAGAGATGGCATTCATGGCGGGACATAATCGTGACGCGTAGAGGATTCATAGGCAACAGGATCAATGGGTCGTGAGACTCCCTATACCACGTGGCATGAGCCGACACCAGTCTGCTCAGCGAAGGGTTCGTACTTCGACTCTCTTGACCTCGCTTGAGAGCTGGTGATACGATCCGCCATCTTACCCGTTGATTTTCCAGAAAGATTGTATCAATCTGTGTTGCGTGTGTGACGCAGACAGTCGGGTGTTCTCAGTTACGGCATCGCGTCCTTCGTCACGATGTGCGAAGGGGAGGGTGATATGAAGCTTACAGGGTCGGAAATCCTGATCGAATGCTTAAAAGCCGAAGGCGTGAAAACGATTTTCGCCTTGCCGGGCGGTGTGGTGTTGAAGATTTTCGACATGCTGCACCAGCAAAAAGATATCGAAGTCGTCTTGACCCGGCACGAGCAGGGCGCGGGGCATATGGCCGAAGGCTATGCCAAGGCTACCGGCAAGGCCGGTGTGTGTTTGGTAACGTCCGGGCCTGGTATGACCAACGTGATTACGGCTCTGGCCGATGCCTACATGGATTCCGTGCCGTTGGTGTGTATCAGCGGGCAGGTCTCGACGAGTTTGATCGGCAACGACGCCTTTCAGGAAGCCGACAACATCGGCCTCAGCCGGCCTTGCACAAAATACAATTTCCTCGTGAAGGACGTGAACGACCTGGCGACCACCATCAAGGAAGCGTTCTATATCGCCACGACCGGCCGTCCAGGACCGGTCTTGGTGGATATTCCTAAAGACGTGTCCATGGCCAAGACAGAGTTCACCTATCCCAACTCGGTTTCAATCCGCGGCTACAATCCGACCTACGAGGGGAATAAGTGGCAGATTAAGCAGGCTGCCGAAGCCATCATGAAGGCGAAGAAGCCTATTCTGTATGTCGGCGGGGGCGTCGTCTTCTCCCAGGCCTCTAAAGAATTGCTCGAATTGGCGGAGATGACTCAGAGCCCCGTGGATATGACATTGATGGGCCTCGGGGCGTTCCCGGGCGAACATCCGCAGTCCATGGGCATGATGGGCATGCACGGCACCTACTGCGCCAACATGGCGGTCCATTATTCCGATCTGGTCATCGCGGTGGGGGCCCGTTTCGACGATCGCGTGACAGGGAAGGTGTCCGAGTTCTGCCCGTTCGCCAAAGTCATCCACATCGATATCGATCCGACTTCTATCAGGAAGAATATCCATGTCGATATTCCCATCGTGGGCGATTGCAAGGCCGTCTTGCGGGAGCTGAATCAAATTCTCCGTGCCACCGTGAATGGGAACCAAAGGGATCTGCGTAAGCCCTGGTGGGATCAAATCCGTGAATGGCAGCAGGCGCATCCGTTGGCCTACCAGCAGGAGCCCGATGGGGCGATTAAACCGCAACATGTCGTCAAGCGGTTGTATGAACTGACGAAGGATCGTGATCCGATCGTGTCGACCGATGTGGGCCAGCACCAGATGTGGACGGCGCAGTACTTCAAGCTGGCCCGACCGAATCGCTGGTTGACCTCGGGCGGTTTGGGCACCATGGGGTTCGGGTTTCCGGCTGCCATGGGGGCGCAGGCCGCGTTTAGAGATCGATTGGTGCTCTGTGTGGCCGGCGACGGCAGCATACAAATGAATATGCAGGAAATGGCCGCCGCGGTGGTGTCGAAGCTGCCGGTGAAGGTGATTATTCTGAATAATCGTTTCCACGGCATGGTTCGGCAGTGGCAGGATCTGTTTTACGAAGGACGGTATGCGTCGAGCTACCTCGACACCACGCCGGATTTCGTGAAGCTGGCCGAAGCCTATGGGGCGGTCGGCTTGCGCGCAAGCAAGGTCGGGGATCTGGATGCCGTGTTGAAGGAGGCTATCGCGACCGACAAGCCCGTCGTCGTCGATGTGCCGACCTATCCCTATGAGAATTGTTATCCGATGATTCCGGCGGGCGGGTGCAATCACGAGATGATTCTCGAAGATCCGCCTGAACTGAAGCGAAGAATGGCCGGCGCGCCTAGCACCGGGTCCGATGAAGATAAGGACACGATCTTAACCGCCTAAATCACGCTGTCAGCCGACAGCTATCAGGATAGAGTTTTCCGATGGAACATATCATTTCGGTCACGGTAGAAAATAAGTTCGGCGTGTTATCCCGTGTGGCCGGGTTGTTCAGCGGCCGCGGCTTCAATATCGAAAGTTTGTCGGTCGCCCCCACGCTGGATCCCTCGATGTCGCAGATGACCATCGTCACGTCGGGGGACGAACGGATCGTGGAACAAATCGTCAAGCAGCTGAATAAGCTGATCGATGTCATCAAGGTCGTGGATCTCAATGAGAGTGAATTCGTTTCGCGGGAGACGGCGCTCATCAAGGTTCATACCAAGGCAGAAGACCGAGCCGAGGCGCTCCGGATCGCGGATATTTTCCGGGCCAACGTGATTGACTCGACGCCCTCGACCTACACCATCGAGGTGACGGGTGATCCCAAGAAGCTTGAGGCCATCATTAATCTGCTCCAGCCGCTCGGCATCAAGGAACTGATTCGAACGGGGCGAGTGGCGATTGCGCGTGAAGCGATCCGGCCGGCCCTCAGCCAACCCCAAAAGATCGCCCGGGAATAATTCGCTCATCCCCTGTGTGCGACTGTCGTTTCCACCCATGTGTCCTATGAACCTTCAGGAGTGATGTATGAAGATCTATTACGACAAAGATGCCGATTTACAGCTCATTCGCGGAAAGAAAGTGGCCGTGATCGGCTACGGTAGCCAGGGCCATGCCCATTCGCTCAATCTCAAGGAAAGCGGCGCCAATGTCGTCGTGGGTTTGCGTGAAGGTAGTTCCTGGAAGAAGGCAGAAGCGAGCGGACTGAAGGTCATGCCGGTGGCCGATGCCGTCAAAGCCTCCGACGTCATCATGATTCTGGCTCCGGATGAGGCACAGGCAGCCATCTACCGCCAGGAGATCGCTCCGAATCTGAAGCCCGGGTCCTATCTGGCCTTCGGTCACGGGTTCAATATCCATTTCGGCCAGATTGTGCCTCCGACGGACATCAACGTCTTCATGGTGGCGCCCAAGGGGCCGGGGCACCTGGTGCGGTCGGAATATGCAAAAGGCAGCGGCGTCCCTTGTTTGCTGGCATTGCATCAAGATCCCAGCGGCAATACGCGCCAAGTGGGTT
This sequence comes from Nitrospiraceae bacterium, assembly GCA_919902505.1. Classification (GTDB taxonomy): domain Bacteria; phylum Nitrospirota; class Nitrospiria; order Nitrospirales; family Nitrospiraceae; genus Nitrospira_A. The sequence goes on from CAKKRE010000022.1 coordinate 67,100, forward strand.
TGGCCTACGCCAGCGCCATCGGCGGCGGACGGGCCGGCATCATTGAGACGAACTTCCGTGAAGAAACCGAAACGGATTTGTTCGGCGAGCAGGCGGTGTTGTGCGGAGGGTTGACCTCCTTGATCCAGGCCGGGTTCGAGACGCTCGTCGAGGCCGGGTATTCGCCCGAGATGGCCTATTTCGAGTGTCTGCATGAAGTGAAATTGATCGTGGACCTGATCTATCAGGGCGGCATCGCCAACATGCGCTATTCGATCAGCACGACAGCGAAGTATGGCGACATCACCCGCGGACCGCGCGTGGTGACGGATCAGACCAAGCAGGAAATGAAGAAGATTCTCGGCGAGATCCAGAGCGGTCAGTTCGCGAAAGAATGGGTGCTGGAGAACCAGGCGAACCGACCGGTCTACAATGCCCTGCTGAAAAAGGGCGAGGGCCATCCGATTGAAGAAGTCGGCGCCCGACTTCGCTCGATGATGCCCTGGCTCAAAAAAGATCAGCTCGTCGATAAGAACAAAAACTAACCCTGCGACCGGGCTCTTCGTGATAGCATGATAAGAAGGCCTGGAGGTCTATGGCTGATCGAGCCGTCGGGATACCGATCGTAAAAGAAGGCTTGCCGTTTGTCGGCGGTCTTGTGGGTGCGACGCTGCTGTTCGGGGCGGCTGGTTGGATGATTCCGGCCGGGGTAGCGGGCGGGTTCACGCTGTTTACGGCGTGGTTTTTTCGGAACCCCAGTCGGACGATTCCGCAGCAGCCGAATGTGGTGGTGTCGTCGGGGGATGGCAAAGTCATTGCGATTGAGGAAGAGTTCGAGCCGCGCTACCTGAAGGAAAAGAGCATTCGGGTGACGGTGTTCTTGAACGTTTTCGATGTGCACGTGAACCGGATGCCCTGCGCCGGGACGGTGGAGGGTGTGAGCTACCAGCCCGGCCAGTTTCTGGTGGCGAGCAAGCCGGAGGCGACGCTCCGAAACGAACAAAACGCGGTGATGTTGAAGACGGAGTCAGGGGCGAAAGTGCTGTGTGTGCAGGTTGCCGGGCTGATTGCCCGCCGGATCGTGTGCTGGGTCGGGCAGGGTGATCGTGTGGAGCGGGGAGAGCGGTTTGGGCTGATACGGTTTGGGTCGCGGATGGATACCTTCCTTCCGCTCGGCTCGAAGATTTGTGTCTCCTTGGGTGACCGCGTCAAAGGGGGCGAAACCATCGTGGGGGAACTCCGATGAAATCACCGGCCATGCGAGCTCCGTTTGCGAAGGGTAATCGAAAGCGACAGGCAATGTACCTGATCCCGAACCTCTGCACGACGGGAAATCTGTTCTGCGGCGTGTTCGCGATCCTGTCGGTGTTTAATGGGCAGCATCTGGTGGCAGCCATCGCCATCCTGGTCGGCATGATTTTCGACATGTTGGACGGGAAGTTGGCCCGACTGACGAACAGTACCGGCCAATTCGGCATCGAGTATGACTCTCTTTCCGACGTGGTGTCGTTCGGGGTCGCACCTGGCGTACTGATTTATTCGTACGCATTGGGCGGGCAGGGCATGTTCGGAGTCGCTGTGATGTTTGCCTATGTGGCCATGGGGGCCGTGCGGTTGGCCCGGTTCAATGCGACGGTGAGCACCTCCGACAGCAAATACTTCACGGGCTTGGCGATTCCTGCCGCAGCCGGTGTCATTGCGTCTTTGGTGATCTTCGATCTGCACATCACCCAGATGGGTTCGGAAGTGAAGCCGCTGTTGATCCTCGTGATCACGTTCGCGCTGGCTTTCTTGATGGTCAGCACGATCAAGTATCGCAGCTTCAAGGATATGAAGTTCCGGCGTGGGGATCATTTCACCTATCTGGTGTGGGGGATTCTCGCCTTGATGTTGATTGTCGCCTGGCCCCAGGCGATGTTGTTCGTGACGTTCACCGGGTACGCCGCGTCCGGTCCATTGGCGCGTCTGTGGACGATGTTGTCAAAGAGTGCAGGGAAGCCGGTGGCGAAAACTGACGCGCCGGTACTCGATTCGAGAGAGTAACAACGGCGACGACGAGGAGTAGTAGGTAGCGCTGACCGAACGGAGAGAGCTGGTGGATGGTGCGAACCAGCCGGTGACCTGCCGAACTCGCCTCTGAGCCGGACTTGTGAAGCCCCCCGGGGTTGTAATGGGTCCCGAATGATCCGCGTCACGGATTGAATGAAGGGCGTTCGGATGAAGGATATGCTTCATCCCTCGCTGAATCAGGGTGGTACCACGAAGCTCGCAAGGCCTTCGTCCCTGTCCCGGGGCGGAGGCTTTTTTATTGGCAGCATGCTGAAACGGCCTTCCAACTTTGTGCTCGGCTCGAAAACATCCTCAACGTACCCCAGAGGGTACGCTTCCGGTGTTTTCTCGCCTGCGGCCTCGTTGGAAGATCCGTTTGAGCAAGCTGCGGGACAGGAGGAGGGTAAGCCATGACCAGGATGATCAGAATATTCGATACGACGTTGCGGGACGGTGAGCAGTCACCGGGGGCGAGCATGAATGTCGAAGAGAAACTTATGATCGCCAAGCAGCTGGCGCGCCTCGGCGTGGATATCATTGAAGCCGGCTTCGCCTATAGTTCGCCGGGAGATTTCGAAGCGGTCCGCCGGATCGCCCTGGAGGTTGAAGGCCCGGTGGTGTGCAGCCTGGCGCGGGCTAGGCCCGAAGACATCACGAGGGCGTCGGAGGCGTTGAAAGGGGCGCCCCGTGTGCGGATCCATACGTTTCTCTCGACGTCGGACATCCACCTCAAGCATCAGTTCCGGATGACCCGCGAGGAGGCGAAAAAGCGCGCGGTGGAGATGGTGCAGCTGGCGCGCACCTATGTCGATGACGTTGAATTTTCACCCATGGACGCCAGCCGGTCCGATCCGGCGTATCTGTGCGAAGTAATCGAGGCGGTCATTGCGGCCGGGGCGGGAACGATCAATATTCCCGACACGGTGGGGTATGCGGTTCCCCAAGAGTTCGGCGGCCTGATCAAGCGGATTAAAGACAGCGTTCCTAACAGCGAGCAAGCCGTCCTTTCCGTCCATTGCCACAACGATTTGGGGTTGGCCGTTGCCAACAGCCTGGCGGCGGTGGTCGCAGGGGCCGGGCAGGTGGAGTGCACGATTAACGGCATCGGCGAGCGGGCCGGCAACACCTCGCTGGAGGAGATCGTCATGGGGCTCCGCACGCGCAGAGATTGGTATGGGGCCGATACCAAGGTCGTGACGGAGGAGATTTCCAAGACCAGTCGCCTGGTGAGCAAGATTACCGGTATGGTCATTCAACCGAACAAGGCTATCGTCGGCGCGAACGCGTTCGCCCATACGTCGGGCATCCATCAGGATGGATTGCTGAAAGATAAGACGACGTACGAGATCATGCGGCCGGAATCCGTCGGTCTTGAGCAGGTCAAGCTGGTGATGGGCAAATTGTCCGGGCGCCATGCCTTTCGTCAGCGGCTGGACGATCTCGGCTATAAGTTGACGGAAGAAGAGGTCAACCATGCGTTCGAACGCTTCAAGCGGTTGGCGGATCAAAAGAAAGAGATTTACGAGGAAGACCTCGAAGTCATTGTGTCCGAAGAAGTCGCGAAAATGTCGGAACGGGTGGTATTGAAATCATTTCAGGTCGAAAGCGGAACCAACAAGACTCCGAAGGCAACGGTGGAATTGGAAATCGATGGGAAGCTGGTCTCTCATAGCGGAACGGGCGACGGCCCGGTCGATGCGGTCTACCGGACCATCGCCGCGATGACCCAGACGAAGAGCAAGTTGCTGATGTTCGGGGTCAATGCCATTACCGGCGGGACGGATGCACAAGGGGAAGTGTCGGTGCGGCTCGAAGAAGATGGTCGAACGGTGTCCGGCCATGGCGCCGATACCGATATCATTACGGCGGCTGCCCGGGCCTATCTGAATGCGCTCAATAAATTGGCCTATTTCGCTGCGAAACAGGCTGAAGGGATTCAGAAGGTCAGCTTGATTTGAGCCCGACCTGCAGGGTAGATTCCTCCGTCCGGGCTGAGGCGTTCGTATCGGACTGGACGGAGCGACATCGTCTGTCATTCCTACTATGAATCTCGGTGCACGATGCTAAACACGCATCTTCAACGATGCCCGGAGTTCTTGGCGGGCGATCACACCAGGCTGCGGGAATTGCTGCACCCGGCAAAGGCCTCGCTCGCGCTCGGATATAGCCTGGCGCATGGACTGCTCGACCCGGGTCAGCAGAGCCTCTGGCATCGCTTAAAATCTTCCGAAGTGTATTACTTCATTGCCGGCCAAGGGGTGATGAAGGTGGAGGACGAGTCGGTTGTTGTTGAGGCGGGCTCCGTGATCTATGTGCCCCCGGGGGCCAAGCAATCGTTAGTGAACGATGGAACAGCCCCGATTGAGTTTCTCTGCCTGGTCGATCCAGCCTGGACCGCGGAGGATGAGGCCGTTGGTGAATAGTCGAGAGGAGATCTGCACGTGAACGCGAACATCGCAGTCCTGGCCGGAGATGGAGTCGGCCGTGAAATTGTCCCGGAAGCGGTCAAGGTGTTGAAGGTCGTTGCGGAACGCCACGGGCACACGTTTGAATTTATCCCCGGCGATGTGGGCGGCCATGCGATCGATAAAGTCGGCGTGCCGCTCCCGGCTGAGACGCTCGCCATCGCAAAGCACAGCGATGCCGTGCTGCTCGGTGCCGTCGGCGGGCCCAAATGGGAAGGGTTGGAATATAGCCTTCGTCCTGAGCGGGCCTTGCTGGGGCTGCGGGAGCAACTCGGGCTCTATGCCAACCTGCGACCGGCTAAGCTCTATCCCATGCTTGCCGATGCCTCTACGTTACGACGTGACGTGATCGAAGGCATCGATATGCTCGTGATCCGGGAGCTGACCGGAGGCATTTATTTCGGCAAGCCGAAGGGGATTGAAAAGCTGCCGGGCGGCGGAGAGCGTGGCTTCAATACCGAGGTCTATACGACCGAGGAAATCCGTCGCATTGCCGTCGTGGCATTTGATGCGGCCCGGAAGCGCCGCAAGAAGGTGACCTCGGTGGATAAGGCCAATGTGCTGGAGTCCTCGGAGTTGTGGCGGCGGGTGGTCACGGACGTTCATAAAGGGTACCCCGATGTGGCCTTGAGTCACATCTATGTCGACAATTGTGCGATGCAGCTGGTGCGCAATCCGCGGCAGTTCGATGTGTTGCTGTGCAACAACATTTTCGGTGACATTCTCAGTGACGAGGCGGCGATGCTTACCGGGTCGATTGGGATGTTGCCGTCCGCCAGCGTCGGCGCCAAGGTGGGGTTGTTCGAGCCGATCCATGGCAGCGCGCCGGATATTGCCGGAAAAAACATCGCCAACCCGATTGCGACCATTGCCTCCGCTGCGATGATGTTGTCCTATGCGTTTCAACTCGACAAGGAAGCGGCGGCGATCGAGCAGGCCATCGTCAAGACGCTGGAACTCGGGTTCCGCACCAAGGATATTCATGCCGAAGGTATGCAGCTGGTCGGCACCGTGGAGATGGGTGATGCGATTGTGCGCAACCTTCCCTCGTAGCCATGACGACAGGCGCTATACAATCCGGTATCATTGAGACTCTGGCAGGCAACGGCGAGCCAGGGTACGCCGGTGACGGTGGGCCTGCCGGTGTCGCCTCACTCAACGAGCCGAAAGGCTTGTGCGTTGATCGGGGGGGCAACCTCTATATTGCCGATTCCGAAAACCATGTCGTGCGCCGCGTCGATCGGGCCACAGGCATCATTACGACCGTAGCCGGAGTCTGTCCGTCAGGGACGACCGAGCCGGTCGCGCCCGAACCACCGGTGACGGCGCAGGCTGATGAAGACGAGGATCCCTTTGCCGACCATTCCGGTGACAGCACCAAGGCCTACACGCAAGTCACCGATCTGAGTGGCACCGTCCGATATGTGACCGGAGGGCGTTTGACGGTCGAGCACGATTCAGGCGATGGCGGCCCTGCCAGGCGAGCGCGACTCAATTTCCCCAGTGCAGTAGCCGTCGATCGCGCAGGCAACCTCTACATCGCCGACACAATGAACCACCGGGTGAGAAAGGTCGATGCAGTGACCGGGATCATCAGCAACGTGGCCGGCACAGGCCAGGCGCGGTATTCCGGCGATGGTGGACCGGCGGTTTCGGCCGCGATTAATGAGCCGACCGGGTTGGCTGTCAGCGACGAGGCATTGTATATCGCGGATCAAAGCAGCAACCGTGTGCGGCGGGTCGATCTGGCGACCGGAGTCATCACCACGGTGGCGGGCGACGGAACGGCGGCCTATAGCGGAGATCAGGTACCGGCCGTTCAATCGAGTCTGGCCGGACCCAGTGGCGTGGCGTTAGGCGGGGACGGCGTCGTCTATGTGGCTGATACGTTTAACAGCCGGATACGATCTGTCGATCCGGCGACGGGGCAGATTGCGACGGTAGCGGGAGACGGCGGAAGCTATCGGTATCAGGGGCCGGCTGAGCCCTGTTCGCCGAGCCTCTCAAGGCCTGCAGGGATTGCCGTCGGTTCTGATGGAAACGTGTACATGACGGATTCAGACAGCCATTTGATACGGGTGTGGAACGGGCAGAGCAAGACGATCTCGCGCCTGTCCGGTACCGGTGTCGCGCAATTCGGCGGAGATGGCGGCGATGCCTTGGCGGGAAGTCTCAGTTATCCATTCGGTGTAGCGGTCGATGCGGCCGGGACCGTCTATGTTGCGGATACATTCAATCACCGCATCAGGGTTCTGACCGCGACTGCATAAGGACAGTATCATGTTGAAGAAGAAGCAGGCCTATACGGTGGCGGTGCTCGGAGCGACCGGGGCCGTGGGAAAAGAAAGTCTTGAGATCCTGGAAGAACGCAATTTTCCGATTGAGACGCTGCGCCTATTCTCCTCCAAGCGGTCGGCCGGCGAAGTGTTGTCGTGTCAGGGTAAAGAGTACAAGGTGGAGGAGCTGATGGAGGCTTCTTCCTTTGCCGGGGTCGACATTGCGTTTGTCTCCGCGACGGATGCCATCAGTCGGGACTACGGGGCGCGATTGGGCGCGGCCGGGGTCGTCGTCATCGATGACAGCGCGGTCTTTCGGATGGATCCCGATGTCCCGCTGGTCGTCCCGGAGGTCAATGCGGCAGCGTTGCGGTCCATGAAGCGCGGGATTGTCGCCATTCCGAACTGTACCACGACGCCCTTGGTCATGGCACTGAAGCCGCTTCGCGATATTGCAGGCATCAAGCGGGTGGTGGTGACCACCTTTCAGTCGGTATCGGGCACCGGGTCGGCAGCCATGGACGAGTTGGTCGATCAGACCAAGGCCTTGATGGCCTTCCAAGATGTGAAGGTGCAGGTCTATCCCTATCAAATCGCGTTCAACCTTTTGCCGCAGGTCGGCTCATTCGGTGACGGCGGTGACTGTTCGGAAGAGGTTAAGATCGTTCAAGAGACCAGAAAGATTCTGGAGCTGCCGTCGTTGCGGGTGACGGCGACCACGGTGCGGGTGCCGGTGTTGCGTTGTCACTCCGAAGCGATCAACGTTGAGCTGGAACGTCCGTTGAAGGCGAACGATGCGCGGGCTGCTCTGGCGGAGATGCCCGGCGTGATTGTGTACGACGATCCCGTCAAGAAACTGTATCCGATGCCGTTTGACGTGTCCGGTAAGGACGACGTGTATGTCGGGCGGGTTCGTGTGGACGAGTCGATCACCAATGGGTTGAATCTCTGGGTCGTGAGCGACAACCTTCGGAAGGGCGCCGCCCTCAATGCCGTGCAGATCGCCGAATGTCTGATACAATGAACGATGGCAGCGTGGACTGGTATCGGTCGATCGTTGATTGTGGCGGGCCTGGTGCTGGTCGCCGTCGGGTTGCTGATCACGCTGGCGGAAAAATGGCCAAGCCTTGGCTCTGCGTTCGGGTGGATCGGTAAATTACCGGGCGACTTCTCGGTCACGCGAGAGCGATTCAGTCTGTATGTCCCGATCGCGACCAGTCTCGTGTTCAGCATCCTGCTGAGCCTGGTGTTCTACTTCCTTTCATGGCTCTTTCGCCGCTGACTCGACATCAGTCATCCAGCCTGGCCGCAGCAGGGGGCCTGCTGCTCGCGCTGTTCTGCGTACCGGCCGTCTTTGCCGAATCCATTCGCGTCCTGTTGGCCCAAGAGGCACCGTTGGTCGAAGTGCGATCAGAAGGCGCTCTCGCTCTTGTGACGGAGACGGGCGACACGAAGATCCTGCATGCACCGATCCATCTCACGGCCCGGGGAGACGGCGTGTATGTCGATGGCCGGCGGACGATGGGGGGGCAGGTCCTCATCCGTCCGCTTCGAAATAACCTCTCGTTGGTGATAGGCAAAGAAGGTGGTGCGACCGCAGGAACTCCCCTGGCGCTCAGCGGGGTGGTGCGCCTGACCCGCAAAGGGCACGGGCTCTCGGTCGTCAACCAGGTCGATTTGGAGGAGTATGTGAAGGGGGTGGTGCCGTCGGAGGTCAGTTCGGCCTGGCACCCGGAAATGTTGAAGGTGCAGGCGGTGGCGGCACGGACCTATGCGCTGTATAACAAAATGCTCAGTGCGGCACGGGACTATGATGTGGTGGCGACCATTCAGGATCAGGTGTATCGAGGTCGCACAGGTGTGGACCGCCGAGTCGAGGAGGCGGTCGAATCGACTCGAGGCATTGTCGTCACCCATCAACAGGCGCCGATCTATGCCGCGTTCTCATCCACCGCGGCTGGCCCGACGGAAGATGCCGTGAATGTCTGGGCGAACAAAGACCTGCCCTACCTCAAAGGGGTCGAATGCCCATTCGATCTCGAATCGCCCTACTATCAATGGCAGGCCAGTGTGAAGATCGATCAACTTGAGCACAATCTGCGGCACCAGGGTTTCTCTGTGGGAACGATTGCTACGATCACGCCGATTGCCTATAGCCGGGCCGGACGGGTCTCGCGCCTGCGGATTTTGCACTCCGGCGGAGAGACGGTATTGCGTGGCGAGGATCTTCGGAAGGCCGTGGGGTACACCGTCATTCCCAGCACCCAGTTCGAGGTGGAATCGATCGGTGCCGAGGTGGTGTTTGCCGGCTACGGGGCAGGCCATGCCGTGGGGCTCTGCCAATGGGGCGCGAAAGAATTGGCCGAGCTGGGCTATTCGTACAGCAGTATTCTGCAGTATTACTATCCTGGAACCGAGTTGCACAATGCGGCCCTCTCGCAGTTGATGATGCCGGTGATACCGACCCCCTGATGTTACTCAGCGAGTTCGATTTCCCCTTCGATCCAGTGCTTGTGGCCGATCATCCGGTGATCCCGCGTGATCGCGCGCGCCTGCTTGTGCTGGATCGGCAGGGAGGGGAACACCTGCACCGGCAGGTGACAGACCTTCCGTCGTTGCTGCAGTCGGGGGATCTCGTGGTGGTGAATAACACCAAGGTGATGCCGGCCCGTGTGCCCGCGCAGGTCCGGTCGAACGGAAAACTCCTCGACCTGCTGTTTGTTGAAGATCTCGGGCAGGGGCTATGGGAAGTGTTGATCAAGGGACGCTTTCGGCCAGGCGCGGTGATCGAGTTTCCGGGCGGCGGTACCGGAGAAATTGTGGAGCGCAGCCGGCTTCGAACGACGGTACGGGTGTCGGGTGTCGCGAGCGTCTACGAACTCATGCAGGCCATGGGCACGATGCCGCTTCCTCCGTATATCAAACGGGAACCGTCAGCGGACGATCAGGAATGGTACCAGACCATGTTTGCCCGACATGAAGGGGCTATTGCGGCGCCCACCGCCGGGCTACATTTTACGCGCGAGTTGGTGCAGGCCCTGGCGGGAAAGGGAATCGAGCTGGCACAGGTGACGTTACACGTCGGCCCCGGCACGTTTCGCAGTGTGAAGACCGAGCGAATCGAAGACCATCGCATGCTGGCCGAACGAATCGAGGTGTCGGCGCAGACGGCGGAGCAGATTCGCCTGACGCGGGCGCGGGGAAATCGTGTGGTGGCAGTGGGCACCACGGTCGTGCGCGCCCTGGAGACAGCGGCGCGAGGCGGGCGCGGGATTGAGCCCTTCCAGGGACAGGCCGAATTGTTTATTGCCCCGGGGTTTGAATTTCAGGTGATCGACGCGATGGTGACAAACTTTCATTTGCCGCGGACCACCCTGTTGATGCTGGTGTCCGCCTTTGTGGGTGTGCAACCGCTTCGCGCTGCCTATGAAGAGGCGGTGGCGCAACGGTATCGGTTCTATAGTTATGGGGATGCGATGCTGATCGGGAGTGGCTGGGCGACCGTTACATAAGCTCTTTGTGAATTTTCACGGGAACTTTGCTCTTCATCGACTCCGCGTAGGCCATCAACGCTCGTTGCTGCTTCTGAAACAGGAGGCTCTGGAAAACCCGCTCCTTGGCCGCAGCAGCCTTGGCCGGATCGGCGTCCCCTTCGCGAGCCGCGAGTGTCTGCGCTTCCGTATATTCAGCCGGCGTGAGCGCCACGGCATCCATGATGACCAGCCGCGCTTTGTTGGTGAGAATATCCTTGGCTTCCATGGCCTCGAATGAGGCAGGGGTCAAACGATTTGCGGACAACAATCGTCGGTACGCCTCGGGATCGAAGCTCCCGTTCTTCTGAAATTCCGTGCGTTGCACGATCGCCTTGCGTAAATCCTCGTCGGAGACCGTGAGCCCCATCTCTTTCGCCACATGCAGCCACATACGGTTGTCGATGAGTTGCTCTAGCACAAACTGCTTCAGAAACTCATCCTTGATATCGTTCTGACCTTTGTCTTTGTAGAAGCGATACGTATTTTCATAGGCCCGGCGATATTCATCCAAGGGGACGACCTGGTCTCCGACGGAGGCGACGACGTTGCCGCCTTCCTGGCCGAAGCCCCACCAGCCCATGGTAATGACGAACGCGAGGGCGAGCAGGCCCATGATGGATTTGAGGAACCACGGATAGTCGTGAGCGGCTTCGCGTAACAGTTTGATCATGGAGAGCGCCTCTTGTCGGCAAGGTTTCGCGGATTCTACTCAGGCAACGATCACAAAGGCAAGAGGGAGACGCGTACGGATTGCGGCGGTGGGAAGATTGCGACTTTGTTTGTGCAGGTGAAAGAGATTTGCTATAGTGTCGAGGAATTGGAGAGATCTCCGGTGGTGGAGGAGGCAATCGGGCACAGCCCGCTCGAACTGGGCGTCTATCCCAAGGCCCAGGTGCTGAATCGCTTCGTTGCCAAAATGATCGATCTCCTGATCGTCGCGGCGGTGAGTAAGTTGGTTCCCCCGATCGGTGTTCTGGCCGGACTTGCCTATCTCTTACTGGCCGACGGATTCGGCGGCGGTCGTAGTGTCGGGAAGCGGCTCATCGGGCTCCAGACCATCGTGCCCCGTACCAGGGACCCGGCAGGGTTCCGAGAGTCGATCATTCGTAATCTGCCTTGCGGTCTTGCCCAGTTGGCGTTTGAAATACCGTATGTCGGATGGATCGGGTGGGGCGCGGTGCTTTCGCTTGAAGCGTTATTGGTGATCGGGAATGAGCAGGGCCGGCGACTGGGCGACGAGATCGCGAAGACCCAAGTGCTTGAGAGTGGACAGCTGGATGTGTCGGATTGAGCGGGGCGGTGTGGTTGATCGCAGGAATCGTCTGAAGGGAGAGTCCTAGTGGGCTTCATGAGTGACATGTTCGGGTGGTTCTCCAACGATCTGGCGATCGATCTGGGGACGGCGACAACTCTCGTGTATGTCCAGGGAAAAGGCATCGTCTTAAACGAGCCTTCCGTGGTCGCCGTAGAGAAAAAGACGGAGCGTGTGATGGCGGTCGGCACGGAGGCGAAACGCATGCTGGGGCGTACGCCGGGCAATATCATCGCCGTGCGTCCGATGAAGGAAGGTGTCATCGCCGATTTTGAAAAAGCCGAGGCGATGCTCAGCCACTTTATTCAAAAGGCGCATAATCGGACGGCGTTCGTGCGGCCACGTATCATCATCGGCGTGCCGTCGCGGATCACTCAGGTGGAACAGCGCGCCGTTCGCGATTCCGCCGAACTGGCGGGCGCCCGCGAAGTGTACCTGATCGAAGAACCGGTGGCGGCGGCCATCGGTGCAGGACTGCCGATTACCGAACCGTCCGGGAACATGGTGGTGGATATCGGCGGTGGGACGACGGACATCGCGGTTATCTCCCTGGGCGGCATCGTGTATAGCGAGTCGGTCAAGGTGGCCGGAGACCGGATGGACGATGCCATCATGAACTACATCAAGAAGAAGTATAATCTCCTCATCGGGGAGCACATGGCCGAGCGCATCAAGTTCGAGATCGGTTCGGCGTACCCCTTCGAGGAGCGCAAGACCATGATGATTAAAGGACGCGATCTGATTTCCGGTATTCCCCGCACGCTGGTGGTGGATGATGCCGAAGTCAGAGAAGCGTTGCAGGAACCCATTGGAACCATCGTCAATGCCATCAAGGTGGCGCTTGAAAACACACCGCCTGAATTGGCCGGAGACATCATCGATCGCGGTATCGTACTGACTGGCGGCGGATCCTTGCTGAAGGGAATGGATACTCGGTTCCGTGAAGAAACAAATCTTCCGATCATTACGGTCGATGACCCGTTGACCTCCGTGGTGCTGGGGGTCGGGAAGATTCTTGACGAGCTGGACCTCCTTCGTAAGGTATCGGTTATGTCGCAGTGCAGTACCTCTCGATGATCTCCATCCCGAGTGTGGATGGCTATATCGCGCTCAACATACGGCACCAGGCGTCTTGCCATAGTGCTGTTCGCCTGCTTGCTCGTCGCCCTCTTTCTTCTTCCTAGTCAAAGCCAGAGGTTGCTTCAGTACGTCGGCGGACCGCTCGGTCAGATCCTCAGTGTTCCTCTCGCCGCGTTTTCTTCTGTCGATCACGGCATTTCAGAAACCTGGAATGCGTATCTTGCCCTGCAGAGTGTCCACGAAGAGAACCGCCAGCTTCATCGCGACCTCGAGTTGCTCAAGGGACAGAACAATCAGCTGCGCGAATCCGTGGCGGCCACGCGACGATACGAGACGCTGCTGAATTTTAAACAGCAATCGCCGTCCCAGACCCTGGCGGCTCAGGTGATCGGCAGAGATGCCACGAATTGGTATGGCGGGATGATTCTCAATAAGGGCGAAAGCGACGGAGTTCGTGTGGAGATGGGGGTGGTGACCCCCGCAGGTGTGGTGGGACGAATCGTGAAGACCAATTCCACATCCTCGGTGGTGCTCCTGGTGACCGATCCCAACAACGCGATTGCAGGAGTGGTGCAACGGACTCGCGATGAAGGTATCGTGGAGGGCACCAGCCATGGACGGGCGCGACTCAAGTATATCCCTCTGTTGTCGCGGGTTCAGGCGGGCGACCGGGTCGTCACCTCAGGATTGACCGGGACCTTTCCGCGCGGTCTGGCGATCGGGGGACTGACCCAGGTTGAGAAGTCGGAGGGTGATCTGTTTCAGTCGGCCGAAATCGAGCCGGAAGTGGACCTTTCAAAGCTGGATGAAGTCCTCATTATCACGGCTCCGTATGAGGATGCCGACTCAGCGCAAAAGCTGCTGCAGGAGATTCGCGGGGATCGAAAAAAGCCATGAAGTTTCTGCTGTACCTGCTCCTGGCGCTGGTGGTCGTCCCCTTTCAAACCACGTTGTTGCACTACTTCAGTGTCTTTGGTGTGCGTCCTGACCTCGGTCTGGTGGCCGCCTGTCTCGTCGGCTTTCTCGGCGGCGAGCTGGATGGATTGATTCTGGGGCTCCTGCTGGGGTGTTTTCAGGATATGTTATCGGCGGGAGATCTCTGGATCAACGTGGTCACCAAGGGCGGGGGCGGGTTTCTGGCCGGGCTGGCCGGACGCCATATGGCGCATATCACTCCGGCCGTATTGACCGCCGGATTGGCGATCATTTCCTGCCTGTCCAGTGCCGTGTTTCTCTACTCGATGAGTCCGGCGGGAATCGACGAGGTCTGGATGGGCGTGCGTTCGACGGTGCTCGTGCAGGCCTCATTCGACGCCCTTGTCGGGGCTGGCTTGTATCTGTTGTTTCGTCAACGTTGGTCCGACGATCGAATGGTGACGGAGGGGGCGTTGTAATCGCGTGCGGGTGTCCCGGCAACCATCGGAAAAAGTCTGGCGACCATGGCCTCGATAGGGTTTAACGATTCGGATCTCCTCGATCTCCAGCGGAGGCTGGTCATTCTGCGTGTGGGCCTCCTGCTGGTCGTCGCGTTGCTCGCCTTGCGCCTGTGGCATCTCCAAATTCGGGAGGGGCCTTATTATCGGGACCTGTCCGAAAATAACCGGACGCGCTCGGTGGTGTTGGAACCGGCCCGCGGGCTTATCTTCGACCGGAACGGCATATTGCTGGCGAATAATGTACCGAGTTTCGCCTTGTACGTCACACTGGAGGATGTGAAGGATCGTCCGGCACTGGTCACGCAGTTGGCCTCGTTGCTCAACCTTGAGCCGGAGCTGATTCAAAAGAAGCTGTCGACCGGCAAGGGCGGCAAGTTGCAGCCTCGCAAGGTAAAAGACCGACTGACGTTGCGTGAGGCGACGCTGATCGAGTCTCACCGGTTGGATTTGCCTGGTGTGATGATTCAAGTCGAGTCGCAACGGAACTATCCCGGCGGGCCGGTTGCGGCGCATTTGCTGGGGTACGTGGGCGAAGTGTCGGCGGACCAACTTGAGAAGGCGGACTTTGCCGATCTCCATCAAGGCAGTGTGGTCGGGCAATATGGAGTGGAAAAGTGGTTCGACCGGCAGGTGCGTGGACGTGCGGGGCAGAAGAGCGTGGAAGTCGATGCGCTCGGCCACGAAAAGCGCGCCGTGGTGTCGGACAAGCCGGTCGCCGGGGACGATCTGTATCTCACCATCGATGCCCGGCTTCAGAAAACCGCCGAAGATCTTCTTGGGGAGGAGTCGGGCGCTATCGTCGCGCTGGATCCGACCAACGGGGATATTCTGGCGATGGCCAGCCGTCCGGGATTCGATCCGAACCTGTTGTCGAAAGAACTCACGAACAAACAGTGGGCTGAAATCGTCCAGAACGAGCGGCGCCCCCTGAATAATCGGGCCACTCAAGGTCAATACCCTCCAGGCTCGACGTTCAAGGTCGTCATGGCGGCGGCAGCGCTTGAATCCAACACCGTGACTCCCTCGACCATGGTTCGGTGTAACGGCGGATATCAATTCGGAAATCGGCTGTTTCACGACTGGAAACAGGGCGGACATGGATCAGTCGATATGAACCAGGCCTTGATCCACTCATGTGACGTTTATTTTTATACCGTCGGGCAACGGATGGGCATCGATACGATCGCCGAGTATGCGAAGCAGTTCGGGCTCGGGCAGGAGACCGGAGTCGAACTCCCGTCCGAACGTGTCGGAATCGTGCCTTCCACAGCCTGGAAGCAGAAAGCCCGCAACCAGCCCTGGTATCCCGGGGAAACGATTTCTGCCGCGATCGGGCAGGGGTATGTCACGGTGACACCCTTGCAGATGGCCAGTGTCATCGGTACGGTGGCCAACGACGGCCTGTCGATCAAACCGCGTTTGGTGCAGGCGGTGATGAATCGCGCGACGGGAGAACGGGCCGAATTCCCTCCGACGGTGCGCGGCAAGGTGGCGGTGAAGCCGGCCACCATCGCGTTGATCAAGGCGGCGCTGGCGGATGTAGTGACGAAGGGAACCGCGACGCGAGCGAAGTCGTCCCTCGTGACAATCGGAGGAAAAACCGGGACGGCTCAAACGGCGGCCCTCCGCACCGGTCCGGAGAAGGATATCCCCAAAAAGCTTAGGGACCATGCCTGGTTCGTCGCCTTTGCTCCCGTGGAGGCTCCGCGCATTGCCGTGGCGGTCCTGGCTGAGCACATGGGGCATGGCGGATCCGCCGCGGCCCCGTTGGCGAAGGATGTGATTGAAGCCTACGTGAAGGCCTACCCTGAGGTCCTCAAGGGAGTTTCTGCGGGTGGGCGGACGAAATCCGCTGACGCGCGACCGAAGACGTGATGATTGATCGGGTGATCGACAGTCGAGGGTTAGATAGTTTCGACCTCCGTTTCATGGGGTTGATCGCGGTCATCCTGTCGGTCGGGGTGCTGTCGATCTATAGCGTCACGCATTCTCAGGACGCCGCCTTTCCTTTTTACCTCAAACAGCTGATGTGGATTCTCCTGGGAACCGTTGCGTTCCTCGTGATGTACTTGTCCGATTACCACAAGATTGCGCGCCTCGCCTATCCGACCTATGCGGTGATTCTGATCATGTTGGCGGTCGTGCTGGTCATGGGCAAGTCCAGCCGGGGGGCCCAGCGATGGATTCCGATCGGGCCCTTTGCCTTTCAACCGTCTGAATTTGCCAAACTGGTTCTGGTGTTGGTGCTGGCAAACTATTACTCCCGAGTGTCTCGCGCGGGGTGGCTGCACCGGGTGGTCCTGCCGGGGTTGATTGTGTTGCCCGGTCTGCTGTTGATCCTCAAACAGCCGGATCTGGGGAGCGGGTTGAGTTTTCTGGCCGTCTACGCGGCCATGTTATTGATGGTCGGTGTGCGCTCGAAGACGTTGGGGGTGATTTTGCTGCTCTCCGTCATGCTCTTCCCCTTTGTGTGGGAAATGGTCTGGGCTTCCCTGCACGACTATCAGCGGGAGCGTGTCATGGCCTTTGTCGATCCGGATTACGATCCGGGAGGAAAAGGCTATCACGCACTCCAGTCCAGAATTGCCATCGGCTCCGGGGAGTTGTCGGGAAAGGGGCTGTACGGCGGCACACAAAGCCAGCTGAAGTTCCTTCCCGAAGGGCATACCGACTTCGTCTTTGCGGTGTATGCGGAGGAATGGGGCTTTGTCGGAGTGCTGGTGCTCTTGGCCCTCTTTATCGCGCTGATATGGGTGTCGTTGGAAATTGCCGCGCGTGCGAAGGATACCTTGGGGGCGTTACTCGCGGCAGGCATTGTGGCGATGCTCTGTTTTTGTGTGGTCGTGAACATCGGGATGACCGCAGGGATGTTTCCCATTGTCGGCATTCCCCTTCCGTTGGTCAGTTACGGAGGGAGTGGGACCATCATGACGATGGCTTCGTTAGGACTGTTGTTGAACGTCAAACGACGTCGGTTGACCCTGTTCTATTAGGCCATGCCTGGACAGGGGCCGACTGGGTATGAAATAACCATGTGAACCGGATTGGTGCCGGACCGACGGCGAGACGAGAAAGAACCCGGACTCTGCATCCGCGTTCGTCTGCCGGTCCGACCGATCTGAGGGTAAAGGAGTGTCTATGGGTGTGGAGATAGCCATCAGTATAGCGCGGGAAGAAACCCGCGTCGCGGTACTCGACAACGGGGTTGTCACCGACCTCTATGGTGATCGCGCCAAAGATCAGGATTTCGTCGGGAATATCTATAAGGGTCGTGTGGCGAAAGTGTTGCCCGGCATGCAGGCGGCGTTCATCGATATCGGGTTGGAGAAAGCGGCATTCATGCACGTCTCCGACCTCTCGATGGATGTCGAACTCGGGGATACCCTCGTCGAGGGTGACGACGACGACAACAAGGACTCGGAGGTTCCCAAGCCCAAACGGCAAAGCTCGAAACCCATTGAAGAGTTGCTGTCCGAGGGGCAGGAAGTTATGGTGCAGATCTCCAAAGGTCCGATCGGCACCAAGGGATCGCGCGTGACGACGTATGTGTCCTTGCCGGGCCGGTACCTGGTGTTCATGCCGACGGTCGAGCATATCGGCGTGTCCCGCCGCATTCCTCGTGATGAGGAACGGGCGCGATTGAAAGAAATCATGAAGCGGGCGCGCCGCCCGGGGTTCGGCTACATCGTGCGGACAGTCAGTGAAGGGGTGAAGGAAGAGGAGTTACGCTCGGACGTCGAGTTCCTGCACGTCTTATGGCAGGATGTGTTGACGAAGCGTGACCAGCAGCCCGCCCCGAGCCTCTTGCACAGCGATTTGAGTTTGAGTTTCCGGGTCGTGCGGGATCTCTTCGGTCGTCGGGTGGACCGCTTATTGATCGATTCCCGCGAGGAGTACAACGCGATCAAGGGGTTCGTGCAACGGTTTTCGCCGGAGCAAACCTCGCGGATTCATTTCTACGACAAAGAAGAAAGCCTGTTCGATTACCTGGGCGTGGAGCAGGAAATTGCCCGTGCGATGAGCCGCAAGGTGTGGCTCAAGTCCGGAGGGTATTTGGTCATCGACCATACCGAGGCCATGACGGTGATCGACGTGAATACCGGCCGGTTTGTCGGGAAGCGCGATCAGGAAGAAACGATCCTCAGAAACAACTTGGAAGCGGCGCGAGAAATCGCCTATCAGGTGAAGTTACGGGGAATCGGCGGCATCATCATCGTGGACTTCATCGACATGGAGCGAGAGAAAAATCGCGACAAGGTTTACCATGCGCTGGTGGACGCCATGTCGTCTGACAAAGCCCGCACCAGAATTTCCAGGGTGTCCGATCTCGGGTTGATCGAAATTTCCCGTGAGCGCGTGCGAGAGGACTTGCTGCGTTCGTTGTCTGAGCCCTGCCACTATTGCGACGGTCGCGGCTACACCAAGTCGCCGATGTCGGTGGCCTACGAAATTTTCCGTGAAGTCCGGCGGCTCGGCCACGAGATCGAACAGCAACGCGTGGTCGTCGGGGCGCATCCTGCCGTCGCGCTGCTCTTGCAAGAACAGGAGCAACCGGGCGTCGAGGAACTCGAACGGCGATATAGTGCAAAAATTCTGGTCACTCCAGACGATCGGTTGCATCTGGAGCAATTCGATCTGGTCGTGATGTAATCCGCCGAGTGACCGGGCGTGACCTGTTCCGAGTGGGCATCCTGCCGCTGAGCGCGGTCTTTCTCCAGTACAACGGGCATAAGCATCGCACTGACGACGTGTGATGAGTTGAGACGATAGTGAGTCATCGATCTCTCCGTCCTTGGTTGGTGTTACGCGCAATTCCCGGTGTGGGCGACGCCATCCTCCTCAAGCTTGTGCAGGCGTTCGGGACACCCGACGCTGTGCTCTCGGCGCCGCACACGGCGTTGGAGGAGATCGGATGTCGGCCTCCTCTAGTCGAGGCCATTCGTCGGGGGCCGGCTCCGGATGCGATTCGGGAGCTCGACAAGGAATTAGAGCAGCTGCAGCGTCGGAAGGTTACGGTGCTGACGTATCTTGATGCACAGTACCCCGGGCCGCTCAGGACGATTCCTGACCCGCCCCCGTTGTTGTACGTTCAGGGCTCGTTGCTGGAAGCCGATCGGCATGCCGTGGCGATTGTCGGCACGAGAAAAGTCAGTGCCGCCGGACGCATCGTGGCTGAGGAGTTAGCGCGCGACTTGGCGGAGATGGGTTTTACGATCGTCAGTGGTTTGGCTCGTGGAGTCGATGCGGCCGCGCATCGCGGGGCCCTTGCCGGTAAGGGGCGAACGCTTGCCGTCATGGGCTGCGGACTGGATCGGACCTATCCGGCGGACCACCGGCACTTGCGTGAGGCGATCGAACAGCAGGGAGCCGTGTTGTCTGAACTCCCGTTGGGGGCGGCACCGCACAGCTATCACTTCCCGCGGCGCAACCGCATCATCAGCGGATTATCGTTGGGCGTAGTAGTGACGGAAGCAGCGATTGAGAGCGGGTCCCTCATCACGGCGAGATTGGCCGGTGAGCAGGGACGGGAAGTCTTCGCGGTGCCGGGCTTCGTGAAAGCCGAATCTAGCCGCGGGCCGAATAGTTTGATTAAAGATGGGGCTCGTTTGGTTGAGTCGGCACGGGATATTCTGGAGGAACTGTTGCCGCAGCTTGATCCGGCCTTTCGTGAGCGGCTGGCAGGGGGAGCAGGGACCGTCGCCCAGCCGAAGGTGCAATTCAGCCCGGATGAAACGTTGGTATACGATGTCTTGTCCGTCTTGCCGCAATCGGTCGACGACGTGATTCGGCACAGTGGATTGCCTGCCGCTCAGGTGGCGGCGATCCTGCTGTCGCTCGAATTGAAGAATTGTCTTCGTCAGTTACCCGGCAACGAGTACGTGCGTCTCACATCGGGCATGCATTGAGAGATTAGAGCTGACAGGGGCTCGATATTTGTTATAGTGGGTGTGGTAGTCTGGGCGTAGATACTGAGGAACGTGGAGCCGCATGGCCAAATCGCTGATCATCGTTGAGTCGCCGACCAAGGCGAGAACGATTACGAAATATCTTGGCCGCGGGTATACCGTCATGGCCTCGGTCGGCCACGTCAAGGATCTCCCCACCAGCAAGCTGGGCGTTGATCTCGAAAACGATTTTGAACCCCAGTACGTCACCATCAAGGGCAAGTCGAAAGTCCTTGCCGACATTAAAAAGAAAGCTCAAGAAGTCGACACCGTGTTTCTGGCGCCGGACCCCGACCGCGAGGGCGAGGCGATTGCCTGGCATATTGCGCAGGAACTGCACGGCAAGGGGAAGAAGAAAGACGGCAAAGTCTATCGTGTGCTGTTCAATGAGATCACGGAATCGGCGATCAAGCGGGCACTGAAGTCGCCGGGTGAAATCGATATGAAGCTGGTCCAGGCTCAGCAGGCGCGACGAGTCCTCGATCGCATCGTAGGGTATCAGGGTAGTCAGTTGCTGTGGAAAAAGGTGCGCCGCGGCCTCAGCATGGGTCGTGTGCAGTCTGTGGCCGTGCGGTTGATTTGCGACCGGGAGAAGGAGCGAGAAGCGTTTCGGGCGGAAGAATATTGGTCTATCGTCGCGCTGTTGACCGGCGACAATCCACCGGCATTTGAAGCCAAATTGCATTCCGTGAACGGTCAGGATGCCGATATCGGTACGGGTGAGCGGGCCCAGCAGATCCTGGATGCTGTGCAGGGGAAGCCGTTCGTCGTGCAATCGATCGAGCGCAAAGAAAAGAAGCGCAATCCGGTCGCCCCCTTCATCACGAGCCGGCTTCAGCAGGAAGCCGCCCGGAAGCTGCATTTCAGCCCGAAGAAGACGATGACGCTGGCGCAGCAGTTGTATGAAGGTATTGAAATCGGGTCGGAAGGGCCCACCGGTCTCATTACCTACATGAGAACGGACTCGCCGAGGATTTCGCAAGAAGCGACCGAAGATGCCAGAGTGGTGATTCGAGAGCGGTATGGAGTGGAGTATCTGCCTGCGACGCCCAACGTGTATAAAACCCAGAAAGCCGCGCAAGAGGCGCATGAAGCCATCCGGCCGACGTCCGCAGCGCGCGATCCCGAATCCATCAGGCAATACCTGGAGCAGGACCAGTACAACTTGTACAAGCTCATCTGGAACCGCTTCATTGCTTCACAGATGGTCCCTGCGATCATGGATGTGACGCGTGTGGATTCGTCTCCGGTGGGAACGCCGGATCGATATGTGTTTCGCACGACCGGCACCGTGGTCAAGTTCGCCGGCCATACGGCGGTGTACTTAGAAGGAACCGACAAGGAATTGCCGTCGCACAAGCCCAAGAATGAGCAGGAGGCGGAGGACGAATCAGATCGCCAGCTGCCCGCATTGCGCGAAGGTGAATCCTTGCATCTGGTCGCTCAGGAAGGCCAGACGTTGCCAGGGTTCGTCTCCAAGCAGCATTTCACCCAGCCGCCTCCCCGATATAACGAAGCCTTGTTGATTCGAGAGCTGGAAGAAAAGGGGATCGGCCGTCCCTCCACCTACGCTTCGATCATTTCGACGATCCAAGATCGAAAATATGTCGAGAAGGTCGAGGGGCGGTTTCTTCCGACCGAAACCGGAAGAACGGTGAATGACTTTCTATTGAAAGGATTCCCGGATCTGCTGGATACGGAATTTACGTCCCACATGGAAGAGCAACTGGATGAAGTCGAAGAGGGCACGAAGCCATGGGTCTCGGCAGTACGGGATTTTTACACCCCGTTTGTACGGGAAATGGAGCTGGCTCAAAGTATCCCTGGCCCCAAGGACATCGTCGAGCCGCCGACGAACCTGCCCTGTGAAAAATGCGGCCGCATGTTGGAGATCAAATGGGGACGGAATGGGAAGTTCCTCGCGTGCCCCGCCTATAAGGACGATCCTCCCTGCAAGAACACGCAAAATTTTGAAAAGTTGCCGGATGGGACGATTAAGATTGTTCCCAAGCTGGAAGAGACGACGGACGAGAAATGCGAAAAGTGCTCCAGCCCGATGGTGGTGAAATCGGGACGCTTCGGTAAGTTCCTGGCCTGTTCCGCATATCCCGAATGTAAGACGACCAAACCGATCGCCTTGGGGGTGAAGTGCCCCCAAGCTGGGTGCGGTGGAGATCTGGTTCAGAAGCGCACGAAAAAGGGACGCAATTTTTATTCGTGCAGTCGGTACCCCCAATGCGAGTATGCGCTCTGGGACCGCCCGATCAATAAGCCCTGTCCCAAGTGTCAGGCGCCGTTTCTTGTTGAGAAAGTCAGTAAGCAGGCCGGCCGTTCCGTGCAATGCCGCAATGAAGAAGAGTGCGGCTATCGCGACGCCGGTTGACTCTCGCCTTCGCCTGCTAAAGAACACTCTTGCCGTCTCGGAAGAGAATCCATCAGAGAACCCCTCAGAGCGCGAAGCCTTCTCATGCCTGCTGGATCGGGTTGCTTCAGGAACAATTCTGGTCGATCAGCCGGACAACTGAAACAGGTCGGGCGTTTTGTCTGGAGCGGAGGAACGGCCGCTTGGGGCGACCGGGGTTTGACGATCTTGAAAGTAGAAATCAATCACATAAGTAGAAAGCCTTGACTTGGCATCGTGGCGGCAGGAATAATGTTGTGTCAAATGCCGGCCGACACGCAACTTGCGTGTGTCAGTGCGCGCCACCGAGCGCCCGCCGTTCCCAACACTTCTCATAAGGAGGGAATCGCCATGAAAGCGAAAGTGGGCGTCGTCGACTTTTTGAATAAGGTGGTGACCCTGGAACTAACTGCGGTGCACCAGTATCTCCTCCATGCCGCGCTCTGCAAGAACTGGGGCTACGAGCGGCTGCAGCACGAGTTCCACGAACTGGGGATGGAGGAGGTCGGACATGCCTCCAAGCTCATCGACCACATCCTCTACTTGGAAGGGACTCCCGATGTGCAGAAGCTCGGCTCGGTGAAATCCGGTCCGAACGTCTCCAAGCTGTTTGAGGAGAATTTGACATTCGAGCAGGAGGACGCCAACCTGTTACGGGAAGCTATCACTCACGCCGCGAAAGTCGGGGACTATACGACTCGGCACAAACTCGAGGAGATGATCAAGGAAACAGACGAGCATATCGACTGGTTTGAGACGCAGCTTCGCGCGATCAAGCAAGTCGGGGTGGAAAACTACCTCAGCGAACAGGTGAAGAAGGAAAGCTGAACGGACGCTGGAAGGAGGACGCATCCATGAAAGCCAAAGATGGTGTGATCGACCTCTTGAATCGGATACTGACCGCCAACCTTACGGCGATCAATCAGTACTTTATTCATTCCAAGATGTGTGAGAATTGGGGCTATGAACGGTTGCATCACAAGGTGTGCAAGCGCAGCTTCGACGAGATGAAAGATGCGGAGGAGATCATCGAGCACACCCTCTATCTGGAAGGAGTGCCGAACATGCAACGGCTGGGCACCGTGCAAGTCGGTGAGACGGTGCCGGAGCAATTCACACTCGATCTGAAGGCGGAGCAGGAGATGCTGAAGCTCTATACGGAAGGGGTCACGCACTGCGCCAAGGTGGGAGATTATACGACTCGGCACAAACTGGAGGATATGCAAAAGGACACCGATGACCATATCGACTGGATTGAAACGCAACAGGAGTTGATCAAGCAGGTGGGGTTGGAGAAGTATCTGGCTGAACAGATCAAGAAGGAAGGATCGTAAAAGAGCTTGGGCTTGGGGCGCGGAGCGAGAGGCAAGCGATGTGAGCGTGCGCCTTCCTCAGGCTTTTGCGCCTATGAGGAGGCTCAGAATCATGCCGGTGGTGTACATGAGCCCGATCCCTACGAAGATGCCCATCGCGGTGTGCAGCCGGCGCCCTGTTGTGTATGAGAGCGCAATCAGCGAGACGATGACGTACAACAGGGAGCCGGCCGCCAAGGTGTAAAAGGTGATCGAGAGGTATGGGGAGACGCCATACCCGCTGATCACCGTGCCGAAGCAGGTCGGTCCGCCTGCGAGCAATCCCAACAGGACAATGTCGTTCAAGCTGAGCGGAGTCCGGTCCACCGCCCCCATAATCCCGAACCCTTCTGTCCCGTTGTGCAACGCAAACCCGCCGACCAGCAGACTGCTCAAGGCCCACTGGCCTTGGGCATAGCTTGCGCCGAAGGCCAAGCCCTCACCCAGATTATGCAGGCCCATGCCTAATGCGATCATAAAAGGAAGAAAGAGCGGGGTGGTATCGGACGTGTTCGTTTGCCGCCGCTCTTCGATGGTCGCCAGACCGACGAAGCTCACGAACAGGCTGCCCAACAAGATGGTCCATGGGAGGATGTCGCGCACGCCCGTGAGTTCCATCGCCTCGTGCATCATGTCGAAGAAGAGGTAGAGGAGAGTCCCGACGGAGAGGCCGGTCAGGAATCGCCCCCATGCCTGATTCAGCGCCGTCAGGGCGAGGCTCGCCACGGCGATGCCGAGCTATACGGGCAGGAGGCCGGCGACGCTGCCCAAGGCGAGTAATTTCAGCAGAGTTTGATGCTCATCCATGGGAGTCCTCCACGCGAGATTGTCAATTGGCGGTTCGGTAATTCATTCGCACTCTTCATGACCGGTTCTGCTGCAAGCGCGGGGTCGCCGCTGCGACTTTCTTTGTCGTTCGTATCTCGTCGCTCGTATTTCTAGTGTAGTGCGTCGTAAATAGCTTGACAATTGGTATCCCGCTCCGGTATCCGTGGTCGTGTGCATCTGGCCCCACCGATTGTGCTGTCCCCTACGGAGCGCTCGACGCTGGCCGCATGGGCTCGTGCGAAGCGCCTGCCCCTGCGGGTCGTGCAACGAGCCCAGATCATCGTGCTGGCCGCAGATGGAGTCCTGAGTCAGGACATTGCGCGGCAGCTGGGGATCTCGCGGCCCACAGTACAACTGTGGCGTGCACGGTTTTTGGGGTTGCGCATGGCTGGGCTCACGCACGATGCGCCCCGTCCCGGTCGTCTTCCACGTATTCCAGCCCGGAAGGTCCGCGCCATTGTCGCGGCGACGCTGCACACCACACCGCTCGCGGCGACGCACTGGAGTACCCGAACCATGGCGGACGCACAGGGGGTCAGCGAAGCGACTGTGCGCCGTATCTGGAAGCAGCACGGGCTCAAGCCGTATCTGAGCAAGACGTTCAAGCTCAGTCGTGATCCACAGTTTGTCGAGAAGCTCTACGACGTGGTGGGGCTGTATCTGAATCCTCCGGACAAATCTCTGGTGCTCTCCGTGGATGAGAAAAGCCAGATCCAGGCCCTGGACCGCACCCAGCCCGGCCTGCCGATGAAGAAGGGCCGCGGTGGGACCCGGCACACGACTACAAACGCCATGGCACGACGACCTTGTTTGCGGCGCTGAACCGGCTCGATGGGAACGTGATCGGCGATTGCCTGCCGCGGCATCGGCATCAGGCGTTCATCCGGTTCCTCAAGAAGATTGACGCCGAGACCCTCTCCCCTCTCGATCTGCATCTCATTGTGGACAACTATGGGACCCATAAACATCCTCGGGTGAAGAGCTGGGTGCGCCGGCATCCGCGCTTCCATCTACACGTCATCCCCACATCAAGTTCGTGGCTCAATATGGTGGAACGGTGGTTTCGAGACCTCACGGACAAGCGCATTCGCCGAGGCAGTTTCCGCAACGTCCGTGAACTCATGGCCGCCATCGACGCCTACGTCCATCATCACAACCTGAAGCCCCGGGTCTTCACCTGGACAGCGTCCGCGGAAAGCATTTTGGCCAACGTCGCCAAATGTCAAGAAGCGTTGGACGCACTACACTAGATGCGCTTCACGAGGAACGCTCTATCGGGCGATTTCGCGACGAACCGTCTGGTCCGCATCTGTCCATCTCGATCACCTCCTTCCTGATATGAAACAACACGTCAATCGTTATTCGTCAATCGTGACTGCGCGTACTCTTGGCGTTCAGCCGTGCGAGGCGTGGTTTCAAAAAGAGGGAAGCGAGACCTATCGCCCACTAGAGCATTTTTGTTTTATGTCTTTACATAGCCTGAGGACGCGAAGTAGCGAGTGCATTCGTCGGGTGTGAAGCGATCCAGTAGTATGCCGATGTCTTTCCAGAGCGCGTCCACGGTACGAGGAGCGGCTTTGCGGAGCAGCGCGTTGAGTTTGGCAAATAGTTTTTCGATGGGATTGAGATCGGGGGAATACGGCGGGAGATAGCGGATGTGAGCCCCGACCGCTTCAACGGCCGCTCTCACTCCCGCGACGTTGTGACTGCGTAAGTTGTCGGCAATGACGATGTCGCCGGGGTGCAGCGTGGGGCATAAGAATTCCTGGACATATTTCAGGCACA
>CAKKRE010000023.1 GCA_919902505.1 Nitrospiraceae bacterium
TGGAGTCTTCCAGAAATTCTTTGTACATGAGTTGGGCCGTTTCACGGTCACGATCCGTGCCGTGGTGTAACAACTCCGCGTAAATCAGAATGGGATGTGCGGCGGGAATGCGGTGCTGACTCTCAGGCTTCTGAATCACGCGCGGGGAAAAGCTTTTCAAGATAGTAATGGGGCCCCCAGAAACCGGTAACCACTTGAGATTTTTCAAGGCCTCCTTCTCTTGCCACGATTCGACGAAAAGTGTGAGCGAGTTCCCCTGATAATGGTGAATGATTGCGTCAGCTCCGAATCCTCCCGTGACAGACCATGATAATGCTTGCTGCATTGCATATTGGCCGAACGTCTTCGCGACAGTAGGAAGGTCATTCCTCAGATCTCGATACTCCCCGGCAAAGAACTTTGGACGAAGACGGCTGGCATAACCTTGCACCCACCGATCGAACAGTTCTTTTCGACGAATCAAACGAACGCGATCTTTGGCAGTGGGTTCGAGATACCCTTGTTCGAGGAGATCCCGTTTCACCCAGCCAACCGTACCAAGGGCAACACCATTCTCGCCTACGAGATCTCGATAAGGGCGGTTGATGGATTCAGGTTCTACGAGTAGACCAAAAAGAAGCGTGAGGCCACTCGGTTGGAAGAGCCTCGTTGGTTTGTCCTTTGGAGAGAGTGGCGGCCTTTTCCCCTCGATGTAGAGGTAGAGCCCCGGCGAGCGCTTCAGGAATAGATTTCCGGCCGTATCGATGAAGTTGACACCGGCTTGTTTCAGCTGGTTGGCGAGAACTGGGTTGATATAGTCAGCGAGCAACAAGAGTTCCGTTGCCTTGCGCCATCGTTTGCGATCGGCATGTGCCCGGATGAGTAGGTGGTGAATCGCTTGCGGACGAAGATGCGTCTTTACCTCAAACAGGTACCGATAGGTCTCACCCGTAGTTTTGATTGTCAACTCACCATCCCACCCCTGCTCGCCCTCTCGTTTCACATTCACTATACGAAGAGGGTGGACAGCCTTGAGTTGCTCGAGGCTGGAAGTAACAATCTTCGATTCTTGTGCGAGGGGCTTCGTCATGTCCGGAAACATAGCACGTTCATGAATCGTGAACAACTCGATTCAGTGAACGGATAGATCCACCGAGGCGGCGACGCGACGTTGTTATTGAATGTGCGGTATCAGGGGTTACGGTCCTTCGACCTTCGCGCCGGTCGCTTCACCGGCACGTGCTCGGTCGACAGCAGCGTCTGCGCTTCCGCGATCGCCTCCAGCAGGGCGTTCCGTTCCTTGTCTAACTCCTGCACATAGGGCACGCCGTTCACGAACTCTTCCGCTGCCGCCATCAACGCCTGCATCGCCGCAGCAATTTCGTCCTGTGCAGCAGGGCGGGATGGTGTGGTTGCACGGGAGAGGGCGCGCCTTCTTCTGGGCCCGACATAGAGCTGCGGGGCGGTCGGGTTATCTTTTTCCAATTCCGGTCGTCTCGATCTCGCCATTGTTCCTCCAGGTCATCAGGCACCGATGTGCTACCGGGACACTCTACTCGATCCTTGGTGACGATTGCATCGGCACCCAAGACGGAGAGGCGATCGGGAGGAATCGGGACCTGCAAACCCACAAGGGGGAAGACCCGGATAGTCCAGGGGTTCATCTAGCAGGATGCGGAAAAAGTCCGCCAGCGGCGTTCTCGCATCGTTTCGCGGCTCACCGTACCGCACGAGTACGATTCGCCTCTTCGCTCGCTGCGGCCTTGCTGGACGGCCTTTTTGCGCATCCTGCGGGTGATGCTGATACCGACACGGCGCACGAGTTGATCACAACGTATTACGCAACCATCGAGTTGTTCCGCAGCCTGCTAGTCCTGGAACTTAGCGGCACGGAGTAGAGATAAAGCAGAACAGCGTGTCGAATCCAACGACCGAGGGGATGGACCCGATCAAAAATGGAGGGAGCCACCATGCAGAAGCACATCGAACGCCCGGTTCATCGGAGCGAGACGCAACGGGTTGATGCTGAGAAGCAGGAAGTCTGGCCCCTGACTGCGCGCGAGTTCATGGAACTGCCCGTATCAGGGTTGCTGTCAGCGGGTAAGCGACTCACATTCACCCGGTTCGCCCCATCGGATCAAGCGGCCTAGTGAAGCGTAAAACGTAAAACGTGAAGATGCGTAAAACGTGGCCAGGGGGAAATAAGAGCGTAGGGCCCATAGCGTGTAGCGTAAAGCAAAGACGCCTGCTCTCGCTTGCTGGCCATAGGCTATGAGCTAAATGCCATAGGCTCTTGTCTGCGGATGAGAGACGAACGACGTGTCACGAACGACGGACATGAGCGCCGCTGCCGAGCGTGAGATCAGCTGGTACTGTTTCCTTGCGGGCATGAGAGGCTGGGGCTGATGCGGCCGGCGTCCCATTTCCAGTAGAGGCAAAAGTCGGTGCGGTGCGGCTCGTTAAAAATGTCCCGGTAACAGACCCGCCCGTGAAAATAGATCGCGGACTTGCCGCTCTTGATGGCATCGACCTCCGCAGCCGTGAGGGGGCTTTCCCTCGCGATGCTTGGGCGCTTGGGCGTTCCGATGAACCATTTACCCGCCTTCGGATCCGGTGTGACGTGGCGACACTCGTCGTTGACGAGCCCACGCGTCAGAGGGTAATCCATCACAAGAATTCGAGAGAATGCCCCGTTGTCATATGCGGGGGTCCGCCCGATATTGCGAAAGCTGTCGTGGATGCGCGGCACCAGGCCTTCCTCGATCGCACTGATTCCCTGGGGCCGCACATCGATATAGGCGCGCAACTGTCGTTTCGCCGCCTCTTGAACGATATAGTTTTCCCAACTTGGATAGCCGGTCGCAAAGGCCGCGACAATCGCCGCGATGACCACGCTCCAAAACATCGTCAGTTTCAGCCGGAATTGCTTGTTCGCGGCGTCGGAGAGTAATTGGGGCGGCGGCAGGTCGTGACTCCCGTGTCCCTGAGCCGAAGGAGCTTGGGCTTGCGGAGACAGACCGGCCTGGTTTGCAGTATCGGTCCGGTCTGTTTCGTCTTGACTCGCCATGGCATACTCCCCATTCGTGGTTCGTACCAGGAAGGCTCGTCACAAAGCTTGTAGGCGGAGAGCGTGGTTTCCACTATAGGAAAGTCGAAGGCGTAAGGCAACAGGAAGAAGGCCAAGGCATGGAGGTGTTCCGGTTGCGCGAGTCTGCAGGATCGACTAGCCTGGATTATTCAGAATGCCGTCGCGAAGCGTTCCCGGCGTGTATGTGGAGATGAGAGGAACTGTTCGCCCTGTTCCAGGGGTGAGAGAGGAGAAGCGCTGTGAGTGCTACCGATCAGATTCTGCCGACGAACGCTGAGGACTCTGTTCGCATGCGGGCTCTGGCAACCGGACTGCTATTGTTCATGGCGCTGCTGTTCGTCGTCGCTCTGTTCAACCAAGAGGCGCATCCCTTGTTTGCATGGCTTCGGGCCTTCGCTGAGGCCGCAATGGTGGGCGCGCTCGCCGACTGGTATGCGGTGACGGCGCTGTTCAGACACCCCCTCGGCTTGCCGATTCCGCACACGGCCATCATCCCTGGGAATACTGAGCGCATTGCCTCCAATATCGGCAGCCTCACCCAGCGGAAGCTGGTCACACCCGAGGGAATTGCCCGCTTGGTCGGCTTCTGGCGTATCCCTGAAGAACTGATCGAGGCGTTGCTCACTCCCGAACGCAGGCGTGCGGTGAATCACGAATTCGTGCAGCTGCTCGCTCAGGCGCTGAACGCGTCGGAAGATGCGGCGATGCAGCGGATGCTGCGCGACATTGCCACCAAGGTCATTCGGGGCGTGAGCGTCGCCCCCCTGGCCGGTCAGATGCTGGCCGGCTTTCTCGGGAGCCACCAACGGGATCGCCTCCTGAACGACATACTCTCTGCTGTGCTCGAGTACGTGGACGCCAACAGAGACTCGTTGGGCAGGACGGTGGCTGAAAAACTCCCCTGGTCGCGCGTCCTCAGTTTTGTGAAGTTGGATTACCCCGTCTCCCGCAAAGTCCTGGATTCTGTCTACGACACCCTCTGCACGATGCGGGACGATCCGCACGATCCGATGAGGCGGAAGGCGATTGAGCGGCTCCACGAATTGTCTCAGTGGCTCATGCATTCCGACGACGCGTTGAGGCGCGAGGCGTCTCTCAAAGAAAAGCTGCTGGCGTACGACACGCTGTTGCAGTTCCTTGACGATTCATGGCACCAGCTCAAGCGATGGATGCTGGACGATTTGAGCCAGGACCCCTCCGACATCCGGGCCTATCTCGATGCCGCCTTGGCCGATATCGGGCGCACGTTGCAGAAAGACGCCGCCTTGCGCGCCATGTTGCATGATGGGGTGCAGGGTCTGGTCGAGGCGCTCGCCACCAGACACAGCGACAAGATCGGGGCGTTGGTGGCCAACACGGTCAGGGAATGGTCGCCGGCTCAGATGGTGGAGACCATCGAGCGGGAAGTCGGCAAAGACCTGCAGTACATTCGCATCAACGGGACGATCGTCGGAGGCCTGGTGGGATTGCTCCTGCATGCCCTGGCGCTGTTGATCGGGGGGCGGTAAACCGAGGGAGTGCTGCCATCGCGAAGCGTGGACCTACTTTGTGGGCCGGCAGGGAAGAAGCGGGCGGGAGAGATTACGCTAAGGTGTAGCGGCCGGCTTTCTGGGTGCCGCTGCGTTGCACCAGTCCTGCTTCGAGGAGCGGGTTCAATAGATCCATGGCTCCTTGCTTGGAGACCCGCACGCTCTCGCGAATCTCCTTGGGGGTCATCGACCGGCGGTCCTTCAACAACTGCAGCAATTGCTCTTGGCGTGGCCGCAACATCACCTTTTTCGGTGCGACGCTCGCTCCGAGACGCTGAATACGCATCCAGACTCGATCCAAGGTCACTCGCAAGGCCTGGGCGCAATACTCGATCCATTGGGTGAGGTCGTCTCCCTGTTTTCGCACGTTCGCCAACGCCGCATAATAGGCAGGGCGATCCTCGCCGTACACTTCGTCGACAGAGAAGATATGGTGCGTATCGAATCCTCGTCGGTAGAGTTCCCACAAAGCCAAGGCTCGCCCCGTGCGCCCGTTGCCGTCAGCGAACGGATGAATGGCTTCAAATTGATAGTGGAGAATGGCTGAGGAGATCACCGGCGACCACTCACGTGATGGTCCGTTCCACCATGCCAGGAGCTCCGCCATCAACCCGTGGACCAGTTGCGGCTCGGGCGGTGTATGGCGGCCCACATAGACCTGGATGTCGCGGTACCGGCCCGCGTCGCCTTGATCCATGACTTCGGCGGCCAGTGTTATGTGGAGGGTGAAGACATCTCGATGGGTCACGCGTTTCTTGTCGGCATGGCGCTCAACATGCCGCAGTCCTGCGAGATAATTCAGGACTTCTCGTTTGGCGCGAGAGGGTTCGGCCGGAAGACCGTGTCCTTCTTCGATGAGCCGGACTTGTTCCAGCGTCAATGGATTGCCTTCAATCGCTGTAGAGCTATGGGTGTTCCGCACGCGTGCGTCGCGTTGGAGGCTGGGCATCCAGGGAACCTGAACGGTGGCCGACATAATTCTTTCCCGTAACACGGCGATCCGTTCGAGTTCGCCGACGACTTGGGCGGAGACGGCAAATTTCGGTTGGTACGGCATCGGACACAGGGTAAGTGATGGGTCAAGTATGAGTCAAGTTATGAGTCAACCCTGAACTCAGAAAGGAATCGTGACGTTGGAGCATGGGGCGCAAAGTCGGCGGCAGGAAAGAGGAGGGGATTCCCGTTCAATCCGCCTGATGGCCTCGCGGATATTCTGGAGGCGCTGCGGCTGTGGTATACGCTCAAGGTGGTCCTGGGCCCATTATCTGCGCGCCTCAGGAAATCTGCGGCTCACTGGGGTGAGGCGCGCCGGACGGGCGAGGAATTGTGGCCGGTTCGGCGGCGGGTGCGACGTGCCCGGCATCGAGCAGGATGGCGACGAGCATATCGCTCATGACGTTCACGCCGGAGCGAGCGCGGGCGATGATCCAATCCACCGTCATGATGAGTGGAATGGCCGCAATGATGACATGGTCCGGCAGGCCCGCGGCGGCCAGCACCAGCGGCAGGACAATCAGTCCGGCTTCGGGAATGCCCGCCACGCCGGCCCCTGCGATAATGGAGGCGAGCACGATCAACACCTGTTTCACCATCGGCAGGTCGAAGCCCAGCGCCTGCGCGAGAAAGAGGGCGGCCATGGCTTCATAGAGGGTGATGCCGTCGTTGTTGAGGTTCGTCCCGACACAGGCTGCGAGGCGCGACGATTGCGGTGAGACATTCATGCGGTGGAGACACTGGAGTGTCACCGGCACGGTCGCGAGGCTGCTGTTGCAGGACACGGCGGTCAGGATGGCGTCGGCCCCCTGGCCCAGGTAGACCTTCGGCGACTTTTTCCCCACCAGCCAGGCGAGGAGCGGATAATAGATGAGCGCGTGGGCCGCGAGTCCTGCGAGCATGGCGACGAGGAAGATCCAGAGCACGGAAAAGACGCCGATGCCGGCCTTGCCCACGACCTGCGCCACGACGCCGAAGACGGCGAGCGGCACCACCAGGATGATCCATTCGAGTATCTGCACCAGCCAGACATAGACCCACTCGATGCCGCGCACGAGGGCATTGACCAGCCCGGTGGTCTGGTCCTGTTCGCTCCGGACCATCCGCAGGGTGGCGCCGAGCACCAGCGCGAGGAGGACGATGCCGATGATGTTGTTGCTCGAAAACGGGTCGGTGATGGTGCGGGGAATATAGGAGGCGAGGTACTCGATCGGGCTTTGAGCCCCAGCCTGCACGTTGGCCAGCACCGTTGCGGAGGGCTTGGTGCCCGGCACCAGTTGGAGCAGGGCATCGACGCGGCCCTGCCAGGCCAGGCCCGGCTGCCAGGTGTTCATGATCGCGAGGCCGATGGCCATGGCCACGGAGACGTTCACGAGGCAGATCAGCAGCAGTTTGCCCCCCTGGCGCAGCGGAATGGTGGTGCGGATGAGCGCATCGAGGATCGCGAAAAAGATCAACGGAATAGCAAGCGTCTTGAGCAGGGTGACGACGAAGAGGCCGAGTGTGCCCAGCTGCGCATTGCGCAGACCGCCCCAGTAGGGGTCCTGCCCGAAGATGGCACCCAGTAGCCCGCCGCAGATCACGGCGATGAGCACTTGTGTATAGAGCGGCAGCGGGATCCAGCGATGCGTCGGCTTCATGTCGGTCTCTAGTGGAGGCGGAAGAATACCGTAGTCTTCACTGGATAACATCCCGCTGGAGGGAAAGGCTAGCCCGGACTCTTCAGGAAGACCGCTTCGTCGTCTGAGCCTCTCCATCGATCAATAGAACATCAGCACCAGTGCCCCCATTGCGGGGACGGTGTGAAAGGAGTATTTTCTTACGCATTCCTACCCCACCATAGAAGGAGGCTATCATGAGACGCTTCCGACTCCTCTCCTTGACCCTCGGGCTGCTGCTTCTCTGCGCGGCGTCGGTTCGGGCGGAACTGTTGGCCCTGCTCAACTACGAGAGTAAACCAGACCAATCGGTCAGACGGGAAGGCATCGCGATCATGGACATCGATCCCGAGTCGTCGGACTTCGGGAAGGTCTTGATGGAGATCCCGCTTCCGCCGGACCTCGTCGCGCACCATATCTTCTTCAACCGCGACCGGACGAAAGCCTACATTACGGCCTTAGGCAAACGCGTCCTCCACGTCATGGACCTCACCCGCTTTCCCTATCGCCTCCGCGCCATCGAGGTGCCCGACTGCCAGGTGCTGGAAGATTTGGTGGTGTCGGACGATAACCGGACCTGGTACCTGACCTGTATGGGATCGAGCGCGGTGATCATGGGCGATGCCGTGAAGGACAAGCCGATCAAGACCATCCGTACGCCGGACGGCGGGGGCGCGTCCGTGCTCTATCCGCACGGCATTGCGATTCACAACGGGATCGACCGTGTGCTGATTACGAGCACGGTGAAGCCCGATATGTCGGATGCGGGCGACTCGGTGACGGTGTTGCAGGCGAGTACCGGTGCGGTGCTCTCGACGCACAA
The DNA here is from genome assembly GCA_919902505.1 of Nitrospiraceae bacterium. GTDB lineage: Bacteria > Nitrospirota > Nitrospiria > Nitrospirales > Nitrospiraceae > Nitrospira_A. The sequence goes on from CAKKRE010000023.1 coordinate 8,071, forward strand.
AGTGTCTTCTAAACCGTCACCGGCCAAGGCTGCCCCGGTCGAAGTGATGTTCGCTCCCTTTTCGAACCCGCCGGTGGTGCAGATCACGAACATGTTGGAGGGCACCTTGTGGACCGGCACCTGGGATGCGGCCAGCCAGTCGTTTTCGTTTCAGCAGGTGGACGACTACGGGCCCCGGCAACAGGGCATGCCGCTGGAGATGCTCTACAACGCGAAAGGGGACCGATTGTTCGTCACGACGGCGAAGCCGGGATTCGTGAATCTCTACGACAATTCCGACCCCAGTCACCCGCGGTTTCTCCAGGCCATCCCCGCGGCCCAGGGCGCCCACCATAGCGTGTTGTCGCCCGATGAACGCTACCTCTTTGTCCAAAACAGCCTGCTCAATCTGGAAGGCATGAGCGACGGGTCCATCACCGTGATTGATCTGTCCAAAGGCGGGACGGTGCTGGGGAGTATCGACACGTTGAAAGCGCAAGGGTTCAACCCGAACTGCATTATGCTGCTGCCGAATCATTTCCGGCAGGCCGACTTGCGCGCAAACCTCGTTGCAAAGTGAAACGGTGTGAGGGCACAAGGCAGGCACACGTGCCGGCGAAGGCGGATGTTCAGTGCGAGATTGGAGGAAACTCCAGCATCCTGTTGCCCGGCTACGCCCGCTTCCCTTCTTGACTCCCATTTTCACCGGCTCCTATAATTCGGCGGTTCACACGCGGCAACCAGCTGATTTGGCGTAGAGAATGGCCGAGTTTACGCATTTCAACGAGTCGGGGCGGGCACGGATGGTCGATGTCGGGGCGAAGGCCTCCACCGAGCGTCTCGCGACGGCGCAAGCCACGGTATTTCTTCAGCCCGGGACCCTCGAAAAGATCCGGCAGGGGAAGATTGCCAAGGGGGATGTGCTGGCCGTCGCCCAAGTCGCCGGGGTGATGGGGGCGAAGAAGACCCCGGATTTGATCCCCATGTGCCATCCCATCCTTCTGACCAGCGTCGATATTTCTTTCACCGAAACAGCCGAACCCGATCAGGACGGGCGTTGCGCGATCACGATCACCGCCACGGCCAAGACCACCGGTCCGACCGGCGTGGAAATGGAAGCCATGACCGCCGCTTCGGTTGCGGCGTTGACGATCTACGATATGTGCAAGGCGGTGGACCGTGGCATGAGCTTCGGCGACATCTGCCTGTTGACGAAATCCGGCGGGAAGTCCGGCCTCTATACCAGGAAGGTCGGCTGAGATGGTCACGATACAACTTTTCGGCATGACCAAGATGCTGGCCGGTAACCGAGGGACGCTGTCGCTCTCGCTCCACGACGGGAAGCGGGTGAAAGATCTGGTGTCGGTGATCGATGCGGCCTATCCGAAGATCGGCGAGTTGTTGCAGAAGAAAAAGGTGCTGGTGTCGGTCAATCAAGAGATCGCACACGAGGATCTTGAAGTGAAAGATGGGGACGAAATTGCGCTGTTGCCACCCTTCGCGGGTGGTAATCGATAGGAGCACAGGATGAGTCTCGAACAGGTCACCAAAGCCGATCGGCCCGCGACCGACGATGACGCGATGCTGGTCCGCGTCCAACGGGAAGACTTTTCGATCGACGAGGAACTCACGCGGGTACGCCGGCGCTCCAAACGGATCGGCGGCATTGCCACGTTTCTGGGCACCGCCCGTGACCGCTCGAAGGGGAAGGATGTGGATGGCATCACCTTCGAGCATTACGAGGGCATGGCGCAGAAGAAACTCCGCGAGATTCGTGAGCGTGCCATCAAAGATTTCGGCGTGATCGAAGTGCTGGTCCTGCACCGGTACGGTGAGATCACCATCGGAGAGAATATTGTGCTGATCATCGCCGCGGCTGAGCATCGCGCCGAGGCCTTCCGTGCCTGTCAGTGGGCGATCGACGAACTGAAGCAAATTACGCCGATTTGGAAACTCGAGCACACCCCCGAAGGAGAGGTGTGGGTCGAGGAGCACCCATAGCCCCTGTCAGGGGCGAGCAGTCAGGGGGGAGAGGCCCGCGCCTTCGAGTCACTATGGACCACCGCACGCTCGATACACCCGCGCCCACAATTTTCGACCGCTTAGGACGTCCGCTCCGCAGTCTGCGTCTGTCTGTGACCGACCGCTGCAACCTTCGGTGCAAGTATTGTATGCCCGAAGACGACTATGCCTGGCTGCCGCGCGATACCATCCTGACCTTTGAAGAGATGGCCGAACTCACGGCGATTTTCACGGAGCTGGGGGTGGACAAGGTCCGGCTTACGGGCGGGGAGCCGCTGTTGCGTCGGGACCTGCCACGGTTTGTCCGGCAGCTGTCGGAGAATCGCCGGATTACGGAAATCGCCCTCACGAGCAACGGCGTGCTCATGGCGGACCAGGCCGCCGACCTGTCCTTCGCCGGGTTGAATCGCGTCACGATCAGTCTGGATACCCTGCGGGCCGACCGGTTCCGCACCTTGACCAAGCGCGATCTCCATCATCAGGTATTCGACGGCATCAAAGCGGTGGTGCAGGTCGGGTTTCCCTCGCTGAAATTCGACACCGTCATCATCAAAGGCTACAACGACGACGAACTCATCGATCTGATCGAATACGGAAAAACAGTCGGCGGCGAGGTCCGGTTCATTGAATACATGGATGTGGGAGGGGCCACGGACTGGTCCATGAATCAGGTACTTTCGCGGGCGGAGATGCTGGAGCACATCGGCCGACACTACGGCGGGGTACAACCGATCGCTGAGAACAGTGTCGCGCCGGCGGAGCGGTTCCTATTGCCGGACGGCACCAGCTTCGGCATCATTCCGTCCACCACCACGCCCTTTTGCCGCTCCTGCGATCGGAGCCGGCTCACGGCCGACGGCATGTGGTATCTCTGCCTGTATGCGAAGGACGGCCTCGACCTGCGGGCGCCGCTGCGCCAGGGCCGTTCCCGCGACGAGATCAAATCGTTGATCACCGCTGCCTGGGAAGGGCGGGCGGATCGGGGTGCCGAAGAGCGCAAGGCGCTCGAAGCGCTCGGCCTGCGGGAACAACGACTCATTGAGATCAACCGTCTACGCGAAGATCCGCACCTGGAAATGCATGCGCGAGGGGGCTGACCGTCGGTTCATGCTGTTCCTATCACCGGGGCAGTCGACGCACCTCTCTCGGAGCAGCGGATGTTCGATTCTCATACCCTGACCATCTTGAGTCTTGGATTCGTGCTTGGGCTGCGCCATGCCTTGGACGCGGATCATCTTGCCGCGCTCTCCACGGTATTGGCGGAGCGTCCGACGGTGCAGGCGTCCACGGCCATCGGGTTTTTTTGGGGACTCGGGCATACGCTGATGTTGTTGTGCGTGGGGACCCTGCTGTTGGCGTTGAACCTCACGATTCCAGAAGCCCTGGCCAGCCTGTTTGAGTTTGCCGTCGGGGTGATGCTGGTGGTCCTCGGCCTGTCGCTGGCACTCCGGATCTACCGGGAGCAATGGCACCTCCATACGCATGAACACGATGGGCGGCCGCACGTTCATTTACATAGCCACCATCTGCAGCCGGATCACGCGCACGGACATTGGTTTCAAGGATCGCTGCGACCGCTCTTGATCGGAATGGCGCATGGGTTGGCCGGATCGGCGGCGCTCATGTTGATCGTGCTTTCGACGGTGACGGGGATCGGCCAGGGCATCGGCTATATCGTGGTGTTCGGCGTGGGGTCGATTCTCGGCATGGTCGGCGTCGGGGCGGTACTGAGTTTGCCGGTAGTCTTTTCTGTGGCCGTCGGACCACGGGCCTATTGGATGATGCAGGGTCTCGCCTGTCTCGCCAGTATCGGCTTGGGACTCCTCATGATGGTCCGGATCGGGCTGGGCAACGGTTGGTCCTAACTGCCGGCGTGACTCGGCTCATCACCGAGTCGCTGACGCCCATCATGTGAGGCCTTCCACGAACCACCCGTGCAAATCTGTGTGCGCCTTTTAGAGAGGTATGTTATTCTGCCGCGCAGTGCGGAGGACACATCCACAAGCTTCTGATGGAGCGCCGGGGTTCGAGGGACGTTCCGGGAATCCACAGCCATGAATGTCCGGGTCCTGGGCTGTCATGGGTCCGGGCAGCTGATTCCGGGGGAGAACGGTCCGATCCAGTGCGGTACCTGCGGTTTTCTGGTCAATGACCAGTTGCTCGTGGATGCCGGCACGATCGGGTCGCGTCTGTTCCTCGATGAGCAGCGGCGCATCCGGGTGGTCCTGCTGACCCATCTGCATTTCGATCATATTCGTGAATTGCCGATGCTGGCCGATAACCTGGTCGGCGAGATCGATGAGCCGGTGGTCATCGCGGCCATTCCTGAAGTGTTGGATGGGCTACGCGCACATATTTTTAACGGAACGGTGTACCCTGATTTCTTCCGGCTGCCCGATCCAGCCAGGCCGGTGTTCATCCCTTACGAGTTGCGAGAGGGACGAGAGGATCTGCTGTGCGGGATGGGCGTGACGCCGATTCGCGTCAACCATGTCGTGCCGACCGTGGGATTTATCCTTCGCGAAGGGGCACACAGGGTGCTGTATAGCGGCGATACCTATCGAACGGACGCGCTCTGGCAGGCGACAAAGGAAGTAACCGGGTTGCGGGCGGCATTTATCGAGAGTTCGTTTCCCAATGAGATGGATGAGTTGGCGCGTGTGGCGAAACACCTGACTCCGGCGCTGCTGGCACAGGAATTTGCCAAGATGGCGCGGCCGGAGTTGCCGGTATACGCCTACCATCTCAAGCCGCGGTTTCGCGAACAGATCCGGCAGGAGCTCGGGCAACTGGGTATTCCTCATTTGACCGCGCTTGAAGAGGGTCAAACCCTTGTACTATAGGTGAGCACAGATGGCATGGTTTAAAAAAGGCAAAACCGAGGAAGCAGAGCCCCCCAAACGCTCCAAAGTGGCGGAGGGCATGTGGCTGAAGTGTAATCACTGCCGGGAGATTGTGTATCGCAAAGAGGTGGACCGGAACAATAAGGTCTGTCCGAAGTGCGACTATCACTTTCCCATTTCGGTGATCGAACGCATCAATCTGCTGGTCGATCTCGGGACCTTCAAAGAGTGGGACGCTGAGTTGGAGCCGCAGGACCCGCTGCAGTTTCAGGATACGCGGACCTACAAGGACCGGATCAAGGCGCAGCAGGAAAAGACCGGTCGCAAAGACGCCATGGTCATCGGCCAGGGGGCGATCAACGGGCGCAAGGTGGCCCTGTGTGTGTTCGATTTCGGGTTCATGGGCGGCAGTATGGGATCGGTCGTCGGCGAAAAAATCTGCCGCGCCGTCGATCGGGCTTTGGAGGGACGGTTGCCGCTGATCCTCGTCACGGCCTCGGGCGGCGCCCGCATGCAGGAGGGTATCCTGTCGCTCATGCAGATGGCCAAGACGTCCGCGGCAGTGGCGAAGTTGGGAGAGGCGAAGGTGCCGTTCATCTCCATTTTAGCGGATCCGACGTTCGGCGGAGTGACCGCAAGCATTGCGATGCTGGGAGACGTCATTATTGCCGAACCGAAGGCGCTGATCGGGTTTGCCGGTCCGCGCGTCATCGAGCAAACCATCAAGCAGCAATTGCCGGATCAGTTTCAACGGGCCGAGTTCTTGCTGGATCACGGCATGATCGACATGATCGTCGAACGGAAACAGTTGAAAGAAACAGTGAGCACGCTGGTCGGACATTTCTAACAGGATGCGGAAAAAGTCCGCCAGCGGCGTTCTCGCGTCGCTCAGAGGCTCACCGTACTGCCACGGGACAAGAGCCTGTCTTGGCAGGCTCGGGGGTGGGCGGGTAAGAATGAACGATTCGCCTCTAGGACACTGGGCGCTCACCGGCTCGCGCCCGTCCGCAGACGTGACGCTCATTACTCTTCGCGTCGCGGACCTCGCTGCGGCCTTGCGGGACGAACTTTTTGCGCATCCTGCTGGCAATTCCAACATGCGACGTGACCTGATCGTGGTGTCTGGTGCAAAAGTGGATTTTCCCGCAGTCTTCTAGCGCAGGCGAGTTCTCACGCATGACCACAATGACCTATTCCGCCACCGTCCAGTTTCTCTACGGCCTGCAGCAGCACGGCATCAAGTTGGGGCTGGAGACGATCCGTGCCCTGCTGACCAGGGTGGGGGAGCCGCATCGTCGTTTCCCGGTGCTCCATATCGGAGGGACGAACGGCAAAGGCTCAACAGCCGCGATGACTGCGGCCATCTTGCAGGCTGCCGGATATCGGGTGGGGCTCTACACGTCGCCGCATCTGATCGACTTCCGTGAACGTATCCGTGTCAACGGTGTGATGATTCCTGAGGACACTGTCAGCAGACTGGTCGAGACGTTACAGGGTGCTGCCGCTCCCGATCTCGCGCCGACTTTTTTTGAATTCACCACGGCGCTGGCGTTCCAGTATTTTGCGGACTGCCAGGTGGATGTGGCGGTACTCGAAGTTGGGTTGGGCGGACGGTTCGACGCCACCAATGTGGTGGAGCCGCTGGCCAGCGCCATTACGACGATCGGCCTGGACCATGAGGCTTATCTTGGTTCGACATTGGAGGCCATCGCATTTGAGAAGGCAGGCATTGTGAAACCAGCCGTGCCGATCGTGCTGGGTCGTATCGAATCCTCGATTCGCCGGGTCATTGAACAGCGCGCGTCGGAGGTGGCGGCTCCGGTGTATGTTGTGGCTCGCGAGTTTTCCTGCGATGGCCCTTCAACGGCTGATTGCCGGTATGCCGGCTGGTCGGCGCAGTACGATCATCTCTCCTGCCCGCTCCAGGGACGGTTTCAACTGGACAATATCGCCTGCGCGCTGGCCTTGGTCGAGCTCGCCCGCGAGCGCGGTTTGGTCGTGTCTGAGACGGCGGTGCGGGACGGATTGCAGCATGTCGCATGGGAAGGCCGGTTGGAAATGATCGGCGAGTCGCCGACCGTCATGGTGGATGGGGCGCACAATCCCGCGGCTGCGGCTGTGCTGGCCGAATATCTCGCCGATTGGCGCCGTGGCAGGCCTGCTGCGAGGATCAGCCTGATCGTGGGGATGATGCGCGATAAACATCCACGCGAATTCCTTGCGCCGTTGTTGCCGCAGGCGGATACGTTGATTCTGACACAGGCGGATCTGCCGCGTGCGTCCACCGGCTCGGAATTGCGCACGCTCCTGCAAGACTGTGCGCCCACCGCCCAGGTGGCGGCCACCCCCGCCGATGCACTGGCTGCCGCGAAGCGATCCGCCGCTCCGTCCGATCTGATTTGTGTCACGGGCTCCTTGATGCTGGTCGGCGAGATCAAGGCCCTTCTCCGAGGGTGTTCCCTCTCACCTGTTCGTGGTTGAGATGGGGCCAGACCGCTATTCGGCTTCGATACGGCGGCGGGCGACTGGTTGTCCGTTCCCGATTGTTCTCCTGACTCTCCTCCTCAGTTGGTTGCTGCTGGTCGAATCCGTCTCGGCGCAATCAACGGTGACCACCGCCTCACCGAGCAACCAACCTCTCACCGTGACGGCCGAACGCATCGACCATCTGCAGGAGCAGGAGGTGTACGAAGCGGACGGGTCGGTGGTGGTGACGCAAGGCTCGTTTCGACTCACGGCCGATCATGTCACGATCAATTCGCTGCCGGGTACCTTAGTGGCGACCGGGCATGTGCATTTCTTCGACCCGAGTTCCGATCTGAAGTCGGAGCGGCTGGAGTTGAACGTGAATACCGAAGCCGGAGTCATCACCCACGGGTCGATGTATATCCGGCCGAGTAACTCGTTCTTTACCGGTCGCAGCATCCGGAGGCTGTCCGAGGATCACTATCGCATCAAAGAGGGGACGTTCACGAATTGTGACGCCAAAGACGGCGAAGTGCCGGCCTGGCGATTCAAGTTCGACGATCTCGATGTGAACACGGGGGAGAGTATCGGGATGAAGCGGGCGTGGCTCTGCATGCGGGATACGCCCATCATCCCCGTGCCGACCCTGACCTATCCGCTCAGTAATCGTCACAGCGGGTTCCTCATTCCCACGCCCGGCTACGACAATCGCTTCGGGCTGCACTACCAGCAGGGCTATTTCTGGGCCATTAACCCCAGCCAGGACCTGACGATCGCACCTTCGTATTATTCGGATCTCGGGTATGGCAGCGATTTTACCTATCGCTATTATCTGGACCGGCGGTCGAGCGGGCAGTGGTTCGCCAGCTTTCTGCAGCAGACGAAACTGCCGAATGTGTCGGGCGTCGATCAGACCGCCTCGGATGAGCGGCGCTTGCGAGGCTTGATCAGCGGCCAGCATGTTCAACAGGTCACGGACACACTCCTGGTGCGAGGCCAGGCGTCGTTTGTGTCGGATCGGCAGTATCTCCAACAGTTGAGCAACTCAGGCGCGCAGCGGGCCTCTCCCAGCGGCGAATCCACGTTGCTGGCGACCCAACGTCTGCCTTACGGCAGCGCCTATTTTCTGGGCCAGTATCTCCAGCCGTTGAACTCCGGCGGTCCCGACACCTTCCAGCGCCTCCCGGAGGTCGGCTATGTGTTGCCGAATACCTCGGCGTTCGGGCTGCCGCTGCTCATGAACCTCGACAGTAACTTTGTGAATTTTTATCGCGAACAGGGGTTCGCGGTGAACCGCATGGATTTTATGCCCGGCGTCACCACCGATGTGATCGATGTCGGGCATGTGATCGGGTTGACGCCGCATTTTAAGTTCAAGGAAGTCTACTATACGCGCGGCATTCAGGAGGCGAGTCCGCTCCATCGCGAGACGTTTTGGGCGGCTATGGATGCGTCTTCCAGGCTGAGCCGCAGGTATACCGGTGGGGACGGCGGGAGTTTCCTGCACACGATCGAACCGAGTGTGATGTACGAATACGTGCCGGGAAGTAACCAGTCTCAGATCGCCCAGATCGATCAAGTCGATGACATCCCGAAGAAAAACTTATTAACCTATTCACTCCGGACCAAGTTGCTCGAACAACAGGTGAACGGCCAATCGTTCAACTGGCTGGACTTGACCCTGGCACAGAGTTATCACGTGGGCGGGGTGCAGACCCGCGCGCGGGAGTTTACTCCCGGCGTGTTACCGTTCCTGGGATCTCTCACGCAGCCCTTGCAGCCGGCGACGGTGGAGGTGCAGGGGAGAAAACTGTCCGACTTGTGGCTACGGGCGGTGATCGGCAATACCGCGCCAGAATTCTTTCGTCCACCCGGTGTCAACGAAGCGCTCGGAAAGAATGTGACGGGCGGACAGATGTTACCTCCGACGAATTCGTATCTGACGGTCGATGCATTTCTCGATCCCTACCGGGGGACGTTCAGCCAGTGGAATACCGATCTTCGGGTGCAGCAATCCAACTATTGGTACGTGGAGGTCGGGCAACGGTTCAGTCGTGACGGCAACCGGGTCCGGCGCGGCGATATTTGGAATCCGGTCTCGTTTAATGAGGTCTATGCCCCCACCGAGGAGATCCAGTTCGTCACCGCGGGCGGCGGATTCCGAACACCGTGGGGCTGGACCGTCGGTGCCAAGGGCTATTACGATGTCAAAGGCGGCCGCAGTCCGGAATACGATGTGGTCGCCCTCTATCAAAATCCCTGCAAGTGCTGGTCGCTCGGGCTGTATTACCTGCAGTTCCCGGATCGCCAGAGTTACTCCTTCATGCTGAGTATGACCGGCATCGGATGGACGGAGAACTTCGGCACGATCGTGGCGCGCACGATTTTGGGTCCATTGCTGGTCGGGGATCGCGGCTTGCCCTGGGCAGCACCGGGTGGCCCCTATGGGCGATCCGTAAATCCGTTGCCGGTGCAGTCGATGCCGATGGGCCGGTATTGAGCCGCGGAATCTCGCCTGACTGGTCGAGATTGGACGGCCTGTAACGCGATGCGGACATGGTGGGGGAGGCGCATCCTCATGCGACGACACCGGCTTTTCCTGTTGGTCGGGTTGTGCTTGTGGGTTGCGGTTCAGGGGGCGGTTCCGGCTCAGCCGGCTGCGGCGGAGCAGCCATCGCATCTTCAACGCGCGGCGGTGTTTCTCAAAGCCGCTGACTACCGTCAAGCGGTGGAGGCCTGTCAGTCGGCGGTGCGGGAAACCCCCTCGGCTCGAACCTATGTCTTTCTCACCTATGTGTATCACGCGCTCGATGGCTACCTTGAGCACCTGGCGACCACCGATCAATGGGTCCGCGTGGAACAGCTCTACCTGAATCTCGCGACCGGACGGAGTGAAGATCTGATTGATCCGCCGGATGTGCTCGCGCGGATCGCCAAAGAAGTGATCCAGCAAGCGGTGCAGCGACAGTCTGACGTCACCGCGGCGATGGCGGCTCGCTTGGATGAGGCGCTGGTGAAGCAGTTCTGGCAGGAGCAGGATGCGTGGCGACGCGCCAGGCCGACGGACTGGTGGTCCGGTGTACCACCTGAGTGGCACTGGGACAGGCCGTGATTTGACTCTCTGCAAAACCGTGTTATAGGATGACGGACGGTGTGTGGAACCGCTTCAGCACATCGAAAAACGATGACATGGTAGGTCGAGCGAAGGAGGACACTGTGGCAGGCGATGCGTTGAAGGCGACTGATGCGACGTGGAATGAGGATGTCATGAAGACATCCGAATTAGTGATGGTGGATTTTTGGGCGGTCTGGTGCGGGCCCTGTCAGATGGTCGCGCCGATCGTCGATGAATTAGCAACAGAATATGCGGGTAAGATCAAGGTTCGTAAGCTGAATACCGATGAGAACCCGGAAATCGCCGGTCGCTACCAGGTGATGAGCATTCCGACCATTCTATTTTTTAAGAACGGTCAAGCGGTCGAGCGGCTGGTGGGGGCGCGCCCGAAGCGCCAGTTCAAAGAAATCATCGATTCGCTTCTTGCGCAACATTCCGGCGCTGCCTAGCGCCTGATCCTCAGCGGCATGCTGACCGAGCTGCGCATCTCGAATTTCGGCGTGATCGAGCAGCTGGCTGTCCGTTTCGGCTCCGGCTTCATCGTGTTGACCGGTGAAACCGGAGCCGGCAAATCTCTCCTCATCGATGCGGTGACGCTCCTGGTCGGGGGCCGTGCCTCGACGGATCAGATCCGTGCCCAGTCCGATGAAGCCGATCTCGAAGCGGCGTTTGTGTTGCCGTCAGACCATCCCCTTCTCCATCTGCTCCAGACCAAGGAATTCGCCCGTCCGGGTGAGACGGATATTGTCATCCGCCGCGTGATTTCCAGGACGGGGCGCAACCGGACCTACCTCAACGGCAATCTCTGCCCGGTTCATCTTCTGGAGGAACTGGGCGGCGCATTGGTGGATGTGCATGGCCAGCACGAGCAACAATCGCTGTTGTCCTCTGCGGCTCAGCTGGAGGCGTTGGATGCCTTCGGCAGACTTCATACGCTTCGTCAGGACTATCAGGTCGCATATCGGTCGTGGCAGGAGCGGGTGGCTGAACGTGAGATGCTGACTGCGCACATCGCCCAGCGCCGAGAACGTGAGGATCTGCTGCGTTTTCAATTTCAGGAAATCTCCGATGCCGCTGTGGAGGCGGGGGAGGACGCGCGGCTTGAACAGGAACGCCCGCGCCTGATGCATAGTCAACAACTGGGAGACCTTTCCGACCAGCTTCATGAGTTGCTGTATGCGGGTGATCAGGGCGTGCTGAGCCTGTTGGCATCCGCGCGAAAACTGCTCTCGAAGATGGTGTCGATCGATCAGGCTGCCGTCGAGTGGACGCAGGTAGTAGACGACGCTATCGTTCCGCTGAGGGACCTGGCCGACCAGATCCGGCACTATCGTGATCAAGTCGAGGCCAACCCGGCACGATTGATGGAAATCGAGCAGCGGCTGGATCGACTGCATCGGCTGAGCAAGAAATACGGCGGATCGTTGGATGCCATGCTGGTGCTACAAGACTCTCTACGTGCTCAACTGGCCCAATTGGACACAGCGGAAACCCAGCTGCAGGACCTGGCCACTGCCGTGGAGGATGCCGCACGTCGCGTGGGTGAGCTCGCCGGGCATCTCTCCCGCAAGCGAATCGACGCGGCCAAGAAACTCACGACGCAGGTGACGAAAGAGTTGAGCGCGCTTCGGATGGAGCGAACCCGTTTCGCGGTGGAGGTGCTTCCGCTGCCCGGCGAGACGGCCTACGGCCAGATGGGCCACGATGCCGTGGAGTTTGTCTTTTCGGCCAATCCAGGCGAACCACTCAAGCCGCTTGCCAAAGTGGCTTCCGGGGGGGAACTGTCCCGTGTCATGTTGGCATTAAAAACGATTCTGGCCGAGAGCGATCGAGTTCCCGTGCTGATTTTTGACGAAGTCGATGCCGGAGTCGGCGGGGCGGTGGCTGAAGTGATGGGGGCACGCCTCCGGGATCTCAGCCGGCACCACCAGGTGCTCTGTGTGACGCATCTCCCGCAGGTCGGGTCCCAAGCCCATGCGCATTACCTGGTCGAGAAGCAGGTGCGCCAGCAGCGCACCGTGACGCAAGTTCGGTTGCTGACGGAGCGCGAGCGGGAAGAGGAAGTGGCGCGGATGTTAGCCGGGGTCACGGTGACCAACAGTGCGCGCGCGGCGGCGGCTGAAATGATCGGCAGCGCAAAGGAACGACGGGCGCGATCGGATTAGGTCGTCGGTGAGGTTTTTGCGATCGCGAGGGCGGGCAGGGAAGATTTGCATTCCCGCACGACTTGGGCAAACAGCTCTGTCAGTTTCGGGTCGAAGTGAGTGTCCGCTTGGAGCACGATCTTGCGGATGGCGTCGTCGATGGACATCGGGAGGTGTCCCGGCATATCGACCGTCAAGTTATCGAAGGCTTGGGCGATGGCGACGATGCGTGCCAAGAGCGGAATGCCTTCTCCCTCCAGCCCATGGGGATTGCCCAGTCCGTCGAATCGTTCATGGTGATAGGCCACGATCTGTCCCACCTCGGCCTGAAATTCAAGCGGTAGCAGCATCCGCGCGCCGGCCTCAGAGTAGGCTTTGGCGAGGGCCCCGTTCTTGATACTGTCGTCATCGTCCGCTGCATACTTATAGTTGGGAATACTGATCTTCCCGATGTCGTGGAGAAACGCGCCCAGCGCGAGCGCCTTCTGATCGGGAAGGGAGAGGTTGAGCTGGTTGGCAAGAAGCGAGGCATAGAAGCTGACGCGGCTGCAGTGGTTCAGGAGTTGGCGGTCCTTCGCTTCGAGGAGGTCGGATAACAACGGGATCAACGCCGTGACATCGCCTGTACTGGCGGCGGGTTCCGGGGCGGATTTGCCGATGGAGAAATAGTTGGCTTGCAGATCTTTCCACGCCTGGGCTGCTTCCTGTTCCGTTCCCCACAAGGCGGTCGATGTTTTGAGAAACGAACGCAGGTAGTCCAGCCGCTGCTTTTTCTCGAGTGTTTGGTTGATGAGGGCGATCAGTTCGGTCACATTGAAAGGCTTGAGCAGATAGCCCGCGGCGCCGTGCCGGATGCCTTCCATCGCAGACTTCAAACTGCCGTAGCCGGTAATGATGATGACTTCGATGTCGGCATAGTCCTGCTTGATGTCTTGCAGCAGATCGATTCCCTGGCGGTCGGGCAGCTTTTGATCGAGGGTGATGAGGTCGATATGCTGGTCTTTGAGGACCCGCAGGGCTGATTTGGCGTTGTCGGCGGAGTGGATGGTGAAGAACGGACGAAGGATGACTTTGAGCGCGTCCCGTGGACCGGTTTCATCATCGACGACCAGTACCGACGGCTTCGTGCCTACGTATTCAGGTGATGTATGGGTCCCCATTCAGAGCGCTCCCGGGTGCATTGCAGGCTTCACTGAAGGCCAAACGCAAAACCTATACCGCTCCTGATTGTGCTGATCGTTCAATATATAGCAGGTCTCGTCTATTCAGGCCACTAGATATTTGATGTAGGTGTTGTCACCTTTGAGTAAATGAGACAGGCTGCGGAGCACCGTTGTGCCAACCTGTGTCATTCCTGAGTCAGCGGAGGCTCTGGATTCGCCCCGTTATCGGGCCGGCTGATGCCCAAGGTATCCATGCGGTACTTCAGCATGCGGCGACTGATCCCCAGCATGGCGGCCGCGTGGGTTTGTACGTAGGTCGTTCGCTTGAGCGCGTCCAGGATGATTTCCCGTTCGAACTCCATGACGGCCTTTTCGAGCGATAATCGTCCCGCCAACGTGTCGTCCCGGAGCGAGGTCGATCGTGTATCGGTTCGCAGGATATTCGGTAAGTGCTCCGGGGTGATGACGGTGGAGCCTTTCGACCAGATGAACGCCTGCTCGATGATATTCTCCATCTCGCGGACGTTTCCGGGCCAGGGATAGTGCGAAATCAACTCCAGCGAGTCTTTGGTGAATTCCTGGGGAGGACGTTTCTCTTCTTCGATGCGTTTCGCCAGAAAGTGTTTGGCCAGCAGGGCGATGTCTTCGCCCCGCTCGCGCAGGGGCGGCAGGAACAGCGCGATGACGTTGATGCGGTAATACAGGTCCTCGCGGAACTGGTTCTTCCGGACCATCTCATCGAGGTTCTTGTTGGTGGCGGCGACGATTCGGACATCCACCTTGATGGACTGCACGCCACCTACGCGCGTGAACTCACGTTCCTGTAGCACGCGTAGGAGTTTGGCCTGTGTCGCCGGGCTGAGATCGCCGATCTCATCGAGGAAAAGCGTGCCGGTATGCGCCAATTCGAACTGGCCCACGCGCCGGGCTGTGGCATCGGTAAAGGAGCCTTTCTCATGGCCGAACAGTTCGCTTTCGATCAAGGTTTCCGGCAGGGCCGCGCAGTTGAGCGCCACAAACGGGCGTTCGCGTCGCGCGCTGTTGTAATGAATGGCCTTGGCCACGAGTTCTTTTCCGGTCCCGCTCTCGCCGGTTATCAGGACGGTGGTGCGACTGTCGGCCACTTGCTCGATTTTCGCGTAGATTTCCTGCATCGCCGGGCTTTTGCCGATCAGATTGTGAAAGGCATACCGCTGGACGACCTGCGCGCGTAGTTGACGAACCTCTTGTTCTAATTCCTGTTTGCCCAGCGTGCGCTCAATGACGATTTGCAGCTCCTCGACATCGAATGGCTTGGATAGATAGTCGGCTGCCCCCAGTTTCATGGCATCGACGGCCGTCTTGACCGATTTGGTCCCGGTTAGCATGATCACCGGTACGGCACGATTCTCGGTGCGCATTGCCTGGAGCGCCGCCAGACCGTCTGTTCCCGGGAGGATCACGTCCAGCAGGACCAGGTCCGGCGCATCGTGTTTGAAACTCTTGAGGCCTTCCGCGGCGTCCGCCGCTTCGAGGATCTCATAGGTCGGTTCCAGCACTGTTCTCAGCGAGGCGCGAACACGCGGCTCGTCATCGACAAGTAGTACCCGTTTTTTCATGTTACTCCCGTGCGGCTGAAACTGTGGTGCGTGCATCCGGTGCTGGAAGATTTACGGAAAACGTCGAACCTGCGCCGACTCGACTTTCCACCAATAGCGTGCCGCCATGTTCGCGGACGATTTGATGCGCGGTGGTCAGGCCAAGGCCGGACCCATCGCTCGCGCTATTGGTATGCTTGGTCGTAAAAAACGGATCGAAAATATGCTCCAGGTGGTCCGGGGCAATGCCGCACCCCTCGTCCTCCACCTCCAGTTGTACCCAGGCTGTGTGGCCGGCTTGCGGCAGCACGCGTGTGCGGATCTGAATCACGCTGTTGCCGTTGGGCATGGCATCGAGCGCATTCAGGAGCAGGTTTAAGAGCACCTGTTTGATCTGCTGGCGATCGAGCGAGAGCGTGGGTAGTTGAGGGGCCAGTGTCGTGTGCAGACGAATTCCTCGATGCGAGGCGGTGGACGAGACGAAACCGAGGCAGGATGTCACCAGTTCGTTCAGGTCCACGTCGCTCGGCTGCGGGGTCATGTAACTCGCATAGTCGAGGATTTCGTGCAGCAGCCGCTCGATGCGATGGACGTCTTCAATGGCGACTTGGCTGAATTCACGGATGAACACCGGGTCTTGCTGGCGTTGCGGGGCCAGCTGAATAAAAGTCTTGATCGAGGTGAGGGGGTTACGGATTTCATGCGCAAACCCGCCCGCCATAATTTCCAACGAGCGCAATCGATCGGTGCGTCTCATCAAGGTGGAGGAGCGCCGAAGGTCGTCCTGCGCCAGGTGATGATCCAAGGTATTGCAGGCGATGCGTGCGACGGTCTCTGCAAGGATCACGGTTTCTTCGTTCAGGTGACACTCCGTGCCGATCGGCCCAAGGGCGCAGAGTCCGAGAAACTGCGTCTTGTTCCGGAGAGGAAGGCACACCGCTGTCTGTATCGACATCATGGCTGAGCCGGCGGGCGAAGATGAGGCCTGGTCGTATCGGAGCAGGCGTGGCCGGTCGGAAAGACACGTGATAAGGGCGTGGTTATCCGGCAGGCTAGCCGGCAATGCCGTAAGCGTGCTGTGTCCCAGAGAGGCAAGGAGATGGTATTGGCCGTCTGCTTCTCGTATCCATATGGCGGCTTCCGGCAAGCGCAACTGTTCGCTGAGGATCCTCAAGATGCACTCGCCGACCTGCGTGAGATCGGTGGCCTGTCCCACCGATTCGGCAAACGCGCCGATCATTCTGATGGGGGCTTCGGAAGCAGAAAGAATAGGGGTGTGCCGAATGTGCTCGTGGAGTGCCATAGTCCTGCGCAGAACATATCAACCCGGACACCATCGTGCATGTGGTGTCGTCCGACGCGTCGCCTGTCGTGTGTTAGTGACTGAAGTATATATGCGAGGTATTGTTTCAGCCAGCGGAATCAGGTTTTTCAGCGAGGGCGACCAGAATCTGTCCGGAGAACGTACGCACGAGTCTGGCCGGAGTAGATGTGACTTGGGCGAGGGCGGCGCTCAGGCTCTCTTCCTGGAATGCGTGTAGGTGACCGACGCGCAGGGCGACGCAACACTGAGCCATGCGATTGAGGGCAAGGCGAGCGTCTCCCGAGAAGGCATCGACGCCGAGTTCCTGCAAGGATGAACGATAGGGGAGGGCCATATCTGCCAAGGGGGTGATGGCGCTCACGATGAGTTTTCCGCCGGGTCGAAGCACGCGGAACAGTTCGCGAAGAGCATGGAGAGGAGAGCGTGAAAAGCTGAGGGAGAGATTCGCCACGATGCGATCGAACGAATGGTCCGCGAAGGGAAGCGTTTCTACGGATCGACCAAGTACCCACTGCTGACTGACGGGTGTCGGCCCGGAGATACGTCCGGAGAACAGCCGATCCACGTGCTTCAAGGCGTCACTCGTCGCGTCCTGCGCGGCATGCAGCGCAGCCACTGAGAAGTCTATACCGAAGTATCGAAGCGGCTGATTCTGGTTCCAGGTTTGAGCGCGGAGGCGGTAGGAGAGGTTCAAGAGCAGGAGTCTGGCGAATGAATGAATGCCACACCCGACATCGAGCAGGGCCAGGCCTCCATCGAGTGGTTGGAGGAGTTGATACAGCTGGTCGATATATTGCCAATGCGTGGGGAGTTCATCCAAACTTCGTGTGAGATCGGTCTGTGCGGCCCAGAGTCGCTCGCGGCCTGCCGTTCCGGAGGCATATTTGATGCGGAGTCGATCACGTTCGAATCGTGCGCGGATGGAGGTTATGCGTGAGAGATTCAGGAGAGCCGGGGCGGTGGGATAGGGGAAGCGGTCCGGAGTAAGGCAGAGCTGTGCGATTCGGTGCCAGCTTGCGTGCAGTGCCGTTGGTGCGACAGCGTCGGCAGGTAGAAGGGGAGCTTGCAGCATTACGCGACTGCCTCTTGATCCGAGCCGATGCAGCGCCTCCTCCACGAGTGCCGGCGTCGGCGAAGGAGTCAGGTAGTCAGCAGCGCCTGGGCCGGTCGTCAGAAACACGACCTCGGTTCCGCAATGCGAGAGGTCCTCCTGAAGTGCGGTGCTCTCTGTATATTGACCGGCCACGGCATCGGCCACGAAATGATCGATGTCGAGTGGAATCCCCAAGAGGTTGCCGAGCCCGAGCCGCGTTCCAGCCAGATGTTCACCTACCAGATCCCGCTGATGAAGGCTTGTCAGGCAGTTTCGGATGTCGAGTGTCGGATTGAGAAGTAAGAGCCGGCGGACTCGCCTGTGCCAGTCCTGGCGCCGCAACGCGATGCGGCCGAGCAGGTCTGGTGCCAGCAACGTGAGGGGGATTCCGTGGAACTCTTTCTGCGCAAAGATCAGTATGGTATCGAGATCGTCTTCCAGGGATGTGAGCGTAGTTTGCGTGGGGTCGCCGTCGCTCAATCCGATGTGTCGGCTGTGATCATAGCGCAGGACTTGTAGGCCGCATGCAGCAAGTGTGTAGGCGAGGGCGACATAGGCCTGTTGTGTCGTCCCGTACCCCGGGCAGAGCAGTACCAGTGGGCACTGTGTGCCGTCTACTCGTCTCGGAACATCGTGAGACAGTGCAATCGTGAGGCCCTCACGATTGCGTAGGTGGTGTGAAACGGTGAAGACCGGCGAGTCTGACACCGGTTCGGCGAGATCTTGCGAAGTGCCGATCCGCGGCGAGATGAGGGCCCGGAGTTTCTGCTCCTGCGCGGGCGATAAACCCTCAAAGCGCACACCGAATCGGCGTCGGACTTCTTCTGGCGGTGCGGGATTCGAGATTGTCCTGATCTGAGGTTGTGTCCAGACAATCCTCGCAGGCCAAGGGCTTTCAGAACCCTCAGGCAAGGCGGCGACGCTTAACGAAGTGTTTGGCTCGACGGGCGCCAAGTGAAAGATCTGCCGGCCTATAGGGAAGTCGTAGCCTCCCGGCAACTCGATGCAAGCCCCATCCAGGCTCATGTTGACCGTCACTCCGAGAATAGGGGTTGGCGTGGCTGATGAACCGACCAGTCGAATCGGGCATGGGACGTTTAGACGTGCGGTCTCACGTCTATCTGTCGGCGCTGCGGTGGAGGGGAGGGGGGCGTCGGGGTTGTTCGTGGCGGTGGTGAAAAGAGGAAGGATCAATCCTTCGAACGTGATGATTGTTGAACCGTCTTGCAGCCCGTCGAGAAGAGAACGGAGGACATTGCGGTCGCGCTCGCCGCCCGGTGAAAAGGAAATCACAAAGTTCTTGATGGCAGAGAGAGGCAGGTCCGTAAGTGCAGCCGGTCGTTCATGCACGACTCCTTGAAGTTCCAGGAAGCTCACCGGTGTCTTGATCACCACGTAGGCTGGTTGCAGATGAATGGAGGCCGACAGGTCATGGATGGTGAGGAGGGCGCCGCCGGTGCTCATGTTTCGTAAGACGCCTCGAAGGGTGGTGCTTCCGACGGATAGTTGCACGGGGAGCGCGAACAGCTTGCGTTCGGAACGCCGTCGGTCGGGTCGTTGTCCGGCGACGTGCTGAGATTGAACTCGAACAATGGCGGGTTTGGCGGGCGAGGCTGTGGGAGATTCAGCGCCCTCATCCGCGAAGAGATGAGCGGGAACAGGAATTCGTACCGTGATGGTCAGACCGCTGTCTGGTGCATGTTCTATTTCGATGGCGCCATCATGTGCCTGGACAACCTGGTGAGCCCGAAAGAACTGCTCGGGAGAAATATGGAGATCGGGCTGTTCGCCCATGGGAGCAGCGGTGTGTTTGGAACTTTCCTTGATGGTGAAGCTCACATACTCGCGCGAGGCGCTCGAATGCAGCGGACGCTTGCGTGAAGCGAGTGAAGGAGTGTCTCCGGCCAGCAGTGCCGTCTGTAGCAGAAGATGAGACGGAGCGTTGGGCAAGGACGTGTATTGGTGTGCATAATTAAGGAGGATTCTCACGAGATCCTCCAGCGCGTCCGGTGAGCCCAGAATGAGTGGAAGGTGTTGAGCCAAGTGCGTGGTTACGAGGAGCCCCGAGCCTTCTGTCTCGTGCCGGATCGTGTGCACCACGGTCTCAAGAACATGGTGCAGATCGAGGGGGGCAAATTCTAAAGGAGGAGCATGGATGGCTTGAGCCAGTTGGTGGCCAAGTTGGCTGGCCTGCGACGCCTTTTCGATCATGGTTTCGACATGCTGCTCGATTTTGCTGTGCTGAATTGAGCTGAGTAATCGTTGTGAATCCTGCAGGAGCGTGGTGAGGGGCTGTTGGAGCTGGCGGGATACCCGGGCCGCCTCCCGGGAAAGCGTGAGTTGACGGGTGGTTTCCTGGAGGCGTGACTCCAACTCGGTGAGGCGGTCCTGTTGCGCCTTCTGTTGGGAAAGGTCGCGCAGGACCCCGACCGTGCCGAGGTAACGATTGGCCGAATCGAAAAGCCCCTTGGCTGTTACCTCGACGGTGATCGATGCGAGTGGTGCATCTGGTAAGGCCTTCCGATGAAGAGTGAGCTCAAGTCTGCGTACCGAGCGGCTGCCGGCCCGTCGTTCGTTCAGGCGAAAGCGTCCTGTTGCCTCTTGCAGGGGAGGGAGTAGAAGCGAATAGTGTCGTCCGGCAAGCTCCTCGGGAGTATAGCCGAGCATGGTGGTGACGGTGGTCCCCACGTAGACAAAGCGACCGTCCCGATCAAGCTCGTACACCAAGTCGCTCAGCGTGTCGATGAACCGCTGGTGTCGCTGAAAGGTGTGGTCCAGTTTCATT
Organism: Nitrospiraceae bacterium; assembly: GCA_919902505.1. Classification (GTDB taxonomy): domain Bacteria; phylum Nitrospirota; class Nitrospiria; order Nitrospirales; family Nitrospiraceae; genus Nitrospira_A. The sequence continues at coordinate 28,582 of CAKKRE010000023.1, forward strand.
TGGAGGTCGCGCTTTTCAACCGCCTCCTGGACGGAAAACAACAACTCGGTGATAAAGGCGGGTGACCGTTTGAACAGGAGGAAGTCAGCGCCGTTTTGCAGCGCTTGGACGGCGGTTTGGGAATCGCTCTCAATCGTTTGGAGGATGATGGCCGCATAGGGAGCATGGCGACGAAGGCGGGAAAGAATGTCGAGACCGCGTTCAGGGCGTAAGTCATGATCGATGAGGATGATTTGCCATTCGCCCTGATGGCTGAAGGTCAGGGCTTCTTCGGATGAGTAGCCTGCCTCGATCCGGCAGCCAGGGAAAAAGCCTCTCAGGCTGGAGGTGACCAGTTTGATTTCATCCGGTTGTTCGTTGATGAGGAGGATGTTGAGTGACGGTTCAGACAGCGACATGGAAGATTTCATGGTTCCTATGCAGTGGTGCGATCGTTCTGCTTCGATGCCGCCGGGCCGGCGACTGGGAATGCACCACCGCACAGTGATGAACATACGCTCGCTGTCGGAGGGACAATCATGACCTCAGGAAGTCGGTTGGAGTGCATGATTGGTTCAATATCATACACCGTATTGAGAATCCCAGCCCGCTGCCTGAGGGGGGGCTTTTACTTCGGTAGGGGCGCTGGTTTCGGTGATCGCGCAAAAATGATCACCGCCTGGAATTCGGGTGCTATTGCTGTTGGGAAGAATGTTCCCAGCTTGAATGGCGCCGGCCGGGCCACGTGCGGAAAGCTTCAGGCGTGGAATGGGACGCCCACCGCAATCGTTGGACTGCGATGGGCGGGAAACGGTCTGTGCCTAGCGCGCTGACGCGGTATTGGCAGATTGCGGACAAACGCCAGGGGTCATATACAGCAGGTAGTTTCCCATCCCATGCTGAATATTCGGGTTTTGAAGCGGGTGGTGGTGAACCATCACCATTTCGTAGTCGTCGCGTTTGGTGACTGTGAACCCTTTGCCATCCCGGTATACCTGATGAGGGAGAAAATCACGAAACGTGCCGTCGGCATCCACTTCGGGGACCGTTCGCAGGAGGGTTTCATTGGAGGATTTATTCTCTAGGGCCACCATCAGTAATTCGTCGTGTCCATGGGGGTAGGCGAATTTGACGCAGCCGTCCATGTTGAATTTCAGGGGGGCGGAGAGTGCGGAGACGCCAGGCTTGATTTCAATGCCTTCGTCGGTCTGGTCCGCGCCACGTTGGCCGAACTTGCTGTAGCAGACAATATTGACTCCGACCTGGTAGACATCCATTTCCTGCACCTTCGCGCCCTTCGGCGCGACATACATCGTAAAACGGGCCATCACGTCTTTCGTCGGCGGAGCCTTGTGGTAGAAGGCCACCACGGACATGAGGTTTTGCCCTTTCCCTAGCTTGACCCCGTACCCGTCCGGAAAACGTGCTTCCGTCATTTCCAAACCGGCACCGGCGAAGAACAACGGCTCGCCGTCGCAGGATACGCTCGGCTTGTCGTTATTCAGCATAAGGATGTGATGGAGGTAGTTCTTGGGCAGCGGCTTGCCGTCTTTCGTGAAGACCTCGGACTTATAGCCGATCATGTAGGTGTCGTCCGGCAACTGGAAGACCTTCTTGGGCATACTGGATGCCAGATCGCCGTCATGGCCGGTCGGCAAATCGACTGGACCGAAGGTGAGAGTGACCGTCTGGTCATCGATGGTAACCTTAGTGTCGCCTAAACTCGGCATGGTTGGAATGGCATGGTGATCGTGGCCACCGTCGGCGTAGACCGTACTGGTGACCATCAGCAGCATAACCATCGATAGCAGTGCACGATTCATAGCCCCTCCTCGTTATAACAGACCGGCCGTCCGTGAGTGTGTATGAGACAATGTCGGGAAATAGGCCCACCCGTTAAGGAGCCGTCGGGGGCGGGGTCAGTCGCTTCCACAGGTAAGTACCGCCATGTTGCCGGGGCGGAATATTGTCTCTGGTGCCGACACGCACGTACCACCAGATTCCCTTGGCTTCGGTGCCGTCCTCCGAGATCACCACTTCAAACGCGCCTTCGCGGTCATTGCCGCTCTGTTTCCAGGTACCCTGCCAGCGCCGGTCGTTGAAGCTGGTGGTGGCGAACTGTCCCCCTTGCCAGGTGTAAGGACCGTTGCCGTGCGTATCGAGAGTGGCGACGTATTTCTTATTGTCTTCGATTTCAGTGACTTCCCATTCGCCGCTCAAGTCCGTGCCATTCGGCCCGGGCGCCTGATTGTCTGACACGCGACGCACTACGGCGCCAGGGTCGGCCAGGGCAATCCCCATTCCGGTGTCGGGCTGTCTGGTGGATTCGTGCCAGGTCACGAGGATCCAGGTGCCGTCCCGTCGCTCCATCACTCCTGTCTCACGGAGTGGAAGCACCATGCGTTGGGTCAGGTCCGTTGCGTTGAGATAACGAACATAGTCGAGTTCCATCGCGAACCAGGCGATATCGCTCTTACGCCAGAATTGCAGATAGGTGATGGGAAGTTCCAGTTTGGCGACCGAGGTGAACTCGGTGTGCATATCGGCAGCCAAAGCCGTCCATCCTACGTATTTGTGTCCGTCGATCGTGTAGCCGACGGCGTCGGCGTCGTGCGACATGTATTTAGCCATGGTGGGGAGATCGCGGTCGGCGTTCGCTTGCACGATGAGGCGCAGAGTGGCTTCCGGATCAAGCGGTTCTTTGGCTGCTGCGAGTGAGCCGACTAGGCCGCTCGAGAGGCAGCAGATGAAGAGCCAGGACCGTAACCACAGGCGGCCATATCGGGGTGTCAAGGGTTGAACATGCATAGATAATATAGATAATAGGGAGATCTGTGGATGAAAACCTCGGGATTGTACGAGGCGACAATTGAGCGAGGCTACCTGGTGCCCTGAGGTGGTGTCAATGGATATTTGCCCCATCGGGTATCTCAGTAATGGTGCAAGCCACCACGGTGACGTTGTCGATCCCCCCCGCATCGAGTGCCATTTGAATGAGGGTTTGGGTGGCAAGGGAAGGTATATGCTGATGAGGCCTCACGGTCTGCAAAATGCGTTCGTCGGTCAACATTTTTGTGAGGCCGTCTGAGCAGAGCAGCAGGAGGTCTCCATCGAGAAGATCGAAGAAGAACAGGTCGCTTTCCAGGTGAGGGGCAAGTCCCATGGCGCGGGTGAGCACATGGCGGTCCGGGTGGCGCGCGGCCTGCGCAGGTGTGAGGCGCCCATCACGGACGTACTCTTCAATCAGGGTATGGTCCCGTGTGAGTTGCGTGATGGTGCCGGCTCTCACCAGGTAGGCCCGGCTATCGCCGACGTTCACAACAAGTAAGCGTGGCTTGGGCAGCGGGAGGAGATGGGCCATCACGAGAGTCGTGCCCATGCTGTGTAACGGCGGGTGGTGATCCGCATGGGCGAGGATGGAGGCATGGGCCTGCTCCGCCATGGTCTTGAGACGGTAGATTGCGCGTTCTTCTTCGTCACGGTCGGGGGCAGATACAGTTCCGCCGAGAGTCGGCGCAAGTTCGGCAAGGGAGTCCATCACGAGACGGCTGGCCACATCTCCTCCCGGGTGGCCTCCCATTCCGTCCGCCACTGCCCAGAGTCGATGTCGGTTCGCGACGAGGAAGGTGTCTTGATTTGTGGGACGGACCAACCCGCGGTCGGTCTGCCCGAACGCGGTCCATGCCCATCTGTTCCGGTCTGTGCTCACGCTATCCGGCCGGCGTCAATGACGGTGGACCGTAGCGCAGGGCGAGCCGGTCATATAGCCACTCCGCCAGTGGTTCGAGGTTTCTGGTGTCGGCGGCATTATAACGGACGAGTTGATCCAGTGCCGCCTCGTCGCCTGCGCGGTACTGGTGCCATAGACGAACGGCTTCCATGCCGTCGAGTGTCAGCAGATCGGAGTCCCGCGCGATGTCCAACTCGCGCTCGATGTGCTTGAGGCCTCCCTGCAGGCCCACGCGTCTCGCGGCGAAACAGAGATCGAAGTGAGGAATCGACACCCGCAGGCCCTTGAAACAGGTTTGGAGGTAGGGGATATCGAACACGCTGCCGAAAAACGTGATCAGCAAGTCGGCTTGGTCGAGTTCTTCCTGAATCACGCCAAGCGTCAGGTCGTCACCACTGATCAGGGTGCGCAGTCGCCCCTGGCGGTAGAGGCCGACGATGGTCACCTGCCCCTCGTGCGCGGACAGTCCGGTCGTTTCGATGTCCAGATAGAGTGCCCGTGGGCCGAAGGTGCGGAACAGCCGCCAGTGGTCGCGGGTATGCAGGCAGCCGGCAAAGTACCGGGCATTGCGGCGGTCGAGCTGCTCCTGCGCCGAGGCAAGATCGATATCGTACAGGACTTTGCGCGAGGGTGAGATGCCGGGGAGGTTCGGCTCACGGCGAAAGGTTGTCCAATCGGCGATGCCGCCTTCCCAGAGCCGCCGCTCCGTGGATGGGCCGATGCCGTTCAGATGGACGAATGTCGAGGTCAACATAATGCGGGTCGCGATCTCCCTCCGCCGGGATTGTAGCCTTGATTTCAAGGGATAAACAAGTTAGAGTCCGCGACTGGTGCGGAGTTTCGTGCGCTTGAGTTGTGCAGTGTATCACGGTGTAGATGAGGGAACATGACCACGAACGGATCGGCGAAACGTATTCGAATCAAGGTCGGCGGGGTACAGTTGGAGGCGGAGTTAAAAGGCACGAGAACGGCTGAAGAACTCTACCGGGCGCTGCCCGCTGAGGGACCATTGAATGTCTGGGGCGAAGAGTTCTATTTTAAGATTCCCGGAGTGAAGGACCATCGCGAAACGGCGACCACGCAGGTCAAAGTCGGTGACGTAGCCTTCTGGGGCGCCGGCCAGGTATTGGCCATTTTCTTCGGGCGTACGCCGATGAGCATGGGGGCCGATCCCGTGCCGGCTGACCGGGTCAATGTGGTGGGTCGCGTCGTGGGAGACGCGGCGACTCTGCGGCAGGCGATGAATGCCAGCACGATTCGAGTCGAACGGATTGAACAGGGGTCGTCGATCGGATAGGCTCATGTGGAGTGGTCTGGTGAGCGGCCATAGTTTGTCGGCGGGGAGTCTTCTGCGATGAGGCTGGCAAAAGAGCGGGTCCATCATATGGCGGAATCAGTGATCGCACGGCTCCACGAGCTGGGTTTTCTGGACGTCACCGGGGATCGAAAGGCGCTTCGGGATTCGTTGGAACAGACGATGACGGAAGAGCTCGGAGTGGAAGATCGCCTCAATGCCGAAGTGCGCCGGATGATGCAACCCTATGAACGGCAGATCGAGCAGGGACAGGTCGATTACCAGAAGATGTTCACGATGATCAAGCAGAAGCTGGTGCGTGAACGGGGCATCATTTTATAGGTGCTGACCGGTGTGTGAATCTTCGTCATAGAAAAGCGCAGAGTAGCCACACTCAGGACTGGAGTCCAATTCGTGATCAGCGACGATAAAGCCAGCCATCTTGCCCACCTCGCTCTCGGCGCCTTGAAGAAGAGCCCGCACTGCCGGTTTACTGAAGATGATGGGAAGGTGCTGCGCGAGATCAAACGGGTGGTGGCCGCAGAGTTGTTGTTGGAAGCGGAGATCGATAAGAAAGTACGGACCAAACTGGCGTCCTACTCACGACAAATCGTGGAAGGGAGTCCGGAATGGGACGTGATGTATCGGAAAACAGCTGAAGAAGAACAAAAAAAGCGCGCCAAGCCCTGATCCGGCGTCGCGAGCGATTTCGACGAGGTTGTGCGATGAGAGTTGCTCTATGGATAGTGTTTTGCGTGATGGCGGTGTCGTTGCCCGCCTGTACCCATTCCAAACCGCAGCCGCTGGTTCCGTTGGAATTGGCCTATGGGGCCAAGGCTGACGCCATCGCTCTGAACAATCAGGGGATGCAAGCCTATCTGGCCGGCCAGGTGGCGGAAGCCAAGAATTTTTTCGGGCAGGCCATCAAGGCGTCGCCGGATTCAGGCCAGGCCCATTACAATTACGCGCTCGCGCTGAATGCATTGGGGCAAACGGACCAGGCCCGCCTGGAGTTTATTGAAGCGGCGAATTTAGCTCCCGGGGATAAGGTGATCTGGGATTCTCCTGCGTTACGCCCCTTCGGCAGTCCTCAGGCACAAAAGGGGCCGCCCAGGGAACACCCCTATGGGACACAGCGTCCGGTGATCGGCAGCGGACCGCGCTGACCGGCTGACACGAAGCGTTGTACTGGAGAGGATTGAGACATGGCTGACGAATTGGACGTGGGAGCGAAGGCGCCGGATTTTTCCTTGCCGGACCAGGACGGCAGTACCGTGACGCTGAAGAGCCTCAAGGGCAAGCAGGTGGTCCTCTATTTTTATCCCAAGGACGATACCTCGGGCTGTACGAAAGAGGCCTGCGATTTCCGGGATTCCCTTGCGCCGATCAAAAAGGCCGGGGCGGTGGTGATTGGAGTCAGTAAGGACGGGAAAGCCTCGCACCAGAAGTTTATCGCCAAGTACGGCTTGCCCTTTGCGTTGTTGAGCGACGAAGAGGCCGAGGTCTGTAAGGCCTACGGAGTCTATAAAGAGAAGAGCATGTACGGACGGAAGTATCTGGGCATCGAGCGGAGCACGTTTGTGATCGATGCCACGGGTCGGATCAAGGCCCTTTTCCGGAAGGTGAAGGTGCCCGGCCATGTCGATGAAGTGCTGGCGGCGCTGAAGGCTTGATCGGGCGGTCCCGACGCCGGGCCGATCCTCTCGCTGAATGACATGGATCCGCTGGAAAAAACCTCCCATGCCTGCCGTGCCGCCGCGCTCTCCATTGTGCCGGGGCTGGGCCATCTCTACATCGGGGAAAAGCGTGGCGGTCCTCTGCTCCTGGCCGGGGTGCTGCTGATTGTCCTCTGGCTGGCGCTGTTCTCGTTTGCCCTCGTCCCATTGATCGGGCTGGTGCTGTTTTGTATGGGAGATACCTATCTTACCGTCAGCCGCGATCGCGGCCTCCTCGCCTAACCAAGCCGCCCATCCTCAGAAAGGGAGCGTGGACCGTATCATGGCAAAATGGCTCCGTCTCGGGTCACGCTCGCTTCTGCTGTTGTGTCTGTTCGCTTGGGTGATGGCGGGCACCGGCGAGGCTGCCGAGAAAGTTCAGGGCATCCTGACGGTACGCGATGCGTTGACGCTGCCGAATCACTCGGTCCGCATCGAGGCTCAACTCGGCGGGAAGGCCCCAGGTGAAAGTCCCCTATGGGGCGGCGTCGGCTTGCACCTGTCTATCGACGGCAAGCCGGTGGCGACGGCGAAGACTAATGAGAGCGGGCACGTGTCGTTCGACTATCTGCCGAAGATGCGGGGGACCTATGTCATCACGGTCTCGGTCGATGACGCGGCGTCCGTTGCGGCGGACAAGAGTGACGCGACACTCTGTGTGTGGGAGCGCCGGCGTCCGATCATTCTCGTCGAATTGGCGGCACTGATTCAGCCCGCAGCTCCTGACTCGACCGGAACGGCGGCTGAGGCATCCGTACAGCCTGTGCCTGATGCAGCCGACGAATTGTCGCGACTGACCCAGTATTACTACAACGTGGTCTATGTGACGGGCGGCGAACAGTTGCCGGTGGAAACCGCGATCGGGAACGTGCGTCGATGGTTGGAGTTGCACAAGTTTCCGCCCGGCTTTGTGGCGCCGTCGTCAGAAGGGCTGAGCGCTACGCTTGAGGCCTTCAAACAGGCCGGCTGGGCGACTATGAAAACCGGCATCGTCCGCACGAAGTCGTCTGCAGAAATGCTGCTGCAGCATCGATTCGAGGTGGTGGTGGTCCCCGAATTGCCCAAAGGCGAATTGCCGCGAAAGGCCAAGGCAGCCAAAGAGTGGAAGGATGTCAGAAAGAAGTTGTGAGCGGTGTCGGGGAACGTGAGCGAGCGCGCACGAACGTCGCAGGGTCTTTTGGTTTGCCCGCGGCCTGTACTCACAGGCGAGAAGGTATTGCGAGCGTTCATGGCTAGGGGACGATTCACTCCCGGGGCGAATCATGGTATGGTCAGCCCCTTGGTGGGCGTCATTTCATTGAAGGAGCAGGAGCCGGTATGTTGTTAGAAGGGAAAAAGGGTCTGATCATCGGTGTGGCCAACAAACACAGCATCGCCTGGGCGATTGCCCAAGCTGCGGCGCGTGAAGGCGCGCAGATGCTATTCAGCTACCAGAACGAACGGTTGCGCGAAAACGTCGAGGAGTTGGTGCAGACTCTGCCCGGCGCGGCTGCTTGCGTGTGCGATGTCGGAGACGACAGTCAGATCGATGCGATGATGAAACAGGCTGCTGAGAAGCTGGGGCGGTTGGACTTTCTGGTGCATTCCCTGGCCTTTGCTCCGCGAGAAGAGCTCACCGGAGAATTCGTGAATACCACCCGTCAGGGATTTGCAACGGCTCTTGATGTCAGCGCCTATTCGCTCGTGGCCGTCACGCGGGCGGCGATGCCGCTGATGACGGAAGGCGGATCGATCGTGACGCTGACCTATCTCGGCAGCGAGCGGGTGGTACCGCACTACAATGTCATGGGTGTGGCCAAGGCGGCGCTTGAGGCGACGGTCCGGTATCTGGCGCACGATTTGGGGCCGAAGAATATCCGGGTGAATGCCGTCTCTGCTGGGCCGATCAAGACATTGGCGGCGCGTGGCGTGTCCGGTATCAGCAAGATGGTCGATCACCATCGTGCATTTGCGCCGCTGCGGCGGGCGACGGAGCAGGGCGAGGTCGGCGATACGGCTTTGTTCCTCGTCAGTCCCTTAGGTCGCGGCATCACCGGAGAGGTGATCTACGTCGATGGTGGGTATCACATTCTGGGGTCATTGGCCTCTGTCGACTAAGAAGCTAGCGGGGCTGCTCAGAGAGTCCCTGTCGCCCGCCCTGATCGAACCGATGCCATGACGAGGCACAGGGGGGATATTCCTGCTTCGTCCATTTTGCCGACCCTCTTCCTTATTCTTCTCACCATCGGCTCAGCCATTCCGTCCTTCTCTGCCGATCTCTCCGATCGGGAGGAGGACGGATTGCTGGGGCCTGTCCAGTCCGTCGAAACCAAAGAAAGCCTGCTGGTACAAACCGATCGATACGATCCACGCGGGCGCCTCATCGAGCGGATTCAAAGCGGCCTAGAGGCAGTTCAGGGCTTGTGGCCGCTGCAGTTTAGCTACCGCTATGACCAGGCCGGAAGGCGGATTGCCGAGGTCGTGCGGGATGCACGAGGCGATGTCGTGAAAGAGACCCGCTCGGTCTACGACGATCGCGGGAATCGCTCCGCCGAGCTGGCGGTCTGGGGCGACGGCACGTTCGAGAATGTCTCGCTGTATGAATACGATGAGGCTCATCGGCGGATAAGAGGGCTTCACTTTAATGGCGTACAAGTGATCAATCGAAATCTCTATGCCTTCGACAGTGCCGGACGGCTGGTGCGTGAGCGGTTCGAACGAAACTATTACTACGATGCAGCCGGGGCTCAGGTCGTCATGAGCGATCGGTTCGATGCCGGTTATGAAGTGGCCATCGTCTACGATGAGCGGGGACAGGTGCGCGAGAAAGTCGTGTCCGATCTCCAGGGCCGACGGCAGGGCCGCTCGGAGTTTCGGTACGACGAACAGGGCAATCAGAACGAAGAGCGTATCTTCAATGTCGACGGACGAATCACGGACCGAAAAATCTACCGCTACGAATATGACGCGGTGGGGAATTGGATCAAAGAAGTGCTGCAGTGGTGGGAGGTCATCGATGGCCGTGAAACGCTCAAGCAGTCCTCCGTGAGAGAACGCCGCATTTCGTACTATTAACCTCCTGTGTTGAGCAGCACCCATGTCCGTGCCGCGGTGGAAACGAACGCGGAGAGGTCGGTGCGGGACCAAAGGGTTTTGTGCCCACGTTGTGTTCATGGCATCGCGACCGGTGCAGAGACGGCTACCATCAGGATGGTGATCAATCCCGCTTTCAACATTGCAGCTCCACCATGTCTCCTCCCGATGAGAGAGCTGTAGGGGGGGCGCCTGTTCTCCTCATCGCAGGGAACCCGCTCTACATCGACTCTAAGTGCCTCAGCACCTCTTCGCCGACCAGCCTGTGCCCGGCCTCATTGTAGTGGGCATACCGCCGAAACGGAAATAGCGCCAACGGATCAGGGTGGGCAGCAAACACGGGGTGCAAGTCCACCACGTGCAGGTCGAGACGTCGGGCGATACCAAGCACCAGATCCCGGTCTTTGCTGGCCAGTTCGGAGATTCGATACCGCTCCCATGTGGGTAAATAGACAAACACGACACGTCCCTTCCACGTGTCGGCCGTTGCCCGGGCCTCGGCCAGAATACGCTCGAATAGTTGGAGGCTGCCGCAGCTGCCGGAGCTCCGCGATGGCGAAGGTGCTCAAGCAATTCGGCCGGTAAACCCTGTTCGGCAGGGTGTCGCTCATAGAACGACTGGACGGCCCGGCGGAGATGCTGCAACTTGATGATGGACTCGAACGAGGTCGGCGCCGGCGCCTCGGCTATGGCGGCATCCAGATAGTCCCTCAAGGCGCGATCGATTTCAGGTTGCCGTTCAAACAGATGTTGCGAAAATGACGACGCCACATACTTCATCAACAGCGGAGAATTCTTCTCCCATCCGTCGAGATCCCGCAAGTCATTGCCTTCATAGTAGAACCACAGCACCAGTTTCGGTTTGAGTATCGGCCCAGACTCTTTGAGCGCAGCCAAACTTGTCAGCGGGCCATGACTGTTCACGCCCAAATTCACCGTATCCGGATGCTGCGCCCGTATGATGGCTACAAATCCCTTATCCGACGGAACGCAGACGCCATGGGTATAGGAGTCACCCAGCGCAAGGAGTTCGGCCGGTCTCCGGTCCCAGATGCCGCGGGGATTGTGAAAGCCATGCTCATCGCTTTCATAGACGATATACTCGCCGCTTTCGTTGCAAAACACCGTCGTGGTCATGGCCATTCCCGCGACTCCCGCGACGGGGAGGAATTCCTCCTGTCGGCTGACCAACACGGATTGAATATGCTCCCTGGAAGACGGCGCGAACAACACCATCGGAAAAACATCCGGATACGCCTTGACCCCATGTGCCCGCATATCCAGAACCACTTCCAGCCGCGACCCGTACGTTTCCATCCTGGGGAAAGCTCAGCTATGCTTGAGCTCCCAGAGAAGTGATCGCCGAACCGGAGTAAGCCAGCAGCAATTCGACCACATATAACCCGACAAGGATGGACACCCCGAAGAGCACGCTGTTGATCCTGAAGGATGCCGGCATTCGCACGCCGAGCCCCAACATCATCGCAAGTCCGAGCACGATCAGATAATGAAGCGACATTCCATGGCGCCAGACCAGGAACGCAAACAGCGCCACACAGAGCGTAGCCCCCCACATGAGCAGGATGCCGGCGAGGCGTCCTAATCGAAGCTCAAGATGTGCCATTCGTTCGTCCAGCCCCCATGCGCCGATAGATGCGGTTCTGTACCCGCGTGAGCGTCTCTCACGGTATCGTTCAGCCGGTCTGAGATCGCCGTTTCCCTCGTACGCGCGATCACTTTCCGTGCTTCGCCAAGATCGTTTTTATCGTCGTCCGATAGGCTTGCTCAAAGTGTTCCGGCCTGTGCTTGGCGGTCGCTGTCTCCCACGCGTTTCTGGCCCTGCGACGCAATGCATCGCCGGGCATCTCCGCGATCGTCCGTATTTCGCGTAGGATGGTTTCAATCGAGGCATCCGCTAAGAGCAGGCCAAAACCTTCGACATCCACGGAGGTTTCGTAGGTCACCACCGGAATCACCCCGGCAGCCATAGTCTCTATCACAGCCGCCGCTCCCGCTTCCGAACAGGAGAGAAACACGTGCGCAATGGATTGCTCCAAGATACTCCGAAACTGATCGCTGGATTTATCGAGCCAGCCGACGCATGTGATATTCGGTGTGTGAAATAGTTCGTCGCGATACGCGTTCACAAACTCCGGTTCATTGAGCACCGGCCCCACGACGGTGAGGTGGCACTCGGGCATTTGCGCGAAGGCCTCAAGGACCAGGTCCAGACCCTTATGGATCATGCCGCGGCTGCCGTACCACAAAAAGCGGTGGCGACAGGCCTCGAAATCTTTGGCTTCGAACCAGGGCCACGTCATTTGAGTGATGGAGGGCAGTCGAAACATCGGCTTGCCTGAGTAGGCATAGGTGTTGATCGTGAACTCATTCCCGCAGGTGGTGAGGTAGTGCGCATGGTCGATGCCCAAATGGGGCGTTTCCAATCGGTTAGCTGGAACGGTGATGCCCTTGCGCTGTTGGAAGGCCAGCATGCGATTCATTTCGGCCACGTTCTGGAAGACGGCCTGTGCGGTATCACAGTGAAAGATCTTGATGCACCTCTCGGGCAAATAGGCCTTGAGCCGTTGCAAATTGAATCGGACGTCTACCACCACATCATACGGCTTCCAGGGAATAAACCCCTGATTTTCGCAGTGAATGGCATCGACGTCATAACCCAGATCGAGGAAGGTCTGAGCCATCACCATGCCCTTAAAGTAGCTCGGGTGGCTGATGGGGACGGCCTCACCACGCTTCTGGCACAAGAAGCCCTCATTGTTATAGGAGATGAGGACGTTTCCTTTTGCTGTTCCTCTGGTGCGCAAGGACACCACGCCGCCGCGGAACTTTCGATCCACGGCGCGAAGGGCCATGATCGCTTCGCGGCACCAGAGCACTGATTGATAGCGCTGAAGATCGCGAAGTATGCGTTTCATCACCGACCTCTCTGCCATCCCTCTGGGATCGGCCATCCGACTTGCCGCCACCCGTCCACAGCGGCAATCCACTGATGGGAGTTCAGCCGCTGGGCGTCGATATGATGCATCCCACCCTGGGTCCAGAGCCTCCAGCTCGGGCCGAACAATGGCCCGAATGACGCGGGACGTTCACGATAGGTCGAGGGCGTCAGCTCCGTAATCTCGAAGGCGCGCACCCTGGTTCCATAGACAGGAAAACAGTCCTGCGCAAACCGGAGGATACGATTCCCGTCTTGCAGGACGCGGCCCGCCGGTCTTGCAATATGTGGGTTCGCCTGGATAATCGGCGACAGCGGATGTTCCTGCCAAGGGCCGCGAAGGGCAGGTGCCTGGTAGAGCCGAAGCGTGTCGTGGGCAAGGGCGGGGTTGGTTTCGGTGAATAACCACCAGCGATCGTCAGTCCTGAAGGTGGAACTGTCGGCAAACCGATGTCCTTGCAGCAAGGTATCGGTGCAGACCCACTCCGTCGGAAACGTCTTCGCTTCATACAGGCGCACACTCCCCGCTTGATGGGTTTCCGGAATCATATAGTATCGCCCCTGCCATTCAAAGACATAAGGGTAAGAGAGGTGAAAGGGTTCCCGGAGCACGATTTTCTGATAGGTCCAGGCGAATCCATCCCGGCTCGTTGCCCAGGCGATCTCCCCCCGATCGGCATCGAAGTTATAGACTTCAAAAAACATGTGCCAGAGATCTCCCACATGAAGCAGGAAGGGATCCGCCACGAAGAGTGCTCTGACGTCCGACACCGAGTACCGGGTCAGTACTGGATTGCCGGTGCCTGAAGCGTGACGAAGCCGCAAGGGCGATGCCCCGCTCACGATTCCGATGGACCACTCCTGGTGAATCGGGCCCTGCGGACCCAGCAGGCGATCCGCGATCTTCGAAGGCCAATGCTCGCGAAGGTTTCGCTTCACATACCATTTACAGATTTGACGTAGTGCCGCTGCGGTCATGCACCCTCCGTTGCGGAAAGCGGGGGAAACTTCGGTTGCCGGTCCAATGGGTGCAGATCGAGCTCTGCTTCGTTCCGGAGTGGTGCCGACGGTCGGCTCGGCACCATACCGAATTGCGACGGCACTTGACCTTGCCTCAGCATACCAGTCGACCTCATACCGACCGAGTGATCCAGTTGTGCCCACACTGTCGTTGCACTCGTGTGTCGAGAAGGAAAAGACCTGTGAATCCCTGTTCGTTGCACCTTCGCCACCCAGGCATCACATAGGCAGCGATAGGACGATGGGGACGGTGTCGGATTCTCCCGCGAACCATGTTGTCCCGTGCATCCTGACCGCACTGCAGGGGAATGAGGCTTACGCGAGGAGAATTCACTAAGGCTCCGAGAGGCCTGATTAAGGAGCCGTGACCTCGCCTTCAGAGGATGAAATATATATCTGACTTCATAGGGCATGGTCCACTGAGAAGGATCGTGCATGACGGAGTCATGCGCAGCCGCCCGATTGCACTCCTGGTAGGACGCGTTACTAAGGAAGGTCTGATTTATTCCCTGTTGGTGATGTGCTATGAGGAGTGCAGCACTGAACGAGAGGCTCCCCATGCACCAGCAGACGTTTGCCGAGGTCCCGTTCGAACAGTATCGCAAATTCACTCGCCAGGAGCGGTTTCTCGACGAGATGAACCGCGTGGTGCCGTGGGCGGAATTGGTGGTGGTCATCGAGCCAGTGTATCCCAAGGCCGACGGGCCGGGCCGTCCGCCCGTGGGCGTTGAACGGATGCTGCGGCTGCATTGCCTCCAACAGTGGTTCAATCTTTCCGATCCAGCGGTTGAAGAGGCCTTGTATGACTCGCGCGCCATGCGGCAGTTCGTGGGCATTGATCTGGGGCGTGAGCCCGTGCCCGATGAGACGACGATCTGCACGGTTCGGCATCGCTTGGAAACCCACCAGTTAGGCCAGCAGCGTTTTGCCCGGATCGGGGCGGATCTGACGACGCAGGGTCTGCAGGTGAGCCGAGGCACCATTGTGGATGCCACCATGATCAGTGCCCCCAGTTCACAAAGAATCGCCAGAAGGAGATCCCGAGAGGCATCAGACCAAGAAGGGCAACCAGTGGTACTTCGGCATGACGGCCCATATCGACGTCGACAGTCGGACCAAGCTGATTCATTCGGTGGCGGTCACGGCAGCCAATGTGCATGACAGTCAGGTGTTACCGGAGTTACTGCATGGGCAGGAGACGCCGGTGAGGGGCGACTCGGCCTACAGTGGGCAACGTGACGTGATCCGGCAGTACGCGCCCAAGGCCAAGAGCTTGGTCCAGGCGAAAGCGCATCGCCATCGACCGCTGAGTGAGGAGGAACGGACCCGGAATCGTACAAAGTCGAAGGTCCGTGCCAAAGTGGACATGCGTTCTTGGTGATCAAACGGATCTTCGGCTGGACCAACGTGCGATACCGCGGACTGACGAAGAATACCCACTGGTTGCATATCAGCTGCGGGTTAGCAAATCTGTACGTAGCGCGGCGGCTATTGTCGGGGACGTAGGCGACGTGAGTCCAGAGGTGGGCAGTGGGTCCTCGGCCGGTGGATGTGCCCCACAAACAGGCGCTCGGATCAGCAGATGCCCACTGAATTCGCCCTGGGGACCAGCCCAGGAACGGATTTCCGAATAGAACCGTGAATTAATCAGACCTTCCTTAGCCGATTTCCCTCACGTTTACTTTTCAATCGTTCTTGCGTCTAACCCACAGACGATCAATGAAGGGGGGATGCCGATGCCACAATCAAAAACCATGTCTCTGTTGTTGGCCCTGGTTCTGGGGCTGTCAGGCTGTACGACGACGTTGATTCATGACGAGATGAAGCGGCCGGTGGCGACTGAGCGACATTGCGCGGGTAGCGAATGGGCGGACAACTCGTCGGTCGCGGTATTGCCTGTTCCGGTGGTGGCCTTTTTTGTGCCGCATTTTGATCTCAACAAGGTCAGCAGCGAGCCCTATCTCGGCCGGTGCGGTGACAGTACTCGGGTAGTCAATCGCGAGGTCTCGGTCAGCCGAGCGGCCTGCATTCCGGCGGGTCTTACTCGGATTGTGACCTTGGGTGTCTGGCAATGGTGTCCGTCGCACATTTCGTGGACGGCGGATCTCCTGCCCGAGGGTCCGAAGCCCACGGGGGCGATGCATGAGGCGTCAGCAGGGGGGCAGAAGCTGTAAGCGGGCCCTTCCACGAGGTATGAAGGGGCGGCAACATCAGTGACCAGGAGTGCATGTATGCCCAGCGCGACACACATGGTTCGGGTAGCGATATTGGTAGGGATGGCCGCAGGGGGAACGGTTCAGGCGTCGATGGTAGGGGAGGGAAACTCTCGAACGAGTCGCGAGATTGTCGACACGACTATGCGTTCGAGGTTGGTGTCGGAGCGGCAGGTGCAGGGGGCGGAAGACTTGCATTCCCGGGACCGTTCGCTGCGGGGCGATGATCTGAACCACGATCGGCACAGCGGAGACCGTCGTGGGTCTGGTTCGTCGAATAGCGGCCCCGGCTCGTTCAATAGCGGATCGAGAAGCGACGGCAATCATGGCCGGCGGGGAGGAGATGACCCCAGGAGTTCTCAGACCGGAGATGTGAAGCCGGAAGATCGCCGGGCCGATCGCCAGCTAGACCGGCGTGATAATCGTCAGGAAGACAGACGGCTGGATCGTCGAGAGGATCGTCGGGCCAACAGCGGTGGCGAACTTCGAGGGCTTGATCGGGCTAACCATGTGGCGGGTGACCACGGCCAACGGGGCCGCGACAATGCCGGCGCAGTTCAAATGGACCGGGGAAGTCGTATGGAGCGAATCGAGCGGCCTGACCATTCGAGCCGCCCGGAGCGACCGGAACGGTCTGGACGAAACTAGCGGGTGCTCCCTGAGAAAACCGGTCATCGCGTCAACGGACCGAGTGCGGAGTGGTGCGGGCTCATCGCTCGCATCGCACCACGCATGTTCCTTGTTCGCCGAATGCTTGAACGAATGAGGGGGGATCGGTTAGGTTGTGGCAATCTCACCCCTGCAAGAATACGTAATTCGACATAGGTCGGCGCATGCCGTCGACAGAAAGTGGAGGCATCGGGATGGGTTGGTGGAGCCGTCGAGTGGTGGGGGTCGCCTTGTGCCTCCTTGGAAGCGCGACTATCGGGCTGGCAGCGGAGAAGACAGATCAGGGGCCGCAGTCGTCCGATCGGAACTGGCAGATCGGATTCACACCGAGTTATTCCACCGGAAATTTCGGTACCAACTCGACCAGCAGCTTTCTCTATGCGCCCTTATCCATGCGTCGTCTCTTTAAGGACGGCGATATTACGGTCATTGTGCCGTTTGTGACGTCGACCACTGATGGTCGGACGACGATCGTCGGTGGGTCTGCCACGCGGGTGGATGACAGTTCAAACAGCGGGTCGAGCGGAAGTGGCTCCGATGACGACGGCGGATGCAGCGGCAAAGGGCAATCGGGATCAGGGAAGGACCGGGTCTGCGGTTTGACCACCCGGGGGCCGGGCCAAAAGGTGACGACGTCCGGGCTCGGCGACGTGATCATTAAGGGGCGTTACTATGTCGCGGAGGAGGGGGATGCGATGCCCCTGATTGCCCTGACGGCCCGGGTCAAGCTGCCGACCGCCAATGAGCAACTCGGACTGGGGACCGGCGCATTGGACTATGGCTTCGGTGTGGAGCTGTCCAAGATGTTCGGGGAGAACTGGATCGGTTTTCTGGATGCCGGATACAACATTATCGGCGATCCGGATGGCCTCCCATTCCAGAATCAGCATTGGTACGATGTGGGCGCGGGATACTTCGTGACCAAGGATTTCCTGGCCAGCGTGTATTTCGAGGAGTATCGCGCCATTGTGCCGGGGTTTGTGAATGCGCGCGACGTCTTTTTTGCGATGAACTATACGGTCTCTTCCGCGTGGCGATTGAACAGCGGCGTGACCGTCGGTGTCTCCAATGGAGCTCCGGACTATGCATTTTCCGTCGGCGCCAGTTACCGCTTTTGAGCGGAGCCGGTGTCTGTTTACGAATGTGCCTGGCAACTCGTCAGAGTGGATAGTACGACTCAGGGGTGGCGGCCGGGCTGATACAAAACGGTGGACATGCCGGTTGAGCCACAGGCGGGAGGCGATGAGGCGAGACTCATTGCTCGAAGTCAGCAGCAGGATCATGAGGCCTTCGGCCAACTGGTCGATCGCTATGCCGGGGTGGTCGTCAACCTGGCCTATCGGATGGTGGGGAATCGTGCCGATGCGGAGGATCTGGCCCAAGATGCGTTCTTGGCGGCGTTCAAGGCCCTGCCGACGTTTCGCGCCGATTCGAAGTTTTCGACCTGGCTGTATCGAATCGCCGCGAACAAGTGTAAGGATTGGCTGCGGGCCAAACACCCGGCGCCCGTGGATCTGGATGATCACGAGGCCGTGGTGGCTCAGGTGGTCGAGACGCATACGCCGGAACGACTCCTGTCTCAGCAGCAAGTGGCACAACAGTTGGATGGGGCCATTCAGCGACTTCCGCCTCTCTATCGAGAGGCTTTTGTGCTGAAGCATGTCGAAGGGCTGAGTTACGAGGAGATGCAGGAGTTGCTCGGCGTGAATGCCGATACCTTAAAAATGCGCGTCTATAAAGGGCGCGTCCAGTTGAGTCGTGAGTTGTCGGAGTGGAATGACCTCCAGTCGTCGGTGTCGAGGTAACACATGGATGACCGGGACATCTTGATCCAGCGGTTTCTCGATCAGGACCTGACGCCGGAGGAGCGCGTGCAGTTCCTGCAGCAGGTGGACGCCGATCCGGGACTACGTCGCGAGTGGTTGAATCTAGAATTGGTAGTGGTGGAGGCCGGGCGTCTTCCACGGATCGCCCCGTCGAGGCAATTTACGGCGCGTGTGTTGACGGCCCTCGACCCCGAATCGAAGAGCATTCTCGACCGGTTCGTGGGGTGGGTGACCGCTCCTCGGACCTTGCAATGGAATCTGGGCGGAGCCATGGCGGCGGCCTTTGTGGTGATCCTGGCTGTGTCGGGGTTGTTGCGGTTGGTACCTGAGCGGATCGTGGAGGTGCCGATCAGTAGCCCGTCGGCTCAGATGGTGTCGCTCGAGCAGGCGCCGGCTCCGACCACATATGTACGACTGGTATTGGTGCAGCCCGGGGCGCAATCCGTCTCGGTCGCCGGGGATTTCAACGGCTGGAATCCGAACCGAACGAGCATGGAACGGTCTGACGGTGGAGTTTGGACGACGACGATTCGATTAAAGCCGGGGCGGTATCAGTACATGTTCGTGATCGATGGGAAGCAATGGCTGGCGGACCCGCTGGCAACGGAAGATGCGGGTGACGGGTTTGGATCCCAGAATGCGGTGCTTGATGTCAGTACGACACTTTAGCAAGCGGTCTCATAGGCTTGCATCACTCCCGACGCTTCGGTACTCTCCGTGCGATGCGAAGCGTGATGCGAATCCTGGCGAGTGTGGTGGGTGCGAGCTGGCTGATGGCCTGCGCGGTCAGGCACGTGCCGGAGGCCCCCACACCCGTGTCGGGCGGCGTGCGGTTTTCGGTGTCGGTGCCGGCGGCCGAAACGGTCGCGGTCGTGGGCTCGTTCAACGGCTGGTCGCCGACGGCGCACGTCATGACTCGAGTGGGATCGAACGGATCCTGGTCGGCGGTCGTGCCTCTGCCGGGCGGTGAACATGCGTTTATGTATGTAGTCAATGGCGAGACATGGGTGGTGCCGCCGATGGCGGAGGATTTTGTGACGGACGGTTTTGGGAACACCAACGGTGTGGTGATAGTCCCATAGGGATGGTCTGATGCGAATCCCGGTCAAGGGTCTTATTCTGGCGGCGATGTACCTGAGCGCAGTCGATCCGGTCTGGGCGGAGTCGATTTCCGCGCAGGATCATGATGAAATTGCGAGGCTGCGATCGGCGCGTGGGTTCGCGGCCGAAGAGGTCAGCCCGCTGCTCGAACAGGTCAACAAAGCGGGAGAGCGAGGCATTCCGACCGAGCCGCTGGCGAATAAGGTAAAGGAAGGCCTGGCGAAAGGGGTCGACCCCAAGCGCATCGATCCGGTTCTGCGGCAAATGGTCACGCATTTTGAGTCGGCGCAGGAGGTGCTGCGAGAGGCCGGTACGCGCGGTGTGGTCGAAGGGAATCGCCGTGTTGCCGTTGAGACCTTAGCGGAAGCCTTCTCGCGTGGTGCCACGGCCGAAGAAGTGCGGGAGCTCACACGTCTGTCACAGGATGGAAAGCAGAAGGTGACGCAAGAGTCCCTGGCGGCCGGGGCCAAAAGCCTGGCCGTGATGAAAGAAGGAAAGATCGCCTCTAAGGAGGGCGCCGCGTTAGTCGGCGAAGGAATGCGCCAAGGGTACAAACCGTCGGAGTTACTGGAGCTGAGCCGCGAAGTCAAACGGCGCGGAGGGGAGTTTCGGGAGGGTCGCGTCAATATGCAGTCGCTGCGGGAGCAGGTGCGTCGTGGCGAACGGGGAGATCGACTGTTTCGGAATGAGCATGGCGATTCCGGCGGCGGCGATCATGGTGACCGCGGAGGAAATGCCGATCATGAGGAGCGCGTAAGAGACGATCGCGGGAGCGGCGGCGGAGACCGTGGCGGTGGTTCTGATCGTGGAGGGCGTCCCGAGCGAGGCGGGGGCGGACACGGCGGTCGGGATCACTGACAATGCATCGAATGAAATGGGATAGGTAAAGGGCTGCTCCGAAAGGAGTGGCCCTTCTTGTTAGTGGCCGTTCGCGGCCTTGTTTATGCGACGATCGCGGCAGCTCGCGAGGGGACCCTCTGGACGAATAGGCTCGCCGTGTGTGTGATGGCGCATAAGAAAACGGCGCCAGGACTGATGTCCTGACGCCGTTTGTGTGTGGGGGAGAGCCTTAGCGGAAGCGGGCTCCACGATCGGCGCGGCGGTCTTCTTGACGTACATGCTGCCGGTCCAGCTGATGATCCGCCCGGCGATCCTGCTGTCGATCCATTTGTCGATCCTGCTGCCGATCCGCCCGGCGATCCTGTTGTCGGTCTTCCCGGCGATCGTTCTGCCGGTCTTGCTGCCGGTCGGCCCGACGATCTTCCTGCCGAATGTCGAGTTGCGCGAGCGCGATCGACGGGGTCACCGCCGGCGCCGTGACGGCCATGACCAAGCTGGCGATCATGCCGGCCTTCAACAGTGGGTGATTCATCATGTCTCCTCCTTCTATGAGAGAGCGGGGTGATGGTTGCGGTGCGTGGTTGATTTTGGAGGGCGCCGCTTCGGCTCTCTCATCCGGTGGCACCCTCCAATCAACCTGTCATGGAGTAAGACGGCGGCCGGGATAAAAGGTAAACGGAGAGTAATAGTTACTCGAAAGAGAGAGAATCGGTGTCAGTGGTGCGACAGGTTCGGAGAGGGTGCTGCTGTACGCTGCTGTTCCAGCACAGGGGCTGTGGTGAAGCCTACGCCCGAGCAGTTCGATCAGTCAGCGGTGTGACTCCCGCGTGTGTGAGGGCGGAGAGATCTTCGTGATGGTGACCTGGCATGAGTGGCGGCCGTGTTACGGCGTCAGAGGGCCGGTGATGGGCTTGCCGGTTTCCGAGCTGATGGTTCCGTCCGTGCCCTCTTGAGGAAGAATGCGGAAATGCGTGACGGCGAAGGAGACGGCTTGCCCCACGGTGAAGCGGCAGCGCCGGAATTCTTCCTTGTTCATGCGGGAGCGGAGAATCAGCCCATCCGGGGTTTCAATTTCGAGCCGGTAGGCTACCCCGAGGAAGTAGATGTGCCGTAGTTTCGCCTGCTGACGATAGCGCGCGGGATCCTCTGCCACTTTGACGTAGTACGGACGAAATCCCACTTGCAGCGTCTGCCCGTCGGGAAATCCTGGCGCGGGAAATTCGAGCGAACCGACCTGTACCTGCCCGCGCCGGGCGACGCCGGCGACGATATTCATCGAACCGATGAATCGCGCCACGAATTCGGTGGCCGGCTCTTCATAGACATCAGCGGGAGAACCGGCCTGCTCCAACTTGCCTTTGGAGAACACGATGATGCGGCCGGACACTTCCATCGCCTCTTCCTGATCGTGTGTCACGAACAGGCTGGTGACGTTCAGGTCCGTATGCAGGCGGATGAGCCACTCGCGCAACTCCTGCCGCACCTTCGCATCGACGGCGCCGAACGGTTCGTCCATCAGCAGGACCGACGGACGCGGAGCCAGGGCGCGAGCGATGGCGACTCGCTGTCGTTGCCCGCCGGATAGTTGATGCGGATACCGACCGCCTAGTCCTTCGAGACTCATGAGCGCGAGCAGTTCCGTGACGCGCTGTTCGATGTCCCGCCGGTTCCATTTTTTGATGTTGAGCCCGAAGGCGATGTTGTCGAAGACCGTCAGGTGTTTGAACAGGGCGTAATGCTGGAAGACGAAGCCGATATTACGTTCCTGTACGGTCAGGTCATTGACTCGTTTGCCGTCGATGAAGATGTCTCCGGCCGTCGGAACTTCCAGGCCGGCGATCAAGCGCAGGACCGTGGTTTTTCCACTCCCGCTTGGCCCGAGCAGGCCGAGCAACTCGCCTTCGTGGACGACGAACGAGACATTGCCCACTGCCGTGCCCGAACCGAACTTCTTTGTGAGCCCGCGTACTTCGATCTTCACTGGGTTACTGCGCTCCTGCTTCCGCGACGGTCGATTCAGCCCTGGCCTTGGCGATCTCCAATACGGTCAAAATGGCAAAGGAGACAGCGAGCAGCGTCAGCGCCACGGCATTGGCCGCGACGTAGTTGAAATCGACGTAACTTTGATAGATATGCAAGGTGGCGGTCTGTGTGAGCAATAAGATATTCCCCGAGACCACGAGGACGGCTCCGAATTCGCCGATTGCGCGCGCCACGGTGAGGGTCGCCCCATAGACCAGGCCCCAACGGAGTGCCGGCAGAGTCACCTTGAGAAACACCTGCCATTCGTCCGCGCCCAAGGTACGGGCCGCTTCCTCTTCTTCGGTGCCGAGTGTGTGCAGTAAGGGCGTGAGCTCACGCACCATAAATGGGAAGGTGACGAACAGGGTCGCGAGAATCATGGCCGGCAGGGCAAACAACACCTTGATCTGTGCCCGGCCGGAAAATGTGCCCAGCAGGGTGTCCGGGCCGAACAGCAATATGAGCATGAAGCCGGCGATGACGGGCGAGACCGCAAACGGCAGATCGATGACGCCGCTCACCAGGCTCTGGCCCCAAAACTTTTGCCGCGCCAACACCAATGCCGTCATGGTGCCGAAGATGAGGTTCAGCACCAACACGATCAGGGTGATTTCCGCCGTGAGGGTAAAGCCGTGCAAGGCTTCCGGCCTCGAGATCTCCGTCCAAAATGCCGCCAACCCCTCGCTGAAGCTCTGGCTTGCCATATAGAGGATCGGTCCGACCAGCAGCACAAGGAAGTACAGCCAGACGATTCCGATCAACAGCCAACGCATGCACATGCTCCCATCACAACTGCTTTCTGCTCCGTGAGATCCATAGTCTCAGACTACCGCGGTCGGCACGGCGGACTCCGCGCGGCGCCCATCCTGCTGCCGGGTCCATTGAAACCATCGTGGCAGACGTTCCCCCGGACGACGGGTCAACCGCTCCAACAGCAAGAGCACCAGAAAGGAGATCAGGAGAATCAACACCGAGACGGACGTCGCCGCCTGGGGGTTGTAACTCTCGATTTCTCCGTAGACATAGACCGACGCCACCTGCGTCTTCATCGGAATATTGCCTGCCACGATCACGATGGACCCGAACTCGCCGAGCGCCCGCACGAAGGTGAGGAAGACGCCGGTCAGCAGGCCGGGCAGGATCGACGGGACCGTGACCTTACAGAAGGTGATCCAGGGGCTGGCTCCCAACGTGAAGGCCGCTTCTTCCTGATCGCGTTCGAGGCCCATCAACACCGGCTGCAGCGAGCGGATGGTAAACGGCATGGTCACAAACACCATGGCCAGGATGATGCCGGGCTGGTTGTAGAGCACCGCCATTCCGCCCTGTTGAAGCCAGGTGCCCAGCAGACTGGTCGGTCCATAGATCGCGGCGATCATGAGGCCGGCAACCAGGGTCGGAATTGCAAAGGGCAAATCAACGAGGGCGTTGAGGAGCCACCGGCCCGGGAATTCGTAGCGCACCAGCACCAGTGCCGACAAGGTGCCGAATAGGGCATTGATGGCGGTCGCAATGGCGGCGGTTTCCACGGTGAGCCAGAGCGCCGCTGCAGCTTGGGGAGCCGACAGATCCTGGATGAACCGGTCCCATCCGGCTGCGAACGATTGATGCGCCAGCGCCGAGAGAGGAAGAAAGATCAGGATCAGCACATAGCCGACCGCGGCGGATCGCAAGGCGAGACGAAGTAAGAGATGCGAGGTCATGCGATCTTTCTGCGTGGCAGAATGCTGAAAATGTCCGCCAACTGCGTTCTCGCATCGTTCAGGCCCTCAACGTACCGCAAGGGTACGCCTCGGCCCTTCACTCGCTGCGGCCTTGCTGGACGGGCATTTTGAGCATCCTGTGAAAGAATGTTCTTGTTGTGCCGTACCTGCGAGCTAGTTGAATTCTTGCGTGCCACAACAGTTTTCCATAATTTATCGTTTGCTTGTCACGTCTTCGACAATCTTCGTCCACAGACCTTGCGCGCCGAATAGTTTGTTGCTCACCTGGTCCCAGCCGCCGATCTCTGCAATCGTGAAGAGTCGCGCCGGTTGTGGAAGCGTGGCGGCCTGGGTACCGGCATTCTTATCCAACGGGCGAAAGCCCAATTCAACAAACGCGGCCTGCGCCTCCGGTCCGTGAAGGAACGCGACGAACGCTTCTGCGAGATCCTTGGTTTTGTGGCGGTCGGCATAGGTGTCGACGACCGCCGCCGGGTTTTCGATCCAGACGGTTTCGGCCGGCACGATGATCTCATAGGGCCGTCCGCTCTTCACGCGTGGCAGCAACTCGTTTTCATAGGTCACGATGACATCGCCGACGCCGCGTTCGAACGTGGTCACCGATTCCCGACCGCTTTTGTCCATGACCTTCACGTTGCGTTGGATGCGGGTCAGTAGATCCACGGCCTGCGAGGCCGCTGCATCCGCGGCCATCGGCTTTCCACCTGCGCGCTGTTCCGCCAGTTTCAAGCCGGCGCCATAAATCGCGATCACATCCCACATGGCCCCGCCGGAGGTCTTGGGATTGGGGTAAAGAACTTCCACGCCTGAACGTGCGGCATCGTCCCATCCCTTGATGCCTTTGGGATTGCCCTTGCGTACGCCGAGGGCCACGACCGATGCGGAGATCATGCCCCCGTGGGGCGCCTTTCTCCAATCATGGGTAATCAAGCCGGCCTTGACGATTTGATCGACATCGCCTTCCAGCGAGAGCACGGCGACATCGGCATCGAACCCTCCGATGATAGCCCGGGCCTGGGCACCCGAGGCTCCGTACGAGCTGCGCACGCGTACATCCTGCCCGGTCTTTTGTTTCCAATGTCGTTGAAAGGCGGGGATGATGTGTCGTTCGTAGGCTTCTTTCGGCACGCTGTAGGCGGCCAGGATGAGATCACGGGTTTCGGCGGCCTGCACCGGCGCAGTTGCCAGTATGAGTGCGGTCAACCAGGCGCCGACTGCAAAGCTATAAATGGTACGTATCTGACGAGTCATAGCAGGTCTCGGCTCCTTCCGCCTATTTCGAATGGGCGAATCGACTGAGCGTGTAATGGTCGAGAATGTTCGCGATGGCATCCCGCACCTCACCCATGGCCTGTTGGAGCGGGCACGAAGGTTTGGCTGCGTAGGGGCAGTCCGCGCACTTCTGGTAGGCGGTCTTGCTGACGCAGCTGATCGGGGCCAGGGGGCCATCCAGAATTCGGATCACTTGGCCCAGCGTGATTTCTTCCGGCGACTTGATGAGGGAATAGCCGCCCCGGACTCCTCGACGACTGGCCAGCAGGCCGGCGCGTTTCAGGGCGAGCAGAATCTGTTCGAGAAATTCTACGGGGATATTCTGCCGTTCTGCAATTTCATGGCGCTGGAGAACACGCCCGCCATAGGTCTCGCACAATTCGAGCAGTGCCCGGAGGCCATATTCGCTTTTCTTGGAGAACTTCATGCGGGGAGATTTTGTCTAGTGAGTTGCTCAAGTTTTTGAAGAATAAACCAGCGCGTGCTGCGATTCAAGCGTTTCAGATGCCGAGCGGCGAGTGAGATGTGCTCTCCCCGGTGCCGGAATCGTGAATGCAACTCATTGAAATCGGAGGTTCTGTTTCTTGACACCCTGTAACCGTTCTTGCTAGCTTCAGCCTGATTTTCATCAGCCACCACCAGCAGACTGCTGCTAGATCTGGATACCCGGTGAATTTCCAAGACCTCATTTTGACCCTGCATCGTTTTTGGGCCGACCGCGGTTGTGTCATCCACCAACCCTATGACCTGGAAATGGGCGCGGGCACCTTTCATCCGGCCACGTTTCTCCGTTCGCTCGGTCCGGAGCCCTGGCGCGCCGCCTATCCGCAAGCCTGTCGCCGGCCGACCGACGGGCGATACGGCGAAAATCCTAACCGCATGCAGCACTACTACCAGTATCAGGTGGTGCTGAAACCGGCCCCCGACAATATTCAGGGCCTCTACCTCGAAAGCCTGAAGCAGCTGGGCATCGATCCGAAGAAGCACGACATCCGGTTTGTGCAAGACGATTGGGAGTCCCCCACGCTCGGCGCCTGGGGCTTGGGCTGGGAAGTCCGGCTCGACGGCATGGAGATTACCCAGTTCACCTATTTCCAGGAAATCGGCGGGATTCCGCTCAATCCCATCACGGGCGAAATCACCTATGGCACCGAGCGTATTGCGATGTACCTGCAGCAGGTCGATAACGTCTATGACCTGGCCTGGACCGACGGTGTGAGCTACGGCGATGTGCATCACCGCAGCGAAGTGGAGTTTTCCCGTTACAACTTCGAAGAGGGGGAGGTGCCGATGCTCATGGCCACCTTCCAGTCATTCGAGGGCGAGTGCCAGCGGTTGCTGGACAAGAAGCTGACGTTGCCGGCGTACGACTACTGCATCAAGACGTCGCACATGTTCAATCTGCTCGACGCCCGCGGGGCGATCAGCGTCACCGAACGGACCTCGTACATTGCCCGTGTGCGGGCGCTGGCGCGTCGTTGCGCGGAATCCTACCTGGCCGACCGGGAAGCGATGGGACATCCCTTGATCAAGCAATCGGCCGGGACCGGCAAGCGCGCCGGCGCTCATTCACCCGTTCCAACCAAATAATCCGTAGCCAGCACCTGACGATGCCGACGAAAAAGACCATGACCAAAACTGCCTCACGCTCCAAGGTTGCCAAAGCCCCCAAGGCTCCGGCGACCACGGAACTCCTGTTGGAAATCGGAACGGAAGAGTTGCCCTATCAGTTCGTCGCCCCGGCCCTGCGCGCTCTGCAGCAATCGGCCGAGACCCTGCTGAAAGACCTGCGCCTCACCTATGGCACCGTTCGTACGATGGGCACTCCGCGGCGACTGGTGCTGTTGATCGAAGGACTTGCCCGGCAGCAGGCGTCGGCGGTCAAAGAAGCCATGGGGCCTTCCAAGTCGGTGGCGTTCGATCAAAATGGGCAACCCACCAGAGCAGCCGTCGGTTTTGCCGCGGGCCAGGGCATTTCTGTCGAAGACTTGCAGGTGCGGCAGACGCCGAAAGGTGAGTATCTCTTCGCGGTCAAGCAGGAGAAGGGGCAGGCCGTGGCGGCGATTCTGACGCAGGCCTTGCCGCAGCTGTTGGGAAAACTGTCGTTTCCCAAAGCCATGCATTGGAACCAGACCGGGGTGCGCTTCGCCAGGCCGGTGCGCTGGCTGGTGGCGTTGTGCGGCGGGAAGGTGCTCCCGATTCACTTCGCCACGATCAAGGCCGGGAACCTCAGTCACGGCCATCGGGTGCTGGGTGCCAAGGTGTCCAGCCCGAAGGGCTTTGCGGTGAAGTCGATTGCGCACTATTTGAAGGAGACCGAACGGCATGGGGTGATTGTGGATCAGGAGCGGCGGCGCGCGATGATCCTCGACCAGCTGGCCTCGCTCGCCAAGTCGGCCCGCGGCCATCTGCACCAGGACGACGATTTGCTGGAGCAGGCCGTCTATATGGTGGAGTCTCCGCTGACGATTCTGGGTTCCTTCAAGCCGCACTATCTCTCGCTCCCGAAAGAAATCCTCATGACCTCTATGAAGGAGCATCAAGGGTACTTTTCGCTGGTCGATCAAAAGGGCGCGCTGCTACCGAACTTCCTCGCCGTCACCAACATGAAGTTGTCGAACATGCAGCTGATTCGCGAAGGGAACGAGAGGGTCCTGGCGGCGCGGTTGGCCGATGCCAAGTTTTTCTTCGATGAAGATCGCAAGACCTCGTTGGTCGATCGCGTAGCGAAAGAGCTGGCGGTGACGTTCCACCAGAAACTCGGCAGCCTGCATCAGAAAACGCAACGTGTCGTCGCGATGGCGGCCCATGTGGCCGGGCAACTCGGCGATGATCGACTGGTTCAGGATTGCCGCCGCGCGGCGGAACTCAGCAAGGCCGACCTCTTGACCGGCATCGTCGGAGAGTTTCCGACTCTGCAGGGGCTCATGGGCGGGGAGTATGCCAAACATGACGGCGAATCTCCGGTGGTCAGCGCGGCGATCCGGGAGCAGTACATGCCTCGCGCCATGGAAGGGGAGTTGCCTGAGTCGCTCGCGGGAAAAGTGCTGTCGTTGGCGGACCGCCTGGACAGCATCGCAGGATTTTTTCTCGTGGGCCTGGTGCCGAGCGGCTCCGAAGATCCCTTTGCCCTCAGGCGCCATGCCACGGCCATCGTGCGCATCGTGATCGAGAGCAAGTTACGGCTGAATCTCGCGCAAGCCATGCGGGCCGCGCAGGACGTGCTGAGCGGCCAGAATGTGGCGGCAGCACCTCAGTCAGGCAAGGGCGGCGCCCCCGATGTTATCGGCTTTCTCTTCGAGCGGGTGCGTTTCTACGGAAAGAGCGCGCATCAGTTGCGGGACGATGTGATGGAAGCCGTGTTGAAGTCGGCCGATCGCCAGATCCTCGACCTGACGGATCTCTTCGACAAGATGCAGGCATTGCAGCAGATCACCCTGCGGGCGGAGTTCGATCCGCTGATCGTCGGATTCAAACGCGCCCACCGGCTGACCGAGAAGGAACAGTGGGACCGCAAGCCGGTCGAGTCCGGTCTCTTCCGGGAGGGGGCGGAGTCTGCCTTGCACCAGACCGTGCAGAGCAGTCAGCAGGACTATGCGGCGGCGATGCGCGGCGGGCAGTATGGACAGGCGCTCGATGTGCTGGTTCGAATGAAGGGTCCGATCGACGACTTTTTCAATGCGGTGCTGGTGAACGCCGACGATCCGGCGGTGCGCGAAAACCGGCTCTCCCTGTTGAAGAGCGTCGACGATTTGTTCATGTCATTCGCTGATTTCTCCCAGATTATGGTACAAGGGACGTAGCGGATGGTGAACGTTTGGACTCTACGTCAGAGAGCCTTCCTGAGTCACCCGAGGCGAGTGCCGCGGCCCAATTGAGGGCGACCAAGGTCCGGCGGTTTGCGTCCGGCATCAGCGTCGTCATGATGGTGGTGTGCAACGCGGTGTTCCTCTTCGGCATCTGGGTGACCGGCGTCAACTTCGAACGGCTGGTGCGGACACCGGATATCTATGACTCCAGACAAGACATTTGCTTACGACTGGCCTACCAACATGTCCCCGGTTCGGAGAACCCGGTGCAGTTCTGCTCGGAGTGGCTCAACCTCGCCGATCCGACCGGGAAGACCCATACGTTTCAAAAAGACGCACAACTCAAACAGGGCGCAGACGGAAAGTTCTATTTCGATTATGGACCGTTCGTGGACTACCGCCTGTTTGCGGTCGGCGCGTTCGTGGTGGGGATCATCGTGTGCGGCATTCGGGTGACCAGGCACGCCGTGAACCGCTATCGCCTGCGATTGGAAGCCGCCGCCCGCCATTCGGTTCCGACTCATTGACCTCATAGCACAAGGAGAGCGTCGCGTGGCCAAGAAATACGTCTATTATTTCGGAGATGGGAAAGCCGAAGGCACCGGCAACATGAAGGAACTGCTCGGCGGCAAAGGCGCCGGACTGGCCGAGATGACGAACCTCAAAGTGTCCGTTCCCCCCGGCTTTACGATTTCCACCGAAGCCTGCGTCGAATATTACAAACGCGGCAAGGCCTATCCTCCCGGCATGATGGACGAAGCGCTGCAGGCCCTGAAGCGGGTCGAGCGGTCGATGAAGGCCGGTTTCGGCGATCCGGACAATCCCTTGCTGGTGTCCGTGCGCTCCGGTGCCCGCGCATCCATGCCCGGCATGATGGATACCGTCTTGAACGTCGGCCTGACGACCAAGACCGTGCACGGTCTGGCCCTCAAGACGAAGAACGAGCGGTTTGCACAGGACAGCTACCGCCGCTTCATCGGTATGTTCGGCAGCATCGTGATGGGGGTCAATCGCGAGCATTTCGAGGACATCCTCAAGCATAAGAAACGGGATCTCGGCGTGACGCAGGACACGCACCTCGATGCCAAGGCGCTCAAGGAACTCGTGGTCAGCTTCAAAGAGCTGGTGAAAGAAGAGACCAAACGGGATTTTCCCGATGATCCGCTCGAACAATTGCGCATGGCGATCAACGCCGTGTTTTCCTCCTGGTACGGCGCCCGGGCGGTGACCTATCGACGACTCTACAATATTCCCGAGACGTGGGGAACGGCGGTCAACGTGGTCGCCATGGTCTTCGGCAACATGGGCGAAACCAGCGGCACCGGCGTCGCGTTTACGCGCGATCCCGCGACCGGACAACGGAATTTCTTCGGTGAGTGTCTGACGAACGCGCAGGGTGAAGACGTCGTCGCCGGTATCCGGACCCCGCTGCCCGTCAACGAACTCGAAAAGTTCATGCCGCAGGCGTACAAGGATCTCGAAGCGACCTACAAAAAACTCGAGCGCCATTACCGCGACATGCTCGACCTGGAGTTCACGATCCAGGAAGGCAAGCTCTATATGTTGCAAACCCGCGTCGGGAAGCGCACGGGTGTGGCGGCCGTCCGGATTGCGGTGGATATGGTGAAGGAAGGCCTCATTACCAAAAAGGAGGCGCTCCAGCGCATCGGGCCCGATCAACTGGCGCAGTATCTCTATCCCATTTTCGACGCGCAGGAAGAGTCGCGCTGCACGCCGCTCGGCAAGGGATTGCCGGCCGGTCCCGGCGCTGCCGCCGGAAAACTTGCGTTGACGGCGGATCGAGCGGTCGAGATGAAAGCCGCGGGCAATCGCGTGGTCCTTGTCCGGCAGGAAACCAGCCCGGACGATATTCACGGCATGAACGCGGCGTTAGGTTTTCTGACTGCGCGTGGCGGCATGACGTCCCACGCGGCCGTTGTGGCCCGGCAAATGGGCAAAGTCTGCGTGGCCGGCTGTGAAGCAATCGAGGTGTTGGATAGTCAGTCGGTGCGGATCGGGACCCAGGTGTTTCGCGAAGGCGAATACCTGTCGGTCAACGGTTCGACCGGCAACGTGTATGGCGGCGACATTCCCGTCGTGGAATCAGAAGTGATTCAGGTGTTGCAGGGCAAGATGGAAGCCTCGGCTTCCGAGAAATACCAATTGTTCGAGTCGGTGCTGAAGTGGGCCGACGGAGTGCGCAAGCTGAAGGTCCGGGCGAATGCGGATGTGCCGGATCAGGCCCGTATTGCGCGCAGTTTCGGCGCCGAAGGTATTGGCCTGTGCCGTACGGAACATATGTTCTTCGCCGAAGACCGTATCCAGATCATGCAGAAGATGATTCTGGCGCGGAAACGCGAAGAGCGGGAAATGTATCTGGATCAGCTGCTGCCGTTGCAGAAGCAGGATTTCATCGGTCTTTATCGCGAGATGAAGGGGTTCCCGGTCACGATCCGTCTGCTCGATCCGCCCCTGCACGAGTTCCTGCCGAAGCGCGAAGATCTCATGGTCGAAATTGCCCAGCTCGAACTCACCAGCGGCGCGCCGACGGTGTTGGAGGAAAAGAAGCGGTTGCTGGCTCGCGTGGAAGAGCTGCATGAGTTTAACCCCATGCTGGGTCTGCGCGGCTGCCGTCTCGGGATTACGATGCCGGAAATTACCAAGATGCAGGCGCGCGCGATCATCGAAGCGGCCTGCGAGCTGGCGAAGGAAGGCACCAAGATCGTGCCTGAGATCATGATTCCCTTGGTCGGCATGGTCTCGGAAATGAAGGCGCAGAAAGATCTGGTCCGCGAAGTGGCCACGGACACGATGAAGCGGTACGGCGTGAAATTGTCGTACCTGGTCGGCACCATGATCGAATTGCCGCGCGCCGCCGTGACCGCCGATCGTATCGCGGAGGAGGCCGAGTTCTTCTCCTTCGGGACGAACGATCTGACCCAGACGACGTTCGGGTTCTCCCGCGACGACGCTGCGAAGTTCATCGATTTCTATAAGACGGCCAATATTCTCGACAGCGATCCGTTTGCGGTGCTGGATCGGGAAGGCGTCGGATCGCTCATGCGCACGGCCATTGTGGGCGGACGCAAAACCCGTCCCACGATCAAGTTGGGCATCTGCGGCGAGCATGGCGGCGATCCCAGTTCCGTGGAATTCTGTCATCAGTTGGGCCTGGATTATGTGAGCTGCTCGCCCTACAGGGTCGGCATTGCGCGATTGGCTGCGGCACAGGCGGCGCTGGCGGAGGCTGAAACGGAAAAAGCCAAGCCGAAGAAAGTTCAACCGAGCACCAAGCGGGTGGCGAAATCCAAGCCGGCCAAGAAGTCCGCAACGCATGCGCCGGTGAAGAAACGGCCCGCCGCCAAGCGTGTGGTCCGTCGCCCCAAGCGTACGAAACGGTGAGGTTGTCTTCCCGCGATCGTGAATACATGACCCTGGCGCTTCGCCTCGCGGCGAAGGGCCGGGGATCCACCAGCCCGAATCCCATGGTCGGCGCATTGGTGGTGACCCGCGGCCGGATCGTCGGTCAGGGTTCCCATCGCAAAGCCGGCGGTCCACATGCCGAAGTCATCGCCCTCAGCCAGGCCGGCTCACGGGCTAAAGGCGGCACCCTCTACGTCACCCTCGAACCCTGCAGTCATCTCAAAAAACGCACTCCACCCTGTGTTCCGCTGGTCATTGCCTCCGGAGTCCGCCGCGTCGTGGTGGCCATGGTCGATGCCAACCCGCAGGTGAAGGGCAATGGGGTTGCGCAGCTGACGCGGGCGGGAATTCGTGTCGATGTCGGTTGCTGCGAGGCCGATGCGAGGCAGCTCAATGAAGCCTATCTTCATTGGGTGCAGACCGGCCGTCCGTTTACGATCCTGAAAGCCGGGATGACGCTGGACGGGCAGATCGCCACTGCGAAGGGCGAGTCGCAATGGATTACGGATGAGGCCGCCAGACAGCAGGCTCATCGATTGCGCGCCGATGCGGATGCCATTCTGGTAGGGATCGGCACAGTGTTACGCGACAATCCACAGTTGACCGCCCGGCTGATCGACGACCCGGCGCGGTTGGCTCCGCGGCAGCCGTTGCGCATTGTGGTCGATAGTCGATTGCGTATTCCCCTCAAGGCCAAGGTGCTGCAGGACCAGCAGACGGCTCACACGTTGATCGCTACGACAACGGCAGCTTCAGGGCGTAAAATTGCGCTTCTGAGGAAGAGGGGGATCGATGTGTTGGTCTTACCGAAGGCTGGTGGCCATGTGAACTTGCCGGTGTTGTGGGCGCGCCTCGGTCAGCTCGGCGTCACAACGGTCTTGGTCGAAGGCGGCAGCGACCTGAACGCGGCCGTGCTGCAAGCCGGATTGCCCCAGCGATTGATGTGTTATGTCGCCCCGTTGCTGCTCGGCGGGCAGGATGCGAAAGGAATCTTCGGCGGGCAGTCGCCGCACCGACTTCAGAATGCCGTACCCCTGAAGAATCTGCGCATCGAGCCGGTGGGGCGTGATATGTTGATACAGGCTGATTTCTCGACTCGCTAGGAGCGTTGTGCGACATTCTTTCCGGCCCTTCGGCCGATTTCACCAACGCAGACTTTTCCTGCTCCCGGTTCTCTTCTCGTGCCTGCTATGGGCGAGTCTTTCGATTCCGGCCACCCACGCCGCGGAGGAGGGGGCCTCGACCGACCTGGCCTCGCAGGTCTGGCAATATCTCACGACCCAGGATGCCGAACAGCAGCGCACCGTACTCGCGTCGATTGTGCAGCGACCGGACGCGACGGTGCAGGTCGTACAGGAACTGTTGCGCAAAGGTCCGCCTCACGGGTTGCAGCCCGTGGGACTCCTGCCGGATGAGCAGATCGTCGTCCGCGAACGACCGTATCGGCTGAGTCTGTCCGTTCCTCAGAGTTATGAACCGACCAGAGACTATGCCCTGATCGTCTGTCTCCATGGCGCAGGATTCACCGGCGAGGCCTACTTGGATCGATGGAAATCACGCTTGGGCGAGGGCTATATCCTTGCTTGTCCGACGTATCCTGCCGGAGCCTGGTTCACCAGGCGCGCGGAAGATCTGGTGCTGGCGACCGTGCAGGCCGTGCAGCAGCGGTACCGGATCGATCCCAACCGCATCTTCCTGAGCGGCATGTCCAACGGCGGTATCGGCGCCTGGCTGATCGGCATGCATCATGCGCCCCTGTTTGCCGGACTTGCGCCGATGGCCAGCGGAATCGATGACGTCTTGTTTCCGTTTCTGGAAAACCTCCGCACGACGCCGACCTATATCATTCACGGATCACAGGATCAGGTGATGCCGGTGGAGTTGAGCCGGAAGCTGGCAGGAGAACTGAAAAACCTGGGATACCCCTACATCTATCGCGAGCATGATCGCACCCATGCGATGGCCGGGGGCCACTTTTTTCCGCGTGAAGAACTTCCCGATCTGGTGAAGTGGTTCGACGATCAGCGCCGGACGCCGGTCCCGAAGGCGCTGACGGTGGTGCGTGACGCCAGCCATTTGCTGCCGTTCGGTTGGGTACGGATCGATGCGACGGACCAGATCGCCTCCTTTTCAGAGGATCTGGTCGATAAACGGGACGACGACATCCGGCATCGCACCTACGCCAGGTTGATCGCACAGGTGGCCGGGCCGAACCGGATCGAGGTCAAGACTGATCGTGTCCGGCAATACACGTTGTTCCTGAACGAAGACCTTGTCGATCTGTCGAAGCCGGTCATCATCACCACCGATGGGCAGGTTTCCTTCGAGGGCGTCGTCACGCCACAGGTCGACACGCTGCTGCGGCAGGCGCGTCTCAGACAAGACCCCGGACAACTCTACCCCGCTCAGCTGACCCTCTCAGTGCCGCAACGGCCTTCATGAGCAGGTTCAGGCCGGTCGCGCGACGAGCCGGCCTGATCGGGGTCGTGCTCACAGCCGGGCTGGCGGTCCTCGCGTCCGTCGGGCGAACTGAACCGGACCGGTGCTCCCTTCCCGCACACCATGCCGGTGTCGTCTTTCCGCTGGACCAAGTCGAGGCCGCCTGGGCCTGCC
This sequence comes from Nitrospiraceae bacterium, assembly GCA_919902505.1. Taxonomy (GTDB): domain Bacteria; phylum Nitrospirota; class Nitrospiria; order Nitrospirales; family Nitrospiraceae; genus Nitrospira_A. The sequence goes on from CAKKRE010000023.1 coordinate 63,860, forward strand.
GACTCGAGCCGATCGTCACGCATTACACCACCGCCAATAAAGTCGGACCACAACGCACGCCTTTGCCGCAACCGGTCTTCCTTTATCTCCTGGATCATCCGGTGATGGCCGCCATGCTGGTCAACCGCCTCGATCTCGGGCTGTATAAGGCCGAGCAGCGCGGGCAGGGGGAGTTCTGGGCCACCGACGGGGAAGGCACGGAAGGGATCGTCCAGTCCCTGTTTCGGGATCCTGCGACGCGTATCTATTACGTCGAAGGAAGCCATGACGGACGGTTTCTCCCGCGGGTGAGCGGCAAGGCCGTGGTCTTATTGAGCCTGCACCCTGTGACCGACAACCGGGGAGTCGAATCGATCGACAGTACGATGGTCGCGTACCTGCGACTCGACAATCGCTTCTTGTCGGGGATGCTGTCGCTGCTCCGTCCGCTGATCGGGAATGTGGTGAATCGTCAGATCCTGAAAGCCTTCGATGCCGCCCGCCGGTTGGGTGGCGCGATGCGCGAACATCCCGAGCAGGTCCTGTTTGAAGCCACGGATCCACCGGCTCTGCCGGATGACGAGGTGGCCTTCTTGAAAGCCGCCCTTGCGGGTCTGCACAATCCTGTCGAATCGCTTCGCCCAACCCCCTGATGAGACATCCATGACCACCTCGCGCAGTTTTTTCTACCTCTGCACCCTTGGCGTGTTCTGCTTCATCAGCTACAACCTTGTCCGCATGCCGGTCTTATCCCTCTTTGCAGAATCGCTGGGTGCAGGCCCTGAGCGGATCGGGTTGATCGTGTCGGTCTCGACCATCACCGGTGTGTTGCTGAAATTACCCTCGGGCGCCCTTTCCGATATCTATGGACGGAAGATGCTGCTGCGTATCGGCGTGGTGGCGTTCGGACTGCCGCCGTTCATCTACCCCTTCATCTCGGATCTCAACGCGCTTACGGCGCTGCGGTTTGTGCATGGCCTGGCCACGGCCATCTTCGCGCCGAGTGCCCTGGCCACCGTGGCCGATCTGTATAAGGAACGGCGCGGCGCAGCGCTGGGAACCTATACGGCCTGCACCCAATCCGGTTCTCTGCTCGGCCCGTTCCTGGGTGGCTGGTTGGCCTACACGGCAGGATTTCCCACGGCCTTCGTGACGGCCGGAGTGTTCGGCTGTATCGCGATCCTGATCTTTTTCAGTCTCCATCTGGATGAACCGCCACCGCGCGTGCGCGAGCGGGGTTTGGCACCGGTCATGGCTGAGATGGGGAAAAGGTTCCTCGCCGTGGCGCGCAACCGGAAGGTGTTGATCACCAGTTCAACAGATGCCGCCAAGATGGTGGCCAACGGCGCCCTGATGGCATTCCTGCCGCTGTATGGTCTTTCAGTCGGCCTCAACGCGGGACAGGTGGGGCTGCTGTTTAGTGTGCAGGCGGTGACGTCGTTTCTCTCCAAGCCGGTGATGGGGCGCGTGTCGGACCGGGTGGGGAGGCAGCCGTTGATTGTGATCGGTCTCCTGATTTGTGCTGCGACGTTCATCAGCATGCCCCATGTCGGCTCATTTGCCCTGTTGCTGGTGCTGTCGTCCGGGTTCGGATTCGGAGAGGCGGTGGTGTCGTCGTCGTCCGCCGCGCTGGTCGCAGACAGTTCCGAATTCAAGCGATTGGGGGCGGGGATGGGTATGCAGGGGACGGTGATGGATATCGGCCATGCCAGCGGGCCGCTGCTGGCCGGTTTTCTGATCGCCCATGTGAGTTATCAGGGGGCCTTTGCCGTGATTGCCGGTCTCCAGATCCTTGCGGCCATCGCCTTCTGGGCCACGATGAGAACTCTCTCGCGGTAGTGCTATAATGCCGCCGCTTTTCGCCTGGGGGCGGCCACATTTTTCAAAAGGAAGCGGAGAAGGATGGACACGGATTTTATCGAAACGCTGCAGCGCGGCATTGCCGTCGTGGGCGGCATCGGACTACTGGGTTTTTGTCTCTATCTCTTGAAGACTCGCAAGGGAGCGTAAGCCATGTTCAGCGGCATCGTGGAAGAGATGGGCGCGATCTCCATACTGAATAAGGGGCTGGCCGGCACGCGTCTGACCATCATCGCCTCGACGATCATGAGCGACCTTACCATCGGCGCCAGCGTGAGTGTGAACGGCACCTGCCTGACGGCGGTCGCCAGAACCGACCATGACTTCTCGGTCGATGTCTCGCCTGAAACCCTCGCGGTGACGACGCTCGGCGGTCTCACGTCCGGCTCGCCCGTGAATCTGGAACGCGCCATGAAGTTGAACGAGCGCATCGGCGGGCACATGGTGTCCGGGCACGTGGACGGGATCGGCGCTATCCGGAGCCGGCATCAGGACGGGAATGCGCTGATCCTGGAGATTGAAGCGCCGACGGAGATTCTGCGCCTCTGTGTCCCGAAGGGATCGATCACGGTCGATGGCATCAGTCTCACCATCAACGACGTGACCGACCGCTCCTTTGTCGTCTCGATCATTCCCCACACCGCGAAAGTCACCACGTTCGGCCTGAAACAGGTCGGCGACAAGGTGAACCTGGAATCGGACCTGATCGGGAAATACGTAGAGCGCCTGCTCCAGGAGCGCGGCATCCTCCCACCCAAACCCAGTCCGGTCATCGATACGGATTATCTGAAGCGACGGGGATTGATCTGAAACATTGGATGCAAGTCCCGGTCAAGATTGACAGCACAGGTCTATCTGTATATCCTTCCGTATATACTTCGGCGGAAAGGAATTGTCGTGACAAAAAAGACGACGCGCGTATTCTTGAGCGGAAACAGCCAGGCAGTCAGAATCCCAAGGGAATTTCATCTCGAAGGGGATGAAGTCGAGATAGAGCGAAAGGGCAACACTCTCGTGCTCCGTCCTAAAAAGAAATCGTGGTCGCTCTTGGACGAGAGCCTGGGAAAATTTACGAAGGACTTCATGGAGAAGGGCCGTAAACAGCCGGCGGCGCAGAAGCGCACACGTCCATTTTCATGAAGGTCATGCTCGATACCAATATCTGTATCTATTTGATTAAGAAACAGCCCTCCTCTGTCCTCGAGCGATTTCACACATTTCCCGTTGGAGACATCGGGATCTCAATCATCACATTGGCCGAACTGGACTATGGTGTTGCCAAGAGCCGGAGTCACGTTCGCAATCGCGCAGCACTGGAGCAATTCGTCGCCCCGCTCGAGGTCGCTGATTTCGATAGAGAGGCAGCGCGGATCTACGGACGAATTCGCGCTTCACTGGAAGTAAAAGGCACACTTGTTGGCGGAATGGATCTCTTGATCGCTGCGCATGCGATCAGTCTCGGCGCTCGGCTCGTGACCAATAATCTGCGCGAATTTCGGCGTATCCCAGGTCTTCGAGTCGAAAACTGGGTTTAACCCGGATTATTCATGAATGCCGCCGCGAGGCGTTCGAGACGGAAGCCCGCCGAGGCTGCTCGCATGTGAGGCCGACGCAGGCGTACTCGCAGTCCGTCGAGGAGGCCGAACGAGAACAGCCTCGCCGGGCGAGAGGATCGGACGCCGGAGCAGGTATTCATGAATAGTCCGGGTTAAGGTCGAACGATCTTCCACAGCATGGCACGAAAAAATGCTTGATCCAATCCATCCTGGAGAGATTTTGCTCGAAGAATTCATGCGACCGCTGGCCGTGAGTATCAATCAGCTTGCGCGTAAGATTGGGGTCCCACCTGGCCGGATCAGTGCCATCGTGAACGGAAAGCGCGCCATTACCGCTGACACGGCCCTTCGTTTGGCCAAATACTTCGGCACGTCTTCCGAACTCTGGCTTGGACTTCAGAGTGAGTACGATCTCAGAATCGCCAAACGTACCATCGGACCGGAAATCGAGAAACGTGTTCAGCAACACGTGGCCTGAGAGATGATCGCCCTCAGAAACCGTTGAATATAAAAGGTCCTACAGTTCATCTGCGAGAAAATCAGAGGCGGGTTATACGGTAGGCAATCGACGATCCGCAGCATATGCGGATACATCTAATCATTGTAAGCCGCATGAGAATAACCTGGCATCTGATCAAATGGCTTTGGTGGCTGGGCTTGGCTTTCTTGCCGCGCATGCTTTGGGTCTTGGAGCGCCGATTCATGGACCAGATCGGTTGCCCTCCTCGTGGAGATTGCTATGTGCTCGGGTCGGAGATCTTGCTCGACTGGGACATTCTAATAATGGGCTCAGCGATCTTCATTCGGCCGATATGCTGCTGGTTCATCCTTATTGCGCCAGCCATGGCAATACGCGCTAGGCTGCGGTCTAACAATACATTCAAGCCGAGCCCGCTTCGCGGGTCGGCTTAATTCAGGCGTTAGGGTTCACACATACCATCGAGGTAGCGACCTATGCCGAAGAATGTTCTTCTCGTGGGACTCACTTACAAGGGAAGCGAGATACCCGATACGAAGATTGACGTGCTCGGCCTTTGTCGTCCCGAAATCGCATCAGACAAAGCGGCGTATGCACTTTACGAATATGACACGATCATCATCAATCCAGAGAGCTACTCACACTTCTTGTTTGGCGCATCCACGAAGCATTCGGCCTCTGAAAAGGAACTTTGGGACCTAAAGACCGAGAACAACGACTACGATTTCGACAGCGCATATGATCAACACGATCGATCAAAAGAACTTTCCGTCGCGGTTGAGCAGGGAACCCGCGTAATCTGGCTACTCGCCCGGCAGAAGCATATCCAGTTCTTTGGATTGCGGAGTTTGTATAGCGGATACGCAAGTACGATAGCCAAGAGGCTCGTCGACACTGCGATTCTGCACGAGAAGAAATCGAGGCGATTGACTCTCAAGGCTGGGGTGGGTGAGTTTCAACCCTACTTTGAACAACTTCAGAAGGATGGATGGAGTCTCTGCCTCTCGGACTTCGACGACAAGTTGGAAAGTTTTGCAGAGTCGCTCGAGGGTTACTCCCTCGGCGGGTGCGTCCAGCTCGGAGGCTCTACGGCTTGGCTGCTCACGCCGCCCCCGACCCAAGAGGCAACAAACGTCCTGATCGCCTGCGCGCTCGGACTTGGCGCCGCCGACGTTAATCGTGGCGCATATCATGGCATCTTCCTGAGCCATACAAGTGCCGACAAGCCCTTTGTCAGGGGTCTCAAGTCACGCCTCGAATCTCACGGCGTCAAGGAAGTCTGGCTGGACGAAGCCGAAATCATGATCGGTGACTCGCTAACAAAGAAGATCGAAGAAGGCCTCAAGAAGACAAAGTACATAGGCGTCGTACTTTCCCCAAGATCCATCAGGTCGCCATGGGTCGAGCGTGAGCTCGAGATCGCCATCAATCGCGAGATCGCAACTGGCGAGCTTGCCGTACTGCCCCTACTCTATGAGAAGTGCGAGCTACCAGCATTCTTGGTCGGGAAGATGTACGCGGACTTCACGTCGCCTTTAGCCTACGATGATAGCGTTGGGAAGCTCTTACGCAGGTTAAAGACGAAGTGAAACTTAACCCTTCCTTCGCTCATGTCAAACGTTAGAGAGGAAGGAAGCAGGGCCACTCTGAATTTCAGCGGTGCCTGCGACTCATTCTGGGCAGGCGGGAGGGCGGTCAGTGGGTAAGCTAGGACGAAGGGAGGCGCCATTAGGATAGTGCCAGGTAACATTGCGTGCGAGAGTCTTTTTACTGCTCCACACTCCATATGTATCCTGGCTGGGCTGCTGAAGCGGGGATCAGAGCTGTTTTGTGCTCCGATCCTTGCTGAGCCGAAGCGGCCTGACCAAGGTGAGTGGCGGGGACTGTTCGACGTTCCATTCGAGCGCTGCTGACGGAACGAGTTTCGCGCCAAGCAGAGGCGAAGCGTACGGCGAACCAAAACGGGTCTGGCTTATAGGGAGACAGCCGGACAGGACTACTTTCACAAAAACGGCTTCGAATCCTCGCCGGAACGGTGGAGATGGTCGGCGAGCCTCTGCATACTGACTTCTCCGCATGCTTAGCCCTTTCGCGGTTGATTCTTCTGCCGAAAGTACTCGAGGAATTCACGAGGAGACAGTACGCGCATGCCTTGTCGCCGGGATGTGGGAAAGTGCCTGGTGTTTCCCGTGATGAGGCAATGGGCGCTACCCGCGAGAGCGACTTCAAGAAATGATTCATCTGCAGCATCAGGCAGCCTGTTTGATAACGGACGTGCAGCCACACTGTGTCCATCAGCTTTGACTTGATCAAGCAATATCTGGATCAGGTCTTTGTCGAAGCGAAACTTCGGGCGTTTGAGGACATCGGCGTATTCGGTGAGGATACGGGCATCCAGAAATAAACAGAGGTTTCCTCCGGCGATCATCCTGACGATTTCACCGGGTGGACCGAATGGAGACAAGAGTCCGGCGACCAGGACGTTCGTGTCTACCACCACCTTCACCGGCGACGAGCCTTTCGCGCCGATGTAATCTCGAGATTGATTATGGCTGGGGAGAGCGTGTCCGTGCCGGAGTTGACCGATTGCCGTTGGAGTCGTTCGACCGCAGCGACCGATCGAGCCCGTCGTACGGCAGCAAGGGACTCCTCGAGCGTATCTTCGGTCACAGCCGACAGAATGGCAATCGGCTTGCCGTTCGATGTCAGGATGACCTCGCGCTCGCGTGCCAGCTTCGTCCACACTTGGCCTGAGCGTCCACGCAAATCTCGCACGGTGATGAACTTCATGATGCACCTCATTGTGTGACGATATGGTATACAATCGTGCCACAATCGTCAAACAATGTGAGAGCCATTGCGGAAGGCTCCGTGAAGCCATCGTCAGGTTGCCTCAATTGCTCCTATGAGGCTGAGCCGAACGATCACGGCAGGAGAGTCAAAAGAGACATGTGGCAAGGTCGCGGTAAATGAAGAGGCTCAACGTACTTTCTTCGGTACGTTGAGCCTCTTCATGCTATGAGAGTCTGATCAGCTGATTTTGCGCGAACGCGCGAGGGCAAGCCCAGTAAGGCAGAACTACTTCACCAGAAATGCCTTTGAATCTTCCCCGGAAGCGGTGGTGACGGTCATCATGGCCATGCCTTTGCGTCTGCCGGTCGGCACGGTGGCGGTGATCTGGGTATCGTTGACGAATGTGAATGCGGCGGGATACCCGGGACCGAAGGACAGAGAGCGAAGGCAGGGGGCGGGACCGAATCCTCTGCCCGAGATCGTCACCTTCTCGCCTGCTTTGGCTTCATCCGGCGTGACCGATTGGATTTTCGGTGCTTCTCCGAAACAGGCTTGTGCCTTGGCTGCCGTTTCTGCCGAAGTGTACTTGGGGGCCTGGCCTTTGGCGGTGGCCGCCGGTTTCGCCTTCTGACTTCCGCTCTTCGCGGTCGCCTTTTTCTCGGGAGTCTTCTTGGCTGCTGGTGCGGCCTGTTCAGCCGGCTTCTTGGTGTCCTCGGCGGCCGCGACGGGGATGACTCCTCCCAGCAGCACAAATCCCATCACCGTCGACCACACCACACTCTGCTTCTCGCTCTGCCTCTGCATGACCGGCCTCCATGCACACAATGAAAGATGATGCATTGACTGAAGACGAATCGTCTCAGTCCTCGATCGTCGAAATATCGCCCACGTCCTGCCCCAACTCCTTGGCCTTGAGGACCCGCCGCATGATCTTGCCGGACCTGGTCTTCGGCAACGACGGCACGATGTCGATTTCTTTCGGCACCGCGATTTTCCCCAACTCCTTCAGCACATGGTCTTTGAGCGATTGCACCAACTCTTTCGAGTCCTGGTAGCCCTGTTTCAAGATGACAAAAGCCTTGATCGCTTCGCCGGCGGTGCGATGCGGTTTGCCGATGACCGCCGCTTCGGCCACGGCCTCGTGGCTGACCAGGGCGCTTTCGACTTCCGCCGTGCCGATGCGGTTGCCGGCGACTTTAATCACGTCGTCTGCGCGGCCCATGAACCACATGTACCCGTCGTTATCTTTCCGGCACACGTCCCCCGCCGTATAACAGTTGGGGATCGTGTTCCAATAGACCTTGTAGCGATCGGGGTCTTTATAGATGGTCCGCATCATCGACGGCCAAGGCTTCTTGATGACGGCAAAGCCGCCGGCATTGTTCGGCAGGCTGTTCCCTTGCTTGTCCACCACGTCGGCCTCGATGCCGAGAAACGGTCTGGTGGCCGATCCCGGCTTCAGCGGAACGGACGGGAGGGGCGTGATCAGGATGGAACCGGTTTCGGTCTGCCACCAGGTATCCATGATCGGCTTGTCGCTGCCGGTCACCCGGTAGAACCATTCCCAGGCTTCGGGGTTAATGGGTTCGCCCACGCTGCCGAGGATGCGCAAGGTGGAGAGATCGTATTTCCTGGGCCAGTCCTCGCCGTACTTCATTAGGAGCCGAACCGCCGTCGGCGTGGTGTAGAAAATCGAGACGCCGTAGCGGGCGATCAAATCCCACCAGCGGCCGGGGTTCGGATAGTCGGGTTTGCCTTCGGCCATGAGGATCGTGGCGCCGTTCAACAGCGGGCCATAGACGATGTAACTGTGTCCGGTCACCCAGCCTGGGTCGGCGACGCAGAAGTAGACGTCTTCTTCCTTGAGGTCGAACACATATTTGGTCGTGATGTAGGTGCCGACCATATAGCCGCCATGCACATGCACGACGCCTTTGGGTTTACCGGTCGTTCCCGAGGTGTAGAGAATGTAGAGCGGGGTCTCCGCATCGAGCGGTTCTGCCTGGCAGACGGCGCTCTGTGCGTGCAGCCACTCGACCCAATCGATTTCTTTGGGAGCCGCGAGGGCGACGCCTGGAGATTCGCGTCGCACGACCACCACTTTTTCGACGGAAGGGCAGGTTCGCACGGCATCGTCGACGACGCCCTTGAGGTTGATGGTTTTCCCGCGATCGTACCCGACATCCGCTGTGATGATGACGCGCGCTTCGGCGTCCTGGATGCGGTTTGCGAGGGCCGGGGCGCTGAAGCCGGAATAGACCACGCTATGGATCACGCCGATGCGGGCGCAGGCCAGCATGGCGACGACCTGCTCCGGGATTTTCGGGAGATAGATGGTGACGCGATCGCCCTGTTGCAGGCCGATCGCCTTGAGGGCATTGGCGCACCGGTTGACCTGACGCAACAGTTCTCCATAGGTGAAGATGCGTTCCTCGCCGTTCTCGCCGACCCAGATGATGGCGACCTTGTTACGCCGCCACGTGTTCGCGTGGCGATCCAGGCAGTTATAGGCGATATTGCAGGTCGCGCCGACGAACCATTTCGCCCAGGGGTAGTTCCAGTCGAGCACCTTGCTCCACGGCGAAAACCAATCCAGCTCCTTGGCCACACCGCCCCAGAACGCTTCCGGATCGGCGATGGAGGCCTTGTAAGCCTGGTCATAGTCCTGAATATGAGCGGCCGCCTTGGTCTTGGCGGTCGGCTGAATGACACGTCCTTCTTTCAGTAGGGTATCGATCTTCTCGTCCATCGGTGCCATGCCTCCACAAAGCGCGGGCCTGTCCGGCGCGCGGTTCAATCATCACCGGCATTATGCGGACGGGGGAAAAGAACTGCAACCCTCAGCGCCCCTGTGAGACGGTTCCAGACGCAGGCGAAGACCGCATGGCGCAAGGCCGGAGCACTCCGCCTTTCTTGACAGTCAGGAGGAGACGAGGGTACGCTGAATCCGTCGCACTTCACTGGATTACCCCTTCATGAGCTCGTCTAAATTCCCCCGTCTTCGTCGGATGTTCGTATGCCTGGTGGCCATGTGCGCCGCTGGAACGGTCGGAATTCTCTCCAGTGCCCACGCGCAGGTCGGAAAGCCGGAAGGACTCTATTACAAGTCCTGGGCGGTCGTGGTCGGTGTCGAAAACTACCTCGTGGCGCCGAAGGTGCCCGGCGCGTTGGAGAGTGCGCATGCCGTGGCGGCGGCCTTGCGGGGGCTCGGGTTCGATGAAGTGATCGAGTTGCAGGATAAAGAGGCAAGTTCCAAACATCTGCTCCAGATTCTCAACGATTATTTACCTCGCAAAGTAGGGCGTCAGGATCGCGTGCTGTTCTTTTTTGCCGGGCATGCCGGGATCACTCAGGATTCTCAATCCAAGAAATTGGGCTACCTGGTTCCCTGGGATGCGCAGCTGAACAATCCCGCCAAAGCCATCACGTTCGATCAGCTCAAAGAATTCAGCCGGCGATCCGCTTCCAAACACATCTTGATGTTGTTCGACGCGAACATCCGGGGGTGGGAGGTGACCGCGCCGCAGCCGCTTTCACTCGAAGGCCGTTTGTCGCCCGAAGATGACACGGAAAAACGAGCCGTTCAGGTTCTGACAGCGGCTGAGAAAGAGGAGGCGGTCGGACGTGCTCCGGGCCAGAGCGCTTTTGTAACGGCATTGGTTGCCGGTCTGAACGGGGCTGCCGATCTCAATAAGAACGGCTGGCTCATGGCCAGCGAACTCGCGGCGCAGGTGAGGCAGGACGTGGAGGCGGCGACGAAAGGGGCGCAGCACCCGCAGTTCGTGCAGTTGGAGGGCGACGGCGACGTCATTCTGATTGAAGGACGAAAAGGCGCCTTCCAGGCCGGGAAGGAACCGACGAGTGAGGCGGACCGCACGAGGGAGGCCCGTATTCAATATGAACAGGCCTTTGCATTGCTGCAGCAACAAAAGTCGGCCGAAGAGGCGTTGGAACGGCTCAACCGCGCGATCGGCTACGATCCGTCCTTCGGCGATGCCTACGTATTAAAGAGTTACATCCGCTTGGAAGTGCTGCCGAATCTGGAGGAGTCGCTGCTTGCCGCCCGCGCGGCGGTGCAACATGCGCCGCAGAATCCCGACTCCCACTACTCCCTGGCACTGGCCCTCGAAAAGAAGGGGCAGTACCAGGAAGCTGAGCAGGCCATGCAGCAGGCATTAGTGGTGAATCCGGCCTACGGAGATGTCTATTTCTCGCTCGGCGCGCTGTACGCCGACCATTTGAACGAACCGCAAAAGTCCGTCGACGCGTTCCGTCGATATCTGGAGTTGGGGGGACAGAGTGAACGCGCGATTCGCGCCGTTCAATCCAGCGCTCCTCCAGCCGATAAACCCGCTCCCTAGCAGGCTGTTGAGAAAGCCCGCTAGCGGCGTTCTCGCTTCGTTCAGGCCCTCAACGTACCGCAAGGGTACGCCTCGGGCTTTCACTCGCTGCGGCCTTGCTGGACGGGCTTTCTGACCAGCCTGCAGGTATCCAGGTCCGATCTTGTGTCCTGCGCAGCGATTTGTTTTGCTGCGCGGCGCACGGTTTCTCAACGCACTGCTAGTCTTTTCCTCCGCCTTTCAGATACCCCAACCCAATCTTCAACGCCCGGCGAGTGATTTCCGGCCAGCGGACCTGGGGGTATTCCGCCAACACGGCGGCGGCTTTGGGATCCTGGATATCGAGTTGAACCACTTTAATGATGCCGTCTTCAATCTGCACGTCAGCCATGTGTCTGTCTCCTTCGTAAAAACCTGTGTCTAGGTAGATGGATCGAGTCCGCCGTCAACCGGAACAGTCGTTGCGCGTTGACAGTCTTAGGGGTGCATGTTAGCATAAAATCTGATTTTTTCGCCCAACTGTGTCGGGTGACAGTGAGCCACACACGTCTCTCTCCCATCATCTTGCCACACACCACGAAGCCGTCAGCGTTCAGCTGTGTCACACCAAGGAGGAATCGTATGCGCAGAGTAGAGGGGGCTTTTTCCAAGTTCACCGGCAGCGCGTTGGCGCTCGTACTCCTCATCGGGCTGACTGCCTGCGGCGGTCCTCCGAACTGGGTCAAGAAGGGATCAGGCGCCTTCAACGAAAAGAGCGATAAGTCTTTTTATGGTGTCGGGTCGGTGGTGGGCGTGCGGAACGAACCCTTAGCCTGGGACACGGCTGAGAACCGCAGCCGCGCGGAAATCGCAAAAACCTTCGAAACCTACACCGCCTATCTCATGCGCGACTATGCAGCCTCGACGACCGCCGGCGATTTTTCCCGCAACAGTGAAGAACAGAACATCGAACGGGCGGTGAAGACCTTCTCGGCAGTCACCCTGAACGGTGTGAAGCCGATGGATCGGTACAAAGATGAGAAGTCCGGCACCTATTATGTCCTCACCAAGCTGAGCCTCGAAGACATGAAGAACAATCTGGAGCAGGCGAAGGAGTTGAACGGCCAGGTCCGCGACTTTGTGCGAAAGAATGCCGACCGGTTGTTCGATCGTCTGGAGAAGGAAGAAGACAAGCAGGCGACGAAGTAATCGGACGTGCCGGTGCGCGCAGACCAGGAGGAGAGAGCATGATCGAGTGGCGGGATCGTTCAGTGGGCCGGACATTCGCGACGGCGGCGCTGGTGGCTGTGGCCGCGGCGGTGAGCGGATGTGGGCACGAAACAAAAGTGACGCGCGTCGATACCGGCATCGTCACGGACCTCAGCGGGCGCTGGAACGACACCGATTCACAAATGGTGGCTGAAGCCATGGTGCGAGAAGCCCTGGGCAATCCCTGGCTCGGCAATTTCACGAAGGGCAAGACTCGCCAGCCGGTCGTCATCGTCGGAACGGTCCTCAACAAGAGCCATGAACACATTAATGTGCAGACCTTCATCAGTGACCTGGAGCGGGAACTGACGAACTCGCAGAAAGTGACGTTCGTCGCCGGTAAGGGCGAGCGGGAAGAGGTACGGGAAGAGCGGCGCGAGCAGGCCGTGCACGCCCGTGAAGACACACAGAAAGCTCCCGGCAAAGAAATCGGCGCGGACTACATGATGCGCGGGAGCATCTCCACGATTCTGGATGAACAGGACGGGGCCAAAGCGGTCTTCTATCAGATCGACCTGGAAATGGTGGATATGGAGAACAACGTGAAGGCCTGGTTCGGGCAGAAGAAAATCAAGAAGGTCGTCGAGAAGAAACGAACGATTTTTTAGCCCGACGTATTCTGTTGAGACGCCACTCCCCATCGACCACGGCCTCCCTTCAGGGAGGCCGTTTCATTTCTCTCCCCTGGATGCGCGTGGTCTTCATGGGCCTGTTGTGGACCCTGTCCGGGTGCGGGTTTTCCGCCAATCATTATCTCCTCATCGACCAGAGTTTGCTGGCGAATGACCCCCGGCGGGCGGACGCCGTCATGGCGCAGGCCGAATCCGAATACGGCCCGCGTAATCGCCTGTTGTACAGCATGGATCGCGGGATGACGCTCCATCTGGCCGGGGACTATGTGCAGAGTAACAGCCTGCTGGAACAGGCCTCGCTGGAAGTGGAACGGCTGTATACCCGGACCATCCGTACTGAAACCGCCGCGTTCCTTACCAACGACACCATGCTGCCCTACGAAGGTGACCCGTACGAGCATGTGATGATCAACGTCATCAAGGCGCTCAACTATGCGGCGATGGGGCAGCTGATGGAGGCCGCCGTCGAGGCGCGGCAGATCGACCATCGATTGAACGTGCTGTCGGACAGTGCCAAAGAAAAAGACGGATATCGGGAGGATGCGTTTGCCCGGTATCTGACCGGTGTGTTGTACGAGGCGACGGGCGATCTCAACAATGCCTTCATCGCCTACCGTAAAGCCTATGAGATTTATGAATCCACGCGGGGGTGGGCCCGGACGCCTATGCCGCCGATGCTTCGCGCGGATCTGCTCCGAACCACCGATGCCCTGCACATGACGGCTGAATTTGAGGAGTATCGTCGGCAGTTTCCCGACACCGGATGGGTGTCGCTGCAGGGGCAACCCGATCTCGCTCAGGTGGTGGTGATCGGCTATAATGGCCGCGCGCCGCGCAAGGAAGAGGTTCATCTCGATATTCCGATCAGCCTGAGCGCGCTGCAACTGGTCTTGCTGAATCGAGGCGTGATTCACGCGTCCAATCGTCAGGAGCGTCGCGTGGCGGACAGTGTGTTGTACGGCCTGAACGGGCGTGTCGTGCGGGTGGCCCTGCCCCGGTTGATGCCGCAAAAAACGCAGGTCTCGCACGAATCGATCACGCTGGTGCCGCGAAACGGAGAGCCGATCGCCGGACAATCGCAGCTGATGTATAACGGTACGGCCTTGGCGGAAAAATCCCTGTCGGACCGCATGCCCGGAATCACCACGAAAGCCCTGGCGCGCGCAGCCGTGAAATTCACCGCAGCCGAAGCGGCGACCCGTGGATCCCAACATGCCGTGAGCAAGGGAGATGCGGCGTGGGTCGGGCTCTTGGTGGGGTTGCTCACGCATGGTCTGGCGGTGGCGTCCGAAGTCGCCGATACGCGGAGTTGGCGGACCCTGCCGGATGAAATTCAGATTTCCCGCCTGTGGGTCCCGGCCGGCGAATACGACAGTCGGATTCAACCGGTGCTTCGAAGCGGCGGGGCTTCCCAGGCCGGTGTGTCTCGTCCGCTGGTTCTTCGCGCCGGGCACACCGTCTTCCTGATCGAACGGGTGGTGTTATGAAGCTCATCACGGGTCGATGGCGACAGGCCGTTCTCTCGGCACTGCTGCTGTTGCTTGCCGGCTGCGGATGGTTCGGCGGGACTGCCCGTCCTGCGTGGATCGACGGAGGAAGCCCCCAGTTTCCGTCCGCCCAGTATCTCGTCGGGGTGGGGCAGGCCGATTCTCGACCGCAGGCAACGGAGCAGGCCTATGCCGCCGTCTCCAGAATTTTTAAAGCCGAGATCACAGCACAGGCGAAAGACTGGGAATCGTACCTGGTTGTGGAGTCCCGCGGGCAGACGAGCACGGAGCGTCGCCTCACCTTGGACAACGTGACCCGTGTGACGACCGACAAGGTGCTGGAAAATGTGCAGGTCCTGGATACCTGGTTTGACCAAAAGACGCGACAGTACTATGCTCTGGCAGGCATGAACCGGGCGCAAGCCGAATCGGCGATGGTGGAACGCCTCACTGACCTCGATCGCACGATTCAGACCGAAGTGACCGAAGCGCATCAGACCCAGGACAAACTCTCGCGCGTGCGTAATCTCAAACGGGCCGCCAAAAACCTAGTACTCCGCGAGGCCTATAACACCGATCTTCGCGTCCTGCGCTCGAACGGTCAGGGCAATGCGTCGACGTATCGTGTGGCGGAGTTGACCGCTGAATTGGAACAGTTTCTTGCCAAGAATCTCGTCATGGCCGTCGATCTGTCGGGTGATCAAGCCGAGCCGCTTGAGCGTGCGCTCGTAGACGGCCTCACGCAGGAAGGCTTCACGGTGGTCGGGCGCGGCGCCGGTGCCGCGCCTGCAGAATTGCTCATTACCGGGTCGGTGCGTCTCTGGCCGATCGAGGTGAACGATCCCCATTTTCGGTACGTGCGCTGGTGCGCGGAGTCCGTGATCGAAGAGGTCGCGACCCATCGTGTGGTGGGGGCCCTGTCGAAAGGCGGGAAGGAAGGGCATGTTACGGAGCGCGAGGCGGCGGCGAAAGCGGTCCGCGTCATGCAGCAGGAGTTTGCGTCCGACCTGGCCCGATCCGTGGCCGCGCATGTGTACGGAGAGAGGGATCTGCCGGCGTCGGCCGCGACGCCGTCCGGTTGTCCGAAAGAGGCGGTGCAGCCGCCGGTCAGTCGTTAACGCGGTGAGTCAACCACAGGAGAGAGGAGCAGGGATGCGTAAAATAGGGACCCGGAAAGCGGGTGAACAAGGCAACGGCGGACGCCGGCTGTCCAGTCAGGCGATGAAGAAACGGTTGCGCGAACGGCTGACGGCAGATACGCAGCAGGTGCTGAAGAGCGACATCGTGAGTATTTTTCGCAAACAGGGCTACTACGAGGAATTGCCATTGGATGAGTTGCAGGATCGCCTCTCCAAGCTCCAGTCGCCGTTGGCTGACAGTCTCTTGAAGGGGAGGGTGTAGGATGCCGTATTACTATTTCGACTCCACGGCGTTGGTGAAGCGATACAGCATGGAACGCGGAACGCGGGTGGTGAACAAGCTCATGGTGAAACGGGGCAAGGTCGCCATTCTGCCCATGTGGAGCGTCACGGATTTTTACTCGGCCTTATCCGTTCGCGCGCAGCAGGGGGAAATCACCAGGGACGACTGTTATTCGGTGCTGTACAAGTTCGAGATGGAAGCCTCGCAAGGGCTCTTTCAGTTTATTTCCCCGACGATGGAGACGTACCTGGCTGCGAAGGAGTTGATTCTGGACTATCCGGCTCTGCGCTCGCCGCAGTTGCTACACCTGGCCCTGGCGTTGGAACTCAAGCCGCTCCGGCTGACGGTGGTGAGTGCGGATAAGCAGCTCTTGGCGGCCTGTCGTACGGCGGGATTGCATATCATCAACCCCGAAGACGACTAGCGGCGGCAGGATGCGGAAACAGTCCGCCAGCGGCGTTCTCGCATCGCTCAGAGGCTCAACGTACCGCAAGGGTACGCCTCCCCTCCTCGCATTGCTGCGGCCTTGCTGGACGGCCCGTTTGCGCATCCTGCAGACATACGGTCCATCGACATGCCTTCGGTGGAGGCAGTGAGTGTTCCCGCAGGTGCTCATGAGGCTGAGCTTCGGAGCGATGCGAGAACGAAGCTGGCGGGCTTTTTCAACGGGCTGCTAGCTGGGGCAGTGAAACTCTCCCTGCATCGAGTCCAACACAATCGACCAGTCTTCCATACTCTGCTGCGCCGCCTTCCGTCGAGGGGAGGCGGTGTGCTTCCCTTCGGTATCATCCGGCCCGCTGAGAGTTTCCTGGGCATGGCGCAGTTCGAGTTGTGCCAGCTGAAGACTGCCGCAGACGCCGGCTGAAGCGGGGAGTTCCCCGCCGGCTCGCCGAAACAGGGCGATCGCCCGATATCCATGTTCCTGCGACCGGTAGAGGTGCTCCGTCGCTTTGAAGGTGTGTCGCGGGGCCGGCTCGGTCTGCCGCTTGGAGAGGTGCGCCGCCATCAATGCCGCGCGCCCCATGCTCATCGCCGCAGTCTCCGCATCGTCATTCCCCATCGCATCTTCCGCCTTCGCCCGGAGGCGGTCGAGTTCCGCCTCTTCCCCCATGACCTGAGCCTGCCCGTTGACAGCGATACAGGCGATGAGCGCCACGGCCAGTATTTGGCACGCCGCGATGGTTCGCCACATGGCCGACCTGCCGGAACAGGCGAGGAAGGCGCAGCCTTCTATTGTACGTGTTCCCAGGTGTCGATCTGTTTGATGCTCCAATTGACGGCTTCCTTCAGTTTGACCAGGTTGGGGTCGGTGTCGTTTTCGTGCACACGATAGAGCGATTTCTGAAGCGTGAACAGCGGTTCATACGCCCGCATGTCCGGCAATTTGCCGAGCGCCCAGGCAACCTCGGTTTTGACGGCGACATCCTCGGTGTTCAAGGTTTCCAGCAGGGGATCGACGATGGTGAAGTCGCCGTGCAGCGCACCGACGATGCCCAAGGCTTTGGCGGCCGGTGCGCGCAAATCCGGCGGGCCGGATTTCATCGTCTTGATGAGCATCGGGATTGTGTCCTTCTGGCCGATATTGCCCAGCGCCAGGGCCGAGGCCTTGGCGATGCTGCGATCGGCTCCATTCAGTCCGTCCAGCAGGCGCGGGATCGCCTTCACGGAGAAGAGATCGCCGAACAGGGCCACCAGTTTGACCTTGCGCGCGACCGGAGTCTTCGGATCGTCGTAGAGCCGAAACAGGCGTGATTCCTGTCCCCATTCGGCCGTGATGAGGGCCGGAAAATCGTATTCTTCCAGGCGGGCTTGTAACTTGGCCATTGCGTAGGTTGTGGGATCGCCGGCCTTGGCGAGGGTGGCCGCGGCTTGGGCATCGTCGAAGTCCGTCCGGACCTCTTTGCGCCACGCCATTTTCTTGCCGTTGAGGAGATAGCCGAGCTGGCAGGCCGGACCCTTCCAGATGCGAGACGGAGAATCGGGAAGGTCGGCATCGCTGCCCATCGTCGTGCTGCCTTCCCAGGTCTTTCGCTGCTCGCATTTGATCTTCAGCTCCACATCGTGCGGTTGGGCCGGATCGGTCACGATTGTGTAGTCGAATTCTTTCATGCGGGTGGCGACCACTTCGGCCAGGGGTTTGGCGTCGAGGCTACCCTTGTCCGAGAGCGCAATCACATCGACCAACACGCGATCGATGCGTTCCAGTTGGCTCTTTTGTTCGGCGGTGTAGGCATCGCGGCGGGCCCAACTCTGGTCGCCCATAAGTAACAGTGCCCCGAGGGTGATGAGCGAAAGGATGCATCTCATGTCTGCTCCATTCTGCTGAATAGACGATGATTACGAACCCTGTCGTCACTCTATACAACCGGTTCCGGCTGTTGCAAGTTGCGCCTACGGGAGAGCCGTCCGTATAATCGCGCATGTTGAGGGGGACACGACTCGCATTCATCGGCGGCGGCAATATGGCCGAGGCGCTGCTGGCAGGTCTCCTGCGAAAGGGCGTGGCCGCCGTTGAGCACCTCACCGTCAGCGATCCCGATAGTCATCGGCGGGAACTGTTGGCAAATCGATTCGGGATCGCCGTCCATGACGACAACCGGACGGCGGCGCAAGGTGCGGACCTCGTCGTGTTTTGTGTCGAACCGCAGGTGCTCGACGCGGTTCTGGATGAACTGGTGTCCAGTCTCCAGTCGCGGCCCCTCCTGGTTTCTGTCGCTGCCGGCTATCCCATCTCGCGCCTCCGGGCGCGCCTCAAGCCCGCAACCAGACTGGTCCGTGCGATGCCGAATACACCCTCGACCATCGGGGAAGGTGTGACGGCGTTGAGCCTTGCGCCCGGGTTGTCGGCAGAGGATCATGACCGGACACGATGCCTGTTCGAATCCGTCGGCGAGGTCGTCGTGGTGGAGGAGCGGTTGATGGATGCCGTCACCGGACTGAGTGGCAGCGGCCCTGCATACGTGTTCGCCATGATCGAAGCATTGGCCGACGGCGGGGTGTTGATGGGATTGCCAAGGGCCACCGCGCAAGTTCTGGCGGCGCAAACGCTGGCCGGCGCCGCGCGGATGGTGCTGGAACAGGGAGCACATCCTGCCGTCTTGAAAGATCGCGTGGCTTCGCCCGGAGGGACCATGATCGCGGGATTGTCCATTCTGGAGCAGGGGCGGTTGCGCGCGACCTTGATGTCGGCGGTGACAGCCGCGGCGCAGAGATCGCAAGAGTTAGGGAAAGAAGAGAGCCATCACCTCTAACAAGGAGCGTGTCTTGTGCAATATTGGGTGAAAGTCGTGTTTGCCGACAATCAGGAATTACTGGTGAAGGATGCGATTCGTCACACGATCAGCGAAGACATGGAAGTGCTGGAGGTCGATTCGGCCAAGGAAGTCATTATCGTCCCCATGAAGCAGATCAAATACATCGCGTGCGATGCGACCGTGTTCGCGCAGAAAGCGAAAGTATAAAGTTCTGCGTGTGAGCCGCTCACGGCGGAGAATGCGATAAGACGGAGGCGAGGCTGCAAGTTTCGCCTCATTTTTTGTGGGGTCAGCGGCGATTTGCGGGAATGCTCGGGTGAATTTCAGTGCCGCTCGGCTGAGCCACAGCGGTGGGAAATGGCAGTGACAAACTCTGCTTCGAACCTCTGAATTAGGTTCCACGCACCGACCTCATCGGTCGCACATGTGATTCTTCGTCGGTTCCCAAGGCCTCATGGCAAATCCGAGAATCCGTCGATGCTTTGACCTGTTCCAGAATGCCCTGCGATACCAGCAGCTGCTTGAGTTGGTCCGGGGTGGGAAGGCTATCCAGCACGACGGCGGCGCAGACGGCGAGGGTCCGTTCCACCTGGTTGTTCAGAATAATCTTGAACTTCGTATCCGCTAACGGATCTCTTCGGGGGATCACCGCCTCCACGGTGTAGGGGGCTGGATATCCGGCAGCCAGAAAATTCCGGATGACTTGAACCTTCCGCTGAGCATAATCATCTGTCATCGTTGCTCGTCCTTCTGTTTCCTCGCCAATGCTTCTTTCGCCGGCGTTCTGTGATTCAAGCTGTGCCGGAATCCTACGCCAATCGACTGGAAGGCGGCAAGACGTTCATAGGCTATGATTTGTGGATGTGCCAGGAGCGGAATCTATCGAGGACTGTGGCCGGGTTGGCGTGAGACCGGGACCGTCGATCTAGCAGCCTTCGGGCTGTCGTCGTCTATCGCCTATCGCAGTGAGCCAGCTTGCCTCAGCGCGTTCCTTGCAGTTGCTGCAAATTTCCCGCATTGACGCCAACGGACCCTCCTCATATCCTTTGAGCGAGCACAGCACTCTGCACTTGGTGCAGATCCAGGATCCATCTGTCAGTCGCATCGAGACCTCCGTGGGTATTCTGTCACCCGCTACACCCGGTCGCCGACAGGATCCCATTCATGATCGCGTTCCACCGCGCCGATCAATCGCTCGAAGATGTCAGGAATGGCGCCGGTCACGCGGCTCCAATTGGAGATCATCGGTACGCCGAGCGGGTCGTCCAGAAACGCTTCCGTGGCGATCTTCATGCCCTTGAGAAAGACTTCGACGGCCATTCGTTCCTCGTGCCGGTCGAACTGCAGGCTGTTGATGGCGGCGTCATTCTGATAGCGGGTGATCGCTTCCTGCGCGGTCTGTAGATACGTGGCCCGCAAGGTTTTCAGCACGGCCTCCGACAACACCACGCCTTCACTCGCGAGGTTTCTGAAGAGGGACTTGGTGATATCCACGCACATTTTCTGCAGCCCTTGCTCGGCGTTGTCGGCCGACAGGCCCTGATGTTTGTGTTCGTAGGCGTCGGCAATATCGGCCTGGCAGATGCGTCTGAGGGCGCAGTTGCGATAGATCTCAGAGAGGACTCCGACTTCCAGCCCCCAGTCGCCGGGAACCCGGTTGATCCAGGCGAGATCCCGCACCATGGCGAACTCACCGGCCAGGGGATAACGAAAGCTATCCAGGAAGGTCAGCAACGGATGTGAGCCTGCGACCTGTTGGAGGCTTCGGATCAACGGGGTGAAGTAGAGCCTGGTCACCCGGCCGTGAAGGCGATTCGTGACCCGGCTGTAGTAGCCCTTGCAGAACTCGTAGCCGAGGTTGGTGTTGACGATCGGATAACAGAGTCTCGCGAGATATTCCCGGTTATAGCTGAGAATGTCGCAGTCGTGAAGCGCGATGACGTTGCTTTGTCCACGGGCCAATACGTAGCCGAAGGCCATCCAACAGCCCCGGCCCTTGCCTTGCAGTCCTGTGTCGATTTCAGCGTGGGCCAGCAGCTTGAGGATGTCCTGAATGCCCGTTCCATCGTTCCAGACGATCCGGACCCGCTGCGGCAGCACCGAGAAAAATTGTTTGGCCAGCCGGAACTCCAGGGCCGAGGCGCGATCCAGAGAGATCACGATTTCGTTGACGTACCGGATGTCTTTCAGCACCTGCACGATGTGCTTCAGCGCGGGGTTCTCAAGTTCCGAATACAGCGAAGGCAGGACGAGGGCGATCGGGTTGCTCGCCGCGTGCCGTTCCAGTTCCTTTTCGAGTTGCTCAAGATTGGAGGCGCCCAGCCGGTGTAAGACCGTCACGAGCCCGTTCTGATGAAAATCCGACATATTCCCTCCTGTGTCGGGTTTGGAGAGGATGATAGAAAGCAAATGACCAGTGCGGCAGGGAGGCACCCTCCACGCGAGAGGCGGACACTCACCGTGCCGGGTGGTTGAATTTGCTGAGGGGAGATCGCGACTACTGAGCCGGAGGCATCGCCTTGCTGGTCACGACCGACTTCACGATCTTGGCTCGCTTCACAGACTCCAGGAAGCGGTCCGGAGGTTCCGGATTCGGCAAGTTCACTTCAACGGAATACCAGCCCGACTTCATCGGTCCCTTTTTGATGCCGTTCAGTTCCTGGACGAGATCCTCAATGCTCTTCTCGGTCGTGCCGTCTTGAAACGCTACCCAGAACATAAAGGCCTGACGGTCTGCCTCCCGGATGCCATCCGCGACCGGGGTTGCCATGGGCGCCTCTTTCGGTAGGTCCCCCTTGGCCACAACGGTCGGTTTGGGCGCCGCATTCGCTTTGGCGACTTCCAGCGAGGTGAGCGCCAGCCGGGCATGTAACTCCCGATTGCGGCTTTCCAGCAGGGCGACCTGCTTGATCAGAGTTTCATTGACCGACTTGATCGACTTCAGATCCTGCCGCACGAGGTCGCGGTCGGCTTCCACCGCATTCACCGCGACGCGCAGGCCGGTTTCTACTTCCTGGGCGACATCGGTCTTGACCGTTTTGAGGTCTTCCTGCACCGAGACGACTTGTGTGTTGAGCTTTTGTTGGGCATGGGCGACGGTATCGACAAGGGCATTCAGCTGGGCGATCCGGTCCTGCTCCGACCGGGACACCGCCACGGCTGACGCCTGCGCCTCAACCAGTTGCGCCAGTTGCTGGTGCACACGATCGATCTGCTCCTGTGTGGATTGCCTGGCCGCCAGCTCTTCTTCAAGCTGATGCGCCCGGTCTTCAGCGTTGAGCCAGGTTGGAATCCGTTCAGCCAACAGCGCCACGACTCCCACGGCCAGCACGATCTGCGCGAAGGCCGTCGTCATGGTCCAGACGGGGGTTCTGCTTGCTGTGGGTGCGGCGGTTGCTGAGGCGGCCAGTCCGATCGACGATGCCAGGTGAGACCACCAGCCGGGGGCGGCCGCGTACTGGAGCTTAAGCGATCCGCCATCGAAATGGTTCTGGACCTGAATGGCGACGCTGCCTCTGCCGACGGGGACACGAACACTTTTCTGGCCGGCTTCGGGCGCGACGCACCCTCCGACCAGCACACCGGACTCGCTCCGGATCTCAAGGTGTTGAATACTCCGCTCACGGGCCGTGTAGGAGAAGGACGGGTCGGTGTGGGCGCAATTCAGCGTCCCGACGCGTTCGTGGTTGACCAGTACCTGGAGGAATTCAGGACGTTCCTCACCCGCGCGCCGCGGCTGATCGTCCAGGGCGTCAAGCAGATGTGCGCGATAGTCGTTGAGATCTGGTGTTTCCATGGTGCCGTCCCCCCCGATCGCCGCCGAAGAGAGCCAGGACGCCTCCCTTTTTCAGCGGATGTATATGGAGATTGACCTGCGGCTTCAACCCGCTGCTGACCTCGGCTTGCCGGCGATCTGCGACTTCCAGAAAGCAATCACGGCAAAAGGCCAAATGCCAGACGCGATAGTCGTGGCCGTAGTCATCGTGAAATAGTTGACCCCACTTCTGTTCGGACAGGCAGGGATAATGTTCCGGTTCGCTCTTTCGATAATGTGACTGCAAGACCGGCATCAGCCGGTCGACTTCATGGTTCAGGTGGTCGGGCCTGGTGCGTAATTCCTGCTCCAGCACCTCGATTTCCGACCCACTCAACCCGGTTTCGTTCATCGTGCGTTGCCACCCCGTTTGGCGCCACCGCTCGAAGTTCTTATAGACCCGCTGGCTTTCGGCTTGTCCGAACCCCAACAGCTTCACCACATGGGCCTGACTGAACCCATAGAAGTGATAGAACAGGGCGATCAGGGCGTCGCGGCTTACCACAGCGCGAGAGGCCAACCCATCGAGGAATCGTCCCACCGGCGTCAGGAGCTCCTTGTGATAACAGAGCGGGTCCGGTTGACTGAACGATTTGGCGATCAGGCTATCCAGGAGGAAGAAGGGCCGGCAGGGCACTTCGGTGCGACCGAAGACCACAAACCGTTCCACCAACTCATACCCCCAGCGCAGCGCCAGCTTCTCATGCGTGATGTCGTCGCCCCATTGATTGGTTTCACGGAGAAAGCGCTTGGTTTGACCCGTGGCGCGATCCAACAATTCCGGCAGCGACTTGACGACTAACTCGTCGAACTCTCGTTCCGTGGTGACGACATTGTTCAGTCGTGCAGAGAAGATCTGACCGTCTCGCATGGTTTTTCCATCCGGCAACTTAGTCGACATAGTGGCGAATTCCCCGTCAAATGACAATTCGACAAGTACGCCCCTAGAAGACCACATTTGTCTACGGAGGGTCAATGGGCCTGCTGCCCGCAACTCCGCACTGTATCGGCGTGAAACAGGTGTCTGGATGTGGGGTGCGAGGCCCCCTCGTCAGAGGGCCCCGGAGCGAAGTGTCGTGATACGCGCAGAGGTTAGGGGCGGTCGGTCGAGAGCCGCTTCGCCAGCCGCCGCGCCAGCCGCATCATGGCCGGCGAGCGGTCGGCCGGATCGAGCAGGACATTGATGACATAGGGCTGGCTTGGATCCGCTAACGCCTTGCCCAGGGTCTGGACGAATTCTCCGTGGGTGGCTACCCGGGAGCCCTGACCGCCGCCGATCAGCTCGCAGATCCGTTCATAACGCCATTCGTGGATGTCGTTGAAGGGGCCCTCCAGAATTTCGCGCTCGGTCGAATAGCCGTGGTTGTTGAGGACAATCACGACCGGAGCCTGTTTGTAGCGAACCGCCGTAGACAATTCTGATCCGGTCATCTGAAAGGCGCCGTCTCCCACCAGCACGATCGGCCGCAACGACGGGTCGGCGAAACCGGCGCCGATAGCGGCCGGAACCGCGAATCCCATCGACGTGTAGTAGGCGGGGGATAAAAATTCAAAGCGCCGGTGTACGTGGAGATCCACGGAGGCGAAGAGGGATTCGCCCACATCGGCAATGACGAGGGTTTTCTCATGGAGCACGGTATCGAGGTGACGAAACACCCCCTGCAGACTGACGGAAGCCTGTGCGGGCGGCATGGGTTCTTCCGGCTTGTACGGCGCCGGCAATTGCGGGGTTGGAAACGAAGGGAGTGAGGCTGCGGCCAGTCCCTTGACGAAATCCTCGAACAGAATCGAGTCATACCGGTGGTGCTTGATGGCGACACGATCCGCCGTGGCATGGATAGTATGGCCGTCGGAGAACAGGGAGCTGCGGGCATCCAGGTCTTCCACGTCGGAGAGGATAGAGCCCAGGATGAGCAGGCAATCGGTCTGATTGACGAACTCCTTCACTTCATCGCGGGCGACGAGTCCGCTGTAGACGCCGACATAGAGCGGATGGTCTTCGCGGATGATCGACTTGCCGAGGAGCGTCGAGGCGATCGGCACATTCAACCGTTCCACCAGGCTCGTCAATTCGTCATGGAGGCCGAAGCGGCCCACTTCGGCACCCGCTAAAATCACCGGGCGTTTGGCCGACTCCAACATGGTACGTACTTCATTCAAAGCTTCGCTCAGCGCTGCCCGGTCGGTCGGTTCGCCCTGGGTCTGATGTTTGTGCGACGTCTGGGCCAACGGCACGTGCACCATGTCGCGCGGAATTTCGAGATAGATCGGGCGGCGATACCGGAGCAGGGCCGCGAAGGCGCGATCCATCTCACGTTCGGCGGTGACGGGGTCTTCCAGGCTTACGGCCGCCACGGTCATTTTTTCGAAGACTTCCCGCTGCGTCGAAAACTCGCGCACCATGTGGTGCAGGTAGGGGTTGCGGGCACGTTCCGACAATCCGGGGGAACCGGTCAGCAACACGACGGGTGACCGTTCCGCATAGGCGCAGGCGATGGCGTTGACGGTATTGAGTCCGCCGACGCAGTAGGTGACACAGAGGGCGCCGATCCCGTTGATACGCGCATAGGCGTCGGCCGCAAACCCCGCGCAGTCTTCCCGCGTGGTGGCCACGTGCTGGATGGGAGAAGACTCCAACAATTTATAGAGGCCGAGGACATAGTCGCCGGGGATGCCGAACATGTGACGGACTCCGAGCCGGTGGAGCCGATCCAGGACTGCTGTTCCGATCGTCTGTATGGTCATGGTGCCTCGGCTGTCGCGTGAGAGGTCGTGAATTTGCGTACTGTCCGCCCGTCTTCCTGCAGCAAACCATAGGTGGTAGGGAAGGTCAAGCACAGGAGCGATCGTCACATCGGCATGCTGGCCGCCCACTGTCTGGTTGCTTCGCGGGATGATTTCAGGCACCCTCGTGAGCCATTTCACCACCGTCGAATCCAACAGCCTATACGGGACGTAACCATTACCATGACACAGCTTGTGACCGGTTCTACTGCCAAAGTCCGACTGACCGCCGAACGTGAAGGGCCGCGCTACTACGGGCACCTCTGGGTCTTCGATAGCAATGTGGCCGAAGTGCTGGGCACGCCGGCTGCCGGGGACCTCGTCGATGTGTACACCCATCAGAAACGGTTTTTCGGCCGCGGCCTCTTCAATCCCCATTCCAAGATTCGCATTCGTATGCTCACGTTTCAGGAGGAGCCGATCGACGACGAGTTTTTTGCTGCGCGTCTCCGGGCCGCGGCGGCTCTTCGCCGGACGGTCGCCTCTCACACGACTGCCTGCCGCCTCGTGCATGGTGAAAGCGATCTCCTGCCGGGCCTGGTCGTGGACCGGTTTGCGGATGTGGCAGTGATGCAGACTCTGGGGTACGGCATGGATGTGCGAAAAGAACTGTTGGGCGAGTTGTTGGTGCAGGAGGCAGATGTAAAGACTGTCTACCTCCGCAATGATGCCAAGAGCCGCACCCTGGAAGGGCTGCCTCTGTCGAAAGGGTTTCTGCGCGGTGAGGGTGCCACGACCGTGAATATTCATGAGGGGAAGGCCCAGTTTACGGTCGATTTTGCGGAGGGGCAGAAGACCGGCTGGTTCTGCGATCAACGGGAAAACCGGATCGCTGCGGCCCTCTTTGCCAAAGGGAAAACGGTGTTGGAAGCGTTTTGCCACACCGGCGGGTTCGGCATTCAGGCCGCGCTGGCCGGGGCGCAGTCGGTGGAAGGGTTGGATGTGAGCGCGGCGGCCGTGGCGCTGGCCCAGGCACATGCGGAAGAGAATCAGGTGGCCGCCCGTTGTCGCTATCGCCAGGCCGATGCGTTTGAAGAGTTGCGCCTGTTGGAACGCAACGGCCAACGGTACGACCTGGTCATTCTCGATCCGCCGGCCTTCGCGCGCAGCAAAAAGGCGGTGCCCCATGCCATCGCCGGGTACAAGGAAGTGAATTTGCGCGGACTTCGTCTGCTTCAGCCAGGGGGCGTGCTGGTGACCTGTTCCTGCTCGCAGCCGATCACGGACGACGATTTCTGGAAGATGCTCCAGGCCGCCGCTCGGGATGCCCGCCGGCAGATCAGGCTCCTTGAACAACGTGGGCAGGGGCCGGACCATCCGGTGCTCGCGGGCATGCCGGAAACGCGCTATCTCAAATGCTACCTCGTGCAGGTGTTCTGAGGGGATGATGCGCGAGCAGGATGCGCCAACGGAGCCGGTAGACGCGCCGCTCGTTCCCGCCTCGGTCACGCTGCCGGAAATCACCCCGAAAGCGGTCATCCTGTCGATTCTACTGGCCGCGGTGCTGGCCGGAGCCAACGCCTATCTGGGCCTGTTTGCGGGAATGACGGTCTCCGCGTCGATTCCAGCCGCCGTCGTCTCCATGGCGGTGCTGCGTCTCTTCCGTCAGTCGAATATTCTCGAAAACAATATCGTGCAAACTGCCGCCTCGTCGGGCGAAGCGTTGGCGGCCGGTGTGATCTTTACCATTCCGGGGCTGGTCCTCATCGGCTATTGGACCACCTTCGACTACTGGCAAACATTTACGGTGTCGCTCGTCGGTGGGGTGCTCGGAATGTTGTTTACCATTCCCCTGCGCCGTGCCCTGATTATCCACGCCCGGCTGCGTTTCCCAGAAGGGGTTGCCACGGCGGAAGTCTTGAAGGTCGGAGCCTCGTCGGACGCTGGAACCGGTGGTCGAGTTCGTCTGCTCTTGGGTGCGGCGGCGCTGGGTGGTGGGTTTAAGTTTGCCGAGGGGGGATTGAAGCTGTGGAGCGAGTCGCTGGAGGGGGCCTTTCAGCTTGGGCGTTCGACGTTGTACGGAGGGCTGAACCTGTCACCGGCTTTGGTGGCGGTCGGCTACATTATCGGGCTCAACACGGCCGTTGTCGTCTTTTTCGGCGGGGCGATCGGCTGGCTGGTCATGCTGCCGCTGTATCAGGCGATGATCGCTTCCCCGGAGACGCTCACCGGCGTGGCGGCGGCGAAGGCGACGTGGAGCGGGCAGATTCGCTACATCGGCATCGGGGCTATGCTGGTGGGTGGGGTCTGGACCCTGTTTCAGGTGCGGGGCCCGATTTGGCAGAGTCTGCGCCAACTCATGGCGCTGTACGGCGCCCGCAACCAATCTGATGGGCAATTGCAACTTCTGCGCACCGAACGCGATGCGGGAGTCGTCTGGCTGATCGGGCTGACGGTGGCGGCACTGGTGCCCATGGTGCTGTTGTATCAAGGCCTGTTGAATCAGAATCTGTGGGGCGGACTTGGGCTGACCCTACTCATGGTCGTGACAGCGTTTCTCTTTTCTGCCGTGGCCGGGTACATGGCTGGTCTGGTCGGCAGCTCGAGCAATCCGGTTTCCGGTGTGACGATTGCCACCATCATGCTCGCTTCACTGCTCCTACTGGGGATTCTTGGGAAGGGCAATCCGGCCGGTCCGGCTGCGGCTTTGCTGGTGGGGGCGGTCGTCTGTTGCGCCGCGGCGATGGGCGGTGACAACTTGCAGGATTTGAAAACCGGGCACGTCGTCGGTGCGACTCCCTGGAAGCAGCAGGTGATGCAGGTCATCGGGGTGGCGACCGGCGCGGTTGTCATTGTGCCGGTGTTGTCGCTGCTGCAGGCGAAATATGGAATCGGCGAAGTGACGGCCGCCCATCCCCATCCGCTCTCGGCACCGCAGGCCACTCTCATGGCCAACCTTGCCAATGGAGTGTTCGGCGGCTCCTTACCCTGGCATCTGGTGGGCGTGGGAATGGTGCTGGGAGTGATCGTAATCGGACTCGACGTGCGACAGGCGCGGCGGAACGCCACCCTTCGCTTGCCTGTCCTGGCTGTGGCGCTGGGGATGTACCTGCCGCTCAAGTTGTCCGCGACGATTTTGTTCGGTGGGTTGTTGGCCGAGTATGTACGGACTGCCGGGAAATCTTCCGATGTTCCGAAGGAAGATCGAGGTTTGCTGTGCGCCGCTGGTTTAGTGACAGGTGAGGCACTGGTCGGGATCCTGCTGGCGCTGCCCATTGCGCTCAGCTCGGTATGGCCGTCGCTTTCAGGAGATCCGTTTCAGCTGTTTGCCGATCCGCCGTTCGGCGGATGGCCGGGGCTCGCTGCGTTGGTTGTGGTGGGGCTGCTGCTTGTGCGCGCCGCCCGGTCGGCCGGACAAAAGCATTCAGCGACTGTTCATCGACATTAATGGCACGGGAGGGGGTAGAAGCGTCCGGCAAAGGGGGGCTAATCGCTGGGTGGTTCGAAATGTCCCGGCGGACGTGATTGCCAGGGGACCGTCGCCTGCTTGGATTGTTTCACAAGGCTTCGCAGACTTACCTCTGCGGCGCGTAGGAGTTTAGGGTCGCCGCTTTGCATGAGCGCCGTCAGGAGGACGTACAGCGACCGGTCATGTCCGGCTGCCACGAGTATTCTCTCAAGGACGGGGTCAGCTCCGGTTAAGGTGGACAGGGGGGCCGGCTCATCGTCATCGTCTTTACACAGCAGATCCAAATCCGTGGGGTGGATAAAGAGCCAGGGGAGGGGAATCTTGAGTGCGCCGGCCAACGCTTCCAGGGTGGAGGCCTGAGGATCGGCCTGTTCCGACTCCAGCGCTTCCAGCACCGAGGCGGCGATTCCGGCTCGTTCTGCGAGCGCCTGCTCAGAGCACTTTTGCGAGATTCGCCAGGCGCGAATGAGCGTTCCAACGTTCGGCATGGACGGATCTTACAGTATCCCTTTCCGGGTCTGCAACGGCGCATTTCTGAGGTGACTCTGATACTTGCCTGTAACATCAACGGGTTACGATCCATTCTCCTAGGTAGAACAAAGCCGCTCAAATCGGGTAGAATGAGGCGTTCTAATTGTTGTCTCGAGCGAGGAGGATCAGCCGATGTTAGGAACCGACATTCGCGGCATTATGGCCGAAGAGGAAGAAGTCCAGCGGCGGCAGGAAGCCTTGCAGTCATTGATGTCGATGCGCGAGAAGCTGCTGCGTGAATCGTTGGAAGCGCGAATCAAGCGGGCGCGTGGAACGGGAGACTGGACGAACCTGTCGCCTGCGGAATGTGCCAATATCTACAAAGAAGAGCGCGTGCACCTTCGTGCGCAGCTTGAGCGATTGAAGGCTGAGCGGGATCGGACCCGCGGCAAGCTCTCGGCTCTCAAGCGAGCCAAGGTCCGTGCGCAACGTATCCGCGCCGCGGAAGCGGCTTCCGGCAAGAAACGCAAATAGGTATATGTCGGGGAGGTCTTGCCTGTTCAGTAAGGCCTCCTCGCAGTGTCGCGGACTCTGGGTAACTGTTGACCTTTTCACCTCGCACCGTTTCTCGCAACTTTCTTTCCCACATACGGGATGTCGTCAAGACGAAGCGTACGCGTGACCGCGAACGGGTCTTCGTGCTTGAAGGCACAAAACCCATCCTCGAATTATTGCAGTCGACACCTCAACACATCGTCTGCCTCGTCGTCACCCCAACGTTTCTTGAACGACAACCGCCGGAAGTCGCGCAGCAGATTGTCGGCACCGGGTGTACCGTCCACAGCTGTCCGGAACACCAGTTGGCCCAATTGTCCGATGTCGAAACCTCCAGCGGCGTGCTGGCCATCGTTCATCAGCCGACCTGGAACCAGTCGGCCATACTGGCGCAACCGAAAATCTTCGGCCTCTACGGGGATATGCTGCAGGATCCGACGAATATGGGGACGATCATTCGGACCGCGGCGGCGCTCAATGTGAGTGCCTTGTGGCTGGCACCCCATTCCGTCGACGTGTTCAACCCGAAGGTCGTGCGTGCGACCGCCGGCGCGTTGTTTCAGTTGCCCATCTTTCCCCACACCAGTCTCGAAGAACTGCAGAACCTGGATCTCGTGATCATGGCCGCCGACGCGGGAACCAGTGAGGGCTGCGTGCCCATCCGGGCGATTCGGAGTATTCCTGCGCGAACGGTGCTGGCGATCGGCAGCGAGAGTCGGGGCCTGTCTGAACCGGTTCTGGACGCCGCCACCGTTCGATTTACCATCCCGTTGAAACCGGGGGTCGAATCCCTCAACGCCGCGGCGGCTGCGGCCATCGCACTCTTCCAATTGTCAGGATTGCCGGTTGAGGGCGGGAAAGCCTGACGCCGAACGATCTGTGTGCCGGGCTTCTGTTTCATCCCGGTTTTCCTCTTGGTCTTCCCTTTCATCCTCTTGCTGCTTCCAATTGATTGCTGCGCTGATAGACGTAGGATTTTACCGGCACTTCAGGCGGATCTCTCCATTCATGCGCCCATCGACTGCTTCCTTTTTCTCTCCTGTTTCCTTTACGATGCCTGGAAATATGTGTCCTTGATGTGGAGCGAGTAGGGATGAAGGCCAAGACAACTTTTCATTGCCAAGCGTGCGGCCACCAGGCCCCACGATGGCTTGGGCGCTGCCCCGATTGTGGAGGCTGGAACACCCTCAAAGAAGAGCGTCTACCGGCCGCTCCCAAAGGACGGCAAGCTCTCCTCAAAACCGCCATGGCGGTGGCGACGCCGATCTCGGAGATCGAAATCGTGGGGGAACCCAGGCACAGTACGGGTATGGGGGAGTTCGACCGCGTGTTGGGCGGCGGTGTGGTCCCCGGTTCCGTAATGCTGATCGGCGGTGATCCCGGCATCGGCAAGACCACCTTACTCTTGCAAGCCTTGCCCCTGCTTGCGGCGCCGGGTGAGCAGGTTCTGTACGTCTCCGGCGAGGAGTCTCCCCGGCAGATTAAGATGCGGGGGCAACGTCTGGGCATTGACGGCAAACATCTCCTGATCCTCGGGGAGACCAGCCTCGAACAGATTCTCAAAGCCATCCAGGAAATCCAGCCGGCGGCCGTGGTGGTGGATTCGATTCAGACGGTCTACACCGAGCAGCTCACGTCCGCGCCGGGTAGTATCAGCCAGGTGCAGGAGGTGGCCGGGCAGCTGATGTGGTTCGCCAAGCGCAGCAACGTGCCGGTGTTCATCATCGGGCATGTCACGAAGGAAGGCGCCATCGCCGGGCCGCGCTTGCTGGAACACATCGTCGATACGGTGCTGTATTTCGAGGGGGACAAGAGCCATAGCTTCCGGATTTTGCGAGCGGTGAAAAACCGGTTCGGCTCGACGAACGAGATCGGCGTCTTTGAAATGAAGGACGGTGGCCTGGAGGAAGTCAGCAACCCCTCCGAGTTATTTCTCGCCGAGCGGCCGCAACGCAGCACCGGCTCGGTGGTGGTGTCCAGCCTGGAAGGGACGCGGCCGATCCTGGTGGAACTGCAGGCGCTGGTCTCGGGGACCAACTATCCCATGCCCAAGCGTATGGCCAATGGTGTCGAGCCGAATCGCCTGTCATTGTTGCTGGCCGTGATGGAAAAACGATTAGGCATGCACCTCTCCGGGCAGGACGTGTATGTGAATGTGGTCGGCGGGATCCACATCGACGAACCGGCCATTGATCTGGGCATTGTCGCCGCGGTCACGTCGAGTTTGCGGGAGAGTCCGATCGATTTTACGACGCTCGTCATGGGCGAAGTCGGACTGGGTGGTGAAGTCCGGGCGATCAGCCAGGCCGAGCTGCGGATTCGCGAAGCCGCCAAAATGGGATTCAAACGCTGTCTTTTACCGGAGCGAAACGTCGCCAAGATGGAACCTGTCGAGGGCATTGAATTGATCGGCATTCATGAAGTCGGAGACGCGTTGGATGCAGTACTGGCGTGAAGCAAAAGGTGAAACGGTAGAGGTGAAACGTAAGACTGCCTCGCTCGGTACGGTTGTCGTTCTGCTGTGTCTCTCGGTACTCTCCGGCTGTGCGCTCTTCGGTCCGGCTGAGACCATCCAGCTCAAACAGGCGACGGCGGAGCAGTTAACGGCACTCCTGCAGGAACAGGCAGGCGAGGTTCGTACGATCAAAGGGCTCTTCAGCGCAAAGATTACCGGCGGCATCCTGCCGATCGGCCAGCGCGTGCAAGGCACGGTGTTCTATCAACGTCCCAACGCCATCCGGTTGCGCGGCTTCTCTGCGGTGGGCAGCGAAATATTCGAATTTGTGCAGATCGAAGATCAATTCAAGCTCCGGTTACCGACCATGGGACGTGAGGTGAGCGGCCGTCCCTCTGAGGCGGATCAACTCGGCCAACTGACGCGCCCCTTTCAACTGAGTGTCTGGGCGATGAGCGGGATCATCGGGACCCAGGTGGTCGGGCCTGACGAGTCGGTACGATTGACGGAAGACGGCAGCCGGTATCGACTCGATGTGGTGACCGCGCCGGGCCTGAATGGCACGGCTCCGTTCGTGGCCAGGCGGATCTGGTTCGATCGTCGGAATTTGCTGGTCGTGCAGGAAGAGCGCCTGTCGCCGTCCGGTGACGTCGAAGCCACGATGCAGTTCGACGACTACCGCTCGGTGGGCGGTGTGGTCGAGGCGGTATCGGCGGTGAACGGCCAGGCGCCTACAGCCGATAAGCGGATCATGCGCCCCTTCGCTATTCGGATGACCGACGGGCAAGGGTCGGGAAGCTTGCAGGTCACGTTTCACGAATTGGTGCCGAATGAACCGATCAAGGCGAGCGAGCTTGGGCGGGTATGAAGACGAAACCGGCCAGGCATCTACTGGCGATCGATACGGCCACGGCCTGGCAGAGTGTGGCACTGCTCCAGGATGAGCAAGTGTTGGCTCTGATCGAACAGGATGCCGAGGGATCGCACGCACGCACGTTGATGGGCGCCATCGATCGCCTGTTGCGCGAGGCCGGACTCTCGTTGAAGGATCTCCAGGGTTTGGCCGTGTCGATAGGGCCAGGCTCGTTCACCGGCCTGCGAGTGGGGTTGGCCACCATGTTGGGATTTCGCGCTGTCTTGGGGATGCCGATTGTGACGGTACCGACCTTGGAAGCGATGGCCCGGAATCTGCGCGATGTGAAGGGCTTGTTGGTGCCGGTCCTGAAGAGTCGGCACAATGAAGTGTACTGGGCCGCCTATGAGTGGCTGCCGGAAGCGGGGTTGCGGACCCACATCGCCGAGCAGGTGGGCCCTCCTGCTTCGGTGGCCCGGGCGTTACAAGGGGCCAACGCTTGCACGTTATTCGGCGACGGCTGGCAGGCCTATGAAAAGGACATTCGGGAGGCCGTCGAAGCCGTTGGCGGGCAGGTGCGGGAAGTCAGGCCGGAGCAACAACGGCCCTCGGCCGTGAGTGTCGGTCTTGCAGGGCTTGAGCGTCTGGAGAAGGGGCAGGTTGCGGAGCAGGAGCTGGTTCCGCGCTACGTGCAGCGCACGGAAGCAGAAGTGAAATTCGACGAGCAGCAGGGCGTATCGGCACTCGAACGGCGTCGGCAACGGGTCGCGAGCAAATTGGCGCAGGGCCGCCGGAAACGCGGTCAAAAAGACGCCGATCCACGAGCCAGGAAGTAGGCAATTGGATTGGGAATTGGTTCCGACATGGCGTCAGATTCGGTGCTGATTGAACCGGCGACCGCCGAGGTCCTGGATGAGGTGTGGGCCATCGAACAGGCTTGCTTCTCTGCACCCTGGACGCGCAAAATGTTGGCAGCCGAGTTGTCAGGTAATCAATTTGCGCAGTTCCTCATCGCGAAGTGTCACGACCCCAGGTCGGGCTCCGTCGTGATTGCTGGCTATTTTTGTTTTTGGATCGTGTTCGAGGAAGTGCGGTTGATGAACCTGGCGGTGCTCGCCCCGTTTCGCCGACAGGGCGTGGCGAGGCGGCTGGTCTGCACGGCATTGCGGGCCGGGTTGGAGCGCGGTGCCAGTCGGGCGATGTTGGAGGTGCGGGCGTCGAATCAGGAGGCGTTGACCCTTTATCACCGGTTAGGGTTTCGTCAGACGGCCACGCGGACGCGGTATTATGTGAACCCTGACGAAGATGCGGTGCTGATGGAAATGGCGCCGCTCCAGTCAGGCCCCTTGTGCGGGCAGCCGTAGGACGATTCCGGGAGCCGGGCAACAGGACAGTTATCCACGAACGTATGTAATCAACCAGGAGGTGCGACATGCAGACGGAGACGGCGATCACTGAACGGTTACGGCGGTCCAACACAGAATTCCGTGCGCTTGAAGAATCTCACCATCGCCTCGATGCCGAGTTAGCCGATTTACAACGGCGGCATGTACTCACGCCGGCGGAAGAAGTGCTGAAGAAGCAGTTGCAAAAAGAAAAGCTGGCCACGAAAGACAAGATAGCCGAACTCATTCGATCCTCGCGTTAGCGAAGATCCCCGGCTTTCCGTCCCGGTCGCATCCCGCCGCTGCTCGCATCGAGCCGGTATGAGAGCCCAAGGAGCGGAAGGCCGGGTCGTTGATTCAGACAGGCAATGCTCGCACCACTGGCCGCCCATATTCAGTCGCTCAAGAAGCGGCTGCTGATCATCGTGGTGACCTTGGCGGTCGCGTTCGCCACGGCGTTTGCCTACTCCTCCGAAATGGTCGCCTGGCTCAATCGCCCGTTTCCCAATCAACTGGTGTTTTACGGGCCGACGGAAGCGCTGTTTGCGTCCATCAAAGTGTCGTTTCTGGCGGGGATCATCCTCAGCCTGCCCATGGTGTTTTACCAGTGCTGGAAGTTTATCGAACCGGCGTTGCTCCCCAAGGAGCAACGCTGGGCGATTCCCTTGTTCCTGCTGGCGGCCTCGTTGTTTGCGCTCGGCCTGGTCTTTTGTAATCTCGTCATTCTGCCGCTCGTCATCGACTTCTTCGTCAGCTTCGGTATGGATCGCGACATCACCCCGGCGCTCGGTGTCGGGACCTATATCGACTTCAACGTTAAATTTCTTCTGATCTTCGGCTGCGCATTCGAACTGCCGCTGGTACTGACCCTGTTGTCGCGAGTGGGAGTTGTCTCGGCTGCGGTGCTGGCGCACTATCGCAAACACGCTATCATGGCGGCGCTGATCATTTCGGCCATCGTGACCCCGGACGCCACGCTGTTTACCATGTTGCTGATGGCCGTCCCGCTCATGGTACTCTATGAAATCGGGATCATCGGGGCCAAGATCTTCGGGCGGGCCGCAGGGCCGGCTCCCGACATGAATCTGCCGCTCGATCCTGATATACCCATCGGCACGGCCGGTCATCGCGTTCGGTAATCCGGCGCTCACACTTTTGGAAGGATGATCACTCTATGCTGCGTCACATGCTGGTGTTGACGGCGTTGACACTCGGCGGTCCGCAGTGGTTCGCACATGCGGCATCTTTCCCGGGCGGGAGCGAGGGCGCTGCTCCGTTGAATCTGGAGCAGGGGCATCCGGGGCAGGAACCGGGCGTCTCCGCCGATATCGGCAACACGAGTATTCAGGCCCTGGCGGCCGGCTCCGGAGGAGTGATTTATGCCGGTTCCTTCGGCATGGGCATTTTTCGCAGCGCCGATCGTGGCGGGTCCTGGACGCCGGTCAACCAGGGATTGACCGATCCCTTCGTGCTCTGTCTCACCACCGGCAAGGACGGCGCGATCTACGCGGGTACGTTTCGCGGCGGCGTCTTCCGGTCGCGTGACGGGGGCAAGATCTGGCAGCCGGTCAACAAGGGCCTCAAGCGTCTGGAGATCAAAGCCTTGATGATGGATGCCAAGGGGCTCTATGCCGGAACCGGCGACGGCGTCTATCTGTTGAATGCCGCGCAGGATCAATGGAAAGTCGTGTCCACCGGTTTGGATGAAATTCTGGTGCACGCGCTGGTCCGGACCGACGATGGGACCCTCTACGCAGGCACCTCCGGGAAGGGCGTGCATAGTTATAAGGAGCGGTCGACCGGATGGACGCGGTTGCGGCAAGGGCTGCGCGACCACGAGGGATTGGTCGAAAATTTTATCCGGGTGTTGGCCGTGGATAAGGAGCAGGGTGTCTATGCCGGCACGTTCGACGGTGGTGTCTTCCGCAGCGGCGATGCGGGCAAAACCTGGTTGCCGATCAGTCGGGCCTTGCCGAACGATTCGATCCGCGGTTTGATCAGCAACGAGCGCGGCGTCTATGTCGCCACGGGTCGGGGCATCTTTAAGACCGTCGACAAGGGGCGGCAATGGGTTCCCTTGAACAAGGGGCTCAGCAATTTGTCGGTGCAAGTGTTGATCGAAGGTGAAAAAGGGGGCTTCTACGCCGGCACCAGTTCTGGGGTCTTTCGCAGCGATGACGATGGCCTCAGCTGGACGGCGGTCAGCCAGGGATTGGAAGGGGAGAGTGTTGCGCCCTTCAAGTTTAACTGAGTAGGAAAGGATACGAGATGACGGCACAAGCGGGTTCACCGGTAGCGACCATTTCTGTCACATCCAAGAACGAGCCATGGGGCGAGATCGTGTTGCGTTTGTTTCCCGACGTGGCGCCCGGTCATGTGAAGAACTTCGTCGATCTGGCGAAGAAGGGCTTCTACAACGGCACGACGTTTCACCGGGTGATCCCCGGCTTCATGATTCAGGGCGGCGATCCCAATAGCAAGAATCCGGACCGCGCCTCGCATGGGATGGGTGGTCCAGGGCACAACGTGAAGGCGGAGTTCAACAGCAAGCCGCACAAGCGGGGCACCCTGTCCATGGCGCGCGCCAACGATCCGGACAGCGCGGGCTCGCAGTTTTTTATCTGCGTCAACGATGCCAACTTTCTGGACTGGCAGTATACGGTCTTCGGTGAAGTGCAAAACGGACTGGACGTGGTCGACAAAGTGGTCGGCTCCAAGCGCGACGGGCGGGATAACCCGCTGGAGCGCGTCGAAATGACCGTCACCATTATCGAGTAATGGCCGTGAAACGTAAAAAGTAAAACGTACAACGTGAAGAGGGGAAACTCAAAGAGAGAGGGGCGGGTCGGCCGACGATTCGCGTTTCACGTTTCACGGATGACGGTGTTTGCCGCCGCGGCCTTGGCCGCCGCCGGATGTGCCATCCCCCAGGTCCCCTCGCGGACCGTCTACGAAGATCCCGTCAATTTTGTCCGCTTGGAGTTGGATGCCAATGTGCTGCCGGAGTGGCCGCCGGGTCATTTCACGCATCCGTCCCAGTTCTCTCACGACCAGGTGCGTCGCGTGCTGATGGGCCTTACGGTGCAGGAGCACCGGGCTTCGATCCAGCGCTGGATTTCCGGGGATTCGATCCGATTGCCGATGTTTCGGGACGGGGAGATCGCGATTCTGGTCCCGCAGTTGGTCGAAGCGTTACGGTTGGCGCGGGAGAATGAGCGGGTCACCTACTACCTGAGTCAACCGCAGACCTCGGTCAAGCGGATCATCACGTCGGGCGGGCTCTACGTCCGGGGGACCGAGCTGCACTTTATTTTGGGGAACTGGCAGACCGTGTACGGTATTCCGGCCTACGGCATGATTTACGATCGCCGCTACCCGATGAACCCCATCGTTTCCAAAGGCTTCGATTTGTTTTTCGATCTCGACCAGGCCATGGTGCATCAGAGCACCAGCATCTGGGACTGGCTCCTCGCCAACTCCAGGGACGAACTGGTGATCGACTTCGCCAGAGTCTTCCCCGGCCAACCGGTGTAAGCTGAAACCCGCGTCGAGCGTGACGCGTCTCTCGTGAATCGTTTCAGAAGAGTTGATCGCTGACGACAGGAGATACGACGGCGCTTCACGGACGACGAGCATGGCTCGGCGTAAAGCCTGCTAATTGGCTGGTGCGCGGGGACCTTCCAAACGGCTGACGGTGTCGGGCGCGGGCTGAGTCGCGCGGCTCAGCAGTAGAATGCGCCCGGTGTCGTCGCCCTGAGACGTGTAGGCCAGCGTGACTTCCGCGATCTTGTAGTCGAATTGGGTTTCTGCCAACCGGGTTTGCGCCGCGGTCACCGCCACTTCCGATTGCGTCACTTCCACCACCGTGCCCAACCCCAGTTTGTAGCGTTGTTTCGAAAGCTGCAACGCTTCTTGCGCCGTTTTGACCTGTTCTTCCGCCAGGGTGATTTGTTGGGCGAAGGTCAGGGTGTCGAGATAGGCGTTGGTCACCTGTTGCGTCAGCGCCTGTTCGATATTGCTGGTTGCGGCGGAGGCGGCCTGACGATTGGCGTTCGCCTCCACGACTTGATTCTCGATCAGAAATCCGGTGAAGAGGGGCATGGACACCATCGCGCCGGCCATCCACCACCCGCCGGTCTGCTGGTTCTGGCGGGCGTCGAAGGGATCGAAGGTTCCTCCGCTGGCGATCGCCGAGACCGTCGGCAGGTATTGGCGTTTGGTCGCGGTGAGTCTCGCATCGGCTGAAGCGGTCTGCTCCTTCGCGCGTTTCACTTCCGGATGCGACAGGCTTTCGTTGATCAGGCTTTCCAGCGTCTTCTGCGGACGCACCTCCACGGAAATGTCTTCGAGGACGTAGTCGTCGGTGCCGACGATGCCCATGGTCCGGTTCAAGTCGGCATAGCTGGCTTTCAAATCGTTGCGGCTTCGCACCAGGAGCGATTGCGCATTGACCAGCTCCACATGGGCCAGATCGAAGTCGAGCTTCGATTTCAGTTGCTGGCGGTAGAGGGTCTCGATCTGCCCGGCGATGATCCCGCGCTCCCGGACGGTTTCTTCCGCAATCTGGACCAGCCGCCGCCGCTTGAGACTATTCAGATAGGCCCGTTGCACATACAGCAACACCAGGGCACGGCGGGCGCTGACATCCTGTCCCTGCGCGCGTTCGGCGAGTTTGCTCGACTCCACCAGATTGCTCGTGTAGCCGAAGTCGTAGATGCGTTGATTGGCGATGACGCCGCCGGTGAAGGTGGTCTGGTTTTCACGGAGCAATCCACCGCCGACCATGAAGCGCGGGTTGCTCACCCCGGCGCCGGCTATCGTGTTGGCGTTCGCATAGACCTGCGGGTAGTAGAGGGAGCGGGCCTGTTCGGTGCGCGCTTCCGAGGCTTTCAGGTTCGCCACACCTTCGATCAGCATGGGGTGGTTTTTCACGGCGATATCGACGGCGCGCTGGACGCCGAGAAAACTGCCGTGGGGCAGCGTTTGGGGCTGTTCCGCGTCTTGGGCCTGTGCGGCGGAGACCAGCAGTAGGGTCAACGCCAACGTCGTCAGCGTCCTGAGGGGGGCCTGCGACAATAAGCGACTCATGGGCGTGCTCCCTGTTTCTGCGAGGTCCCGTTCGGTGCGGGGGGCGGCAGCGGGGGAGTGCCACCGGGAACGCGACGCTCGAATTTCTGTTGGGACAGTTTGGCGTCAGGCAGATTGAACGGCGAGCCTTGAACCGGCATGCCGTCCAGCAGGCGGCGTTTCCCGACCGCGACGACTTCTTCGTGGCCCTGCAAGCCGGAGGTGATTTCGATCCAGCGGCCGTCGCTGATGCCGGTCTGTACCGCGACCGACTTGGCCTTTCCCTCTTCGACAATGAAGACCGATTTTCCTTTGGGTGTGCTGATGACCGCCTGTGGCGGAACCACTAGGGCCTGAGGAATTTCCCGCAACCCGAGCGCCACTTCGGCAAAGGTGCCGGGCCGGAGCGCATGATCTGCGTTTGGTAGATCAATTTCGACCAGCAGGCTCCGCGTCGCAGGATCGAGCGCCAGGGTGGAGCGGGTGATGACGCCGCTGAACGACCGGTTGGGCAGCTCCGTAACCTTCACGGTCGCGCTGGTTTTGCCGGGAACGACCCAGGGGCTGTCGTCTTGCGGGACGTTCGCATAGACGCGAACCGTGTTGAGGTCCATGATCGTAAACAGCGGAATCGCGCTGGTGGCTGAGGAGGTGGCGATCTGAATCAATGAGCCGGGATCGGCGAAGCGAGCGGTGACGATGCCGTCGTAGGGCGCGCGGACTTTGGTGTAGTCCCGCATGACGACCCGTTGCTCCATTAGGTGTCGGGCACCTTGATAAGCGGCTTCGGCCACGTCCACGTCCTGCTTGGCGATCACGTCGGGCGATTCCTTCCAGACCTTGGCCAGTCGTTCGTAGGTCAGCTTCTTGATTTTGTAATCCGACACGGCCTGCTGATACTGCTCTTCCACCTCGGGCGCGTCGATCACGGCGACCACTTCGTTCTTCTTCACCGCATCGCCCTTGTCCGGGCCGATCCATTTCAGATAGCCGGCGACTTTGGCGTAGAGCGTGGTTTGATACAGCGGCGACACATTGGCCGGCAGTTTGACCGTATAGACCAGGTCACGTCGGGTCGGCTTGGTGACCTGCACATCGACCGGGGCGGAGTCCGATTCCGAGGGAGTCGGGCCGGCCGGCGGTTCCGACTGCGCGGTCGCGGGCGAACCTGCAGGAGTCGGGGAGTTGGCCGGTTCCTCTTCGTGCCAATAGCGGTAGCCCCCGATTGCCAGGATCAGGAATACACCTGCACCAATCCAGACTGGCGTGCGGTTGGGGCGTTTCACGAACGGGGGCGGGACTACCTGTTCGGTCATCAAATTTCCTCCAGAGTCGCCGGCGCGGTCGAAGACACAGGGGGACGTTCCCGGCGAATCAACACGAGCGAGTGCATGATGGGGACCACCAACAACGTCATGATCGTGCTGACCGCCAACCCGCCGACCACCGCGCGGGCCAGGGGCACCATCGTTTCATTGCCCTCGCCGAAGCCGAGGGCCAGCGGCAGGAGGCCGAGAATCGTCGCGAGGGCCGTCATAAGGATCGGGCGAATGCGGCGGCGACCCGCTTCGAGCACGGCATGTTCGGCCGTGGCTCCATGGCGAACCATACGATTGGCAAAGTCGACGAGCAGAATACTGTTCGACACCACGATGCCCATCATCATCAGCGTCCCGATCATCGACTCGACGTTCACGGACGTGTTGGTGAGATGCAATGTGAGCACGGTGCCGATCCAGCCCAGCGGCACGGCGACCAGAATAATGAGGGGATCGATGAACGACCGGAACAACGCCACCATCACCAGATAAATCAGCACGACGGCGAGGGGGAGGGCCAGGGCAAAGTTCTGGATTGCGCCGCGCATATTGGCCACTTCGCCGCGCAGTTGCACCGTCACGTCCTTGGGCAGTGGCACGCCGGCCAGCGCTTGTTCGATGTCCTTGGCTACATGGCCGAGATCGTTTCCGACCGGCGTCACCAGCACGTTGATCAAGCGCGAGAGATCATAGTGGTCGACCGAATCGGGGCCGGTTTTGAAGTTGAGCGTCGCCACATCCCGCAACATCACCGGCGGTCCGCGCCGGTCGTCTCCCGTAGCGTAATACCCGCTCGCCATGTCCATTTGCCGTCCGGCAAACGGCGTGTTCTGTAGCGCCAGCGTGGAGCCTTGCATACCGCCGCCCGTGAGGCTGGCAGTCGGCGGCAGCGGCGTGCGCGCGCCGATAATCGGAATGTTCAACAGGTCTTCCGTCGTCGTGAGCGATTGCTCCGGGTACTGCGCAAGCAGGAAATAGCCGTTGGCGGTCTTGGGATCCAGCCAGTAGTTGGGGGAGAGGGCCAGGTTGGAGCTGATGCCGGTGATGACATCGACGACCACGCGATTCTGGTTGATGCCGTAGTAGGCGGCTTTCATGCGATCTACATCGATATGCAGCTCGGGATAACTCTTGCCCTGCTTGATCCGTACATCGACCGTATTGGGCACCTGTGCGATCCGCTGCTGGATCTGCTCCGCGACCGGCCTGATGACGTCGAGGCTTGGGCCTTTGACCTGGATGTCGATCGGCGCCTTGAGGCCGAAGTTCAACACATCGCTGACGATGCCGCCGGTTTGAAAGGCGATTTCGACACCGGGCAGAGAAGACTTGAACTTCTTCCGAAGGTCCGCGATGTAGTCTTCCGTATGTCCCTGATGTCCGGTCACCAGATTCACCAGCACGAACGCCGTATGATTCCCGGTATTCGGGGCGAAGCGCGCCGCATCGCCGAAGTAAAGACCCGTGTTCGAGATCACTTCTTCCAGATCGTCCTTCGGGATCGTATCGTGCACAAGTTGTTCGATTTGACCTACGATGGCCGTGGTCTTTTCGATCCGTGATCCTTCCGGCGCCATGACCAACATGGTGAAATTCCCCGCATCCACTTTGGGGAAGAACTCGGTGTGGAGACGAGGCAGCAGAAAGACCGCGGTCGCGACCAGGGCGAGTGCAGCCAGGCCGATCACGACGGGCTTGAAGCGCACACCGGCGGTGAGCAACGGTTCGTAGATGGCGAGCACATACCGGAACCACCCCTCGTCGGCCGATGCCTCGTGTTCGGAAGACTTGGCGTGACCCGCCTGGTAGAGCCAGGCCAACACGACCGGCGTCACCGACATGGAGACGACATAGTCGGCCAACATGGCGAAGGCGACGGTCATCGCCAGCGGCACGAAGAGATACTTCACGATGCCGGTAAAAAACATGATCGGCAGGTAGACGATGAGGATGCAGATCGTGGCCACCAGGATCG
The DNA here is from genome assembly GCA_919902505.1 of Nitrospiraceae bacterium. Taxonomy (GTDB): domain Bacteria; phylum Nitrospirota; class Nitrospiria; order Nitrospirales; family Nitrospiraceae; genus Nitrospira_A. The sequence goes on from CAKKRE010000023.1 coordinate 106,996, forward strand.
GCAGCGTCAGCTCCATGGCACTGTCTTCAGCAGCCGAACGTCCGTCCTTGCCCATTTCCAAATGCCGATGCAGGTTCTCCTGCACCACGATGTTGTTGTCCAGCAGGGTACCGATGACCAGGGCCAGTCCGCCCAGCGTCATCAAGTTCACGCTTTGGCCGGTCAGGTAGAGCGCGACCAGCGCGGCGGTCAGGGAGAGGGGAATCGCCAGCCCGACGACGAGCGCAGCCTTCACGCTGGCGAGAAAGATGAAGATCATCAAACCCGCGAGACCGGCGCCGAGAAGGCCTTCTTTCTGCAAATTGGCGATGGCCTGGCGGATGTAGAGTGACTGGTCGTAGAGAAACTTGATGGTCGTGCCGGATGGAATCTCCGAGAGCTTCGAGAGCTTCGCGCGAATGCCGTCGGTGACTTCCAGCGTGTTGGCGCCTTCCTGCCTGGTGATCGGAATATAGGTCGCTTCGCGGCCGTTCACCCGCACGATCGAGGTCTGCACCGCGGCGCTGTCGGAGGCGGTGCCGATGTCGCGGATCAACACCGGCGTGCCGTTCACGATCTTGATGGGGATGTCGTTGATCTCATCCACCACGTCCACGAGGCTGTTGGAGTAGACGTAATAGTCGAGGTCACCGATCTTGATGTCGCCGGCGGGAATGATGGCGCTCTGTGCATTCAACGCATTGACCACCTCGGAGGGAGAGACGCCGCGCGCGAGCAGCCGTTGCTGGTCGAGGAACACAGTGATCTGCCGGACCTTGCCGCCCAACGGCGGGCCGAAGGAAATGCCTGGGATGGTGGCGATCTGTTGGCGTACGTTGAAGTAGGCCAGGTCGCGGATTTCCTTGGGGCCGAGCGTGTCGCTGGAGATGGAGAGGTAACCCACCGGCAGACTCGATACGCCGAACTTATAGACGGAGGGCGGATAGACGCCGGGCGGCAGCAGGCGGATGATGCTGTAGGCCAGGCTGGTCAGTTCCGACTGGGCCGAATCGATGCCGTAGTCCGGCTGAAAGAAGACCTTGATGTAACTCATCCCCGAGAGCGATTGGGACTCGATGTGTTCGACGTAGCTCGCTTCGACGAAGCGCTGCTCCATCTTGAGCGTGATCGCCCCTTCCATTTCGCTAGGGCTCAACCCGCGATAGAAGGTGGTGACGAGAATCGACGGCAGCTTGATCTCGGGGAAGATGTCCACACGCATCTTCTGATAGGACACGGCACCCAAGATCAGCGCGATCATGCAGATCGCAAAGACGGCGTAGGGATTTTTGAGCGCGGCGCGGGTCAGCATGGGGTGGCCATCCGTCTGGTGCAGTTGTGTTCCAGCCAGAATTTCCAGAGGTGCAGGGAGAGGCTCACAAGATCGTCGAATTGTCCCGGCTTGACTACGTAGCCGTTGGCTCCGGCCTGGTAACAGGCTCGCACATCCACGGCGTCGTCGGAGCTGGTGAGAATCACCACGGGAATCGGCGCAAGCCGCGCATCCTGCTTCAGGCGTGTCAGCACATCCACTCCGCGTTCTCCCTGCAATTTGAGATCGAGCAGGATCAAGCCCGGTTCATCGTTGGGTACGTGATCGTTGAGATAGGTCATCGCTGCACGGCTGCCATCGGTGATCTCCAAGCGACCCTTGTATCCGGACTGCGTCAGGGCCTGGCGAAAGAGTTCACATTCGCCAGGGCTGTTGTCGATGAGCAGAATGGATAAGGGCATCTCGTAGATATCCGGTTAATTCTGAAGCAGCATAGAGCAGGGACCGTGCCGGGGAAGCTTTCTAGGCAATGCTTCTAAAAATTCTGTGAGATAACGCCGGCTTAGTCCCGCAAGTCTTGGTCTGAAGGGATGAGTGTGATCTTGTCAGTCGGCGAGGAGGCTGGAGAAACTCCCTAGACGCTAGGGAGTTTCTCCAGCGCATCGCCGGGCTCGATCAGGCTGCCTTCGTGGCTGTCTTCTTCCACTCCATCATCTTGGCCGTCAACTTGGACGATGCCGCCGTGTAGTCACCCTTAAAGCCGATCGACGCTTCCGCGCCGGTCTTATCCCCCGATTGCACCTTGGTGACGACCGTCGCCGCGACCTTGTGAAAGGCCTTGTGCAGTTCGAGGATCTCTTTGTAATAGGGGTCTGTGGCGGCGGGGGTACCGGCCAGACTATACAGCCACTTGCCGAATTCGCAGCGGTTGTCCACACCGACTTCTGCCGGGACCAGTGCCAGCGTGCCGTCGATGTTCTGCCGTAGTTTCACCTTCCACGCGCCATGCGCACCGATTGCCTTGTCGATTTGTTCGATGATGTTGGACATGCGACCTCCCGGGAAATAAAGAAAAGGGTTTCCTGTTCCTGTATCGGAGGGAGGGGGGAAGGCTTGAGGGGGGGAGGAACGCGGCCTGGTCGTCCTCTTGCTCGCGGAACGCGCGGCCTATGAAGGCCCTCGTTCGACGCGCGCAGTTGAGGACCACCCAGGCCACGCTCCTCCGAATGATTGTAGAACGAGAAAAGGAGGGTGGAAGCAGGGGCCTGCTCGGGGACATCGTCTTTGCTCGCGCAACGCGCGGTCGGGGACTCCCCTCGTTGGACGCGCGCATGTAGACGATGCCCCCGAGCAGGCCCTTGATCGGTTGAATGGTGAGGGAGAGGAAGAGGAACTGCCGTCTCGCCGGCGTCCACAGACGTGGCGCTCCTTATTCGTCGCGCCGTGGACCTCGCGGAACGCGCGGCCTAGGAAGGGCCTCGTTGGATACGCACAGTTAGAACGATGCCCCGAGGCCAGCTCACTGGACAAAATCGTGATGCCTGCCAGGCATTTGTCGATCTGCCTCCAGGGCTTTTCCTAGCCTCCCCGGCTGGCAGAAATGAGTAGCATGGTTCAGGACGACTTGGCCGTAGGTACGGGAGGTTGTGGCTGCGACCACAGTGCGTCGGTCATTCCAGGAGAAACCCGATCATGACAGAGGATCAATCAGTCTCCATTCCCAGTCGAGGGTGGCGCCTCATTCAAACCAGAGATTTCGGCCTGCTATGGTGGGGACAGACCACCTCTCAGATCGGGGAGGGCCTCAACAAGGTTGCGCTCCTCTGGTTTGTCTACGAGCTGACCGGATCGGCCATGAAGATGACCATGGTCGGACTCCTCCAGACGATCCCGCCGCTCTTGTTCGGTCCGTTGATCGGCGTCTATCTGGATCGGTTACCCAAAAAAGCCGTGATGGTATGGGTCGATCTGCTTCGTGCTCTGCTCACGTTTCTCATTCCGGCGCTGTATGCCATGGAGATGTTATCCATCGAGGGACTCTATGGACTGATTTTTCTCACGTCTGTGGTCTCCACTGTGTTCGGCCCCGCGCTGGTATCGGCCGTGCCATTGCTTGTTCGACCTTCGGAGCTGATGTCGGCGAATGCACTCATCCAAGGCACCAACAATATCGGCATGTTGCTCGGGCCGGCGATCAGCGGAGTGACGATTGCACTCATCAACGCGGAGAATGTGTTGTTCGTCAACTCCGCCACCTTCCTTCTTTCGGCCCTGTGACTGATGCCGATTCGCTTCAGCATCCCTCATGTTGCAGCGAGGGATGCTTCCTCCTCCGTGTGGGACGAGCTCAAGGTCGGATTTCGTTTCGTGTTCGGGCAGCAACCCATGGTCTTGACCCTGCTGATCATTTCATCGCTCTACAATCTGGGTGTGAGCGCCTTCGTCTTCATCTTGCCGGTCTATGCCAAAGAGTTTCTCCAAGTCGGGCCCGTGCAACTGGGCTGGTTGTGGTCCGCGCTGGGTGTGGGGATGTTGGCGGCCTCGACCTGGCTGGCGTGGAAAAAACAGAGTGACATGCAGGGGCGACTACGTATCGTCGTCAGCGGCATGACCATCGGCGGTCTTGCGGTCTGTAGTTTGAGCCTGCTGGAGACGCCTCTGGTCGCGGCGGGGATCGTCATTGTCGTCGGCGGCAGGACCGCGGTACTCAATCCGATCGTGTGGGCGTTGCTTCAGGAAGTGACACCGGACCATTTGATCGGCCGCGTGCTCACGACGTTTAGTGTTGGCTCCATGGCCTCCGCCATGGCGGGGATGACGGGATTCGGGTGGGTGGCCGACGCGATCGGTCCCGCTGCGAGCCTGGTGGGCTTGGGGCTTGTGCTCCTGCTCACTGCAGCAGTGGCGGTGTCATGTGTTCGCAGAGTCCGTCCCGTTCTTGTCGCGCAGGCATGATGATCCTCACAGATGGCGAACACCTGACTGTCTGCATGGAACGAACGTGATGGTATGTGGCAAGCGAGCCCTCGTGAGCGGAAGGACCATGCGTGAGACATTTCTCAGCGCCACCCATTCCTACTGATTCCACTCCTGCGGCAAACGTTTATACTGGCGGCATGGCCGAAGCCCATCGGTGGCTGCTCACACGCGACTTCAGTCTGATGTGGTGGAGCCAGGTACTGTCCCAGGTTGCTGAAGGCATCAGCAAGCTGGCCTTGCTCTGGTTCGTCTATGCGGTGACCGGCTCGCCGCTCAAGACGACCGTCATCGGGCTTCTACAGACGCTCCCGCCGATTCTCTTCGGGCCGTTCATCGGTGTGATCGTCGATCGCTTCCCCAAGAAAACGATCCTCATAGGAAGCGATGTCGCAAGAGGCGTCTTGATCGGGCTCATTCCCTGCCTGGTCTCGGTGGAGAATTTCACAGTCGGGTCGCTCTACCTCCTTACTTTTCTGTATGGCGTCGCCACGGCTGTATTTGTGCCCACGCTGTCATCGGCCGTGCCCTTCATGGTCGCTCGCCCGCAGTTTACGGCGGCGAATGCGCTCCTCCAGAGCACGACCAGTCTCGGTATCATCATCGGGCCGGCGGTCAGCGGACTTGGAATTGCGTTCGCCGGTTCTCAGGACGTGCTCTGCCTGAACGCCATGACCTATTTCGCGTCAGCCGCATGCCTGCTACCGATCCGGCTGCGAGTGACAGAGGCTACAACGGCTGACGGAGATGGCTGGAGACCATTTATCCGGCACCTGCTCGAAGGCATCCGCTATGCGTTTCTGACCCACCGCACCGTACTGATTCTGATTGTCCTCGCGTCGGTCTATACGTTCGGCAGCGGCGCGTTCACGACTTTGTTCCCTGTCTTTGGCCGCCATCTGCTCGGGCTCGGACCGGTGGAGGTCGGGTATCTCTGGTCCTGGCTTGGGGTGGGGTTGTTGCTCTCTTCGGTCGGGTTGATCCGCATGAGCGAGTGGGACCTTTCGCGGCGGCTCTCGGTGATCACCCTCTCTTGCGCCCTTGCAGGATTGGCCTTGTGGGGCCTGACGTGGACGGATGATTTGCGCCTGGCGGCCGTACTCGTGGGCTGCATCGGCATCGGCTTCGGGGCATGGACCCCCATTGCCTGGGGTATTATTCAGGAAGTGGCTCCGGCTGGAATGGTCGGCCGCGTGATGGCGGTCTACACGGCGATTGCCACTGCGACATCCATGCTTGGTATGAGTGTCTTCGGCTGGGTGGCGGAGTCGTTCGGCTCTGTCGCCAGCATCATCGGAATCGGCGGAGTGATGTGTGTGTTGGCAGCGGGCAGTGCCTGGTTTGGGAAGAAGATTGGTGTTGCCGGAATCGACAAGGCAGCTGGGTGACGTGCAAGTGCCGGCTTGTCTCACACACGAAAAAAAGCGACAATGCGCCGATGCCACGGGTACTAGGTCGATCCAGTCGCGCTCCTCGATGCATTGTGATTGCCGGGCCGAACGGCGCCGGGAAAACCACATTCGCTCGAGAGTTTCTTCCACGTGAGGGCGGAGTCATCCATTTCGTGAATGCCGATCTCATTGCGAGCGGGTTGTCGCCACTCAAGCCGGAATTGGCGGCCAGGCAGGGAGGGCGCCTATTGCTGATGGAGTTGAATCGATTGGCTGATGCTCGGGTAAACTTTGCTTTTGAGACGACTTTGAGCGGGCGGACCTACCTCAAGCTCCTAAAACAGTGGAAGGCGGATGGATACCAGATTGAAATCGTCTTCCTCTCCTTGCCTTCCGTCGCCCTGGCCCTCCAGAGGATTGCCGTGCGGGTGCGTCAGGGAGGGCATGATGTACCACGGGCCGATGTCGTGCGTCGATTTCGTCGGAGCTCGAAGAACTTTCAGATGCTATACCAGGATCTGGCAGACAAGTGGTCGGTCTATGATAATTCCGGAGCGGTGCCGAGGTTGGTGGAGGGGAAATCATGAAAACGGCGGGAGGGAGAGCCAGCGCGGGCGATTTTTCGAAGCAGGTCGGAGCCGCGCTGCGCCGGGCGGCCAAGGTTGCCCGGAAGACTGCTCGCATGTACGGCACACCAATTTATGTGTGGGAGAACGGCAAGGTCGTGGCGAAGAAACCGTGATGCCCGTGTCGGGCGAGATGCCAAGACCAACCCGCTAACCAATGGCCTCTCTCAGCTAACATTGCATTTTCCGCTTCGAGGCAGCCGGCAGGGGCCCCTTGCTCCCTCGTCAACAGGTCCAAACGTCGATCGACTCAGCCACTGCATCATACGCTTAAGAGTTGTCGGATTTATCGCCCGGTGAGGCATTCCTCTGCCATCTCGGACTCAACCACCACCGCCATCCCCCGCTTCTCCATGGCCTCCATGATTCCGGCGTAGACGGTCGCCGCAGCGGCAGACCAAGCCGGGTTGAAAGGCTCGCCTCTGAATGCGGCTTCGGCCGCCTTCGTTTCGTCGTAGGTGAGGGTGCGTTCTCGCATGATGTCCTCCTTGGGTGAGTCGATTTTCAATGCTCGCTAGTCGGATAAATGAGCAAACTTAGTGCCAGGTCAGGTCTTCAGCCCTCTGTGTCACGAAGGTTTCTTCGGCGGAATGTTCAACTGAGAATTCAGGACTCATGATTCATCCTACCATGAACATATTTTCATACAGTTAGCGCGGGGATGTGGCTCGCCATGACCCTAGGAACGGCAGGTTTCTACCCTGGTGGTTTACTCGGGCAGCCGGCGGGAATTGACCCTGCTGAGTGGTTCGCATGACGAAAATTACAGGGATATGACAGTTCGGACCCGAGTGAGACTGGCAAATCGAGAGGGGGCGTATCTGTTTGGATGCGGTGGGAGTGAGTGAACGGGACGCGATTGTGTCGCTCCGGTCGAGTAACCGTTGTTGCTGGCGGGGTATCGCGTGTGACTTTGGGGGTGCAGCCTCACGGTTGGACAACATGTTTCAATTTCTTCCTTCCTAGTACGTAGTGATGCTTGCCTCTAGTAGAGGTACTAGGGCGGATTCGTTTCCCAATATCTCACGGCGAAATGGTTGCATTTTGTTCTAGATAGGGCCATTTGGACGTATTGCGCATACGTAGTAGTTCGTCTACAACCAGCCGCCTGAGATGAGGGGGATTCGTTTTGATGCCTTGCCCAAAATGGTTAGACGGAGCTGCCCATCGGAACGCTGAGACAAATACTTCCAGAGGGATCAACCCAATGAAACACCGACTATGCCCCATTCCACTGATCGGCCTGGCAGTTATGGCCATATCCGGCTGCGCGAGTTGGGGCGATGTGCCTGCGGCTCTCCGCGTGGACTCCGGTCTAGAACCGCAGCACATCGATGACCAAGTCCGGTTCCGTACCACGTACTACTTTCGTGTGTTGAGTGGATGCCGGATCGACACAACCCCAGAGGATGAGCGTTCAGCGGATTCGTCGCCATTTATGAAGCGCGTCCGAGGCGAGTTCAAACCACTCAGGGACTCCCTTTATCGTTTTCGTATGACCGGTCAGGCCGCGGCCTTGTATAGCCAGGTGCACTTCGAGTCCGGCGTACTCAAGAAAAGTCAGATCGACTCCTTCGGCAGCGCGATCCGCTACAACGAACAGAGCAATTCATTTGTCCCTGTCTCTGCCGATGATCTGCAAGCAGACGCCAAACGCCAGATTGCACGAGGAGAGGTCCGGGACTTGCGGGCGCTTTATCAAGAAATTAAGGACGATAAGGAGCCTGTTGCTCAAACCTATGATCGAACCCGCTGGTAAGCAGAAATGGATT
>CAKKRE010000024.1 GCA_919902505.1 Nitrospiraceae bacterium
CCGCTCCATGCGGACTTGGAGGGTAAGATTTGCAAATGGCGCAACGACTTGTCCCTGGGTAAGATTTTAGATGGCGCAATACGCCATCTTGCCCTCTTCCCGCCTCTTATGGCATCATGCACCTCTTCTTGGAGGCGCGGTGGCCACATTGCTTGAATATGTGGGGTCAGTGCATATCTATCTCGGGCCGTACCGGGGGAACCCGATTGCCCTCTATTTGAGGCGTACGGAGACCGGGTGCCAGATTGGTCCCCGGGCCTATCCATGGAATGACGTGGTGGGTGCGGGAGAAACCCCGAACAAAGCCGCTGCAGATTTCGAAGAAAAGTGGAAAGGCAAAGGGCTGGCTGCCGATATGTATTCAGGTCCTTCCTGGGAAGGCGGGATTAAACCGGAGCGGCCTGCTCCGCCGAAGCCCGCGGCTCCTCCCAAACCTGCGGCTGCTCAGCCCGCTCCTGCGGCAGCAGGTACCTCGGCTCCGGCGCCAGCATCTCCTCCACCTGCGGCCACGGCTGCAGCAGCACCTCCGACAACCGCCCCGGTTGCTCCAACCGAAGCGTCGTCCTAGTTTTTTCCGTCACCAGTTTCCTGGCTCATAATTCGACTATGCCGGTCGAGGTGTCTCGGACTGTTCTGTCGAGGGCCTTGTGGCGAGTTTGCTATGGCGCATCCCATACATGGCGTAGACCAGGATGCCGATGATGGTCCACACAAAAAACCGGATCCAGGTCATCCAGGGCAGGAAATACATCAGGCCCAGGCAGGCCAGGACTCCTAAAATGGGGACGACCGGCATGAATGGCATACGGAAGGGGCGTGGATGGTTCGGCTTCGTGTAGCGCAAAACCATGATGCCGATACAGACGAGGACAAAGGCGAAGAGGGTCCCGATGTTCGTCATATCCGCTGCCTCACCGATCGGAATGAGTGCGGCCATGATGGCGACGGCCACGCCGGTCAAATAGGTTGCGTGGTGGGGCGTTCGAAACTTCGGATGGACGCCTGAAAGCCAGGGTCCGAGGAGGCCGTCCCGGGACATGGCGAAAAAGACCCGAATCTGGCCCAGCATCATCACCACCAGGACACTGGTAATGCCCGCTACCGCACCGGTTGCCACGATGGCGGCTCCCCACTTGAATCCGACCATGCGGAGCCCTTCCGCTACTGGGGCATGAACGTCGATCTGCGAATAGGGCACTAATCCGGTCAGGACTGCGGCCACAGAAATATAGAGCACGGTGCAGATGGCCAGCGAGGCGAAGATCCCGATGGGTAAATCCCGTTGGGGGTTCTTGGCCTCTTCGGCGGTGGTGGACACAGCGTCGAATCCGATATAGGCGAAGAACACGATGGCGGCGGCCGCGCCGACGCCGGCAAATCCAAACGGCATGAAGGGGGACCAATTGGCCGTGTCGACGGAGGATGTGCCGACTGCAATGAAGAAGGCGATCACGGCCAGCTTGATGAGCACAATGCCGCAGGTGGCGCGCGCGCTCTCTTTGACTCCGACGATTAGGATGCCGGTGACGAGTAGCACGATGATCGCGGCCGGAATGTTCGCAATGCCGCCGTCCGCGCCGGGAGGATGAGTGGCCCAGTACGGGAGTTCAAGACCGCAGAGTTTGAGGATGTTGTTAAAGTATCCGGACCACCCGATCGCGACGGCCACGCAGGCCACGCCATATTCCAGGATCAGATTCCAGCCAGTCAGCCAGGCCAGAAATTCTCCCAAGGTGGCATAGGAATAGGTATAGGCACTGCCGGCGACCGGGATCATGGCGGCAAACTCAGCATAGCAGAGGGCGGCGAGCGCGCAGGTGATGCCCGAAAGAATGAACGACAGCATGATGCCGGGCCCCGCGCCTGGCCGGTGCGCATCACCGACAATAGCGGTGCCGATCAGCACGAAGATGCCGGTGCCGATAATCGCGCCGATGCCGAGTCCGGTCAGGTCCCAGGCCGTCAGGGTCCGTTTCAGGCGATGTTCAGGAGCGTCGGAATCAGCGAGGATTCGTTCGATGGATTTGGTGCGGAACAGCGGATTGCCCACGCAGTGTCCTCTCTCCGGCGGCGCCACGTCCATGTCCGCTGTTATGGCGAAATGAGCCCCGTGTCATGAGTTGTTCCTGCGTCTCGCAGGCGAAGGTTGGAGTGACGGGCGGCGCGAGGCGGCCCGCAAGAATGTCTGAAAGAGTTGTCGGTGCAAGAGGTGGCGTTCGAACAAAAATTCGGGGTGCCATTGCAGGCCGAGAAAGAATGGGTGCGTGGGGTGTTCGATCGCCTCGACGATTCCATCGGGAGCCGTTGCGCTGGCAATAAGGGCGCGCCCGACCGCTTTCACCGATTGGTGATGCGAGCTGTTGACCCGCATACTGGCACGTTTGACGATTCGATTGAGCAGGCTGCCGGGAGCGATGGAGACGCTGTGTGAGAGTTGAACGGCCGGTGTCGTCTGTCGGTGCTGCAACACATGGTCGACCTGGGCCGGAATATCCTGATAGAGGCTCCCTCCGCAGGCGACATTCATGCTTTGCATACCCCCGCAAATAGCCAGCGTGGGGATCTGGTGACGGATGACCAACCGCACCAAGTCCAATTCAAAGCTGGAGCGGCGTTCGGCGACGACCGGAAAGGTATAGCGCTTTCGTTCTCCGTACAGGGCTGGATCCAAGTCCGGCCCGCTTCCTGTCAGGAGGAGTCCATCGACCCCTTTCAGCAGGCGCCGGCGTGCGGATCGGTCCGCCACGAGTGGCAGAATCACCGGCACGCCGCCGAGTTCCTCAATGGCGCGGATATACCGAGCCCGCAGAAAATACGTGGGCTCTTTGCCGCCCCATTCTTGACGATCGCCGGCATTGAAGTCGGGCGTGACTCCGATGACGGGTTTCATGCTAGCGGATCGGCTCCAAAGGCAGCGGCGCTGGTTCTTGCGGGGTGTAATCGACGGCTTCTCGCGCAGGCTCCCCTGAGACGCCGAGGAAGCGGATGGGTTTATCGCCTTTGAGATGGTCCGGCGTGATGATGTAGGTGCCGTACATGCTGGGGATCCAGATATTCTTGGCCGTCTGCTCACTGCCTCCTGAGAAGCCATAGGCCAATCCGCCGACGACCCCGCCGCCGATCGCGAAGGCCAGTTTGAGCGGGAAATAGACGATGGTGGCCAGTGCGGAGCCCGCTTGAATGCCGACACCGGAAGGACTGGCATCGTTCGACGAGACCGGCACATTGGAAGCGCCTCCCGATTCCTGCGCGGAGACGGGGGCGATGAGTAAGGCCAGAGAACAGACTGTGACCAGACTGAAGACGAGGACTTGGGCCCAGAGGCTGCGTCGTCTTTTAAGGGGCGAATAGACAGAGACGTTCACGTTGGGTGCCTCCTTCGTGCGGAAGTTCTGATGCGGTGGAAAGGAAAATGAATGCCGATGAGTCCGTTGTCGTTATAACAAATTCCCCCCCGTTTTCAAACCCCTTCCGGCTTTGCTGCCGCACCGTTGCTCGTTAGATTTCGGAAGTCTCACCCAGGTCCAGTTCGAGGCGAATTCGATCGGTCAGCTGTTCCGGTTGTTCACCGAGGAGTTGGTGCAGTTCGTCGGCGAACGTGGCGGCGTCGATCTGTTGATTTACCTGTTCAATTCCCGCCTGGAGGGCCAAGTTGAGCGCACTGGTACAGAGTGATTGGACGAAGAGGTCATCGGCGCGGCCGGTCAGCTCCTCCCGCTCCTCTTGGTGGCCGCTGTGTAAGAGTTCAGCCAGCCAGGAGGCATACCCAATTCGCTCGCGGGCCCGGTCGAGGTGATGCCGGGCCACATCCACAGCCACTTGCACGCCGCCTTTCCAGCTCCGCTTCTTCACGTTGAAGACGCATCGCAGATGATCCGGTCGCTCTTCGACGGCTTCCGGCCCGAAGAAGAAGGTGACGCGGTACTGCGCGGGGTCGGATGAGGGAACGATAGCCATAGCGGGTTCGGCTCATTCTAACATTGTGTGGAGGGCAGAGAACAGCGAGATTGCCCAGTGGTATCAACGGCGGAATGACGCTATGATGGCAAGCATGAACGCGGCCGATCGTTCTCACGCACGGGTGATTCGTATTCAACAGGCCATCCGGGAGCAGCCGGGGCTTGATGGGTGGCTCTTTTACGACTTTCGCCACCTCGACCCCATCGCGTATCGCGTCTTGTTGCTAGACCCCTCGCTCCATGTCACGCGGCGTTGGTACTATTGGGTTCCCGCCCAGGGTAGGCCGGTGAAGCTCCAGCATCGCATTGAGCCTCATGTCCTGGACGGGTTGCCCGGAGACGCCCGTGCGTACGTCTCCTGGCGCGATCAGCAGGCGGCTCTCGGTGCCCTGCTGCACTCTGCCAAGCGGGTCGCGATGCAATATTCGCCGATGAATGCCATCCCCTATCTTTCACGCGTGGATGCCGGCACAATTGATCTGGTGCGCAGTCTCGGCGCGGAGGTGGTGACCTCTGCCGATCTGGTTCAGCAATTTGAGGCGGTGTGGGATGATGCGCAATTGGCGTCACATCGGGTGGCCGCTGAAGGGCTACGCGCAATTGTCGACGAGGCTTTTGAATTTGTCGGAATCTCGCTGGCTGCTCGGTCCAGCCTGACGGAATACGGATTACAGCAATACATTCTTTCCCGCATGCAGGTCCGTGGATTGGTGACCTCGAGTCCGCCGATTGCTGCGGTGAATGCGCATAGCGCCGATCCTCACTACGCGCCGGCTTCCCAAGGATCAGCACCTATCCGGCAGGGCGACTTGGTACTGATCGACCTGTGGGCTAAGCAGCCTGGCGCAGGGGCGGTCTATGGGGATATCACCTGGACGGGGTTCGTCGGGGCGACTGTGCCTGCCCGGCACCAGGACATTTTTCAGATTGTTCGACGGGCCCGGGATGCGGCCGTCACCTTTGTGCAGGGTCGTGTGCGAGCCGGTGAATTCCCCTATGGGTGGGAAGTGGATGATGTTTGCCGCCAGGTGGTTCAGGAGGCGGGGTATGGGGAGTATTTCGTGCACCGAACCGGCCATTCCATCGGTGAGGAAGTGCATGGCAACGGCGCGAACATCGACAATCTGGAGACGCAGGATGCGCGCCGGTTGTTGCCGGGCACCTGCTGTTCGATTGAGCCTGGTATCTACCTGCCGGATGAGTTCGGTATTCGGAGTGAACTGGATGTGTATCTCTCCGCCCGCGACGCGGTGGTGTACGGCCAGCCGGTTCAGGCCGATCTTCTCCCGATTCCCGTCCCTGCGAGCTAGGTTCTTCGGTTCTATTCCTGGGCCGGCTGTGGCCGCCCACCTTTCTTGACACCCTTTGCATCGGGCAGCTATCGTGGGAGTTCAGAGGGCCGAAGAGGCCCTCTGACGCTGGATTGACTCCTATCTGCCGAGGAAGGATATCGAACATGTTTGGCACTATGGGATTTTCCGAGTTGATTATCATCCTGGTCATTGTGTTGATTATTTTTGGGGCCGGGAAACTTCCGCAAATCGGCGAGGGGGTTGGCAAGGCGCTCAAAGGGTTTAAGAAGGAGGTGAATGATATTCCACCTCCCGAGAACGTTACCGACCAGAACGAAACGGCTGCAACGCCTGCTCAGATCCAGGCTCAACCGGCGACAGATATTACACAGGTCGCGCAGCCCGCCACCGTCGCGTCGGTGCCGTCCGCTCCCAAAGCCACATCGCCATATACCCCAGGCCCTGAGCTCACTCCCGGTACGACGGCAGCGCTGATGGCTGCGGCCGGGCCACAGGGTCCGCAGGCGACCCAACCAGCGAAGCCGCGCGTGGCGACTGTGACGCCGGGGCAAGCGGCAGCGGGGTCGGCGGTTGCGCACAGTCACCAGCCACCAACCATGGAAGACCGCATGGCGGCTCCTGCCCCAGTGATGCGCGCTCAGTATCCGCCTCTTCCTGCCGGGGCTCAGAGCAAGCCGGTGGCCAAGCGTCCGTCGGCGATTGTGAACAAGGATGCCGTGGCTCGGGTGCAGGCGGCTCAGGCAGCCATGCGAGCAAAAGCGGCTCAGGCTCAACCGTCGGGCTTATCAGCCCAGGACATGCAGGGTTTGGGGGAGGGATTGGGGGATGCCGTGCGCACCTTCCGTCAGGCGGTTGCGGATGTGCGAAGTTCAGTCGATCCAGAAATGCGAACAATCCGGGCCGAAATGGATTCGGCGCAGAAGGAGCTTGAGCAGTCCATCGAAGCAGCCAAGCAGGCACCTGTGCTGGACGACGATGCCCCCGCAAAATCGGTGTAGCAGAGGCTAATAAATCCTTTCCCCTGCGCGGGCGATTCCAGGGCCTCGTTCAATTAGGAAGTCGACCGGTTCTTTCTTGCTCGCGTCTTGCTGGTTGGTATCCTGGGCGACCCACCCAAGTGCCTCGTCTCGAACCTGCATTCCAATTTCGTAGTTACGTGCGGGCTTAGGTTCTTTTTTGCCCGCTGGGATGGACGTTTCAATTCCGTTGAATTCTCTCACTCATACACGTTCGGCTTCCCGATGCATTCTTATTTTCGACTCCAATTCCTCTTCTGGCTGCTGCTGTGCTCTGTGGTATACGGGTGTTACGTCGATACTCCATCGGGGACTCCGGAGACGGTATCTGGGCGGCTTGTTGAGTTGCTTGCCGACCCAGACCCGGACGTCCGGCGCACTGTCGCGGAGGCTTTGGGAAAGGTCGGCCATAAGTCTTCCAGTTCCAGTCTGATCGTGGCGCTCGATGATCCGGACGCTCGTGTCCGCGAAGCTGCGGCTCTCGCACTGGGTCGACTGGGTGACGGGAAGAGTGGGATGGCACTCGCAGGGCATCTAGCCGATTCTGCTGAGCCGGTTCGAATGGCATCGGCGCTGGCTCTCGGCGAAATTGAGTTTTCTGCGGATCGTGAGACTCAGGCTCTTGCGGTTCTTCGGCATCCGCAGGGTTCTGCTCGTATTGCCGCAACTCGGGCGTTGCTCAGCCTGGATACCGTGTCGCTCTCCGCTGATCTGATCAAAGCGCTTCGAGATCCGGATGCGCGTGTGCGTCAGGGAGTCGCGGCCGTACTAGGGGAGACCGGGAATCCTGGTGCCGTTTCTCACCTTCGCTCACTTCTCGGGACAGATGGGGCGGCAAGCGTTCGCGCAGAGGCCGCGTTTCGGTTGGGAAAAATCGGTGATCATGGGGTCTTGGCAGAGCTGTCGATGGCGGCTGAGGCGGATCCAGATATGAGGGTTCGTGGATGGGCTCGATGGGCTGTGCAACAGATTACGCTGTCGCACGAGTTCGGTTCAGAGAGGCAACCAAGTCAATGAGCCGTGCTTGGGCGTCCGAGTCAATATCGGTGAACTGAATGCCCATTCCGGGAAATAACAAGTATCGTTCGGGTTTTGAACGCGTCCACGCCACCTTCGCGCGCGTTTCGAATTTCTGACTTGGCCGGTCAGGCAAGGCAAATTCAACCTTCAATTCAGTGCCGGGTGCTAACGGCGCACTACTTTCAATAAATAGTCCCCCTCCGCCGATCCCGCCGGTCAGACTGTCGAAGTGTTTTCCATCGACGGTGGTGCAGTGTACCTTGATTGCGAGCGGCGCTCGGGGATGCGCACGGCTATGGGCGAAGCGTGCGTCTTCGTCGATCGAGAGCATGTGTTCGATCAACGTGCCCCAGGTAAGTATGCTGAGGCGTTGCCCGGTGTCATCGAATAAAGACAGGGTTTCTTGGTCGCAGTCAATGCTGAGCGTCTTCCCTTGGTGTTCGCGAGTAGCGGTAACGGGAAACTTCATCTTCGGCTCAGATCTCTTGTCTGTGTATGGGGGAGGTTCGAACTGCAGTTTTGTGCAGGAGTTGTTTACGTTGATTCGTCCTGCGGGATGCCCTTGACGGAATGAACCAGGCTCAGTACCCGATTCCGTGTCTCCGCCGCGATGTCGCTGAAGCGGACGCCCATTCCCGGGCTAAATGTATATTGGTCGGCCTTCGGACACACCCACGCGATCACGCCTTTGGCCGACAGCCACTCGCCCGGACTTTCCGGCAGCGTAAACTCCATGGCAAGCTTAGTTCCAACGGCTAAGGGTGTGAAACTTTCGATAAATAAGCCTCCTCCGCCAATCCCGCCCGCTCGACTTTCGAATTGAGTGCCCTCTGGGGTGTGGTATTTGACTCGTATGGAGAGCGAGATGCGAGGCTCAGATCGCGCCTCACGGGACTGTTGAGGTTTCCGGTAGGTCAGAATTTGATCGACGAGAAAGTCCCAGGCCAGGCTTCCCATTGGCTCGCCGTTGATGCCCACCAAGGTGATCACTTCTTTGGAGGAATCAATCTCAAGCGTTTTGCCCTTGTGTCTATTGCTGGATACGACTGGGAATTTCACATGCGCCGCCCTTCGGAAAAGGCACCAGTGGGGGGATATCCATCTTTCCGCAAGTATACCGCACGAAACGGTCTTGTCGACAAAAACCTAAGATTTGGGGAAGTGGGTTGGTGAAGGCACGCCTGAAGTGCTGCTCTGGGGGGAGCATGAAAAGAGGGGGCGCGAGGCCCCCTCTGGAAGGAGTAAAGCTAGTGGTGAGAATAAACTGCCACGGGAAAGTTATGCACTTTTCACGTCCTTATCCTGCTCAAAGATCCGGATCGGAGCGTGTTTTCCGCTGATGGCGTCTTCGGTTATGACGACTTCCTTAATTTGTTTCTGCGAAGGCGCATCGTACATCACGTCGAGCATGGCCTCTTCTAGAATTGAGCGTAACCCGCGTGCCCCGGTCTTTTGTGTGAAGGCTTTCCGCGCAACGGCGCTCAGGGCTCCCTCCGTAAAACGGAGCTTGACCTTCTCGAAGGAAAGCAACTTTTCATATTGCTTGGTAAGCGCATTTCGGGGCTCGGTAAGGATGCGAATCAACGCCTGCTCGTCGAGTTCATCCAGGGTGGCGACGACCGGCAAGCGGCCGATGAACTCAGGGATCAACCCATACTTCAGGAGATCTTCGGGTTGGACATGCGGCAACAACTCACTCAATCGGATGTCGTTGCGGCCTCGCACTTCCGCTCCGAACCCCATTGATTTTTTGTTCATACGTTGTTCGATGATATGCTCCAGCCCGACAAAAGCCCCTCCGCAGATGAACAAAATGTTTGAGGTGTTCACCTGAATGAACTCTTGATGCGGGTGCTTGCGCCCACCTTGCGGCGGCACGTTCGCGACGGTTCCTTCAATAAGTTTCAGGAGCGCCTGCTGAACGCCTTCACCGGAGACATCCCTCGTGATAGAAGGACTATCGCTTTTTCTACTAATCTTGTCGATTTCGTCGATATACACAATCCCGCGCTCGGCGCGTTCGACATCGTAGTCAGCGGCCTGTAGTAGTTTTAGGATTATGTTCTCAACGTCTTCACCGACATAGCCTGCTTCTGTGAGCGTAGTGGCATCCGCAAGGGTGAACGGCACGTCAAGGAACTTGGCCAGGGTTTGAGCCAGGAGTGTTTTTCCGGTGCCGGTTGGGCCGATGACCAGAATATTGCCTTTTTGGAGTTCGACATCGTCGACGTCTTTCTCCTTGGCGGAAATGCGCTTGTAGTGGTTGTGCACGGCAACGGAGAGGATTCGCTTGGCACGATCCTGCCCGACCACGTATTGATCAAGGTGGTGTTTGATTTCGGCAGGTTTCTTCAGCTTCGAAGATATTTCTTCCTTAGCCTCTTCCCAATCCTCCGCAATGATGTCGTTGCAGAGGTTGACACATTCATCGCAAATGTAGACGGTGGGACCGGCGATGAGCTTACGCACTTCGTCACGGCTTTTCCCGCAAAATGAGCATCGCAGGTGCCGATCAATCTTTTCTTGCTTAGCCATGCTGCCTCCTGTACACCAAAGGTCAACTAGCTCTTGCCGCCGTCCTTCCCTGAGTCCGTGGACCCTACGGGCTTGAGGCTCTTCAGGGGGCGTGTGATAACTTCATCGATCAATCCATACCGCTTTGCTTCTTCGCTCGACATGAAATAGTCTCGCTCGGTGTCCTGCGAAATTTTGTCCAGCGGCTGTCCGGTGTGTTTCGCCATGATTTCGTTCAGGCGCTCCCGAATTTTCAGGATCTCGCGCGCGTGAATGTCGATCTCCGTGGCTTGACCTTGAAACCCGCCCATCGGTTGATGGATCATGACTCGGGCATTCGGCAAGGCGTAGCGCTTGCCCTTTGTGCCGGCTGTCAGAAGGAAGGCCCCCATGCTGGCAGCCTGGCCTAAGCAGATCGTATTGATGGCAGGTTTGACGTATTGCATCGTATCGTAGATGCCAAGTCCAGCCGTGACACTTCCCCCGGGGGAATTGATGTACAGATTGATATCCTTTTCAGGATCTTCGGCTTCCAGGAACAGCAGTTGAGCGATAATCAGGTTGGCGAAGACGTCATCGATCGGTGCGCCGAGAAAGATGATGCGGTCTTTAAGCAGGCGTGAGTAAATGTCATAGGCACGTTCGCCGCGGTTCGTCTGTTCGATGACAATCGGAACTAGCATTCAGCTGAATCCTTTCCGCTAGAGGCCTGACAGGTGGAAACTCTTCAGTTTACCATACTCAATTAACCTGGATTTTGGTGATCACCGCCCGGCTATCCAGTGTTGCGACTCATGGCAGCCGACTATGCTACCCCTGGATCATTGCGTGTTTGTAGACAAAATCCAAAGCTTTATCGGCCAAAATCCGAGATCGAAGGTCGTCTAGGGTGTCTTGCCCACCGGCCTGAATCATGCGGGTGACTTCTTCGACCGAGAGTTTGACCTCCGCAGCGAGCCTCGTGATTTCGTTGCCAAGATCCTCATTCGTGACGGTGATGCTTTCCTTCGCCGCCAGTGCCTCAAGGATAAGTCCGACCTTTACGCGCCGTTCGGCCTCTGGGCGCAGTTCATCCTGGAGTTTCTTGGCGTCCTCTGTTTGAGGCGCGGCAAGTGAAGTGTCGGGATTGTCGCCGGATTTCCGCTGGCGGGATTGCAATTGTTGCCGGACCATGGCCGACAGCTCTCGCTCAACCAGTGTTCCGGGAAGTTCAAAATGATGGGTTTCAGCCAGTCGCTTTAAGATGGTGTCCTTGTAGCTATCCTCGATATCTTTCTTCAGGGCCCGTTCCATTTCGGTGCGAAGCTTCTCTCGGATTTCCTGCAATGATTGGTAGGGACCGCAATCCTTTGCGAACTCATCGTCCAGTGCGGGGAGCTGTTTCTGCTTTACGGACTTGATGGTACAGCGAAAGCTCACGGTCTTGCCGGCGACGCGAGTATCAGGGTGTGTCGCGGGATAGGCTTGTGGAATAGTGATCGCCTCACCTTCCTTTTTGCCTGGGAGATGAGCGTCAATGTCGATGCCAAGCACGGAGGCATGTGAGCCCATTCTGTGAAGGTGCCCTTCTTTGGTCGTTCCTTCGAGTGGCTTGCCATCCAAGGTTCCTTCAATATCTAAGACCGCATAGTCGCCATCGGCCAATGTTGTTCCGGCGGGAGCAGGGTGTAATTGGGCCATTTGCTCGCGGAGAACGTCGAGGGCTTTTTGAACCTGTTCATCCGAGACCGTTCTCTGATCCTGTTTGAGGGAGATAGGATTCGGAGCCTTGTAATCTCGAAGCTCGATGGTCGGCTTGATTTCAACGGTTGCGGTAAAGCTAAAGGGCGTGTCTTTTTTGACTTTGACCCGTTCCAGTGGCGGAATTTCTACGAGAACCGGAATGATGCCCGCTTGGCGGATGGCTCGATCATAATAATCCGGGACCAGGCTGCGAATCACGTCCTCTTCGATCGTCTTTGCATATCGCTTCTCAAGTAACTGGAGCGGAGCCTTGCCAGGTCTGAATCCGGGAATGCGAACCTGCCGGTTCAATTCAGAGTAGGCCTGAACAAAGCGCAGGTTCACTTCATCTGCCGGGACTTCAATTTTGAGGGCCCGCTTCATGGGGCCGAGTTCGGTCATTTCCATTTTCATAAAGCTATTCACGTCCTCCGGGTCCGAAAAGTTATTTGCGCTATGCGGATCTGTGAGAGGTGGTGCGAGAGGGGGGACTTGAACCCCCACGGTTACCCACGAGATCCTAAGTCTCGCGCGTCTGCCAGTTCCGCCACTCTCGCGCGACGCTGAGTACTAGGTTGCTCACCGATGCTACATACGGAATGTGTCTGCGCGTGGAAAGACACGATGAATAATGACATTTTGTACCGTCGATCGAGTCTACCTGTCAACCCATACGCAGGTGGGGCCCCTGCGTTTGCCTGTCGGTTAGAGTAAAAACATGACGCTGATGATAAGGCCGCTGGATGAGGATATGTGCGCCGCTGGTTCAACTCGATGCATGGCGCTCCTGCATAGTGTCGGGACGCTTTGGAGCGTATAGCGTATAATGAAGCGTCGATTCTTTATTGGATGGACCGTCATCACCCTATTGGAAAGGAGGAAGTCCATATGACGCGGAGCGCTTCCTTTGCCGCAGCGATCTTCCTTCTGCTTCTCCTTGGCATCGGCTCTTCAGGATGGGCCTATCGAGACTACTTTAGTGAAACGCAAAAGGCGCTACTGGCAAATATCCAGACGGTTCTCGTTGAGGTGATCGCGCTGACTGATACGGGCGCTGGTAACCCCGACGGAATCAGAGAAGTTGTCACGCGACGCATGACGGAAATGGGCTATGCAGTCATTGCAGAACCCGCCCTTCCGCACGATGTCGTCGTCCGGGTAAAGTGCGAGCAACGTAAGACGTGGGAAGGTACCGCGGCGGCCGGTGGAGACAATGATTTACTGGATGCCCCTTCTCGCCTGTGGAAGGGACCGGCGTGTCAGGTGACCTATGCTTTGGGAGGGATGAAGATCAAATGGCAGAAAGAGGTTCGGACGGAATTTGAAGATGCCAATCAGGTTGCTCAATCGGCTCAGGGTGGCGCGCCCGGTCCCTATGCCCTGACCGCGCTCCAGGTCGAGTTAGAGAAGTATGAATTTCCGCTTTTCTTGACGGCCGAATGGGGGCAGCCGGATCGACTGCTGAAGTTGATGGATTCTCCGGACACCAGCCAGCTCCGGAAATTGAAGATTATTTCCCTCCTGGGAGAGATGGTGGCCGATGAAGCGTTGCCCCATCTGACAGAGGCGCTGAAGGATAAAGACTTGGCAAAGCAAGCGGCGGTGGCGTTGGGTAATATGGGGAAGGAGGGAATCCCAGTGCTCATCGATATCCTCAAGCACTCCAAACAGCCAGATTTGCAGGCAGCGGCGGCTAAGGGGTTGGGCGATCTTGGCAATACCCATAGTGACCCGAGAGTGGTTCCGCCGCTTCTTGAGATGTTGGACGCACCCGGCATTGACATCGCTGTTCAAACGGAGATTGCCTGGGCATTGGGGCGGGTTCCCGACCGGCGATCGGTTGAGCCACTGTTTGCCCTCGATAGGAAATTGCAGAAGATCCGCAACGATCCCCCGGACCCTCAGATCAAGAAGCTAAAGGAGGCCGTGTTCTGGTCGATTAAGCAGGTCTACACCGAAGACCAGTACAGCTAACCTGCGATTCACACCCTCCCGGTTCTTCCTTGCCGTTCCAGTGGCGGTTACCGGGATGAAGCCTAAGGTGTGTGCTCTGAGCCCCGCTTCGTCCTCTTGCCGCAACTAGCTAGGGTTATTTGAACCCCTCGCGCTTCAGGAAGATTCTCGCCCAGCCCGTCC
Organism: Nitrospiraceae bacterium; assembly: GCA_919902505.1. Classification (GTDB taxonomy): domain Bacteria; phylum Nitrospirota; class Nitrospiria; order Nitrospirales; family Nitrospiraceae; genus Nitrospira_A. The sequence goes on from CAKKRE010000024.1 coordinate 13,681, forward strand.
AGTTGTTTTATGACCATCATGTGCGACGGGCTATACCTTGCCCACTGTGAGCGGAGATCGTCGTCATAGATGTCCAACTTCGTGCTGTGAAAACGTAGATGACTCTGTTAAGGAGACAATCCCTCTCGGGGTGATCATGGCCTTACCATCGGGGTCGTGGTGCATGGGAGGGCGAATGAAAACCAGGGGGGATCAAGTGTATGAATAGGGTCTCACGCAGACGTTTCTTGCAACTATCAGCCATGACCGGCGGCGCGTTGTTCTGTGGCGACTTGGCCGACCGTGTGCTCGGTGCGTCGCCCGATCAAGCGGTGGCCTGTGCGGCAGAGCCGATCAAGATCGGGATCCTTGATCCGCTCTCGAGCCCGTACAAGACCTCTTCCATTCATGATGTGCATGGGGCCAATGTGGCCGTCGATCTGTTCAATAAACGTGGCGGTGTGTTGGGGCGACCGGTTGCGATTCTCGAAGCCGATGATGCGTCGAATTCTGAGACAGCCATCAAAGCCGCCACAAAGTTTGTGCAAGATGATCGGGTTGATGTCCTGATGGGCACGTTTAATGCGGATTGTGCGCTTGTGGCTTCGGAGTTGGCGAAGAAGGAGAACAAGCTGTTCATGGTCACGGGCTCCCTTCTCCCCGAACTAACCGGAGCCGCGTGCAGCTCGCATACGTTCGTGTTTATGCCGAATGCCATCGATGATGGCGCAGGCTGTCGTGCCCCACTTGGTCAAGGCCTACGGCACTCGCTGGTATATGCTGACGACCAGCTCATTGGACGGCAAAGCCATGGCGCAGGCCATGGTGGCGGCCGGCCAGGCTCATGGCGTTGAGTTTGTGGGGGAGGCACTCGTGCCTTTTGGGGCGGCGGACTTCACTGCGGCGTTCACGGCGGCCAAGGACAAACATCCGACGTTGGTGGTGCTCAATCTCTATGGGTAGGATTTGGTCCACGCATTGAAGGCGTACAGCACACTTGAGTTTGCGAAGGAGAAGATCGGCGTGGGTGGGATGATTGCGGGTGAACAAATTGGACGGCCCCTCGGTTATGCCAACAATGCCGGCATTTGGGGACTCATCTGGGATCCAAAGGTCAACACGGAAGGATCCAGGCAGTTTATTCGAGCAGTCGTCGACAAATACAATCACACGCCAACGTCGCGCGGCTATCTTGGGTATGCCGCGATGACGCAGATCCTGGAGGCGATTCAACGCGCAGGAACGACGGACGCCTCCGCACTCATGAAGGCGTTGGAGGGGCGCGAGTTTGACGGGCTGAAGGAGGGACGGTCCTACTTCCAGGCCTCAACCCATCAGCATATGCAGGATGTGCTGGTCGGGGAAGCCTACGGAAAGGAGCTGGGGCTTGGGCATTACAAGATTCTGGCGACGGTTTCAGGCGACAGTCTTGCGGGGTCTGTTCAGGCAGGCGTCTGTCAGTTGTAGTGAACAGGCCCTGATGTGGCGGTAGCGAGTTGTCAGTGCGGGGTGGCGTGGCTGCTGTGTGATTGGCTAGGGTGTCGTGCTGAGGGTCGTGAATCGAACCCGCCCGCGCTTCGATTCCTCGACCGCTGAGGCAACGGTCGGCCCCTGGACGATGATCAATTCGAGGCGGCGATTTTTCTGCCTGCCCTGCTCGGTGGCATTGGATGTGAGCGGGCGTGTATCGGCCAGCCCGACGGCCTTCGTCCTGTCAGCAGGTATCCCTCCGTTCACCAGTGCTCGGCGGGCATTTTCTGCACGAGCCCATGAAAGCGCCTTATTGTCGGGAAAGGTTTTTTGAAGCGTTTTGCTGAGTACTTGATTGTCTGTGTGGCCTGAGACCTGTACGTACTTGTCTGAACCCTGTCCCAGGACTGTACCGATGCGTTTGAGGATGGTTGCCCCTTCCGGGCTCAGCGCAGCGTCGCCCGAGGTGAATAAGAGGGTGCTGTCCAGCGCGACCGTTAATCGATTTCCATCTTGCCGCATGCTGATCGTGTTCTGTCGATTGTCGCCCGGGAGGACTTTGAGAAGTTCTTCTTTCACAGCCGCAATGCTTCCGTTCCGAGCCTCAGCCTGTGCGGAGTTTCCTGGAAATGGAACACCGCTGCGTGTGGAGTCCTTTCCCTGGGGGACTGATTTCCCATCGGGTGCCGATGTGGCCGTATCGCCAAGAGATTGATTGGCAGCGCCGGGGTGCTGGTTCACCGGCCCTCCATCGCGCTGAGCGGTGGTGAGTTGAGTGCCTTTCTGCCGCGGCGACAGATCTCGCCCTTTCTCGTTCAGGCGCTGTTCGAGCGCAGCGATGCGGTGCCTCGCCTGGTAGATTTCTGCAATCATCGCATTGTATTGGGGCACGAGCTTGTCACGTTCCCTGAGGCGTGATCGAACCGTTTCATAGGCTTGGTCGCGATCTTTGAGCTGCTGATCGAGTGCGTTGATACGGGCTTTTAAAGATTCGATGGTGGCGGTGGCGGTTTGTAGTTGAGCTGCCAGGCTGTCCCGTTCGGCGGACCCCGTACGAACCGTGTGGAGATCGCGGTCTTGACGGGCGATGTGCGCTTCCAGCTCCGAGATCCTGCGTCGGGCGACTTCCAGGTCAGCGACGGCCGTTGCACGGGTCTGGAGGGCAGCCAGATCTTTGTCTCGCGTGGCCAACTGTTGCTCCAGCGATCCGATTCGTTGGCGGGCCTGGAGCAGCTCGTTGGCGGCGGTCGTCAATTGGCCGGTGAGTCGGTCGCGTTCCGGTGCTAACCGCCTCAGTTCGACAAGTTCCGCTTCCTTCGCGCTGAGGAGTTGGTCGTACGATGCCGCGGCAGGCTGACTCTGGCGGTCTCCCAGTTTGCTTTCCAGGTCGCGAATGCGATCGTGGAATTCGCCCAGAGTAGTCAACAATTGTTCTCGCTCCTGTTGAAGAGCCAGGAGCTTCGGTTCTACCGGCGCTGGGCTTGATGCGATAGCCTGGACATGGGGAGCGGTTTCACATCCTGCGGTGAGGGAACTGAGAACCATGAGTGCCCATACTGCTCGTCTCATATGATCTCTCCCCGATTAGTGATCGTCAAAAGGCGTCGGGTTATCGGGTCCAGTCGCCAGAGAGGAGCCGGCGCAGTCGAGAGAAGAAGGCGACTGGGACCGAGGTGACGAATGGTGATCAGCCGGTGTGAGCCATGCGTCCCGACAGAATCTGCTACGGGGCAGGCATGCCCCAAGAACACGACAGCAATCTATCGCGTTCCTGGGGCTGATGCAAGGCTGGTGGAGCTGCAGGTAGCCGGTTAGTGTCCCACGACGATTTCGACGCGTCGATTCTTCTGCCGTCCTTCAGCGGTTGAATTGCTTGCAATGGGACGGCTATCGGCATGCCCTTTGGCTTCGATCTTGTCCGAGGCCATACCTCCCTCGGTCAGCGCCTGACGCGCACTTTCGGCACGCGCTTGGGAGAGCTCGACATTGGTCGGATAGGTTTTGGCCAGTCTCCCCTTGATGGCTACATTGTCCGTGTGGCCGGCCACATGGATCGAACGGTCGGGGTATTGCTTGAGCACGCCACCGATACGGTGCAAGACATCGGCGCCACCCGGCTTGAGTGTCGCTTCGCCGGAGTCGAACAGCAATGTGGTGGCCAGGCCAAGGGTGAGTTGGTCGCCCAGCTGCTTCAGGGTCACGTTGCCTTTTGCTACTTCGGCCTGAAGCAATTTCGATAGATCGTCTTTCGCTTCCGCCAGACTGGTTTTTTGTTGATCCAACGCGCCTTTGAGGGAAGCCATTTCCTGGTCCCTGCGCGCGAGCTCACTCTCGAGATCGGAGGCCCGCTGTCTGGCCGCTGCCAGGTCTGCAACGATCTTTTCCCGGTCGACTGCGGCATTCTTCGATGCGGCGAGTTCGTGTTCTTTAGCGTTCAGTTGTCGCTCCAGTTCGGTGATCCGTTGTTTGGCTTGCGCAAGTTCAGACGACAAGCGGTCCCGATCTCCTGCGTTCCCTTTCAGTCCGGCCAGTTCCTGATCCTTGGTGGATAGTTGTCCCTGGAACGCCGCCAGTTGTGCGGCCAGGCGGTCCTTGTCTCCGGCGCTGCTCCGGAGGGCTGCGAGCTCTTGGTCCTTCGCTGACACCTGACGTTCGGCATCCGATAACCGGCCGGCCAATCGCTCCTTGTCTCCGGTCGCATTGCGCAGTGCCGCTAATTCCTGATCACGTTGGCTGAGTTGTGATTCGAGCGCGCCGGTTCTAGATTTTGCCTGGTCCAGATCGCCGGTGAGCGAGGAACGAGCCTGAGTCAGATCCGATTCGAGCGCGGCTTTCTGCCGCTCGAGGTCGGCAATTCGCGCATCTTTCGGGTCGGGCTTGGGCGGGAGCGGTTTGGCGACGGCCTTCATTTCATTCAAGGCTCGGCTGGCCGAGTCGTTAGGGGACGGGGACGTTGCGCACGAGGCGAGCAGCAGGGCGCTCAATAGTACGGGAACGGTAGGGAGTATCGTCATGCAATCCTCCTTCAATAATATCGGAGCCGCCGGGTTCCTCCCAGGCAGCGTGGATAAGTCCTGCGCCAGCGCGAATTAGTGGCGTTGATTCTTCAAGAGATCCCGAATCTCCGTCAGTAACACTTCTTCCTTAGGCGGCGCAGGGGGCGGGCCGGGAGGGGCCGTTTTCTTGAAGCGGTTCATTTGTTTGATCACCATGAAAATGACGAAGGCCAGAATCGTAAAATCGAGCAGGGTTTGCAAGAAGACGCCGTAGTTGATGGTGGCGGCACCGGCGGCTTTGGCTGCGGCGAGCGATTTTCCTTTGGCATCCTCGGTCAAGGGGATAAAGAGGCTGGAGAAATCCACTTTTCCCATCAGGAGACCGATGGGCGGCATCAGGATGTCGCTGACGACGGACGATACGATTTTCCCGAATGCGCCTCCGATGATGACTCCCACGGCCATATCGAGCACATTACCCTTCACGGCGAACTCTTTAAATTCACTCACCATGCTCATTCTGCCACCTCCTTGTGTGAACCCACTCTGTGCCGAGCCTGTTTCGGTCCTTACTGTTTCCGGCTGGTGTCGAAGCTGTATCCCAGCGTGATCAGATAGAGATTGTCGGTATCCGACACGCCCGGCGGCGGGTTTTTGTTGTACCGCATGGTCCACTGAAACCCGCTGACCAACCCTCCCCACACTTTGAAGCGCAAGCCGGTGTCGGCCGTTACGTAGAGGTCTTTCGAATTGGCCAGCGACTGAAAGCCTTCCTGGAAGTGGTACAGGCTGACTTGATCGCCCCCCCAGAGCGGCCAATTCCATTTCACGGCCCATCGACCGCGGGTGCTGGATTTATCATTAGCGAGCTTAAAATCTTCGTTGAAATAGGCGGCGCCGGCTTCTGCCCAGAGGGTCATGTCTTTGAAGAAACCTGATAAGTCGCCGCGGTCGAGGAATTGGTAGCCTGGGCCGGTGGCAAGCGCCGTGCGCAGTTTGAGATCTTGAAAGGTATCTTGCTCGAAATAGGCCGACGTGAACCAATACAAACGTTTCGTGAGAAAGAAGTCAAGCTTGATGGTGCCACGGCTGTTCCGCACGATCAGGTTTTGGGCGTTGTCGCCGTAGATGTAACGTCCCAGGATCGTCAGGCGAAGTGACTCGCTGCGTGCGGAGAGTTCGCCGAGCAAGCTGCCGTTTCGCAAGTGGCTGTTGCCGGTCGTTTGCGAGAACCCGGCTTGGAGGGCGCCGGTATAAATTACGGAAGGTTGGTTCAGCCCCACCACGGTATCGAACGGAATCGCCATGGATGTTCCGGTCGGCGCGACCTTCAGGAGCATGCTCCCAGGTTCGACAGACTGTGCGGTGCCGACCACCGTCGTGCCTTCTTTGAGCAGAAACGGCACAGGCCGATTGACGGTGAGCTTGGCCACGTTCGGCCACATGACTTTGACGATGTCCTCCCCGGCGGTCGGCCCGAAACTGGTTTTGATGTGCAGTTCGTCCGCGATCATGCCAAGGACCTGCCCGTAGATCACCGTGCCGTCTTTGAGCGTGACGGCATCCAGGGGCGCCGCCGCGGGGGCCGTGTCCGCTGAGGGCAGAGGTTCAGCTCGCGCGATTGAGGACGCGAGCGCGATGACCAGTAGCGCAAAAAAAAGGGATCCGAGTCGGCGTATCATGCAGGTCCTCCTCCTGGGTCTTGTGTATGGCACACGTGTGCTGGTGGTGCGATTCAGTGAGGAACGTTCGCGGTGTATAATTGATTCTGCGTAGGAGATCAACAGTTTGATGTGAGAAATGTTCCCAGCGGTGGTTCGGTCTGGCGCGTGGTCGATCGCTGGACATCATGTTTTTCACGGATGAATGACTCGCGCTGTCGGCTATACGTAGAGGTTCGTGTGTCATGGATGACCGAGATGTGCCCGCCGCAGATCAGATGGCGCAGGGGTTTCGTTCACAATGCGACACCGACGCGGATTCGGACTGTACGTCGGGTCTGGGGCGAACAGGTGCCACGGGGAACGAGTGGCATGGACCCGACGTGTGTGCGTCATTTGAGGCTGGTCAGTTTCCGTGCCTCTTTGGGCTGTTGAATCCTGCGCACGGTGGAAGAGGGGGTTGCATGTGACGACGGAACTTGGAGGATGCCCTCAAGCAGCGCCAAGCGGAGTAGTTGTGCCGAGTTGGATGCGCGGAATTTCCTCAACAGATTGGCGCGGTGTGATTCCACCGTTTTGGGGGCGATCTGGAGCCGGGCGGCAATTTCATGACTCGTCAGGCCGGCCCAAATGTGATTCAGTATTTCGCGTTCACGCGCGGTCGGCTCATCCGGCCGTGGTCGTGAAAGGGGTATGAGCTTGTCCATCTCTTCTCCTCGCTTCGATACGTAGGGTGTGGCGCCGATCTCCACGGCGTTGCACGCAGTGGTTTTTGCGGTTACCCCCTTATCAAGCTCTGTGCCAAAGGCGGTGTGTCCTGCGACATGCTGATGACACAGGGGGTCTCGGCTGAGGAGCCTTACGAAGCTGCCATGATTGTCCGGCAATGAGACAAGAGCCGTTGTCTCAGGCTGTGTCGCGCGAGACATGGCGAGACAGTGAGGGGGACGAGTGACTGCGGGGCGAGTTAGCTGGTCGGCAGATCCAGTTCACTCAGGCGCCGGTAGAAGGTGGCGCGGCTCATTCCCAGGAGGCGTGCGGCCTTGGTCCTGTTCCCACGAGCTTGTCCAAGGGCGGCCACAAATCGACTGCGCTCGTCTCCGGGCATGACCGTTTCGGAAGGAGCACCGGATGGCCCCTGTCGAAGTTCCGGCGGAAGGTCTGTGGTGTCGAGTGTGTCCCCTTTGCAATGAATCATCGCGCACTCGATCGTGCTCTTGAGCTCCCGCACATTGCCGGGCCAGTGATATTCCATCAGCGCCGCCAACGCGGCCGGGCCGGCCCGATGGATGGCTTTCCCCATACTGGCCCGTCCTTCGGTGAGGAACGAGGTGATGAGGAGGGGAATATCTTCTTTTCGCTCCCTCAGCGGCGGGAGATGGATCCGTGCGACTCGAATCCGGTAGAGCAGGTCGGCGCGGAAGGTTCCCTTCGCTACATCCTGGCTCAAATTGTGGTGGGTGGCTGTCAGCACCCGCACGTTGACTTTTCTCGGTTTGGTCTCACCCAGTCGCGTGACTTCTTTCTCTTGCAGCACGCGAAGCAGGTGGGTTTGGACGGTGTGGGGAATATCGCCGATCTCATCGAGAAACAAGACGCCGCCATGGGCGGCCTCGAAGAGCCCTTGCTGGTCGTCGATCGCTCCAGTAAACGCGCCCTTCTTGTGGCCGAACAACTGGCTGCCCAAGAGCGAATCTGTGAGTCCTGCGCAATTGGCTGCGATGAAGGGGCCTGTCTGTCGGGCACTCGCTTGGTGTAGCGCACGCGCCACTAATTCTTTTCCCGTACCGGTCTCTCCCTCGATCAGAACGGTCGAGTCGACGCGGGCCAAATCCTGAATCTGTTCATAGATCTGGGACATGGCGCGGCTCTTGCCGACCAGATCGTGGTAGTGCGCCTTCAGCTCCAGCAGACGCCGGAGATGGTGGACGTCGGTCATGTCGTGGAGGAACAGGATCTTGATTCCCGTGTCTCGCGGGTCGTCTTGCACTTCAATGTCGAGCCAAAGGCGCCGCCCGGTTTGGGTCTCGATGTGACACCGGACTCGTTCCCGTGCGGATGCGGGTTGCTGCAGCATTGATTGCAGGGCCAGCCGATCGCCTTTCGTGAGCAGGAGCAGTGCGTCCCAACGGAGGCCATCTGGGCTGCTGGGTGTGGATGTGTCCAGAAGGCGGGCTGCAGACGCACTGAGAAAGCGTACCTGCCCCTCCTGGTCGATCAGCAGGGTGGCGAGTCCGAGCTGCTGCAAAATGACGGCGACGTCATCTCGCGACCGCTCCATGTCCACCAGTTTCGTGGTGAGCTCGTGCTGGGTGCGTTGGTGTCCACGATTGTGTTCGTGCTGCTCGAGGACCTGTTCACGTGCTCGCTGGAGAAGCGTGGCCTGTTGGTCATAGGTCGCCGCACTTCGCTGGATCAGCAAGAGACGGTTGGGACCCTGTCGCAGTGCCATGGCCTCGACGTGCCAGGGCTCCTCGGCCCCCCTGTGCTCGGTCCAAAAGCCCGAGCGCGTGATCGAGTCGCCGTCTGTGCCCCACGCCTCAGCTGCATCGGCGAGGAAATTCTGAAGCACGGGTGTGCGGGCATCCACTGACAGCTGCAAGTTGTGTCGGGCCTCCGGGTAGAGGTGGAACAGCCAGGCCGGTGGGTGCCCGATGATGCGGAACTCTGTACCGGTCACGTGTTCGAGGATGGCAAATTGGAGCCGTTGAAAAAGATCCGTGCAGAGGAGGTCCGGCGCAGACGGGTGGGTGTTATACGCCATCGGTTATTCCCGCGGGAGGTGTTCGTTGCGATGTGTCGAGCATGGCGCGGACGAGCACTGTGAAGGCCTCTTCGACACCCTGCCCTGTCTTGGCACTGGTCAGGAGTACCGTCCAACCTCGTTCGGCTAACTGTGCGAGGTCTCGATCGGTCACTTCCCAGTCCGGCTGCCGATCCAGTTTATTGATGAGGATCACAAACGGAACCGGGCCGAGTGTGTCCGCCGCAGTCAGTTGTATTTGCAACGCGATGTCCAGCGTGGCCCGCCGCATTCCGTCCAGGACTAACAGGTACGCGGACGATCCGCGCAGATACGAGCGGCGCAATTTTTGGAATTCGTCTTCTCCGTAGAGATCCCAGAGCACCAACGTCACGGGCTGGCCGTCCATCGACATGGTTTTCTTATCGACGGTCACCCCGATAGTCGTTTGATACTGTTCGGAGAAACAGCTGGTGACGAAGCGGCGCACCAGACTGGTTTTTCCCACGGCAAATGCGCCCAACAGGCAGATTTTTTTTTCGATCATGTCAGGGGCGTCTCATGAAGCGGGGTGAACAGTGGCCTGAAACGACACTCGCCGGTCCTGGGGCAGCGTGGCGGCGCCCTGCGTGGGCGTAGATTCAGCCGAGGGGACAATCCCGTGAGTGCGAAATGTGATTGAGGAAAAGGTCCCGGGATGGAGGACATCGAGGACCGACCGGGCGCGACCTTCGCTCAGCCGTTGGTTCCGGCTTGACCGGCCCAGGACGTCGGTTTGGCCGGTGATCTCGATCGTCACCGTTGCGCCGGAGAGACGCGCCAGCTCGTCCAGCTGATGCAGGAGCTCTGATATGCGACGCACCCCCTGAAGTTGTTCCGGTGATTGGATCGTCGCCGTTCCCTGTTGGAACAGAATCCAGACCCCTGCCATCCGTTGGACCAGTGCCTCAAGCGATTGAGCGACGAGGCGTCGGTCGTCATATTCGGTGATGCCGGGGAGCAGGCGCGCCAACGGGCGGCTCTGCCGGACCCACTCGGCGCTGGCTGTGCCGGTGGCCGTGAGGCGCGGTCCTTCTAGGGTCAAGCGAACTGTGTCTGGGGGTGACAGGACGATTCCGGCTCGTTTCAGGGTGAACGCGGCGTCGAGGGCGTAGTAGGGGCTCCATTTTGCTTCGACTCGATCGGCGGCCATCCCACTGCCCTGCAAAAGCGCGTCCGGATCAGCGGCCAACGGGTCGCGCAGCCCGGTGAGCACATACCGATCGCCTGCTGAATGCGTGGAGGTGACGACGAGGCCCGGTTCCGAGGCCAGCCGGTCCAGATAGGCCTGCCAGTGTTGGCGGTCTTGAAAGGCCGACAGTCCCCACCAGACTGCTCCCAGGACGATCGTCGAGAGGAGGATCCACGTGATGGGCGCAATGGCACGCCGGCGCGTTTCAAACTGGGTCCGCAGGCACTCTTCCAGGAGCGGTGTGGTCCCGGTAAAGGGTGCCGCATCACCACTGAAGCGTGTCAGCGCATCGAAATGTTCGGCGTGAATGCGATTGAGCGTGTCCTGGAGGTGAACGTGAAACGTCTCCGGTGGCGTGCCACGTATGACGGCCGCGAGGATTGCCGAGGGGCCCTGTTCGATCCAGACGGTCAGATCACCGACTTGCAAGGTGTTCAACGCCTGATCGGGCGTTGCGCCGAACGAGTCCTGGACGAAGCTCCGAATCGCCGACAACATGCCAGAGACCAGGGTCTCATCCTGCACGGCGACCGCGTCGCCGGCCGCGTGCGCGAGCAGCAGGCCGGTCTGTGCGTGAATGAGAAAGACCTGCTCGACTCGATAGCAGAGGGTATGCAGCAGGACGATTTCGGCGAACGGTTTGCCGGTGCGTAAGGCCTCCAGCCGCCATTGCATGCTTCGGACCGAGAGGCTGTGTTCAATGGTTTGATTGAGCGATTGCACCATGCTGCGCAAGGCATTGGCGATGGCCTGGCGGATCGCCGGCATCATGATCGGAGCGATCGTATCGACGATCATGTGGGGCTGTTTGCGCACGGAGACCCCCAGCGCTTCGGAGACGTGAGGAGTGAGTGCATGGGTCAGCCGGTGGTCAGTCTCCCCACGAAGCGCGATCGCCTCGGGAAGCACGCGATTCAGATTGTGGGCGTTGAGGTCGAGATGTTCGACCTGCTCTTGCAGTTGCTCCAGACGCGATTGCTCGGGCGCCAGGAGGAGGCTGCGCAATTCGGCATAGTCGCGTTCGACCGCCGGCGTGCCGGCTTTAGGTGCGTGCGCCATCCCGTCTCCGTGGCCTGAAGGAAGGAGGGTATTCTACGCGACACATCGTTGTCGGGGAAACAGCCGTACGCGCGGTCTGAAGGGCAGACCGGAACCGTTGACGAGTCGGCGTGGAGTTAGGCCTGCTGTGGAGGCTGGTCATGCGAGAGCCTCTGAGAGAGTTCCTGGAACAACGTCGCGAGGGACGCGCGGTCGGTCTTTTGGTGTGCAAGTTGGCGAACCGCGTCGTCGAGGGTGGCCGATAAGGCGGCGTGCTGCTGGGTGAAAACACCGGAGAGGGATGTCGCCTGATTCTGGAGCTGGGTGCGCAAATCGTGATGCGCCTGCTCGCTCTGGTCCCGCAGCTGGGTGGCCGTCTGCTGGAGCACCCCGGCCAGCGTCTGCAGCTCCGTGGTCAGGCGGCCGACGGCATCGGTGCGGTCCTGTTCTTCGGCAGTCAGGCGGCCCGTCACCGTGTCCACTTCTTTTCGAATGTATTGCTCCAGCGAGGCGAATCGTTCCTTGAGGTCGTTGCGCAATTGGGCTGCTTCTGCCAGCAACTGAGCTTCGAGTTTGGCGAAACGGCGCTCATGATCACGTACCTGGGCGCCGAACAGAATGTCGCGGATCTTGTCGAGGTTGGTGCCGGCTGCATGCTCGTCGGTCAGCACGGATTCCGTTTCTGTGTCGGCGAGACTGCTGCCCGAGGTTCGTTCCGAACGTCGGGGGCGATCGAGGTCCGTCTGCCTGCTCATGATGGGGTCTCCTTGGTCGCGATCGTTCTATCACGAAAGGGGCCTAGACTAGCATGTTGCGCAGGGGGCAACAAGTCAGGTCTGGTGCCGGCGGCGTGGATGTGCAGCCTGGAGGGTGATCAGCGGCTCTGGCCTGAGGATGGATTAAGTAGTCGTACCTCACGCTGAGGGAAGGGGATGTCCACCCCATCGGCTTGTAATCGTTGAATGATTGCCTGGTTGAGTTCGCTGTGAGCCGTTCCTACGGCCGCGACCTGGACCCAGGGCCGAATGGACAGGGTAATGGAGGAATCGGCGAAGCCGGCAATCCCGATCATCGGGGCCGGGTCCTGAAGTACTTTGGGGTGTCGGGTGACGAGGTCGCGCAGCACGCGTAGTGTGGTGTCGATATCGGTTCGGTAGGACACCCCGATGGAGAGATCCAGCTGTCGAATCGTCCCGAAGTTGTGCAGAATCTCTCCGACGACTTTGCGATTGGGGATCACGATCCGGGAGTGATCCGGATGCATGAGCGTCGTCGTGAAGATATCGATTTTTGCGACATCCCCGTGCACCCCTAAGAGCGACACATGTTCGCCGACCCGATAGGGTTTGGTGAAGATGATCGAGAGGCCGGCCACGACATTGCTCAAGACGCCCTGCAGGGCGAGGCCCATCCCCAAGCCGGCCACGCCGAGCCCGGCGACCAGCGGCGCGATTTGCAGGCCGAGTTGATCCAGCGCGATCAGAAGGCCGAGGATTACCACGAGGGCCTTCACCAGGCGCAGCAGCAGCAGACGGAGTGGTGGCTCCAGGTCCTGCTCGTCCAGCCAGCGTTCGAAGAGCCGCCCCACCGATTTGGCGACGAACAGGGCGGCCACGACGACCAGGATCGCCCCCATGATTCGAAAGCCGTATTGCACGATGTATTGAGTGACCAGATTGGCCAACGACATGCGTCCTCCCCGCAACTGTTACCGCCCGAAGAGCCCCTTCAAGAGGTCCTTGCCTTGCTGTTTGAGATCGTCCGGTTTCGCGGAACCTTTCAAGAGGTCTCCCACGGCGCCTTTGACCTTTTCCTTCACCTGCGTTTTGACTTTTCCTGCGAACATTTTTGTGTCGAGCCCATAGGAAGGGGCCTGCGTGCTGCCGGTAATGAGCAACGGCAGCGAGAGACGCCCGCCGGTCAGCGCGACTCTGGCAATGGGAGAGCCGGCCGCAATCTTCTGGCTCAAGGCCTGGGACAGATTCAGATTCAATTTCATGTCGAGCGACTGATCGAGGCCGATCGTCCCGCCGCCGGTGGCCTGAAAATCATGGCTGTCGATGAGAAGCCGTTGGACGGCGATCAGCCCTTGTTTGATCGAAAAGTCGCTTTCGATGGCGGAAAATGCGGTGGCTTTGACGTTGTCTAAGGAAACGCCGACTACTTTGAGCAACATCGAGGCCTGCTGCAATAAATTGATCCCCTCGATTTTTCCCTCTTTCACTGCCACATGGCCGGTACCTGCGAGCGCTTTGACGAGGTCCGGATGGGTCAATCCGCGCCCGCTGACTGCCAGCTCGGCGTTGGCGGTCCCGTTCATGGACACCTGGTCGGTGCCGACGGCCTGAAGGGCCGGTCCGAGTTGGAGGCCTTGAATCGAGACCGTGCTGTTGAAGGGGGGAGCTGCGGTTCCCAGGCCGAGCGTCCCCTGCGTGCGGACGAATCCGCCGAACAGTTGGAGCGAGAGGTTGGTGAGTCGCGCCTCTTGTCCCTTCATTTCGGCCGCGGCCTGCAGGTCTTTGATCTCCACCGGCTTCTTCAGTGTCAGCGCGATTGGCAGGTCGGCGGTGTTGACAAGTTTCGAGTTGGCGGTGATTTTGGCCAGTCCGTCCAGCACCGATCCTTTGACCTCGATACGTGAGCTCCCCATGGCGACGGTGAGGCCCAGGTTCGGAATCTCGGCCAGTTCGAGCGGCGCGGCTCCCTCCTTAGGCGGATATTTGGCCCGGAGGTTCATATGAAGGTCTTTGAGTTCGACCGGCTTCGTGAGGGGGATGGCAACCGGAAGATCCGCGGAGTTGATACTGGCGGATGCCGCCGTCAGATTGGCCAAGCCTTTGGTGGCCGTGCCTTTGACGTTGATCGCCGATCCGCCCATGACCAGGGTCAATCCCAGATCGGTCAGATCGACCTGATTGGCGGGCGGGGTGTCGGGCGGAACCGGGTACAGGGCATGGAGGGTGAGGTGCACATCCTTGATCTGGACCGGCTTCGTCAGCGGCAGTGCGATGGGGAGATCCGCCGTGTCGATCTGCAGGGCATTGACGGTTGCGTCCAGGCTCCCTCCGACCGCGCGTCCCTTGAGCCCGACGGCCACTTTTCCTAGTGCCAGGTTGAACGTGAACGACTTCACGTCCAGGGTTTCAACGAGTGGACCGAAGGTGCCATCGAGCCGGACCGGCAAGTTGTAGGGCTGCACTGTCGCGCCCAGGTGTACGGTGGGGCTTTCGTCGAGGTGGACCGAGGTGAGCAGAAACTCAAGATTGTTGACGGTGTACTCGGTCGGTTTCGGGGTGGACTCGTCACGATACGAAAGTTTTCCCCCGTCGATCGAGACCCGGTCCACGGCAAACAGCGCCAGGACTTGGAGCGGACTCCCGGGCGCCTGCGCGGGGGCCTCGGGTTTCGAAGGTGTGGGCGGAGCCGATGTTTTGACACCGAGGGTCGAGATGTTGAGTTGGCCCTGGGCATTTTTCAGGACCGTGATGACCGGGTCGCGCAGGGTGATCTCCTCGACGTCGACTTTGCCCTTGAGCAGCGGCAGCAGCTTGACGCCAACATCCAGTGAAGAGAGTGATGCGAAGGGGCCTGTGCGAAAGGACGGGTCGTCCTGGACAACGAAGCCGCCGACCCTTGCGCCGATGCGCGGCCAAATGGTGAGCCGAATGTCCTGGAGTTCGACCTTCCGGTTGAGGGCCTCTTCGATTAACGGGCGGTACCGGTCCTGATACTTGTTCAGATCGATGAGGAATGGTAACGCGACAATCAGGACGATGAGCAGCAGGATCACGACACCGATCCCGACCAGGATTTTCATCACGTGCCTCCGCTGAAATAGTCCCGCAGTATAGGAATGCGCGCCGGAGGGGTCAATGGTGGCATCCTTGGGGGCAGTCGCCACGGGGCCCTCGGGGGTCTCCCGATCGCGGTCGGACTTCCCTTCACCATCGCAGTGTCATGTTTGCAGGCTCCGGCTTACCTTGCCGCACCAAAACCTGCGTGATAAGATGCGACCCCTTGAAGTCGTCCGATCGCGGAGAGGTGCGAGAGTGGACGAATCGACATGCTTGGAAAGCATGCGTCTCGGCAACGGGACCGTGGGTTCGAATCCCACCCTCTCCGCCATCGAACAGAGCCCTGCAAGGTTGAGAAGGCGTGTGAGTTGGAATTGCCATTGCGAACGGACGCGGTGGGATTCGAACGAGGGGGATCGCGGGGGAGATACTCCCCTGCGTGGGGAGACACGAGGGGGCGGGCCCCCTCAGTGGGAGCGCGTGAGCGCGACTTCGAATGCCCACCCTCTCCGCCATCAACGTTTGCTCGACCATCGCCTCGCGAATCGAGGCGATGGGATAGATATCGTAACTGTAACGGGGCCGGGCCCTGTGCAACAGAACCCTGTGAACCCCGCCAGGTCCGGAAGGAAGCAACGGTAAGCGGTTCGTTCTGTGTGCCGCAGGATCACCTGGCCCCACTTCTTCGATGACATCTCGCCCGGCGCGTCAGGCGCCGCCGGCACCGGCGAGCACCACCGCCCCGACAGGGTCGACGCAACATGGATTATCAGGTTTCCGCCAGAAAATACCGGCCGGGGACGTTTGACGACGTCATCGGGCAGTCGCACGTCGTGCAGACGTTGATGAACTCGATCGCGACGAAGCGGATCGCCCATGCGTTCCTCTTTTCTGGTACCCGCGGGGTGGGAAAAACGACGGTGGCCAGGATTTTGGCCAAAGCGCTGAATTGCGAGCAGGGGCCGACGGGAACGCCGTGCAACACTTGTGCGAATTGCCAGGAGATTACGCAGGGCACGTCGGTGGACGTGGTCGAGATCGACGGGGCCTCGAACACCAGCGTGGACGACGTTCGCGAGATTCGCGAGAATGTAAAGTTTATGCCGTTTCGGGGGCAGTATCGGGTCTACATTATCGACGAAGTGCACATGCTCTCCAATTCGGCGTTCAACGCTCTGCTGAAAACGCTGGAAGAGCCCCCCGCCCATGTCGTGTTCATCTTTGCGACGACAGAAATTCATAAGATTCCCGCGACGATCCTGTCACGTTGTCAGCACTACAATTTTCGCCGGATCTCCAAAGCCGAGATCGTGCAACGGTTGCGGCATGTCGCCGATCAAGACGGGTTGACCATCGAAGACCGCAGCCTGCTGGCCCTGGCGCGGGCCAGCGAAGGCAGCATGCGTGACGGGCTCAGTTTGCTGGATCAGATCATTGCGTTCGGCGGCAATACGATTCGCCACGAGGATCTCGAAGCGTTGCTCGGCGCGGTTCCGCAGGAACGTATACGGGCCATGGTCGAAGCGGTGATCCAGCAGGACAGCGCCAAGGCGCTGCAGGTCATCGCGGCGTTGTTGGATCAAGGACATGATGTGCGCGCCTACTGCGCCGATCTGGTGGAATATGTGCGGAATATGCTGGTGGCGGCGGTGGTGCCGTCAGGCCCCGAGCTGCGGAGTCTCATTGAAGCGACCGAGGAAGATTTGATGCAGCTCGCTCGCGATGCCGAACGGTTTACCGTCGAGCAATTGCAGGAACTGTTTCGGATGTATGCGGCCGCAGAAGATAGCTTACGTGTGAGCGCCCACCCGCGGTTTGTGCTTGAAACAGCGGCGGTTCGTGCGACCCGCCTATTGCGACCCGCGGAGGTCCAACCGGCATCCAGCCGCCTCGCTGTTCAGCTTGAGAAGCCGGCAGCCGACCGCCGGGTCGTGACACAGACGCTTGCGCAATCTCAGGATAAGGCGACACCGTCTCCTACGCCTGTGGTCAAAACTGCTGGTGCGAAAGTCAGTCAGGACAACGTTGCAAAGGCGCCTGCTGCGAGCGGGAGCGGCCCGAAGACTTCCTCGGCCGCCCGTCCGCGTGAAGTGGCGGCTCCGCCTGCTCGCCCGCCTGCTGTTGCCCCCTCGGCTCCCGCGGTTGTTCCTGCTTCCGTTGCGCCGGGTCAGCAGGAACCCAAGGCGACCTCTGCTGCCGCGGTCGAAGTGAATTGGGAGCAGTTCCAAGAAGCGGTCTCCACAAATCATCCCAATATCGCGCCCTTCCTTGAAATGGGCCGTCTGGTCAAGATCGAGGGCGGGTTGATCACGTTGGGGTTTGCCAAGCAGGCCACGACCGCGCGGTCGATGTTGGAGAAGGAAGACAACCTGCAAGCCTTGGCGGCGTTGGGAGAAAGTCTCTACGGGTGTGCCGTACGAATTCGAATCGTCGAGGTGGCGGAGCAGGATCCAGGGGCCGCCCCTACGATGAAACAGATCCGGGTTGCGAAGGAGCAGGAACAACGCCTGATCCTGACGCAACAGGCGAAGGCGCACCCCCTTGTTAAACAAGCCCTGGAGATGTTCGGCGGAGAGCTGGCGGAAGTTCGCACGACGGCTCCGGCGCAGGAGGTACAGGAATGAAGAGTCCATTCGGGAATATGTCCAACATCTTGAAGCAAGCCCAGGCCATGCAGGAACAGATGGCCAAGGTGCAGGAGCAGGCCGCGACCAAGACCGTTTCCGGGACTGCGGGTGGCGGGATTGTGACGGTCACGGTCAACGGGGCCATGGACCTGCTGAGTGTGAAGATCGATCCGGAAGTCGTGAAGGCCGGCGATGTCGAGATGCTGCAGGATTTGGTCGTGGCGGCCGGCAACGATGCGCTGAAAAAATCCCGTGAAATGATGGCCGAAGAGATGAAGGCCGTGACGGGCGGGATGAAGATCCCCGGTTTGTTTTGATGGCGGCGGCGTGCTTCCCGGATGTGATGATGCGTTATGAGTGTTGATCAGCAGGGTCTGTTGGCGAAGTTAGTGCGGGAGTTGGTGCGTCTGCCCGGGATCGGCCAGAAAAGCGCGCAACGGCTGGCCTTTCATCTGCTCAAGGCTGAACGGGACGATGCGATGCGCCTCGCCGAGGCGATTCAGGCGGTGAAGGACGGACTGTCGTTTTGCCGACAATGCCGGAATATTGCCGAGGGGGAACTCTGTGAGTTCTGCCGGGATCCCAAGCGGGATCGCAGCAAGATCCTCGTCATTGAAGAGCCCAGCACGTTGTACGCAATAGAACGGGCCGGCGGCTATCGAGGCCTGTATCACGTCCTGCTCGGGGTGTTGTCTCCGCTGGATGGCGTCGGACCATCGGACATTCGCGCCGAAGAGTTGCTGGATCGAGTGAAGGCGGGAGGGGTGGAAGAGGTCATCGTGGCGACGAACCCCACGATTGAAGGGGAGGCGACCGCCATCTACTTGACCCGGCTCTTGAAGCCGCATCATGTTCGGGTAACCCGCATCGCTTATGGCATTCCTGTCGGGATGGATATCGAGTATGCGGACGAAGTGACCCTCGTCAAGTCGATCGAGGGCCGGAGGGATCTCTGACCGGGATTTTCTGCCTCGGGCATGGTGATGCTTTGGCGAAGCCTCGAAGAACCGATTGACCCCTTTGATTTCCGGCTGCTATAGTCGAATTTCTGTATACGGCCTGAAGACAATACCGGCATCTCGGTTTCGAGTATTCGATGAAGACTCCCGCGAAAAAAACCACGGTAGCTCGGCGAAAGCCACCCAAGGCAAACGGGGTCAAGTATCCCGATATCCTGGCGGACCTTGAGGGCCAGCGTGCGGCGATTTTGGCTGAAGCCGGCGTGGTGCTGACGAGTCCGACCGGTTTGGAAGTATTCCCCGATGTGAGTGACCAGGCTTCCGCTGAGGCCGACCAGCATTTCTCGTTTCGTATTCGGGAACGAGAGCGAAAACTGCTCAAGAAAATCGATGAGGCGCTGGGGCGATTTGCCACGCAAACCTACGGCATTTGCGAGGGCTGTGAAGGCGATATTCCCTACAAGCGTCTGAAAGCCCGCCCTGTGACCACGTTATGTATTGAGTGTAAGACCAGTCAGGAAGAAGCCGAAAAGTCCCCCCGCTGATCTGTCCCCACGTTTCTCACGTTCGGCTCCATGCCGGGCGAGTGTTCACTCTGCAATCCAAATAAGCTTACTGGTGTTTGAGCGCTTGGACGCGCTTTTGGGCGAGGGCGGCGCGGTCCGTTTCTTCGAGAATGCCTTCGACGAGAGCCAGGTAGGTTTCGTATTCCGTAATGGCCCGTCGCGGATTGTCATCAGCCATGGCCTCCGCCACGTTGAAGCGGGCGATAGCGTAGTTGGGGCGCAGCAAAATGGCCCTTTCGAATGAGGCCAACGCATTCTTCTTATCGCCCAATTTCCCGTACACGGCTCCGAGGTTATTGACGACTTCCGGCGAATTGGGGCGAAGGGCCAAGGAAGCGAGGAGTTCGCTTTTGGCCTTTTCCAAGTTGCCGGCCGCTTCCCAGGAGACGCCCAACCGGTGGTGAAGCTCCGCCTGCCAGATTGTACCGGTAAATCCTGAGGTGCTGGCCTTTTGGTACGCGTCGAGGGCGATGACCTGGTTTTTCGTTCCGCAATAGGCAAGTTGCGCGGTTTGGCCACGTGCGAATTGTTGCAGCGATGCGAAGGCTTCCTTGTCCTCGGACCCCTGCGTATCGAGGTGCTGGCCGCCGGTTTGTTGCGCGGTATCGCGGAGGCGGTCAAGAAACTCCCTGCGATAGGGAGAAAAAAACTTCACGTAGGGATCGACTGTAAAGGAGGCTTCGAGCAGGCGTTGGTCGCTGCGATCGCCCAGCACGAGATATCGGGTGGTCGTTTTTTCGTCGCCGGTGTCATAGATGGTACTGGCTTCCATGTTCTGCCGATCGGCCAACTGCGCCACGGTCAAATAGAACTCCAGACTGGGCTTCAGTCGGGAGAGGGTGTATCGCAGCGTCTTGTAAGGAGCCAGATCGAGTCCGGAACGAAACACGAACAGCATGCCGACCAAGGTTCCGTCTTCGTCGAAAAAATACGACTCCTCGCTCTTGGAGCGGCTGTGTTCAGACGGGATCCGAAGTTCCTGCCCGCTGCCCCAGGCGTGAGTGTGGGGGATGACTCCAGGATGTGCGGCTAGGAATGTCTGGCGGGAATCGCAGAGTTTGGTGGGTCCCAGCAGGTCAAGATCACTCTCGGAGGGAGGAAGCGGGGGTCTTGCCGGTGGCGGCGTTTCGCATCCCGCCCAGAGGGCGCAGGCAGCGAGCAAGAACGGCAGCAGTGAGAGTTGACGATACATGGCCGGATTCGATGTCCCGGTTCAGCGTAGAACAGGATTTCGGAGGAGAGCATACCTGAATGGCTAGGGAGATGCGACTGGCAGTCGGACGGGGCAGGACACGCTCACCTCGCCGCCGGGAGAGGTCCCGGCCGGCAAGGTCTCGAGCAGGGTTACCGTCGCTGCGAGTCGATCATGGAATCTTCGGATGTATAACCGAAGAGGTAGGGTGCGTGTTTGGCAATGGCATAGAGGGGGCGGTTCACGGTGTAGTCAACGAGGTGGCCGACTGGATGGAGGATGAACGCAGCCCATCGATAAGGGTGGTCATTGGCTTGTGAGGCGGCCATGGGATCGGAATAGACCAGTGAGGTGCTGTCCATCGCACTATAAATACTGAGCGGCGCATTATAGTTCTGGTCTTGTGTCGCCACCTGATTGGTGGTCGAGCAGCCTGTGGTTAAAACCAGTCCCAATATGATCGTTGCTGCAGTCCCGCGCATACCATGCCTCTCTTTCTTCTGTCGGAACATTCGTAAAAACGAAGTCTGTTCCTTGTGAGAAAAGTCTAGCTCAGGCGCTTGATTCTGTCCAGTTGAGGGCGCGGGTAGCTGGCTGCCGTAGGATGTCGAGATAAATTGAGCTGTTGCAGGATGGTAGTGGTGTTGGACGGTCGGAATATGAATGGTGGGCGATACTGGTATCGAACCAGTGGCCTCTTCCGTGTGAAGGAAGCGCTCT
>CAKKRE010000025.1 GCA_919902505.1 Nitrospiraceae bacterium
GCAGCTGCGAATCCGCGATTGCAGCAGAAGCGCTCATGAATAATGCGGGCTAGAGGCAGCAGCGCGTCGGGCTAGAGCAAATCGTCTTCAGAATCACTCGCGGCTGGTTCTCTTGGGGAGGCATCTGCCTTGAGAGATGAGAAGTCGAACAGGGTGCGATCCAAGAGCAGTGATGGGGCGATGTTTCCCAGAGCGGCGAACATGCTGTCGTTGGAACCGGGGAACCGTTGATCCCAGTCCTGCAGTAAGGTCTTGACCTGCTTCCGCTTGAGGTCCTCCTGTGAGCCGCAGAGGTCGCAGGGGATGATCGGAAACTGGAGCAATGCGGCGTACCGCGCCAGATCGGCTTCCTTCACATAGGCCAGCGGGCGGATGACTACATGGCGGCCGCTTTTCGAGCGTAGCTTGGGCGGCATGGCCTTCATCTTGCCGGTGAACAACAGATTCAGCAGCAGCGTTTCCAGAATGTCATCGCGGTGATGGCCCAGGGCAATCTTGGTGGCGCCCAGTTCCGTGGCCAGCCGGTAGAGGTGGCCGCGCCGGAGGCGCGAGCAGAGTGAACAGGTGGTCTGGCCTTCGGGGATGAGGCGCTTGACGACGGAGTAGGTATCGCGTGTTTCGATATGGAAGGGCACGCCGCGCCTGGTCAGGTACTCCGGAAGAACATGGGCGGGGAACCCCGGTTGCTTCTGATCCAGGTTGACGGCAATGATGTCGAAATGGATCGGTGCACGGCTGCGGATCGACAACAGGATCTCCAGGAGCCCGTAACTGTCCTTCCCGCCTGAGAGGCACACCATGACCTTGTCGCCTTCCTCGATCATGCGGTAGTCGGCAATGGCTTGTCCGACCAGGCGGCAGAGGCGGGTCTGCACGCGTTCGATCTCGTCGGAGTGCCTGGTCGGCTGTGCGGTGCCTGCGGATGGTGGGGTGATTGTGCTCTGCATGGCCCGGCATTGTAGCGCAACCGGGGCCGTGATTGGGATAGCCGTGAACAGGGTCATTCAGACCGACAGGTTGAGGCGATGACGTCGATTCTGTTCGTGTGCTCGGGCAATATTTTCAGAAGCCTCGTGGCCGAATATGCGTTGAAGGCTCAGCTCGGCCCGCGGGCCGGGTACCTCATCGGATCTGCCGGCATCGAGGCGTCACCGCAGGAGATCCATCCCGTGGTCCTGGCCGGCCTTCTTGAAAAGGGGGTCGATCCGTCCCGCCACCGTCAACGGAAGCTGACGCGCGACTTGATCGAGGCGACCGCCGTCGTCATTGCCATGGGCAGGAACCATCAGGCATGGATTCGCGAGGAATTCGGTCGAGAAGTCCCTCTCTTCAATCACGTATGTTACGGAATCGATCAGCCGATTCTGGACATTCATGAGATCATCCCCGACTGGCGGGAACAACCGGATCAATCGCGTGATTATCTGCGTGTCGTCATCGACCACATCTGGGGCGGAGTTCCTCATCTGCTCGATCGTGTGCCCGCCCTGTAATCCTTCACCGGCATTCCCTGTAGTCCAAAAGGCAATGGTGGTTCATTGCGCGCTGTCCGCGGGTTTTCCCTAAGTGGTGCATCGTTGGTCGAGGGGGAACGTCCTGCATAATTTCCATGAGCTGCTATAGTTGAAACAGAACAAAACGGCGCCGAACGGGGATTTTTGGTGGTTGAACGATGGGGCGGACAAAGAATCATCGCGGACAAGGAATCGGTGCGACCGATCCTGTTCCGGTTTGGGCGGAGTGGGCCGACGAACAGCTCCTCGATCTGCGCATGTGCGATCTGGACCTGCGCCTCGAAGGCACGTTCTATCAAGAGCCCATCGCGCAACTCTCTCGTGAGTTGGAGGCGCGCAGCCTCACTTTTCGGCCACATTTCTGGATTTCCGACGAATGGTTCACGCCCGACGGAGTCCCCGGCATTGCCGTGCCGTTCTATCTGGCGCATCCCCGGCTCGCAAAACTGGAAGCGAGTCAAATGTTGGAAGTGGAAGGCGGCACCAGGGACTGGTGTATGCGGATCCTCCGGCACGAAGCCGGCCATGCCATTGAAAACGCCTACCTGCTCCGTCGTCGTCGCCAGAAACTCTTCGGACGTTCGTCCCAGCCCTATCCCGAGTATTACACGCCGCGCCCCTATAGCCGGAGTTTCGTGCGCCATTTGGATGTCTGGTATGCCCAAAGCCATCCGGATGAAGACTTCGCTGAAACCTTTGCCGTGTGGCTCGATCCGTACTCGCTCTGGAAGGAACGGTATCGAGGCTGGCCGGTGATGAAGAAGCTGGATTTCATGGACCGGCTCATGGGCGAGTTGGCGGGCACTTCGCCGGTTGTGACCGGGCGGCAACTGCTGGACCCGCTCCCGCGCATCTATAAGACCCTCCGGGATCATTATGAGGAGAAGCGTAAGCACTACGGGATCGGGCGCGCGCCGTCGTACGACACGGATCTGAAGAAACTGTTTTCCGACGGGCCGGCCCATGCAAAAAATCCCAGCGCCGCCGAGTTTCTCCGTCGTACGAGGAAGGAAATCCGTCGCCGGGTCGCTGAATGGACCGGCGAATATCAGTACACCATCGATCAGGTGTTGGAAGGCATGATCGAACGATGTCAGGCGTCGAAATTACACCTGACCCAGCATAAAGAGCAGGCCAAGCTGGATTTTGCAATTCTCCTGACGGTGCAGACCATGAACTATCTGCACAGCGGCCGGCACAAGGTGGCACTATGAGACGATTGCGCGTGCTTGTGTTGATGCACAAGGATCTTGTGCCCCCCGACCAACTCAATGGACAGGACCTTGAAGGGGCGGCCTGGAAGACCGAGTACGATGTCGTGTCCACCCTTCGGAAACTCGGCCACGAGGTGCAACCGCTTGGGGTCAAGAGCGATCTGGAGGTGATTCGTGCGGCAGTCGAAGATTGGAAGCCCCACATTGCCTTCAATTTGTTGGAGGAGTTCGACGGACGGGCCGTCTACGACCAGAACGTGGTGTCCTATCTCGAGTTGATGCGCATCCCCTACACCGGCTGCAATCCACGCGGCCTTATGCTGGCGCGCGACAAGGCGCTGGCGAAGCAGGTGATGTCGTACCATCGTATTCCATACCCGGAATTCATGGTGGTGCCGATGCACCGCATGGTGCGGCGACCCAAATACCTGCCCTTCCCGTTGATTGTGAAGTCGATCAGTGAAGAGGCTTCATTGGGAATTTCGCAGGCCTCGATCGTCGATGACGATGAAAAGCTGCGGGAACGGGTGGCGTTCATCCACGACAATGTCGGCACCGGAGCCTTGGTCGAACGGTATATCGAAGGACGCGAGCTCTATGTCGGGGTGATGGGCAATGCGCACCTGCAAGTGTTTCCGGTCTGGGAACTCGTGATGGACAAGATGCCGGAGGAGGCACGTCGTATTGCCACCGAGCGAGTGAAGTGGAGCCACAAGTACCAGGACAAGTACGGCATCTGCTCGTGCGAAGCCAGGAACCTCCCGGACGGCGCCGTCGACCATATTCAGCACCTGGCCAAGCGCGTCTATCGCGCGTTAGGGCTGAGTGGTTACGCTCGCATCGATATGCGGATGGACAAGGACGGCACCGTCTATGTGCTCGAAGCCAATCCCAATCCTCAGATCGCCACCGGCGAAGATTTTGCCGACTCGGCCGAAAAAGCCGACCTCGCCTACAAAGACCTGCTGCAAGAATTGTTGCATGTCGGCCTGCGATGGCGACCCGCCCAAGCCGCCTGACAGCCGCTGAAACGGTTCCCCAGCTTCGTTCTCGTCTCGCTCCGGGACTCAACGTACCACAAGGGTACGCCTCGCCTCCTCGCTTCACTGCGGCCTCGCTGGAAACCCGTTTGAGCGGCTGTGGAATCCGAAACCGAAGGGCTTGCGGCTGCGTTCTCGCTTCGCTCGGCCCTCAACGTACTGTGCTCACGTACGCCTCGGGCCCTCACTTGCTGCGGCCTTGCCGCAAGACCCGTTTGAACATCCGCGAAAATGTTGCCGCCGAGTTTGGGCGGCGTTTTCGTTTCCCTCAATACTTCGAAGTACTTCGACAGTGTGCCTCAGCTTGTCATGCACTGTGGCCTCGTTACGGCCCCCAGCGGATGCCGAAGAGGAGCGCGACGCTGGTGTTGTCGTTCGGGACGGGTGGCGAGAGGGTGATGTGGTGCAGGTTTACCATGAGGGTGGTCGAGAAGGCGATTTTGGGACCGACCTGATATTCCAGCGACATGCCGAGGGGAATAAAGTGGCTCGTGTCGTTCCGATCGACTTTGGTCGGGCCGCTGCCTCGATTGAGGTCCGCGTGGAGAATGCCTAGTCCGGCGAACGGCACCAGATTGAATCCGCTATTCAGGCGAAGATGATACTTCGCGACTCCCGCGATGCCGAT
The DNA here is from genome assembly GCA_919902505.1 of Nitrospiraceae bacterium. Classification (GTDB taxonomy): domain Bacteria; phylum Nitrospirota; class Nitrospiria; order Nitrospirales; family Nitrospiraceae; genus Nitrospira_A. The sequence continues at coordinate 4,397 of CAKKRE010000025.1, forward strand.
CTGTGTCAGGTCTCCGACCGGCGTGAAGAGCGCCATCCCGCCGAACGAAAAATTCTGGTCCATGTAGTAATCGAGCCCGAAGCCGAGTGCGAAGGTGGTGTCGTTGGTGGTGCCGCTCCAGAGGCCGAGATCGGTGCTGAAGCCCCAGCGTGGTTCCTGCACTTCTGCGGCTGTGGTCGGTGCAGCCCAGAGGATGCCGAGGAAGGCGAGGCCGATGAACAGCGCTCGAACAGGTCGCATAGGTGTCATGGTTCTCCATCTCACGGTGATGAGGCTCTATGTAGCATAGGCCTTTCCGGCGGACAAGCAATCGACGCCCTGTGGCAGTTCCCCGTCCAGGGTTGTCAACGCGCGCGGGGCTCCAGTATGCTGGGACCCCTTTCGGGAGGATGAGTATGCCAAAAGGATCCATGACGCCGGCCGAAGTCGCCGACGCGTTGTACAATCTGATTCCACGCCGGGTTTCCGTTGAGCTGTTGAGCGAATATGGCATTGAGGGCCAGGAAGAAAATGAGGAGACGATGACGCGGGAGCTCCTCTCTTTCACGCTCTACTGGGTTCATGCGGCCGTCAATGCTCACATTCCACGGAAGTACCGCGAGGTACTGTTTCAGCGAGTGCTGGAATTGATTCAGGCGGATTGGGCCGCGACGTTCAAGCTTGAGTCGGTGAAGTGGGAGGACTACCTGGTCGAAATGGAAGAACGGCGAGTGCTCTATGCGCCGGTGGGGGATTACGAGGGCGGCGCCCTGGCCGCCTCCGAGGAAATCTCAGACCTGCTCGAAAACCAGGGCCTGATTCAGCCGGAGGATCGGCCGAAGTTGCTCGTGCTCCTGCCCGATCTGGTGCCCTTGGATAAGTATCAGGAATTATTGAGTCAGTGTGTGTAGGCTGTTGAAAAAGTCCGCCAGCGGCGTTCTCGCAAGACACTGCCGCCTCACCGTCTCGGCGGCGTTCACAAACGTGACGCGCGTTATTCAGCGCGTCGCGAACCTCAGGGCTCAACGTACCCAGAGGGTACGCTTCACCCCTTCGCTGGCTGCGGCCTTGCTGGACGGCCTTTTTGAACAGCCTACAATCGGTACTGAGATGGACGGCGAGAATCTGAGCCCTACGACGTGCCCGTCGTTCGTACGAGTTTGTCATGATCTGCTAGAGGTAGCGGTGTGACAACACCTTCCCGTTGTTGTCGAGTTCATAGAGCAGCGGTGCTCCGGTTGGAATGTTGAGTTCCAGGACCTGCTCTCTGGTCAGCTGCTCCAGTTGCATCACCAGCGCTCGCAGGCTGTTCCCATGGGCGGCGATGAGGATCGTTTCTCCTTTGAGCACGTAGGGCTTGATCCGGCTGTCGTAGTAGGGCAGCACCCGCTCGGCCGTATCCTTCAGGCTTTCTCCGCCCGGCGGTCGGACATCATAGCTCCGGCGCCAGATTTTCACCTGCTCGTCCCCGAATTTCTCGGCCGTCTCGGCCTTATTCAGTCCCTGTAGTTCTCCATACATGCGCTCATTGAGCGCCTTGTCCTTTTCAATGGGAATGCCGGTCTGTCCGATCCCCTCAAGGATCAGGCGCATGGTTTCATTGGCACGGGCCAGCACGGACGAAAAGGCGCGATCGAATGTGAACCCTGCCAGTTTTTTTCCTGCCGCCTTCGCCTCTTCGATGCCTTTCGGGGAGAGGGGGACATCCACCCATCCGGTGAAGCGGTTTTCCAGATTCCACTGCGATTCGCCGTGACGAATGAGAACCAGTTTGCTCATCGTGCCTCGTCTCCTTGTCCGAAAGGATAGAACGGTTTCATGACAGGTTATGCGATTTCCCCTTCGCCCTGTCAAGCGGGATGAGTCCGCCGAAGCGCGCCGTGGCTCGGTGATGTTGAGTTGCAATCAGATGGGGCAGCCAGTACCATGCCGCCGGTTTCTCCTCACGCGGGAGCGCATCGATGACGGAACATTCCCACTCAGACTGGACTCCATTGCAGCAATGGTGGCGCGCAATGGGGCGGCGCCTGCAGGTCGAAGACCGGGTCGAGGCGTTTTTTCGACGGGCGCTCGGCGTCAGTCAGGCGCTGGCCGGTGTGGCCCAGGCCGGTGCTGAGGTTGAATACGTGCTGTTTGTGCTGGTGCGCTACTGGATTCCCGTGGTGTTGCCGCCGCCCGGCCGGGAACGGGCTTCCAAAGGCGACCCGGATTACTGGCTCGAATCCGAGCAGATTCTCAAAGCCGCCGCCGTGCGGCTGCGTGAGCTCAAGCCGTTGATTGAATTGTTGACGGCGGCCAATCCGTTGAGTGCCGGAGGTCCTGACCGCAGCTCGGCCCGCTCGCCCGTGGTCGAGGTGGAACTCGCTAACATGCTGCAGGGGATTGCCGAGTCGGCCGGGAGCTACGGAGGCCCGGATTATACGTCGGTCATCAAGACCTTCGACCCGGTTCCGCTGCGGCAAACACAGCCCTTCAAACATAACAAGAAGAACAGCGCCGAACTCTGGGTGGTCTTCCTGCTCCGCGAACATTTCCGGAGCATCGGTCTCGGCAAGGATCGCCATTGGCCGCTGGTAGCCGGGCTCTGTGCGGCGGCCGGCATCACCAACCCCAACGGGCAGCCGTACGGTGCGGACGAACTCAAATCCTGGTGGCAAAAGAATTGGCCGCGCACCTACACGCAACTGGAGCAGACCCAAGCCGCGCCTGATCCCAGCGGGGCCGCCTACCAGCAGGATTTTGACTGGTTCGTGTCGTGGATTGAATGGCAGCGGCAGCGGATCTCTGACTCGTAGGACAAGCGCTTCGCGGATCGATCGTTGCGATCGATTTAGACGCTTGTCGCGCTGGCGGGGTGTGGTTTGGCGGGAGGACCTTTGGGCCCGTCCGGCGGTCCGTCCTTGAACATGGCGACGACCAGGCCGATCTTTAGGACGAGTAGACCGACGCCGACCCACACGACATAGGGCTGCACGCCGCCTAATTCTCCCAACATCTTCTGTCGGGCTTCTCCACCTGTGGCCCGTTCGCCCTTGATCTTGGCGAGTTGCTCTTTGGCATGCCAGAAATAGATGTAGTTGGCGCTGGCGCCCGCGATGACGCGCCAGATGATGTCGGCCGAGAGGTCTTGGGTGATATAGAACGCCATGGCCGGGCCAATGGCATAGATCAGGGCGTAGACGTACATCTTCCGGTAAAGAAACCAGAGGAAGGGCTCAAAGACGAAGGCCGGCCAGTGCCAGGTCAGGGCGAATTTCGGCCCGGACGGCCCGGTGAATTTCTTGAAGGTCTCCAGATAGCGGTCGGCATTGGGGCCGATGAAGGCTTTCCAGAGTTCCACGTCCGTCTGCGGAGAGGGCACGGCGTCCGCCTCCACCACTGTTTCCCGGCTTTCAACGGCGAAGGCGTCGCCACATTGGTGGCAAAAACGGGCATCGTCCCGGTTTTCTTGTCGGCACTGTGAACAGGATTTCATATCGTCACCTTATCCCATCCGCCGTCTCTTCCCGTCAAGGGAGGACCTCACAAGCAGCAGGATTCGAAACAGACCGGCGGCCGCGCCAGGAGCCGCTGAGGGGCGTTCGTTCGGTTGCTTTCACCTGTGTCCTATGGTAGCTTCGCCGACTCACGATGGGAGAGGTGTGCCATGCCGACGGGTGAGTTGCGTCTCAATGCCGAACAGTACTTGATGAACACCTATACGCGCCAACCGATTTCGATCGTGCGGGGGCGTGGCTCGAAGGTCTACGACCTGGAAGGCCGGGAGTACATCGACTTTGTGGCCGGCATTGCGGTCAATCTCCTCGGTCATGGACATCCGGACCTGGTGCTGGCGGTTCAAAAGCAGGTGCAGCACCTGATCCACACGTCGAATCTCTATTATACCGAGCCGCAGGTGCGGCTAGCTCAGACCCTGGTCGAACATTCGTTTGCGCAGAAAGTCTTCTTCTGTAATAGCGGCGCGGAAGCGAACGAAGCGGCGATCAAGTTGGCCCGAAAGTATTCGTACGACAAGTACGGGGCCGACCGCTACGAGATCATCACGATGAAAAATTCCTTTCACGGGCGCACCATGGCCACCTTGAGTGCCACCGGTCAGGAGAAGGTGCAGAAGGGATTCGCCCCGCTCATGCCGGGTTTTTCATATGTGACGTTCAACGATCTCTCGGAAGTCGAGCGCGCCATCACATCCAAAACCGCCGCCGTCATGTTGGAGCCTATTCAGGCTGAAGGCGGAGTATATGTGGCCGATCGAGGCTATATGCAGGGATTGCGCGACCTCTGCCGGGAGCGCGATGTGTTGCTGATTTTCGATGAAGTGCAAACCGGCATGGGCCGCACGGGCACGCTCTTTTGCTACGAGCAGTTCGGTATGCAGCCGGACATCATGACCCTGGCGAAGGGGCTGGGCGGTGGTGTTCCGATCGGGGCCTGTTTGGCGACGGAAGCTGTGGCGCATGCTTTTTCTCCGGGAACCCATGCCTCGACCTTTGGCGGCAATCCCCTGGCCTGTGCAGCCGGGCTGGCTGTATTGCGAGTCCTGTTGGACGGGAAGATCTTGGACCAGGGGCGGCGCATGGGAGAGGCGTTGGCCAAAGGGCTGGCTGTGCTCAAGGACCGGCATCGTTGCGTGAAGGAAGTGCGCGGACTTGGTCTATTGCAAGGCGTGGAATTGGATATCGATGGGAAAGTGGTTGTCGCCGATTGCCTGGCGCGCGGATTGTTGATCAACTGCGCCGGCGACCGGGTCCTGCGTCTTGTTCCCCCACTCGTCATCACGGAGCGCGAGATCGATCGCTTGCTGGTCGCCCTTGCGCAGATTTTTAGTCAGCGAACGACATCAAGCCATCATTAATTGTGTAGGGGCGCGTATGCCGCGGCGTCCGCATCGGTCATCCTCCCGGGCCGGTCTCGGGAAAGATTTTCTGGAACTGCTCTCGATCCCCGTCGCGGAGCTCACGGGATTGTTGCGTCTGGCTGCGCAGCTGAAAGTGAAGCAGCGTCGCGGCGTGTCCCATCCTCTCTTGCAGGGCCGCATGTTGGGCTTGCTGTTTCAGAAGCCGTCGACCCGGACGCGGGTGTCGTTCGAGGCGGGGATGAATCAGCTCGGTGGGCAGGCCATGGTGCTGCCGATGGGCGATATCCAGTTGTCGCGCGGCGAGAGTGTTGCCGATACGGCGCATGTCCTGTCCCGGTATCTGGATGCGATTGTCCTGCGCACCTTCGACCACGCGATTGCCGAAGAATGGGCCCGCGAGGCGAGTATTCCTGTCATCAACGGGCTGACCGATCTGAATCACCCCTGCCAAGCCCTGTCCGACCTGTTGACCATTCAAGAAAAGAAACGGCGGCTGAAAGGCATCAAGATCGCGTATGTCGGCGATGGCAATAACGTGACGAATTCTCTGATCGAGGCGGCGGCGAAGATGGGGATGACGATCGCCGTAGGTTGCCCGCCCGGATATCAGCCTGACCGGGGCATTGTGGATCGAGCCCGGGAGGAAGCCCGGCAGACCGGTGCGGTGATTGAAATCGGCGCCGATCCGTTTGTGGCCGTGAAAGATGCGGATGTGGTGTATACCGACGTCTGGATCAGCATGGGGCAAGAGAGGGAGCAAGCCAAGCGTCTCAAGATCCTGGCGCCCTATCAGCTCAATACGCGACTACTGAAATGCGCGAAGCCGGATGCGCTGGTCATGCATTGTTTGCCGGCCCATCGCGGTGAGGAAATCAGTGCCGAGGTGTTGGATGGACCGCAGTCGGTGGTGTTCGATCAAGCCGAGAACCGATTGCATATGCAGAAGGCCATTCTGGTCAGGCTCCTCGGAAAGAAACCTGCACGGAGCACGTAAGTGAAAGGGAGTCGTATGAGTCGGTCATCGTACAAGAAAGTAGTATTGGCCTATTCGGGGGGGCTGGACACGTCGGTGATTCTGAAGTGGCTGGAAGAGGTCTATGGCTGCGAAGTCATCGCGTTTTGCGCCGACCTGGGTCAGGGCGAGGATCTGAAGGCCATCAAAAAGAAGGCGCAGTCCCTGGGCGTGAAGAAAGTCTACGTGGAGGATCTCCGCGAGGCGTTCGTCAAGGACCATGTGTTCCCCATGCTGCGCGGGAATGCGATCTACGAAGGCAGCTACCTGCTGGGCACGTCGATCGCTCGTCCCTTGATTGCGCGGCGCCAAATTGAAATTGCGGCCGATGAAGGCGCCGAAGCGGTCTGTCACGGCGCGACCGGCAAGGGTAACGATCAGGTCCGCTTCGAGTTGACCTACATGGCGTTGCATCCGCAGATCAAGATCATTGCGCCCTGGCGGGAATGGACCATGCGCTCGCGGCGTGAGTTGATCGAGTATGCGGAGAAGCACGGCATTCCGGTCACGGCCACGAAGGCGAAGCCCTACAGCATGGACATGAACCTGTTCCACACGAGTTATGAGGGCGGCATTCTGGAGGATCCCTGGAAGGCCCCGCCTGAAGAGATTTTCGTGATGTCGGTCTCGCCGGAGCGGGCGCCGAAGAAGGCCCGGGAAGTCGAGATCGACTATGTGGCGGGCAATCCGGTGGCAGTGGACGGCAAGAAGATGAGCCCGGCCGCCTTGCTGGCCCATCTCAATAAATTAGGCGGCGAGCATGGTGTCGGTCGCGTCGATCTGGTCGAAAACCGCTATGTCGGGATGAAATCACGCGGAGTGTACGAAACGCCCGGTGGCACGATTCTGCATGCGGCCCATCGAGGCCTGGAGTCACTCACGATGGACCGGGAAGTGCTGCATCTGCGGGACAGTCTGATCCCCCGCTATGCCGAGCTCATTTACTACGGATATTGGTATGCTCCGGAGCGGGAAATGCTCCAGGTGGCGCTGGATGAAGCTCAGCGGGATGTCACGGGCACGGTTCGGGTGAAGCTCTACAAAGGGACCTGCACGGTGGTGGGGCGGAAGTCTCCGCGCTCGCTCTATCGGCTGGACATGGCGACGTTCGAAGAAGACGACGTGTATCGTCAGAAGGATGCGGAAGGGTTTATTCGTCTCAACGCGCTCCGGTTGGCGATTCGGGCCCAGCGCAAAAAGAGGGCGACGCGGTAATGGCGAAGTCCCAAGCCGGTGGCGCGCGTCTGCGCAAGTCTGTCCGTTCACCGCAACGGGGCGCTCGCGCTTTGCCCAAAGGCAAGGCCTGGGGCGGCCGGTTTGCCGAACAGACCGACCGCTTGGTGGAGCAGTTCACCTCCTCCCTGGCCTGTGACCGTCGGCTCTACCCCTACGACATTCAAGGCAGCATCGCCCATTGCAGGACGCTCGAGCGCGCGGGGGTGCTCACCGCCCGTGAGTCAGCGCAGCTCGTGCGGGGACTGCAATTCGTCAAGGTGGAGTTGGACGGCGGGCGGTTTCCCTTTTCGCCGCAGGACGAAGATATCCATATGGCGATCGAGCGCCGGTTGACTGAGTTGATCGGCCCGTTGGGCGGCAAGCTGCATACGGGTCGAAGCCGTAACGATCAGGTGGCCCTGGATCTGCGCCTATTTTTGCGGGAGGTGCTCTCGACGCTGATAGGTCAACTGCAGGAATTCAGGCGGGTCCTCGTGGGGCAGGCCCGGGCGCATCTGGATGTCGTCATGCCCGGGTATACGCATTTGCAGCGTGCCCAGCCAGTGCTGCTGGCGCATCATTTTCTGGCCTATGTTGAAATGTTCGACCGTGACCGGGGTCGGCTTCACGACTGTCGGGAGCGGCTCAACGTCATGCCGCTCGGGTCTGGGGCGTTGGCAGGATCGAACTATCCCGTTGATCGACGATATACGGCCGCACTCCTGGAGTTTCCAGCGGTGACACAGAACAGCCTCGATGCCGTGTCGGACCGCGACGGGGTGGTGGAGACCCTGAGTGCCTTGTCGCTGGTCATGATGCACCTCTCGCGCTTGAGCGAAGAATTGATTCTCTGGGCGTCGCAGGAATTTCGCTACGTGGATTTGCCGGATACGTTTTGCACCGGTAGCAGCATGATGCCGCAAAAAAAGAACCCGGACGTGCCGGAGTTGGTCCGTGGGAAAACGGGTCGCGTCTATGGTCACTTGATGGGTACCCTGACGCTGCTCAAGGGATTGCCCCTGAGTTACAATCGTGATCTTCAGGAAGATAAAGAAGCGTTGTTCGACGCCGTGGATACGACAGGGCAATCGTTGGCGCTTTGCACGGAGTTGATGCGGAGGCTGGTCGTCAATAAGACCGTCCTGGCTGAAGCGGCCGAAGGTGGCGGAATGCTGGCGACGGAGCTGGCTGATTACCTGGTGACGAGAGGAGTCCCGTTCCGGGAGGCCCATTCCATTACCGGCCAGATTGTGCGATTCTCACTCGAGCAGCATCGGCCCCTTCAGCAGTTGACCTTGAAAGACTTGCGAGGTTTCTCCGCCCATTTCGGTGATGACGTCCTGAGTTGCCTCACCGTGCGGGGGGCCATCGACCGGAAAGGTCAGATCGGTGGCACGGCGAGACGGCGTGTGGAGGCGCGGATCAAGGAGCTTGAGAAGGCGTTGAAGGGATGAGGCTCGTCAGGGCATGTGGCCCGGGAGTCAGGGGTGGTGCCGTCGGTGCAGTGTGGATTGTGGTGGGACTGGGCGGATGCGGGGTATTGGGTGCGCCGATCCCCCCTGAAGACGTCGGCGTGGCACCGGTGATTGAGCAGCAGTTGAGACGTGAAGGGCTGTTAGCGCCAGGCGCGAATGTGTGGGGATCTGCTTCCAGGCCCAGCGCACCGAGTGCAGTGACCGTTGAAGAAGCCCCGATTCCTCCGGATCCCGACCCGTTGCCGACTCCGCCACTGAGAACGATGGGCACGCGATAGACGTGAGTCGAGGTTGTGGCCGTGGTTTCGGCCGGTCGTCGTTGTGGCTATTGGACGGATTCTCCGGGGCAGGTATAGAATTGTTGATCGAGGATGACCACCATGAATGACTTTCAGTATCGGGAAGGTGAACTCTATTGCGAGGATGTGCCGCTCTCGCGCATTGCGAAAGAGGTGGGGACCCCTTGTTACGTGTATAGCCACCACACGCTCGCCCGGCACTTCCGTGTCTATGATAGTGCCTTTCAGAACATTCCTCACATTGTCGCCTTTGCCATGAAGGCCAATTCCAATTTGGCGGTGCTTCGTCTTATGGCCAAGGAAGGGAGTGGCGTCGATATCGTTTCAGGAGGAGAACTATTTCGTGCGCTGAAGGCAGGGGTGTCTCCCGGCAAGATCGTATTTGCCGGGGTCGGGAAGAAGCCGGAAGAGATCCGAGACGCCTTGAAGGCGGATATTCTGATGTTTAATGTCGAATCTTCTGCGGAGCTGCAGGCCATCAACGAGGTGGCGAGGTCCATGGGCGTCAAGGCGCGAGTTGCCTTGCGCATCAATCCCGACATCGACCCGAAAACGCATCCCTATATTTCGACGGGCTTGAAGAAGAGCAAATTCGGGATTGCGGCGGATCGTGCCATCGAGGAATTCAAGGCAGCCGCAGCGTTCAGCCACATCGAAGTGGTGGGTTTGCACGCACATATCGGGTCGCAATTGACGCAAGTGGCCCCCTTCGTCGAATCGCTGAAGAAAGTGTTGGCGATGGTGCAGACCCTGGCCGAACAGGGAATCCCTATTCGTTATCTGAATATCGGCGGCGGTCTGGGAATTACATATTCGGACGAGACCCCTCCGGAACCGAAAGATTTGGCGGCGGCGATTTTCCCGCTTGTGCGCGACCTGAAGTGTATCCTGATCATGGAGCCTGGTCGCGTGATTGTCGGGAATGCCGGCGTGTTGCTCACGAAGGTGTTGTACACGAAGGACGGCGAAACCAAACGGTTTCTGATCGTGGATGCGGCGATGAACGACCTGATTCGCCCCAGCCTGTATGATGCACATCACGATATAAGGCCGGTCTATGAAAACGTCGCGCGTGCGGCGAAGCAGACTGTGGATGTGGTCGGGCCCGTGTGCGAGTCCGGCGATTTTTTGGCAAAAGATCGGGTGATGCCGGAAATGAATGCCGGAGATCTCATGGCCGTGATGAGTGCGGGCGCCTACGGGTTTGTCATGTCCTCGAATTATAATTCGCGACCTCGTGTGCCGGAGGTGCTGGTTCATGAGGGACAGATCCATATCATTCGAGCGCGCGAGAGTTACGACGACCTGGTGCATGGCGAGCAGATACCGGCGTTTCTTTCCTAGATCTCAGTATTTACTGTCTTCCTTATGGAGCCTCCCATGTTCACAGGATCTCTGGTCGCCATTGTGACGCCGTTTAAGAACGGTAAGCTCGATGAAAAGTCCCTCGGGGACCTCATCGAATGGCAGATTACCAGCGGTACGCAAGGGATTGTCCCCTGCGGCACTACCGGCGAGTCTGCCACGTTGACACATGCCGAGCACGATCGTGTAGTGGCGTTTACGGTCGAAGTTGCCAGGCGACGAGTCCCGGTGATCGCGGGAACGGGATCCAATAGCACTCAGGAAGCGATTGCTCTGACCAAGCACGCGAAAGCGGCAGGGGCCGATGGCGCACTGCTGATCACGCCGTATTACAATAAGCCTACGCAGGAAGGGCTGTTTCTGCACTACAAGGCGGTGGCGGAGGCGGTCGATTTGCCCCTTGTTCTCTATAACATTCCCGGGCGAACCGGCGTCAATATGATGCCAAGCACCATCTCACGATTGACGGTGTGCCCAACGATTGTTGCCATTAAAGAAGGAAGCGGCTCGGTTCAGCAGGCATCCGAAATCATACAGCTTTGCGGGGAGCGTCTGACCGTGTTGGCGGGAGATGATGCGTTGACCTTGCCGATGATGGCAGTGGGTGGCAAGGGAGTGATCACGGTGACGGCCAATCTAGTACCCGGTGAGATGGCCGAGCTGGTGAATGCATTTTTAGCCGGTCGAGTTGATGATGCGCGGGTGTTGCACTATCGGCTCTATCCGCTGTTTACGGCCCTCTTCTATGAAACCAACCCCATTCCTGTGAAAGAAGCGCTGCATATGATGGGCAAGATCGACCCCGAGATGCGGTTGCCGCTGTGCCCAATGGGAACCGACAACAGAGAAAAACTTCTGCATGTGATGAAAGAGGCCGGGCTGGTGTAGTCGATCTGCTGCTGGTAAGGGTTGTTGCCATGATCAAGGTTGTTATTACTGGTGCTGCGGGACGGATGGGTTCTCGCCTCGTGTCCTTGGTAAAAGATTCTGCATTCTTGACCCTTGCAGGAGCTGTAGAGGGCAAGGGGCACCATGCTGTGGGCGAAGACTCCGGCGAAGTGGCTGGTTGTGGGCGAACAGGCGTGCCGATCGTCGACGATCTTTCCAGTTTGATGGAGCGTGGGGAGGTCGTGGTAGATTTTACAACGCCTGCGGCGACTCTTGGGCATTTGAAGATTGTGGCTCAGCATCGCCGTGGCATTGTGGTCGGGACGACTGGGTTTTCATCGTCAGAGCTGGATGAGCTTCGAAGCGTGAGCAGGCAGATCCCTTGCGTGTTTTCCCCCAATATGAGTGTGGGGGTTAATGTGATTTACAAGGTGATCGCCGAAATGGCCAAGACTCTCGGAGAGGATTACGATATTGAGGTGATCGAAGCCCACCATCGCCTTAAGAAGGATGCTCCAAGTGGTACCGCGCTCAAAATGGCGGAGGTCCTGGCTCGCGCAGTCAATCGAGACCTTGGTCAAGTCGGCGTTTATGCGCGAAAAGGACTTATAGGTGAGCGCAAGAGGGGCGAAATCGGAATTCAGACTATTCGAGCCGGGGACATCGTCGGGGATCATACCGTGATGTTTGGAACGATGGGCGAACGAATTGAGCTCACTCATCGTGCGAGTAGTCGTGACACATTCGTAAGAGGAGCTCTCCGCGCTGCTCGCTGGGTTGTGAAGCAACCCCCCGGACTCTATGACATGCTGGACGTGTTAAGCCTGAAATAAGAAATCCCCAGATCTGCCCTGGTTTGTGCTACGGCAGCAGCCGCGATGATTTTTCGTGCCGCCAAGAGAATGCGCATCGTTGGGCTCAAGCATCCGCCGACGGTGGGCAGGTTGACAGATAGCCTTAGACGAGACTAGCAGTTGGCTCCATGACTTGACCAGTGAGAGACGGAATGAGGCTTGTTGTGCGATGTGAAGGGCCTGGTATCCGAGATGGACATCAGGGTCAAGGTGGAGCGAGACTGCCACCTTCTGCTCATCGCAGGTGAGCGCTCTGTGGGGATTGGTTGTTGCGACGGGTCAATGTCGTGACGTGATCGGTCTCGGTTCTGCGTCAGCTGCTTTTCGTCGGCCACAGTTGAGGCACGCAAGGACTGTGATCGCCAAGCCAGCATTCAGGTCAACCGCCCGTTCCGGCAACATTGTTCCGCGGCATTTGTCACATTTATGCATGCCTGGCTTATAACATTGCTCTGTAGGATAAACCATCCATCTGAAGTACTGTATAAGGACGGGAAAAGGCCCCGCATAGACACAAAAGTATCTGGGCCGTTTGGTCCTAACACTGCCCCTTACGGGATTGTTCCATGCTAGTAAGATGGCGGGGTACGTTTCTCCCGTCTATGTTCGGCAAGCATGTCGCCCCTATGTTTGGTGTGGCTGGTAAGATACACTACCATGTATAGATTATTTTTGATCGCTGGGTTGCTAGTGCTCTTCTACTATCTTTTTCGCAGGGCGATTAGGAAATTGAGGGAGGACAGTGGCGCCGCCAGCCTTCGAGAAGGGCAATCACCTGGGAACCAAATGATTCAAGACCCCGTGTGTCGCGTCTTCATTCCTCGAGAAAATGCGGTTCGGCAGGAAATTGGTGGGCAAACCTACTTCTTTTGCAGTCAGAATTGCGCCACTACATTCGAGAACAAACTCTCGAGTCAGCAGCCGGAATAACTCGTATCTGACACCGTGTCGTCCTTATCAAAAAACAAGATCATCTGGCACTCATTCGCCTTAAAGTTAAATAGCGGTGGCCCTGCCTTCCCCCCTGCAATTCGATTGTAGGTCCACTTTTCTCCACCGAAAAATCGGGACGTCTTGGCATCAGGAGCGCCCAATTCCTTTTCAATCCACGCACGATCTTTTCCTTGATAGCGAGTGAGAGAGGCATCTAGGTACGGGTTGTGACTGCAGGCTCCGGACAGGAGGGTGATCGCTAGAAGCCACGCGGATTTGCGCATACAGGTTGTCCTCCTGAATCGGGGGTGCGAAGCGCGACATTATTGTCCGTTGCGGAAAAAATCTTAGCGTTCAGCATTCTCATCTGTCAAACCAAGTCTAGCACGACAGCCCTGACTTATTGCCTTGGTATCGAGTTGCTTCTACAATAACTCGAGGAAAAGTGGGTTCGAATGCTCAGAGCGAGGAAAGGATCTTCATATGCAAATCTATCTTGATACGGCGAATGTCAAAGAAATCCAAGAGGGTGCCAATTTGGGCTTGATCGACGGGGTGACAACCAACCCATCTCTTGTCGCCAAGGAAGGGCGTAGTTTCAAGGAGATGCTCCTCGAAATCTGTAAGATGGTCGATGGTCCGATCAGCGCAGAGGTGGTTGGTGTCGAATCCGAAGCTATGATCAAAGAAGGACGAGATTTGGCCAAGGTTCACAAAAATATCGTGGTGAAGGTTCCCCTCATCCCTGAAGGCCTCCGGGCTACAAAGAAGCTAGCGGCAGAGGGGATTCGTGTGAATGTCACCTTGTGCTTCTCCCCGACGCAGGCCTTGCTTGCCGCGAAGGCGGGCGCGTGGTGTGTATCGCCATTCATTGGGCGTCTCGACGACGTGAGTTCTGATGGAATGGCACTGATTCGGCAGATTGTTACGATTTATAAGAACTACGATTATAAAACCCAGGTCCTTGTCGCGAGCGTCCGGCATCCGCAACACGTCGTCGAAGCAGCCTTGGCCGGGGGGCACATTTGCACGATGCCTTACGCCGTGTTTCAACAGCTTGTGAAGCATCCGCTGACTGACAGTGGGCTGAAGAAGTTTCTGGCCGATTGGGATGCAATGGGAAAGAAATAGACTTTCGAAGCGGCTAATCGCGGAAGGGTTCCACGGCGAGTTTCTGCTGGGCCTTGAGAAAAATGCGGTGGAACATTGGTCGAGTCAACTTGCCGGTGAACGTGTTTTGCTGGCTGGGATGGTATGAGCCGATCAAGGTCACGCCCCACGGTAAGTCGTAGACGACCCCGTGCCCAAATTGAGGGCGTAGCCCGGGAGTGCCTAGCCCCAATTCACGGCTTGCCTTGAGATAGTGATCGAATGCAATCTTGCCCAAGGTGACGACCACACGCATTCGCTTTAATAGCAGTAGTTCGCGCAGGACAAATGGCCGGCAGGCCGTGAATTCATCCGGCGTCGGCTTGTTTGCCGGAGGCGCACACCGAACGGTCGCGCCGATATAGCAGTCGGTGAGAGTGAGGCCGTCACCCGCATGTATGGATGTCGCCTGGTTGGCGAACCCGAACCGGTGCAACGCTTCATACAGCCAATCCCCACTACGGTCTCCGGTAAATACGCGTCCGGTCCGGTTCCCTCCATGTGCCGCGGGCGCGAGGCCCAGAACGTAGAGCCTGGCGTTGGAATCTCCGAATCCAGGGACCGGTTTACCCCAATAGGACCAATCGCGGAATTGGCGTCGTTTATCCCTGGCAACAGATTCTCGGTAGGCAACCAGTCGGGGGCAGCGTGTGCAGGCGACAATGTCGGTGTTGAGTATTGAGAGGACGGACATTAGGTGGGAAGTGTACCAAAACCACGAGTTGCTTGTCCCTCGATCAGCTTGTTGCTAGCATGAGCCATCAGTCGCGACGAAAGGATGACAAGGGCATGTGGAACAACCATCGGCGTTTTCGGGCATGGCTAGTGTACGTCACAATGCTGTTCGGACTGTCTTCCGCGATGCCGGTGTTATCGGCGGATTCGAACTCTGCCGCGTTGGCCGGCGCTAAGGCGGAGGAGAGCCGGAACGCCCAGGAGTCTGATCAGGTGCCGGTCGCGCCGCCGGGCGAGTCGGAGTTGGTGCCTGAGCTTGAAGATCGACTGGTCATCCTCCCCGAAATCAAACGGGAAGGCGAGCGCTTCTTCCTCAGCTCCTTCAAGTTGCCCGATAAACTGACGTTCGCCGGGCAGGCGATTCCGTTGGATAACTGGCAGGTGCGCGAGCGGATCGAATACGAATTCTATCAGTTCCTCGAGGATCAAGGTGAAAGCATCATCCTGGCCAAACGGACGGGGCGCTGTTTCGCGCCGGCTGAAAAGCAGCTGGCCGAGGCCGGGCTGCCTGATGACTTGAAATACATGTTGTTGGTGGAGAGTAAGTGCATTGCGGCGGCCTATTCCCGGGCTAAGGCCTCTGGTCCCTGGCAGTTCATCAACTCTACGGGGCGACGGTACAAGCTCCATAACGAACGGTGGCTGGATGAACGCCGCAATCTCGAAATGTCCACCGAAGCGGCCATCAAGTATCTACGGTATCTGCGGGACCTGTATCAGGGAGACTGGTTCCTGGCGATGGCATCCTACAACGCCGGGGAAGACCGCGTGCGGAAATTGACCAAAGAACAGAAGATCAATGACTACTGGCGCATGCATGGCCCGAGAGAGACGATGCGCTATGTGGCGCGGATTATTGCGGCGAAAGAAATCTATTCCCAGCCGGAGAAGTATCTGGGCCTGACCAAAAAGGATCTCTACCCTCCGCTTGAAACAGAAACGGTGACGGTGATGATCAAGGAGCCGCAACGCCGCCTCACGGCGATCGCCGAGGAATACGGAACCTATTTTCTTGAATTGAAGATGCTGAATCCCGAATTCACGAAGGACTACTTGCCAAAGGGTACCTACCAGCTTAAGGTGCCGCGACAGACCTGCCCGAATCGCTGTTTCAAGCAAGAGAAGCTCCCGTAGTGTCCATGATACAAGTCGGAGCCTCGCAGCCCAGGGTACGAGCCCTCTTCGCAACACTGTTTCGTGCGGGACTGCAGGCCGTCGATCCTTACGCGGCGGTGTGCCGTCAGGTCCGCTTCCGGCGCGGGCAACTCACCATTGGTCCGCAGCGCTATCCTCTTTCACAACATCAGCGACTTGTGGTGGTCGGGGCCGGGAAGGCGTCGGGTCGCATGGCTCAGGCGTTGGAGCGGCAGCTGGGGGCGAGGATCGACACCGGACTGGTCGTGGTGAAATACGGACATGGTGCCCCGACGAAGAAGATTCGTATCCTGGAAGCCGGGCATCCGGTTCCAGACGGGGCGGGACTCCGGGCCAGCCGTGCGATGATGGCATTAATCGCGACGCTGAAATCGGACGACCTGCTGATTGTGCTCTTGTCCGGCGGTGCCTCAAGTCTCCTTCCCTCCCCCGCTTCGGGGATCACTCTCAAGGACAAGCAGCTGACGACTAAGCTGCTGCTGCGGTCTGGAGCGACCATCCAAGAAATGAACGCGGTTCGCAAGCACCTGTCCTGCGTAAAAGGCGGGCAGCTTGCCGCAGCGACCTCCGCGCGTGTGGCGAGCGTGATCCTCTCGGATGTGATCGGGAACGATCTTGGTACAATCGGGTCTGGTCCGACCGCACCTGACCCCACAACATTTCGGGACGCCTGGAGGATTTTGGAGCGATACGAGGTTGCCCGGAAAGTTCCAGCTTCGGTGCGTCGACGCCTGGAAGCGGGCATGCAGAAGACCCTTCCCGAAACTCCCAAAGCCGGCGCCGTACTCTTTCGCCGTGTAGACAATCTGCTCATTGGAGACAATCAAGCGGCTGTCGATGCCGTCGTGAAGGCCGCGAAGGGGAAGCGGCTACAGACGCTTGTCCTTTCCACTACCGTTACGGGGGAAGCTCGCGAACTCGCCAAGTTTTTCGGGGCGATAGCTCGGGAGATTGCGGTGCATGGTCGCCCCATGGCTCGTCCCTGTTGTGTCATCGCTGGGGGGGAACCCACGGTGACCATTCGAGGGCAGGGAAAGGGCGGGCGAGCCCAGGAGTTCGCCTTGGCGGCGGCATTGGAGATTGCCGGGTTGCCTGCTGTGTGGGTGGCAGGGTTTGCTACTGATGGCACAGACGGACCGACTTCCGTTGCAGGCGCGGTGGTAGACGGGGAAACGACTGCGCGGGCCCGGCGCGCCAAGCATGATCTGCCCGATGCGCTTCAGGACAACGATGCCTATCCGTTCTTCAAGAAAATCCGTGGTCATATTGTGACTGGTCCGACCGGGACCAATGTGAACGATCTTTACCTCCTCCTCGCACTCTAGTTAGTATCCCCGTCCATGGCTGATCCGTTCATTCTCTCTCTGGATGAGGGCTGCGTTCCCTCGCTCGTCGGCGGCAAGGCTGCAAGCCTGACGAAGCTGCTTGCTGCCGGCGTTCCCGTGCCGAAGGGGCTGTGTGTGACGACCGCAGTCTATCAATGCGGCCTGGATCAGGCTGGTGTCGAGGCGGCGGCCCTCTGGGCGAGGTTATTCCGCCTGTCCGAAGCGCAACGGGCACAGGAGCTGGCACGAATTCAGCGGCTCTTGCTGGAGCAGCC
Source organism: Nitrospiraceae bacterium (assembly GCA_919902505.1). GTDB lineage: Bacteria > Nitrospirota > Nitrospiria > Nitrospirales > Nitrospiraceae > Nitrospira_A. Next base: position 21,914 of record CAKKRE010000025.1, read on the forward strand.
CTGGCCGGCAGGATTCCCGGCCGATCTGGAAACGCGACTGACAGGGCTGGCCGGCGATTCCTCGACACGCTGGGCCGTCCGGTCCTCCGCCACGAATGAAGATGCTGCGGATATGAGCGCCGCCGGTCTGTATCGCACGACCCTGGGAGTGCCCCCGACAGCTGTGCTGCAATCCATCCGCGACTGCTGGATTTCGTTATGGGACGAGCGGGTGTTTCAGTATCTGCGTCGCTCAGGCGCCGATCAGCCTTGTCCCGCCATGGCAGTCATCATTCAACTCATGCTGAGCGCACAGGCAGCAGGCGTCGCATACTCTATTCACCCCGTCACGGGTCGAACCTCTCAGGTGTCGATCGATGCCGTGCCAGGATTGGCTTCCTCCCTGGTGAATGGAGAGGTGACGCCGGATCAGTATATGGTGGAGGTATACGATGACGATCATCGGCCGTTCCGCGTACGACGACGCATGCTTGCTCGGAAACGGAAGAAGCTGACCGCCACCCCGGGAGGTGTGCAGGAAGAGTCGATTTCGGAACCTGAACAGCAACGGTCTTGCCTAACGGACAGTCAACTGTTCGAGCTGGTACGGATGTCGAAACATATTGAAGTCGCGTTCCGTCAACCGGTCGATCTCGAATGGGTATGGGATGTGGAGCGACTCTGGATTGTGCAGGCCCGTCCGATTACCGCCGTTCGACCGTGGCCTTCCCTGACCAACGACGAATGCGAATGGACGCGGGCCAATTTCAAAGAAACCTTGCCGGAATTGCCCAGCCCGTTAGGGCTGTCGTTTCTCGAGCGATTCATGGATGCCTACATCGTCACCCCCTATCGCCGACTCGGTTGCACGGTTCCCGAAGGGCTCTCGTCGGTTCGTGTGTTACATGGACGTCCCTATCTCAACGTGACGCTGTTTTACACCTTGGTCATGCAGCTTCATGGGAATCCGGCGTTCTTAACCGAACAGATGGGTGGTGAGCCCCTGATGTTTACCCCGTCGGTACGGCCTCTTGGGGCGCTCGCGCTTGTCCGTGCCGGAGTCGGTATGCTGCGGGAGTGGCGTAAAGCTGCGAAGCAGGGGCCGAAGAATTTTTCTGCCATGAAGGCCATGGCGGAACGCTACCGCTACGATCGTATCCACCACCTGTCAGTGCAGGAGCTGGGCACGACGCTCGACAGCCTGGGGAGGTGGCTCGACGATCATGAGGTGACCTTCGCAATCGCGGGTGGAGTGGCGCAGAGTCTTCAGGCGATGGGCACGATTCTCCCGGGCTGGCTTGGTTCAGACTGGCGAGAGTTGCTTAATGGGGCATTGCAGGGACAGGGGACCGTCATTAGTGCCTCACAAATTATCCGGCTGGCAGAGCTTGCCATGGCTGCACAGCAAGAGGACACGGTTGGACGGTGGTTTGCTTCGGAGGAGTATACGGCGCGTGGTTATCGAGACGCGCTTCAGGGGACCGAGTTCTTGCGGCTGTTTGATCAGTACTTAGCCGAGTATGGGCATCGTGCGGTCGGAGAGTCCGACATCATGTCCCCACGAATTGCAGATCAGCCCGATGCCGTGCTGGCCCTGTTGCGGGCACAGGTGCGCGCCGGCGTGACGGCGCCACCCCAAGAAATTCTTTCCCGTCAGGCTCAGCGACGCGAGCAGTCGCTCGGTGAGATCGCCGGGCGATTCGGGTGGCGGCGCCATCGTTGGCTCGTGTTCCGTTGGTGGTATCGGAGGCTCAGTCGCTTCTGTGCCTTGCGAGAGGAGAATCGCCATCACCTGATGTATTACTCCACAGCGGCCCGTCATCTGTTGCTTCGGCTCGGGGAGCGGATGGTGGAACGCGGAAGCGTCGCCGTGCGGGAAGATGTGTTTTATCTCACGCTGGATGAACGCATCGCACTGATTGATGGCGCAAGTCGTGATTGGCAGAGCCTCGTGCGTCGGCGCCGCGAGGAACGGCTGCAGCATGAGGCCCTGCAGGTGCCCGACACGATTCGGGATTGGGAGGCGGTCGTCGAGCAGGGGGCTCAGTCAGGCGATCAGGGGCAGGGAGGCGTGTTACGGGGTATTGCCATCAGTGCCGGGGTTGCCAAAGGACCGGTCCGGCTTGTTCGATCGACGGCGGATTGGGCACGGGTGCGGGCGGGAGACATCCTCGTTGTTCCGGTGATCGATCCCGGTATGGCTCCTTTATTCGGAATGGCGGCCGGTCTCATCGCCGAGATGGGAGGGACCCTCTCGCATGGGGCAATCATCGCTCGCGAATACGGCCTTCCGGTCCTGGTCAATGTGCCCTATGCCACCAGTCTATTGCGCGAAAATGAACAGGTCGAAATCACAAGTTCCACAGGCCGCATCAGTCGATTGGTCTCTTGACGTTTCTTCTGGATTCTCGTACCCTCTACGCGATTTCCCTACAACAGTTAGGTGAACGGATTCCCAGTCAGTCGGTGCATTCGTAGGGAAGCGCCATGATCGACCTCAATTCCCCAACGTTTTTGGTCGGCACTGCCGTTGGTCTCGCCGTGGGCGTTCTGGTGGCCGGATGGTGGGTGACCGTTCGTGTCCAATTACGCCACCATGCCCGGTTGCTTGAAAGCGGAGCGCGCGCACAGCGCGCCGATGCTTTGGCGGCTTCGCTTCAGCAGCGAGTGGATGATCAACAGTCGGAAATGGGGCAGTTGCGCGACGCGCTCACCGAGTCGCAGCAGGGCCGGACCAAAGCCGAAACCCGCATGGAAGAGGTCGCCCGCAGTTTGGAGGACCAGAAGTTGCTGCTGGCGCAGGCACGGCAAGAACTCCACGACTCATTCGAGGCCCTGTCCGGCCAGGCACTGAAGCAGAACAATGAGGCGTTTTTAGACCTCGCGCGCACGTCGTTTGCCACCTTGCAGGCGGAGGCCAAAGGCGAGTTGTCGCAGCGGCAGCAAGCCATCGGCGAACTGGTCAAGCCCTTGGAGGAATCGCTCCAGCGATATCAAGAACAGCTGCAGCAGGCTGAACAGGTTCGGCAGCGGGAATATGGCGGACTCGACCAGCAGTTGAGATTCATGGCTGAATCGCACCAGCGGCTCCAACAGGAAACCGGCAATCTGGTGAAGGCCTTGCGGGCTCCGTCCGTGCGTGGGCGATGGGGTGAGATGACGCTGCGTCGCGTCGCTGAACTTGCGGGGATGGTCGCCCATTGCGACTTTGTGGAGCAGGATACGATCGGGTCCTTGGAAGGGCTCATCCGTCCGGACATGGTCGTGTATCTGCCGGGTGGCAGGCAGATTGTGGTGGATGCCAAAACCGTATTAGCCGCCTATCTTGATGCGTATGAGGCGGAGGATGACCGGCAGCGTCAAGCGCATCTGCTCCGCCATGCCGGTCAGGTGCGGGCCAGGATGGATGCGCTCAGTCTCAAGGCCTACTGGACGCAGTTCGGGCAGACGCCTGAATTCGTCGTCCTTTTTCTGCCGGGGGAGCAGTTTCTCGGGGCGGCGTTGGAGCAGGATCCGACGCTGATCGAAGACGGGTTTGCGCAAGGGGTGGTGCTCGCGACGCCGACGACGCTGATGGCGCTCTTGCGCGCCGTGGCCTATGGCTGGAAGCAGGAACAGCTGAACGAACATGCTGAGCAGGCGGGACGACTGGGGAAGGAATTGTACGAACGGATGGCCGTCCTCACCGATCACCTGAACGAGATCGGCCAGGCGCTCGGAAAAAGCGTGGGGGCCTACAATAAGGCGGTCGGATCTTTGGAGTCTCGCGTGCTGCCGGCAGCTAGAAAATTCAAAGACCTCGGGATATCATCAGATAAAGACATTGCCCTACTGGAAGCCTCCGGCATCGAACCAAGGGCAGGTGTTGCGTTTGCGGCAGAGAGCAGAGGGACGTTAGGATGATGGATCCGCAGGCGATGGTGGAAGAGTTTCACCGCAAGTTCGATATTGCCGTCCGCGACCGGCCCTCTCTTCCGGAAGAAGCGACCCGACAACTTCGGGTGCGGCTCATTCAAGAAGAGTTTGAAGAACTGCAGGAGGCCATGGTCGCCCAGGATCTCCCCGGAGTGGCGAAGGAGTTGGCGGATCTGTTGTATGTGGTCTATGGCACAGCCGTGTCCTATGGATTGGATATGGATCCGGTGTTTCGCGAGGTGCATCGGTCGAATTTGAGCAAAGTCGGAGGGTACAAGCGAGCCGATGGCAAGTGGGTCAAACCGCCGACCTATTCTCCGGCCCAGGTGGAACCGCTGCTTGCGGCGCAATCGTCCGGGAGTTTGGCGAGCCGATCGCAAGTGGACACAAGAATGCAGGAGTCAGAGTCGTAGCATGAAAGAGCTGTATTGTCCGGCGTGCGGCACGCCCTGTGTCAGAGTGACATCCGGGACGAATCTGATGGAGAAGACACTGAACCGCTTGTCCATCTTTCACGTTCGTTGTCAGCTCTGCACGGCTCGCTTCCAGGCCCGCCGGCCGGGTAACCGGCAGACCTCCCAAGAGTTTGACCGACGTGAGTACCGACGGCTGCGGGCGAACTTTGCCGCGTCGCTGATCCTGGACCAGCCGGCGGTCGGGGGGGTGATCACCGATATCTCAATGGGCGGCTGTACGCTGCTGGCATCCTCCTCGCTCCCGCGGGGTACGTTCGTGAAACTGGTCGTGCATGCTCCTGCCGGACAGCCCGATATCACAGTCGACGCTGCTATGATTTGCTCCATCCAGCCGCTGTCGATCGGGGTGAAGTTCCTGGAGTTTGAACCTGATGACAAGCAGCGTATGGGTCAGCTGGTCCTCGAACTCCTCGCGCATCAACAAGCGCCTCCCCGCGTCAGCGCATAACAACCACACGGTTCAACTTCGTTGCATTCGCGTCACTCCCGCCTCCTCCCGGCGTCGGGCCGCGATTGCGCGTGACGCTTCGATGTTAGGGCTTGCGACGGAATGCCGTCAGCATATTGTCGAGGAGGCGTACCGTCCCGATGCGGATGGACCCGAGTAGGACAGCCTGGCGGTTGAGCAGAGAAAGCGGCTCGAGCGTCGCAGGATCACAAACGGCAAGGTACTCCATAGTTGCGAGAGGCTCCGTCTCGACCACGCGTAGCATGTGGCGCCGGATACGCGTTCCATTCCGTTCTCCGGCACGAATCGCCGCTACGCCGGCTTGGAGTGCGCGAGAGAGCACAGGCGCCGCCTGCCGCTCTGAACTCGACAGATAGACATTGCGCGAACTGAGCGCCAGCCCGTCGGCCTCCCGCACGGTCGGATGGACAATGGGAAGCCCGGGCAGGTTGAGATCCTTCACGAGTTGTCGCACCAGGGCGGCTTGCTGATAGTCTTTTTGTCCGAACCACGTCTTGTCGGGCTGGACCAGGGACAGCAACTTGGTGACGACTATCGCCACGCCTTGAAAATGGTGAGGTCGCGCTTCCCCTTCCCAGCGCCGGGCTATCCCCGGGACAGTCACAACCGTTTGAGCGCCGGTCGGATACATCGTCTTGACGGTGGGGGCGAAGATGACATCCACACCTTCCTTTCGGCAGAGTGCTTGATCGAGTCGAAGCTGGCGTGGATATTTCGAAAGGTCTTCCGCCGGCCCGAATTGTGTCGGGTTCACAAAGATGCTCACCACAACAGCGTCGCAGGCGAGTCGGGCGGCACGGATCAAGGCGCGGTGCCCGTCGTGTAAGGCTCCCATCGTCGGCACGAACCCGATCGTGACGCCTTCGCGATGGCGTCGGCGGCTCCAGTCGGCCATGGCCGGCGTCGTGCGAAGGATCTTCACGCCTGTGGCCCTGCTGTTGGGGGTGCGCTGCAGGTTGGACGTGATCCATAGCGGGAGTTCGGTTGGGGATCGAGCCGGCGAACGATCGATGGATCAGTGAGTTGCGATAAAAGATCGCGCAGGCTTTGTCCGAGCAGCGGATGTCGTCGCTCGGGATCGAGTTCGACCAGCGGGGTGAGCACAAATCGTCGTTGATGCAGGCGGGGATGCGGGACGGTCAGGGCCGGCTCGGCGAGAATGTAGTCATCATACAACAGTACGTCGAGATCCAGGGTGCGAGGCCCCTTGCGGTTGTCTTGATCGCGTCCTAGCGCCCGCTCGATCTCACGGCAGATTTCCAACAGACTCTTCGGGGCGATGTTCGTTTCGATCTGCACCACACCGTTGAGGAACCAGGAGGGACCGGGGGCTGCCCCGTCCTCGAGCGGTTCGGTTTCGTAGAGCGATGACACCGCCTCCAGCCGTGAATGTGGGAGCAGGCCGAGCAGTGTCACGGCCCGGTCACAAAAGTCGATCCGGTTTCCCAGGTTAGAGCCGAAACCGATGAATGCTGTGGCCATCGTGGTCCTGACAGGGCTCAATGGCACATGAAGATGTTCGTATCGGGCCTCCCTTCTCAGAATGGAAGAGGGGCCGTCACGCTTGCCTTAGAATCCGGCTTTCTTGATTCGCTCGACTGCTTCCGCCAGTCGTTCCTTCGTCGTGCACACCGTCATGCGAATGTAGCCTTCGCCCGGGGCACCGAACCCGTTCCCCGGTGTCGTGACGATACCGGCCTTCTCCAGGAGATGGGCGGTGAAAGAGGCGGAGGTATAGCCTTTGGGCACCGTCACCCAGATGTAGAAGGCCGCTGGAGGCGGATCGACTTCCAGGCCGAGTTTCTTCAATCCCGGCACGAGGGTGTCGCGCCGTTCCTGATAAATCTTTCGCAGTCCATCGGTGACCGAATCGTCCAGCCCGAGCGCGGTGATTCCCGCTGCTTGCACCGCCTCGAATACGCCTGAGTCTAACTGGCTTTTCACGCGGCCAAGTCCGGCCAACACGCCTTTGTTCCCGACGGCGAATCCGATCCGCCAGCCGGTCATGTTATAGGTCTTGGAAAGTGAGTGGAATTCCACACCGACGTCCTTCGCCCCGTCCACTTCGAGAAAACTCGCCGGCCGCTTGCCGTCATAGTAAATCTCCGAGTAGGCCGCATCGTGACAGACGATCATCTGGTTCTCCTGGGCAAATTCCACCACGCGCTTGAAGTAGTCCTTACTCATGATGACCGAGGTGGGATTATTCGGCGAATTCAGCCACATCAGCTTCGCTTTCTTCGCCACTTCTTTCGGGATGGCGTTGAGGTCGGGCAGGAAGCCGTTGGCCTTTGTCAGCGGCATGATGTGGGAGACGCCGCCGCAAAAGCTGGTCCCCACCGGATAGACCGGATACCCTGGGCTGGGCACGAGGACGATGTCTCCCGGATCGATAAAAGCCAGATGGACGTGGCCGATCCCTTCCTTCGATCCGATCAAGGTCAGCACTTCATCCGCGGGATCGAGCACCACATTGAAGCGACGCTTGTACCAATCCGCGACGGCCTTACGAAACGACAGCATGCCTTCATAAGAGGGATATTGGTGATGCTTCGGGTTCTGGGCGGCTTGGGCCAGGCTGTCGATGATCGGCGTGGGCGTGGGGAGATCAGGATCACCGATACCGAGGTTGATGATATCGACTCCCCGCGCGAGGGCCTCCTGTTTCATCTTGTCGATGGCGGCGAATAAGTAAGGAGGCAGCGTCTTAATGCGGGTTGCGACTTCGATCGGGAAACCGGCCATGCGTGAGGACTCCTTTGTTGACCTGAGCGTCGGCGCTCAGCTGTGTGCAATCGGTGAGCGGCTGTTCGCCCTCAACTTGGGATCAATAAGGAGCTAGGGTACCGCAGGATCACTCCGGCAATCAACGGAGTGGTGCAGGGCGAGGAGTGCGGCACCGCCTTGCCATGCCCTACAAGGCCAGAGGGGGCCCGGTTGACAGACGAGGGGGCTCTCAGTACAGTTTTATGGACAATTCTCCGGTGGCTCTGAGATTGGATGGTTTGAGATTGTTAATTGCCCGATGATGAAATCACTCCAGCCCTGCCCATCCAGTCCGAATTGTGTGTCGACCCAGGCATCTGACCAAGGCCATGGAATCGTGCCGTATCGGTATCAGAAAACTCTGGCAGGGGCCAAAGAGGCGCTCAAAACCATTGTGGCCAACTTCCCCCGAGCGAAACTCGTTGAAGAGGACGAGGCCTACCTCCATTACGAATTTACGAGCCTGCTGCTTCGATTCGTGGACGATGTCGAATTTGTCTTTGATGATGACATGAAGACGATCCATTTTCGGTCGGCCTCCCGGACCGGCTATAGTGACCTTGGCGTCAATCGACGGCGGATGGAGGAGATTCGAGCGGTCATCGAAGGAAGGCTGTAGTGCAAATCATGATAGAGAAGAATAGGACACAAGAGTTTCCGGATTGACGCCGCAGTTGGTGACGGGTACCATCGGGACACGGAGTGATTGGGGTTAAATTGGTCCTCTCAAGCCGTCACGATAGAACTCGATCAAGCCAAAGTGGGTGGGAGAATGGACCGGTGGACATGAATATTCGAAATCGTGCCATGATGAAGCAGGCTTCCCGCCTTGCGTGGATCCTTTTTCTTGGGTTGTCGAGTGCCTGTGTCTCCGTGCAGGTGGATCCCTTGACCAGCAAGGCGTTCGAGCCTCGACCTGGAAGCGAGGAAGTGACGACGTTACAGCGCGAGCCCCATCATGGACACGTGCAGATCGCCCGCATCATTGCGACCAGTGAGTATGCCAGCGAAGACACGTTGCGTGATCGGATTCTCGCCCGGGCGAAAGAGTTGGGGGCCGATGCTGTTGTCCTGGGAGAAGCGGACGTGCGGCGCCTCGCAGATCGGGGCCCGACATTCCAATCGACTATGGGCACGGCGGTACCGGGAGCGACGTCGGGTAATTCGTATCGCAGCGGCTATTGGAATCCGTTTCGAATGGATGCGTGGAGTTTTACGCAGGGAGCCGGTGGTGGGCAGGGCTGGATGCTCCACATGTCCGGGTTGGCCATTCGATATGTCTCTGCCGACGAACTGCGTGCCGCTCCGAAACCTGTCCCCCCTGCACCGTAGCCGATCGTTCCCTATTACACGTGACCGCTCCCAACCCTATATCCTCCCTCATCCGGAATCATTTGGTATAGTTGAGTCTTTTCGAGGTATTGCCTGGCAATTGAGGTGATGGAGTTTTTCTGGTGAGCGTCCTGCGGCTCCCGCCTGCTCGACGTTGACGCCCGGATTCGTCGGCGATCAATGCAGGGGTGGATCCCCCGAGTGGCATAACAGTTCGAATTTCTTGACCAAAGCGGAAAATTTTGACATAAACGATTACCGTCGGTTCGAGTTAGAACCAAGTGTAATGTGGCTGTGAGGCCCTCTTGTTTTTGAGGCGCGGGGGCCGGTCTTTCGATACGGTTGCCGTCGGTGTGAGGATCATGAGGAGTGACGAAATTGCCATGTCCGCGTTGACTGTCGACCAGAGGCCATCGTCGACCTTACCGCACGTGCGTATTCAGCCTGCCCGCGGCCTATTGGATTTGGATTTGGCCGCGCTCTGGCAGTATCGCGAGCTGATTTATATTCTGGTCTGGCGCGATGTGACAGTGCGGTACAAGCAAACCTTGCTGGGAGTCGCCTGGGCGATGTTTCAGCCGGTCGCGACCATGCTCATTTTTACGGTTGTATTCAGTGTCATGGGAAAAATTCCATCCGACGGATTTCCCTACCCGGTGTTCCTCTACGCAGGCCTGCTGCCGTGGTTCTATGTGTCTCAGGCGTTGAGCAGGGGAGGAACCAGTTTAGTGGGAGAGGCACCGCTCATCAGCAAAGTGTATTTCCCGCGGCTGATTCTGCCCCTTTCGGCGACCATCGCGCCACTGATCGATCTAGTCCTGGCATTTGTCGCGTTTCTCGGCCTCATGGCCTGGTTTGGAATCATCCCGACCTGGCGGATTCTGTCCCTGCCGCTGTTCGCCGCGTTGGCCGCCACGATTACGCTGGCCGCCGGGCTCTGGATCTCCGCGCTGTACGTGAAGTACCGGGATGTCGGGCATATCCTGCCGATGTTCATCCAGCTGTGGATGTTCGTGTCGCCCATCCTCTACCCCGTGAGCAAGGTGCCGGAGTCCTGGCGAGCGCTCTATGCGATGAATCCGGTGGTGAGTGTGGTCGAGGGATTTCGCTGGGCACTGATTCCCGGGTTTCAGGTCGATTTTATGATGTTCTTACCAAGTCTGGGTGTGGTGTTCGTCGTTTTTGTCGGCGGCCTCATCTACTTCCGTTCGATGGAACGAACGTTTGCGGACGTGATTTGAATGAGCGATATTGCCATCAAAGCCGACTGCCTGTCGAAGCACTACCGGCTCGGAGCCGCAAGCCGTCAGCATAATACCCTTCGGGATCATCTGATGCATCGCCTCCGAGGCCTGACGCGATGGGGCGGGGGCGAGTCGGAGTCGGAGTCGGAGTCGGATGCCTCGTTCTGGGCGCTGAAGGATATCTCGTTTGAGGTCAAGCGAGGTGAAGTGCTGGGAATCGTCGGGCACAACGGCGCGGGGAAGAGCACCTTGCTCAAGATCCTATCCAGGATCACTCAGCCGACGACCGGAACGGCGGATATTTATGGGCGCGTCAGCTCGTTGCTTGAAGTGGGTACGGGGTTTCATTCCGAGTTGAGCGGTCGAGAGAACATTTACCTGAACGCGGCGATGTTAGGCATGCGACGAGGGGAAGTGCGGAGAAAGTTCGATGAGATTGTGGCGTTCTCGGGAGTGGAAGCGTTCATCGACACACCGGTGAAACGCTATTCGAGCGGGATGTACGTGCGGCTGGCGTTCGCAGTCGCCGCACACCTCGAGCCTGAGATTCTGATCGTGGACGAGGTGTTGGCCGTCGGTGATGCGAGCTTCCAACAAAAGTGCCTGGGCAAAATGGAGGAAGTCAGCCGAAGCGGGCGGACGGTGCTGATCGTCAGCCACAACATGACCGTGATCGAAGGGTTGTGTGAACGCGCAATTCTTCTCGAGAAGGGGCGTGTCGCAAAGATCGGCAACACGCACGAGGTCGTTGAGGGCTATGCCGATGCCATTCGGGGTCTGGCGGGGACGGAGATAGAGGCGCGCCATGACCGGGAGGGGCTCGGCGAGATCCTGCTCACCAGGATCGACGTGATGGATAGCGACAAGCACTCGGTCGCGGCGGCGATCACCGGTCGAGACGTTGTTCTCCGCATGTATTACCGGTGCGCCAAGGGAAAAGAATTTTCGAATTGCCGCGTCAGCATTTCCGTGAATGGACGGAAGGCGCAAGACCTGTTCGTCTTATCCACCGACATCGTCGATCCGAAACCCTTGACCTTGCGTGGTGAAGGGTATGTCGATTTCATTTTGCCTGAATTGCCGCTCACCGGTGGCGCGTATTTCTTTCAGTCCTATATCGAGTCCAACGGGCATGCTCAGGATTGGATCAAGAATGTGGCGCCCTTTTCTGTGCTCGACGGCGACTACTATGGAACAGGTAAGCTATGCCCGCCGGGATGGGAAGCCAACGGCGTTCTGGTTCGTTATCGCTGGGAGGCCGGCGAGGGCTCTCCGGCCGACACTCGCGCCAGCTAATCCCTGTCCACCCCCGTTTCCCTGCCGATTCAGCTCGTCACCATCCGCGCACAGTCTCTGTCGATAAATCAGTAATCACTCCGCAATGGACCCAGAGTGCGCTACGATTTGCCATTTACTGCCCGATGGCGATCGACTGAGGCGTACCGCATGGGTTCCGGGTTTGAGGATGGACAGCAGGCCCAGCTAGAGCTGGCTGGATTGAGGCGATCGCTGAAATGGACGAATATCCAACGGGAACAATTGTTGGATCGTCTCGATCTATTGCGTTTGGACAATCAACGCCTCCAGGAACGTGTGGATGAGTTGGAGCGTCAGTTGGCCGAGTTCAAGCAACAACAGGCTCTCTTCTAACGACCGCTCGTCGTCTCCCTCCTTGTGTCCTCTTCTTCACGCGCTCATCGACGGTCCCGGCATGATAAGGTGGAAAGAGGGCGGCTGTCGGATAACGCCACCTTGGAAAAGGCCTTGGGATATTCATGACCCATCCGATCAAGACGGTGGATGATCTGCGTTGGTTTCTGGCGCGCACGGCGGGGTTTCGCGGCGGGCAGATTACCGATGTGCATCTGTCCAAGCGCCGGATCTTCGACGAAGCCTCAGGTCGCGAGGTGATGGTTGGGAGTATGGCGGCTGTGGTCGTGCGGTATCACGCGCAGGGCATTCTACGGGTCGCCAAACTTACCATGCTGGGCGTCACCGATCTTTCCCTCTTTGAGCAGGACGGCAGCGACTGCTCTCCCCTGGGGGCGATTCAGGTGGAGATGAGCGAGGGGAAATTACGCTTCTGGTTCGATCCCGATGGCAATCTTTATGTAGTCTGCGAAGAAGCGATGCTGGAAGAAGTCTCGTTGCCGGCCAGTGAATCGGACATGGGCGGCGAGATTGCGCAATGGACGTTTCAGGCCGATTCCGGTGAGGCCCCTACGGTGGAATGGCTGCTTGCCCAGTTGGATCAGGCGGGTGCGCCCTGTATCTGGAAGACAGCGACGCGTCGGCAAGGTCGACACAGTCCGATGTGTTGGGAGGGGGAGTTAGCGATGGCTGCCGACGTGGCGGCCGGTGCTGCAGCAGCGCTCCGCGTGGAGGCGTATGGGCCCCTAGATGGAGCCGGATTCGGACTCCGCTTGCAGACACGTGACGCTGCCGGTCGCTTGGGTGGTCGACTGCTGAGCCTGGTGACCGACCTGGTCACGCAACGGTATCGCGGGACGTGCCTTGTGGGGCAGACGTTTCTCTCACACGAGGAATGGGCGAATTGGAACTCATTCAGGTCCACACATCAGGCCAGTGGATGAAGTGGAGACCGAATCAGCCCGTTAGTTGTGATGTCCGTGCCTTCCGTTTCCGTTCCCATTCACACTCCCGTGTCCATTCACGCTGCCGTTCTTGGCACCCTTCTGATTGACACATTCCACCAAGTGCCAGAACTTCATCGGGTTGACCTTTTCTTTACGGGCGACGTGGAGGTTGGTCCCTTCGAGCACGGTGTTCAACGAGAGGTCGGTTCGGAAGCCGATATGCTTGCAGAGGGGAGAGATCACTTTTTCCACGGCCGCGATCAATTTGTTGCCGTTGCTGAAGTGGTTCAGCATGATGATGCGTCCGCCCGGTTTGCAGACGCGAATCATTTCGTTCACGACTTTGCGATAATCCGGCACGGCGGTGACGACGTAGGCCGCCATTACGGTATCGAAGCTGTCGTCGGCAAAGTCCATTTTCCCGGCGTCCATCAACATCAGCCGCACATGGTCCAGATGGTAGTGCGACTGGCGCTGCCTGGCTTTTGCCAGCATGCCTGAGGAGAGATCGATGCCGATGATTTCGCAATTCTTCGGGTAATACTCCAGGGCGATTCCGGTTCCCACGCCGACTTCCAGAATTTTCTCTTCCGGTCGGATTCGGAGGTTGCGCACGCAGGCTTCGCGCGACTCGTGGAAGATTTTTCCGAAAATATGATCGTAGACGCCGGAATAACTGGTGTACACTCGCTCGACTTTGGCGATATCCATCGTCCCTCCGCAAAATCACGCCTCTCCGCCCGCACACTCTGCAGTGCAGAAGCGACGGCGATGAGAAGTGTGGCGTGGAAAAATCTATGAAGGCGGGACTGCAATCCGGATGACTCGTCCTCACCCGCCGGACAAGAACGGGCTTAATGTAGCCAAAGCACTCATAGGGAGTCAACAGGTTCCTCCGATTTTTGAGTGCGCTTGCGTATCGTCCGGGCTTGATTCTCCGTAAAGCCCTGTGGGAAGTTTCCGCTATGATTTTGGCCGGTGCGTTTGCCATCGTGTTGTGTGTCGGGTTGATCGTCGGTGACTGGATGTACTTTGCCCGTCTCTCGTCCGATGCCAGCCGTTACGGGTATGGGATCGGGCGGGTGCAGGATCGGTTTGCCGTGCTGACCGTTCCTCAACTGCTGCGCACGTTCGACCAGAACGGCTTTCTGAGTCTGCCCCACGGCGTCGCGCGGGTCTTTCCGGAGGCAAACCGGATGGTCATCAGGCCGACCCATCGCCTCTTCTCCCTGCGCTTCCGCACGGCCTGGCCGTTAAAGGGCTCCATCGAATGGGTGCCGGAGGCGGAAGGACTGACGATGGTGTGCACGAAGCGGGTACCCTGGTCGTCTTCGATTCTCACGTTCCTGTGGTTCAGCCTTGTGGGGTTCGGGACGCTCGGGTTCGTGATTACCTATCTGTTCGAAGGCGGGATCGACTCACTGGGGAGCGTACTGCTGGGCATCGGTGTCACCGGCGTGGGAATGATCGTGGTCGCCTTCGGCCTGTTGACGATTACGGTGGCCTATCGCATCGAAAATACGAGACTGATGCAGGTCTACACGGAGCTTCGTGACGTGGCGTTGAAAAGCGAAGGGGCTGCCTAGCTGGTCGGACGATAGAGGTTGAGCAGGTGCTCGAATTCCGGCGGCAGCTCCAGTGCCGCTCCGGATCGTGCCAGGCCGGCGATGATCCCGCGATGTTTTGCGCTCAGGCCGGATTCGACGAAGGCCTGTCGGAAGTACGTCCATCGCAAGGACGAGTCCGTGGATACCTGTTGGAGTTCTTCGGACGACAACGTTTTGAGTCTCGCGGTCAGGGCCCCCAGGGCTTTCTCGACCGTGTCGTAGGGAGCGGCCAGCTTGAGCGTGCTGTAGAATGTGTGGAGATGCTCCCGGAATTCGTCCCGGAGCGATTCCACCGGGCCTATTCCCTGCCGGTGGTCCTTCTGTGTGCCCATGTCGGTCTCCTGTGCGGTGCCCTGTTCAAAGGAAGCTTACGGGAGGAACGACGTGCGGCGCAACGCGTTTTCGTGCGAGGCATTCATTTTTCTTATGTAGGGAGGCTGTCATGCGTTATCGATCCTTGGTTGTCCTCATCGGCGTGCTTGTGACCGGATTGACCGGTTGTTCATCCCATCACCACGGGAGTTATGGACATGGGAAGGGCGATTACTATTGGAGCAAGGCTTCTCAGGATGTGAGCGGCTTGGTTGAAAAGCATGTCAAAAATCAGGAGACCGCGAAGCAGGTCAATACGGTGATGGGAGAGATGATCACTGAGATCAAGTCGGCACGGGAGCAGCATCGCCAATCTCATCGCGCGCTCTACGAGCTGAACGCCAACTATGCGGCGACGCCGGAGGAGTTTACGAAAATTCTGGACGAATTGAACAACAACCGGATGCGTTCTTCCGCACGGATGCTCAGCCTTCGCTTCAAGATGAAGTCGTTGCTGACAGCCGAGGAATGGTCGGCAATGTCGGAGGAATTGAAACGGTATGGCAGCCGGTACTACGGCAAGGGCGCAGAAGCTGCGGCCCCTGCTGCCGCCCAACCCTAGAAGGTCGGGTGGTCGACTACAGAAGCGTTTCTAAGCCGGGGCGATGGTTGAGGAACAGCAGCTGGGCTGTGGCGCCTGTCAGGTCCAGCCCGCTGATCGCCACGTGATCGATGCGAGCCTGGCGGATGATCGCCAGGTCAAGATGCAGGTAGTGCGCGAGAATCGCCCGAATGACATCCCCGTGGGTCACGATCACGACGGGGGTGTCGTGGGCGTGGGCGAGGGCCTGTTCCACTGCCGCCACCGCCCGCAGTTGCACCTCGCGCAGCGTTTCTCCGCCGGAAGGCCGGGCCCGGTCCGGGTGGGTGTACCACTCCCGCTTGGCCGGGTCGTCGGCGAATTCATGCCAATAGCGATTGATCCAATCACCCACGCCGATCTCACTGAGTCCGGGAACCCGATGCAGTGGGATCTTCTGTGGCCCACGTAAAATCTCGGCGGTCTGCGCGGCCCGCAGGACCGGACTGGTGTAGATGGCCGCGATCGGGGCGCGAAACAGGATGCCGGCGCAGGTGCGGGCCTGTTCTTCGCCGGTCCGGTTGAGGGGAATCGGTTGATCGCCCATCACCCGGCCGGAGCGGTTCCATTCCGTTTCTCCATGTCTGATGAGCAGGACGATCGGCATCGGGAGATCTCGTCACCCCTACGGCGCGGGTGCCGCTTGCGCGTGACTGGTCAGGGGGATCGGGGTCCATTGTGCGCCGCCGTTGGTCGACCGATACAATCCACTACCATTGGTCCCCAGATAGAGCAGTTGAGGGTCGCTGGGGCTGAGGCTGATCGTTCGCACATTCATGGTCGTCAGTCCCCGGTTGTGGGCTTGCCAGGTTTTTCCGCCATCGGCGGTCTTGAGAATACCCTCTGGGCCACCGATGTACACAATGTTGGGATCGGTCGGATGCAGAGCCAGGGTGCTGATGAATTGATTGGCCAGGTTTTGACCGATCTGTTCCCAGTAGTCGGCCCGGTTGGTGGATCGAAAGAGTCCCTTGGTCGTGGCGGCATAGACGATGTCGGAATGACGGGGATCGACCGCCAGCATATTCACCCCGAGCGCCATGGCGGCGTTCAGCACATCGTCGGGAATGAGCCCGTTGTTTTTCTTCTGCCAGGTCGTGCCGCCGTCTTCACTGCGATAGGTACCGCCTGTCGTCCCGGCGTACAACACGCGAGGGTGCTGATGATCCATGGTGATGCAGGTGACGATATGCACTTCCTTCATGCCCGCCATCCGCTCTTCCCATTCCCGTCCTCCGTTTTTGCTGACAAAGGCGCCGACCGTCGTGGCCAGATACATGAGTTCGGTATTGTCTGGATGAAAGATGATTTCATTGACGAAGGACACATGCTCTTTGAGCCCGACATTGTGCGGGAGCCAATGCTGCCCGCCGTCGGGGCTCTTGTAGATGGCATCGCCCATCGTGCCCGCATAGACCGTGGCAGGGAGTTTCGGGTCGATCGCCAGCGTCGTGACGCGGCGGGCCGTGAAGGCCTGAAACTGTTCCCAGGTCGCGCCACCGTCGCGGGTCTTGTGCACGGCTTCGTTCGTCGCGACATAAACAATGTTGGGGTTCGACGGATGGAGCGCGATCGAGACCACCGCCGCCTCGCGCGACCCGCAAGCCAGGAGGAACAGGCCGCCCAGGAAGACGGATGTCCGGAGCAGGGCGGCCATTCGAGTTCGTCGTGTCATCACAATGGCCGCAGACCTAACCATAGCGTAGCGATTGAGTCAAGGTAGACATCAGGTGAGTGGTTACAGCCGCTGGGTGAAACGCTCGGCGTATCCCGTCAGTTCGACATAGCCACGTCCCGTGACGGCTGTGCCGTGGATTTGCCCGGTGGCGGACACGGCCCCTTCCCAGTACGTCACGCGGGTGCTGCGCGCGGTATTCAGTTCCTGGTCGGCGAGCAACGATCGCACCTCCAGGTTGAGTCCCAGGCTGGGCGCTGTGATTCGCCAATGTTGTGGATACTGCGCCTTCGATCGCGGGCTTGTCCAATAGTCGAGCGACTCAACGGTGAGGTCCTGGGCTGTGAGCGGCCGGGTTCGTCCATCGGCAAAGATCAAGGTACCGCTGGAGACGGGGTCTGCCGATCCATCGGCCCGCCGCAGGGAATACCACATCAGTTCGGTCGAGTCGCTCAGCTGCAGGCTGAACCAGTCCCATCCCACCACATCTCGTCCCAGGTCGGCTGAGCCGAATTCATGATCCATCCAGCTGAGACCGGAGACGGAAAAGGTGTCCGCGCCGATTCGAATCTCCCCCTCGGTTGTCAGGTGGGTGAACGAATAATAGTGAGAGGCCTGCTCAGGTCGCGCGCCCTTGCGGCTGATGCCCTCCCGTCCGTGGAGCACGGGCGGCTTCCCCGGGGTGACCTGCAAATCGATCGCAACTGCATCGGTGGCAGCCTGGAGCCTCTGTCGGGACGACGTGGGATCATCCATGGTGGCTGACCAGCGATCGAGCCAGACATGCAGCCGGTCCGTCTCCGCGCCGGCCTTTCCGAGACCTTCGCGACTCAACTTGTCGGCGTAGATGAATCGCTTGCCTTCGAGGTCGGTGAGGGCGAAGTGGGCCAGATAGAGTTGTTGAATCGACCACTGCGAGGGGTGAGTCCGGACTTGTTCCGGTGGAATGCCTCGCCTGAAAAAGGTGAGCTCAAATCCGAACTGCCGGCCTCCGGCGGCCGTGAGATGGCCGGTGTAATACCACCATTCAGTACGAAACCGTTCGTGGGCGCCATGGTCTTTAGGAAATTCATATCGGTAGCCAGGCTTGGCGGTGTCAAATGACGGTGCCTGGTTGTCCGTTGCCACAGAATGCACGGTGCCGGTCAGAAGCACGGCCATAACCGCCAGGACGGCGAATGTAGCATGGCGCACTGTGATCATGTCCGACTCACTGGCTGTCGCCTGTGCGCGGTGAGGAGGGGCGGCCTATGATGCGGTGGCATATTTTGATGATGGACCGACGGAACGCCAATATTCATGAGGGTTTTGTGAGGGTCATTTCCGTAACTGCCTTGGCTTGCAGCGTTGACAATTTTGCAAAGCATCAGCTATCGTGAGCCATGTTTCTTGAGCCCGAACGTGACCAGTCGAGCCGGGAGTTATCGGGAAAGGCGCAGCCGTTTCCGGTCCCGGAGCGCATTCCGTTGTTTCCTCTTCCTAACGTCGTTTTCTTTCCCAAAACCTATCTGCCGCTCCATGTGTTCGAACCGCGCTACCGCCAGATGGTAGCGGATGCGGCGGCGGTAGGGCAATGCATCGGGATGGCGTTGCTTAAAGAAGGATGGGAAGAACAGTACGACGGAAATCCCCCGATCTTTTCGATCGGGTGTGTCGGACGGTTGGCTAGTGTGCAGGCCTTGCCCGATGGCCGCTCGAACATTCTCCTCCAAGGCCTTGAGCGCTATGAAATACACGAAGAGTTTTATGAGAAGAGTTATCGCGAAGCCCGGGTCGCGCTGAAGCCGCGGGAGGGCGCTGTCTCCATGGAGCCGGCGCTACGCCGCTATCTGACGGAAGTGCTCGACGAATATCTCAAGGCCGATGAGGAAGCCTCGCCGCTGCACAGCCTGGTCCGGCCCGATGTGAGCGACGAGGTGTTCGTGAATTCCCTCTCGACGTATCTCGACTGCACCCCGCTGGAGAAGCAGTTTTTGCTGGAAGCGGACCATGTGCCGCAGCAGGCCCGCCGTCTCAGCGACCTCATCCAGTTCAAGCTGGCGGAGCGGCGCGGTGCCGGAGGGTGGGGCTGATGTCGCGGGCGGTCGCCATCGAGGTGTCGCATCTCGGAAAAACGTATGAGAAGGTCCGTGCCGTCGACGATCTGTCCTTTCAGGTCTATGCGGGAGAGATATTCGGTCTGCTCGGCCCGAACGGCGCCGGGAAGAGTACCACCCTCCGTATCCTGATCACGCTGCTCCATCCCACATCCGGGTCGGCGACGATTCTTGGCATGGATTCGGTGAAGGATGCCGACCGCGTCAGGAAGACGATCGGGTACGTGCCTCAGGAGCGGGCCATCGATCGGTTCCTGACGGGGCGGGAACATCTGGAGCTACTCGCCGATCTCTATCACCTGTCGGCCGACGAGGCATCCACGCGTATTCCTCAATTGTTGAAGCTGGTTGAATTAGAACAGCAGGCCGATCGTCCCGCCAAGACCTATTCCGGCGGCATGAAGCGGAAGCTGGATATTGCCTGCGGGCTGTTGCCCGATCCAAAAATTCTCTTTTTGGACGAACCGACGCTCGGCTTGGATGTGCAAAGCCGGTTGCGGATCTGGGACCATGTACGGGCGATGCGGGAGCGGGGCATTGCCGTCGTCATGACCACCAACTATCTGGATGAGGCTGACCAGCTCTGTGATCGGATCGCCATCATCGACGGAGGTCGGATCAAGGCCCTGGGCGTTCCCAACGAGTTGAAAGCCGGTTTGGGTGGAGACTTGGTGTCGCTGACGGTGCGTGAACACGATCGCGTCGAGTTGCTTGCGGCGGCAGTGAAAGATCTGCCGGCCATTCGAGCCGTCACGACCACGCCGACCGGGCTGGATATTCGGGTCGATTCACCGGAGAAGGCGTTGCCGGCCATTCTTGACGCGGCGAACCGCCTGACGTGTCAGCTGGAGTTCATCGACTATCACCGGCCGCGACTGGATGACGTGTTTCTCGCCCATACGGGGCGTTCCATCAAGGACGACCAGCCGAAGGCAGAAGACTAATACGTTTCGGTGAAGAGCGCTGTGAAGGGTCTATGAAAGAATATTGGCAGGAGATTCGGGCACTGACGATGCGCTGGGTGCGGCGGCTGAGCCGGGAAAAGTTCAGCATGCTCTTTACCCTGGTTCAACCGATGTTGTTCTGGCTGATCTTCTTCGGCAATCTGTTCCAACGTGCCGCGGATATGCAGGTGACGCAGGCGTCGAGCTACATCAGCTTTCTGACCGCCGGTGTGGTCGTCATGACGGTGTTGAACAACGGATTGGCCGGAGGGGTGGATCTGCTCTTCGATAAGGAGAACGGGTTTCTCGAACGGCTGATGTCCACCCCGATTCACCGCACGTCGGTGATCCTGAGCCGGTTCATTTTTGTGACGACCATCACGTCGCTGCAAGTGCTGGTCATTCTCGGTGTGGCCTGGTTGTTCGGGGTGCAGCCGGTCACCGGGTTATTGGGGGTGGCGACGATCTTGTTCATCGGCATGATGTTCGGTGTCGGGCTGACGGCGATTTCCATGGCCATGGCCTTTTCAGTGAAAAGCCACGGCGATTTTTTCTCGGTCCTCGGCTTTCTCTCTCTGCCCATGATTTTCCTGAGCTCGGCCCTGGTGCCGCTCGCGGCGATGCCGGGCTGGATGGGCTTTCTCGCGCAGTTTAATCCCATGACCTGGGCGATTGATGCCGTGCGGCCGCTCATTTTGAGCGGATGGGCTGAAGCCTTGCCCCATGTCGGCATGGTTATCGGGGTGATGGTGCTGTTCGATGCGCTGTGCCTCTATGGCGGCGCGCGCGCTTTCCGGCGGGCGATCGGGTGAATGCGATTGCGCAGCGGAGACCTGCCATGTTTGTGAATGAAAGCCAAATCCGCGCTTTGATTCGACTCCTCGGCGATGAGGATGAACGGATCGTCAAGACGATCAGCGGAAAGCTCATCGATTTCGGCGACTCCGCCGTGCCGCTCTTGCAGGAGGCGGAGATCGAGCAGCCGGAGATGGCCGATCGTATCGTGACGGTGCTGGAGGAAATCCGCGGGACCAGGCTGGAGGAAGAACTCCGTGATCTCATCGCCCTTCCGGACGATCACATCGATCTTGAAACGGGGGCCTTCCTGTTGGCGCGGTATGCCTATCCGACCCTTGACGTCCAGAGTTATCAGCGGCAGTTGGATCGCATGGCCCAGGATGTCCGGGAACAGATCGGGTGCCGGGTCTCGGGGGAGGAGACCGTCAAGGCGCTCAATCGTTACCTGTTCACGGAAGCGGGCTTTCGAGGAAACACCAAGAACTACTATGAGGTCGAGAACAGTTATCTCAACTGTGTGATGGACCGGCGAACGGGAATCCCGATCAGTCTTTCAATCGTGTATCTGCTCATTGGAACGCGGTTGCACCTGCCGGTGCAGGGGATCGGCATGCCGGGCCACTTCCTCGTCAAGTTCGACTCCGATCGATATAAGATCTTCATCGATTGTTTCAACGGGGGCGCGCTGCTGACGGAAAAAAACTGCGCCCGTTTCCTGACGGAAGCCGGCTACGGATTCGAAGGCAGGTTTCTCCAGAAGAGTCCCACTCGCGCGATTCTCGCCCGCATGATCAAGAATTTACTCGCCATCTATAACAAGCTCGATGAGCCGCTGAAAAAGACCCGCCTGCCTCGCTTCATTGAAATA
>CAKKRE010000026.1 GCA_919902505.1 Nitrospiraceae bacterium
CGGTGATCTCCAGATGCTTGTTGTTGGCTTCGAGGGCCTTGTAGTACGCCGTGCGGCTCCTGCAGATCGTGTGCGAGAGGGCGATCAACGTCGGCTGGCCGAGACATTGGGATAAAGCCTTTTCCGACAGTGCCCGTCCAATCCGTCCGTTGCCGTCTTCGAATGGATGCACGGAGACAAAGTGGAGGTGCGCAATCCCTGCCCGTGTCAAGGCGGGGAGCGGCTGTGGTCCATGTGGCGAGGTATGGTTGAACCAGGTGAGGAACCGATTCATTTCCGCCGTCATGGTCTTCGCCGGCGGCGCTTCAAAATGGACCTGTGGTTTTCCGATGGGGCCTGAGACGACCTGCATTGGGTCTGCCCCTGCTCTGTAGGCGCCGATGCACTTCAGATCCTTTCGACCCTGTGCAAGCATCTCGTGCCAGGCGAACAATTGTTTCTTGGATAGGGGGCTGTCGTAGTGACGGTACAGATTGGTCATCATTGCCGCGATGCCTTGCTCGGCAGCGGGAATTTTGCGATTGTCCGTTTCGAGCCCGAAGTTCCGACGAAGTGACGATTGTACGGAATCCCGATTGAGCATCGCCCCTTCGATTTCCGATGTCGTCACCGCTTCCGTGCTGATGAGATCGATCGTCAGACGGGTTTTGTTCTCTCCCGTCAGATGCTTGACGGCACCATGCACTATTCCTGCTTCATGCAGGAAGCGAGTTTCATCCTGAGCCAATGCCTCCCTCTCGTAGGTAAAGGCTGGCCACTTCTTTTGTTGCCAATTCCAGGTCATGAGCTATACCGGGTTTTTGTATGGCTCATGATAGCTCAAATTTATGAGTTATAGAAGGTCTTCCTATAACTCACGTGGGAGGGTGCGGGATAGGTTCTTTGTAGGTCTGGCTGAGTGAGTGCCTATGAAGCGAATAGTGGTGACGTGGCCGGTTCAATCCTTCCGTCACACCTTCCCAAACATCTTCTCGAAGAACTGTCTGTTTTGCTTCATGTGCTCTTCGATATCTGTCTGTAGATGTCTTGCCCCGGCCTGCCAATCTTCGGTCTGGTAGCCGACGCGGCGGGCGAGGAAGATGAATTCGTCGGAGTCGGGCGGCGGGATGACGAGGTCCTTGGTGTTGCCGCGCACCATGCGCAGGCCGTCGATCAGCATGCGGATGAAGAGATAGGACTTGCGCAGGTTCTCGCCGGTTGCACGGGGTATGAGCCCTACGTCGATCAGGGCGGCTAAGGCCCGGAGGGTGTTCGGCGTGCGCAGGCTCGGGTGCCGGTGGCCGTGCATGACCTGCAGGTACTGGATGGCGTATTCCAGCGTGACGATGCCGCCGTGGCTGTGCTTGAGGTTGATCTGGCCCGGCTCGACGAGTTGTTTGACCTGTTGCCGCCGCAGGTCGAGCGCCACTGTCAGATCCCAGGGCGCGCCGCTGTACACGAAGCTGTCGCGATGGGTCTCGACTTTCTTGCCGAGCGCGGCGTCTCCCGCGATATGGCGCAGCTTGATGAGCGCCTGCCGTTCGAACGGAGCCGCCTGGCCTTCTGCGCTGTAATACGTGCAGACCTCATCGAATGCGTTGGCAAGCGAGCCCTTGCCGCCGTGAGGTCGCAGCCGGACGTCGATGTGAAAAATGCCTTCCTGCTTGGCTTCGATCCATTGCAAAAATTCCTGCGCGAGGCGTTCGAAGTATTCGCTGTTCTCGATACCCTGTTTGCCGCTTGTGCGTCCAGGCCCGCCGTAGACGAAGAGCACCTCGATGTCGGAGGCATAGCCCATTTCCTTGCCGCCGAATTTCCCCGCGCCCAGGATCGCAAAGGGACAGGGCTTTTTATTGGTCAAACGGGGGCTGCCATAGAGCTTCGTCAGTTTGGCCTGGCAGTCCACGAGGCTGCGTTCTACGATCACTTCCGCCAGTTCTGAGATGGCGAGCGAGAAGTCGGGTAGGCTCGTCCCCGGTTCGACGATGTGTTTCATGTCGATGCGGAAGAGTTCCTGATCCTTGAATCGGTTGAGGGCTTCCTTCCGGGCCTCGTCGGTCTTAGCCTTGGCGATGGCGCGGTTCAATTCCTTGCGCAGCGTCGCCTGGGATTTGATGAGCGGCGCATCGCGATAATCTTTCAGCAACGGCAGCAGGTTGACGTGTTGCCGCCGGAGGAAGTCTTCCCACAGAAAATCACTCGCCCCGAGCAGCCGCGCCAGGAGCGGAAAGGTGTTCTTGTCTTTCACGAAGGCCCAGGCCTGTTTTCGTCCGGCCTGACGCGAGCCTTCGAGCACGAGGTCAAGGAACTGGTCGAAGGCTTCCAGCGCCTTGGCCGGATCGGGCGCCCAGGTGAGGGCATGGGTGAATTGTTTGATGAGCACGGCGGTGAGGCGCAGTTGCTCCAGGTCGCCCGGGTCGAGCAGCTTCTGTCCGAAGCGGTTGCGGATGTAAAAACGGTCGTGCAGCTTGCCGTCTTCGATCGCGAACAGCGCCTTGCTGATGTAGACGTTGCGCATCGCGAGCGCGTTCGCGAACGCGTAGAGAAACGCCGGGGTGTCGTCGGACCGGATGTCCATGATCGTATCGGTCGCCGACTGGCTGTTGTCGAAGGTGATCTGGACGGTGTGGAGCAGGCCGCTGAAGGAACTCCGGCGTTTGCCCAGGTGTTCGACCAATTGGCGATTGACCTGCTGCCGGGCCTCGTCCAATTGCCCTTCGTCGAGCAGCATGATCATGCGGGCGAGTTGGCCGGTCAGGCGTTTCCGGTCTGTGGCGGCGAACGTCTGCCCCTCGATGGGACTCACTGTGAACACGTCCACGATCTTCTTCCGGGTGAGCCCGGGGCGACCTTGCGGCCTCGTCCTGATCGGGTACGGATCGGCCGACCGGCTACGACTGGGTTGTTCACTTTCTGCCGAGGTAAAGATGCGACCTTCCTCGATGTTGAGACCGAAGGCAGACAGGAGCCCGCAGATCGTGGCGAATTCCGAGAAGTAATCGTAGGCCACGATGGTGATGACGAAGTGGCCTCCTGCGGTTTCTTCAATCGACACGTCGCAGGGGTGGTCCGGTGTGAGCGTGGCGGCTTGCTTGACGTGTGCGGCGAGTGTCTTCGGCGGAAAGGCGGAGAAATAGTCCGGGTCCATCCGCGTGACGAAGTCTTGCAGGATGTCGCGGTCGATGCCCTGACAGAGCGGAGTCAGGGTTGTGAGGATCTGGTCGCGGTCTGCGTTTGCGTGCAGCATGATCCGGTGGAGTATACCCGAAGGTGGTCGCGTTGTACCGGAAGAATTGCGCCAGTATAATGCGGCGCCATGACCAGACGTTCGCCACAGCACGACCCGCCTGCCCCGCGCCGGGATTCCGTTGCTTCCCGGACCGTTCCCGACCCAGCCCCCCTGTTGGTGGCGTCCGGCCTTGAGCCGGATCAGGTGGTCAAGATTCTGAGCCCCTACGGGATCACACATCCGGCCGAGGCGGATACGAATATCCAGAGTATGGCCGGGGATCCACATACACGCCGGATTTTGGCTACGGTGTTGCCCGGTCTTCTGGCGGAGATTGCCCGCACGGCCGATCCTGATCAAGCCCTGAATCATTGGGAGCGACTGCTTTCGGGGAGTGTCAATCGCTCCTCGCTCCTGCAGTATCTGCAAGCCTCGCCGAAGATGTTGGGGCTGCTCTGCACGATTTTCGGAAACAGCGATTCTCTCGCCTTCGCTCTCATTCGCGACCCCATGCTTGTGTACTGGTTGGCGGAAGAAGATGTCTTGACGACCGCTCCGACCCGGCAAGGGATGGTCGCGGCCCTTCGTCAAAGCCTGGGCTCGCTGAAGGCGATCGAATTAAAGCTGGATGTCCTGAGACGGGTGCGGCGCCGGGAAATGCTGCGCATCGGTGTGCGGGACCTCCTGCACCTGGCCACGGTCGAAGACACGACCGGCTCCTTGTCAGATCTCGCCTCGGTTCTCATCCATGCCGCCTATGAAATCGTCGATCAGGACCTCAAGGCGGTCCATGGGACTCCGATGCATCGAGATGCGAACGGCGCCTGGATGGAGACGGAGTTTGTCGTCATCGGGATGGGCAAACTTGGCGCGCATGAGCTGAATTACAGCTCGGACGTGGATCTAATTTATGTCTATGCCTCCGCAGATGGTGAGACCAGGAAGGGAAAGGGGGGGCGCCCATCGAACAGTCATGGCCTGTCCAACGAAGAATATTTTGAGCTGCTGGCGCGTTCACTGACGAAGGCCCTGGCCGAACAGACTCGTGAAGGTGCGGTGTTTCGTGTCGATTTGCGGCTGCGCGCCGAGGGCTCGGTCGGCCAGCTCGCACGATCGGTCGAAGCCTACGAGAAGTACTATGCCCAGCGAGGCCAGGTGTGGGAGCGGCTGGCCTTGCTGAAGGCCTGGCCTATCGCCGGTTCTCCTGCGGTCGGACAGGCGTTCGTGCGGATGGTCGAAGGATTTGTTTTTCAGCCCGATCTCCAGCCTCTGTCGAGGGAGCGGGCGCTGGCAATTCTCCGCGATGTCCGTTCCGTCAAAGAGATGATCGATGAAAAGATCGCGGGGCGCGGACATCAGCATCGGAATGTGAAGTTGGGCACGGGGGGGATTCGAGAACTGGAATTCCTCGTCCAAACAATTCAAGTGCTCATCGGCAAGGCGGTTCCCGAGATTCTGGATCGCAGAACGGTGGGGGGCCTACACCGGTTTTGCCAACACCGGTTCGTGGAGGCAGACGATCAGCGTCGACTGACCGAGGCCTATTGGTTCTTGCGGGATGTCGAACACAAGCTGCAGATGATGCATGATTTGCAGACGCACGCGTTGCCTGACAGCAATGAGGAACTGCAGCGTTGCGCGATCCGGATGGGATATCGCGCGGAGTCGCGCGAGGGGGCGTTGGCAGAGTTTCTAGCGGATCGGCAGCGGCATACGTCAATTGTGCATCAGACGTTCCGGTCGCTCTTTTACCACCCGGAGATCTCGACCCTGTTTGCCGCCGTGGTGGCTGCGGCAGAAGGCCACTCCCGCCGCAACGCGTCTCGGCTCGAAAAAGAGACCGGTCCGGCGGGGCCACCGCCGGACCGGTCTTCGACAGCGAAGAAGAAACGGAAACCTTAGTACATACCTTCCATGCCGCCGTGGTTGTGACCGCCCATGCCACCGGCAGGCTCTTTCTTCTCTTCCGGCAATTCCGTGATCATGACTTCAGTCGTGAGCATCAAGCCCGCGACGCTGGCGGCGTTCTGCAAGGCACAACGCGACACCTTCGTCGGATCGATGATGCCCAGCTTGATCATATCCACGTATTCGTCGGCAGCGGCATTGTAACCGCCGTTCGGATTCTTGTCCTCACGGACCCGACCGACCACCACAGAGCCTTCGGCTCCCGCGTTGGCTGCAATCTGGCGGACCGGCTCTTCGAGCGCCCGCTTGACGATGTCCACGCCGACTTTCTGCTCCAAGGGCAGATCCTTGAGGGAATCCAATCCCTTGAGACAGCGCAGATAGGCCGTACCTCCGCCAGGAACGATGCCTTCCTCGACGGCTGCCTTGGTGGCGTGCAAGGCGTCTTCCACGCGCGCCTTCTTTTCCTTCATTTCGGTCTCGGTGGCTGCACCGACGTTGATGACCGCCACACCGCCGACGATCTTCGCCAGCCGCTCCTGCAGCTTCTCGCGGTCGTAGTCCGAGGTGGTCTCTTCGATCTGGGCCTTGATCTGCTTCACGCGGCCGTCGATCTTCTTGGGATCGCCATGACCTTCGACGATCGTGGTGTTGTCCTTGTCGATCGTGACGCGTTTGGCGCGGCCGAGATCCGTCAGCTTGACGTTCTCGAGCTTCAAGCCGAGGTCCTCAGAGATCACCTGGCCGCCGGTCAGGATCGCGATGTCTTCCAGCATGGCCTTGCGGCGATCGCCGAAGCCCGGGGCCTTCACCGCCGACACATTGAGGGTGCCGCGGAGCTTATTGACCACCAGGGTGGCGAGCGCTTCGCCTTCGACTTCTTCCGCAATGATGACGAGCGGCTTGCCCAGTTTGGCAATCTGCTCGAGGACCGGGAGGAGGTCCTTCATGCTGCTGACTTTCTTTTCGTTGATCAGGATGAGCGGGTCTTCCATGACGGCTTCCATCCGCTCGGCATTGGTGACGAAGTAGGGGGAGATGTAGCCGCGGTCGAACTGCATGCCCTCGACCACGTCCAGCGAGGTGGTCATGGACTTGGCTTCCTCGACCGTGATCACGCCATCCTTGCCGACCTTCTCCATCGCTTCCGCGATGAGGTCGCCGATGGTCTTGTCGTTATTGGCTGAAATGGTGCCGACTTGGGAGATTTCCGTCTTGTTCTGGCAGGGCTTGCTCAGCTTCTTCAGCTCGCCGATCACGACTTCCACGGCCTTGTTGATGCCCCGCTGGATTTCCATCGGGTTGGCACCGGCGGTGATGTTCTTGACGCCTTCCCGATAAATTGCCTGGGCCAGCACAGTAGCGGTGGTGGTTCCGTCACCCGCTGTGTCGCTGGTCTTGCTCGCGACTTCGCGAACCAACTGCGCACCCATGTTCTCGTACGGGTTCTTGAGTTCGACTTCCTTCGCGACGGTCACGCCGTCCTTCGTGATTGTCGGTGCTCCGAACTTCTTATCGAGAATCGCGTTCCGGCCCTTCGGCCCGAGCGTTGCTTTCACGGCATCAGCAAGCTGGTTCACCCCTCTCAGGATGGCCGCTCGTGCCGAGTCACCGTACATAAGTTGCTTTGCCATAATCTTCCTCCGTTAATCGTCTTGTAATCGTTATTCAGGTGTTTGGGGTCAGACAGAATTAGTTGGTGAAGATGCCGAGGATGTCTTCTTCCTTGAGGATGAGGCACTCTTCGTCTTCAATCCGGAGTTTGCTGCCGGAGTACTTGTCGAACAACACCTGGTCGCCAACCTTGACGTTCTCGACCTTCTTCCCGATGGCTTGCACGATACCCCGTTGCGGCTTTTCCTTCGCGGAGTCAGGAACATAGATCCCGCCGGAGGTCCGTTCCATTTCTTCAGTGTAGGTGACGAACAAACGGTCACCGAGCGGCTGGAAATTCTTCGCAGCCGTGGACTTCTTGTCTTTCGCTTCCGTAGCCATACCCAATCCTCCTTCTGGTAATGAGCGTCGAGGCCCTAATGTACAGTTGTGTGAAAGCTGGTAAATCAGCTTTGACGTGTTACCGCAAGGGCGACCTGCAGTAAACCCGAAACATAGATAGCGCTAGCAAGAGGCAAGTCAATGGATGGACTATAAAATTATTCTACGGTGAGATGCAATGGGATAATGGTCTCTAAGCTATTGATTCTCCAGAGCATGCTTTCTAACTCTCGCTGATAGGCTTTGAAAATGGTTGCCGCAAGGTCGCGTCGAGGGCTCAAGTCGGAGCCAGAAGAAAGGCGAAATCCAGATTATTGAGCAGCCGGGAGGGTCTTCCGAGCCAGCAGCTCCAGAATATTCCGGGTGATCTGTTGGGCGGCCTCACTGGTGCGGGCGGTTCGCAGCGCCGGCGCATTG
This sequence comes from Nitrospiraceae bacterium, assembly GCA_919902505.1. GTDB lineage: Bacteria > Nitrospirota > Nitrospiria > Nitrospirales > Nitrospiraceae > Nitrospira_A. Next base: position 7,529 of record CAKKRE010000026.1, read on the forward strand.
TAATCGTCCAGGTCCCAACTCCACTGGATGGTTCCTGTCGCAAACACGCGGGCTCCGCTCGGAGCTTGGTAGAGGGTCATATCGCCGTACACGACCTGTCCATTCCGCTGGTAGGGAGAATGGGCAAGGATCTCCAGCTTCGCCGGCCCGTCGGGGAATGCCCGGTCGATCTCGTATCCCAACAGGCCGGGCAGACGATGGTCCGGAGGCAAAGGGATGCCACTGAACAGCGGATGAGAGGGGCGGGTGATGACGAGATCTCCGTCCACCGGGACGGTCTCGAACATGACGCCGAGTAGTTTGTGTTCGGGTCGGTTCAGCGGTTGATCGCGCCACTGAACGGTGATCAGATGGTCGTTGGACGGATCGCCATCCAGGGCATAGGGATCCTCCGCCAGAGCCACCTCCTTATAGGACACCATGGTCCGGTTGGGTTCACCCGTGATGGTGCTGGGGTCGAGCCGGATTTGCCAATAACAGGTATTGGAAGAAAAGAAGCCGAGTCCCAGACCCTGGTCGCGGGCCGCCTCCACATGGCGTCGCATGTCGTCGGACCAGTATTCATCGTGGCCGACCGACAGCCAGGCCTTGTGGCCCTTCCAGAAACCGGGTCGGCTATGGGTGTCGATATCGGTGCTGTAGGTGACGTCGTAGCCATTGCGCTCCAGCCAACGGACCATGTTGTATTCCCACCCGGCGGTCGAGAGGGAGCGGGTCGGGTGGATCGACATGGCGGTCAGGAACTCTCCCGCTCCGGTTCCGCTGGTGCCCCGCGGATGTTGGCTGGCGGCATAGGGACGGTTGAACGAGACTTTCCTGGCCCATTGTTCATTGCGGCTGTTCGAGGGGTAGGTCGATTTGCCGCCCCAGTTGTTGTAGGCCTGGAACGTTGTGACGCTGGACTGAAACAGAACGTCGGCCGGCCGGTCGTCTTCCCTGACGACGAAGATAATGTAGCTTTGTTTGCCGCTGGTTGTGCCGGACAACTTGGCGAGGTAGATGCCACTCAGCCATTCACCCGGGTCGTCCGTTGCCATGTTCAGCGTGTACGACACCTGCCAATCGCATTCGATCAGTCCGGTGACCGGGTCTGCCGTCGGCATCGGTTGTCGAACTCCCGGCAGCGAAATACCGTCCTGCACCAACCGGGCTCCGGCACCTCCATACCAACCCATCCGATAAATGGCGACGGTGACACTCGGGTCTGTGCTGTGAATGTAGAAGCGGAGCTGATCCCCGCGCTGGATACTGGTGGCCGAGGCATACCCTTCGACTTCATGGTCGGCCGGGTCGGTGAGCACCCAGTCGGCATTGCCCGGTCGGGCATTTTCCTGGGCAATGGGCGAGTCGGCGAGTGAGCGGACAGGTGAAACGGTTTCGCCGATCACCCCTACCAGGAAGCAGGCGATGGCAATCCTGAAGAATGACGCCGTCCTACATCCGCAGGCGGTCAAAGTCCTTTACATCCTTTTTGATGTAGTCGCGGAGGCGTTTGATGATCCGCGCTTCCAGCTGCCTGGTGCGTTCTTTGGTGATGCCGTATTTTGCGCCCATGTCTTCCAGGGTCAATGGTGTCTCGGAGAGAATGCGGTTACGCAAGATGTCTTCTTCCCGCTCATCGAGGGTCTTCGTGAATTCGGCCAGCTTCCGCCGGAAGAGCGCTTTGAGTTGGGTATCGGCCAGTCGTTCGTCCGCCGGCTGCTCATGCGCGGACAGGATATCCATGAGCGTGCCATCGTTTTCCTGGCCGATCGGTTGATCGAGCGACAGCTCCCAGCTCCCCAGCCGCTGATCCATTTCGATGACATCGCGTTCGCGCACGTTGAGGCGATCCGCCAGGAGTTTGCTGTCCGGCGCGAAACCTTCCCGTTCGAGCTTGGCCTTTTCCTTCTTCAGATTGTAGAAGAGCTTGCGCTGGTCCTGGGTCGTGCCGACTTTGATCAATCGGAAGGTATTCAGCAGGTACCGGAGAATGTAGGCCCTTGCCCACCAGGCCGCGTAGGCATAAAAGCGGACATTCTTTGTGGGGTCGAATTTCTTGATCGCCTGGAGCAGGCCGACGTTGCCTTCCTGAATCAAATCCATGTGGTCGGCGCCGGTATGCAGGTATTCCGACGCAATGGAGACGGAGACCCGCAGATTGGCCAAAATGAGCTTCATGGCCGCATCGCGACTGCCCCTGAGTTGATATTCCTCGAAGAGCCGGAGTTCTTCTTCTTTGCTCAGGTAGGGATAACGCCGGATTTCTGTCAGGTATTGCTGGAGTGTGGTGACCGGCACCAGGGAGGTCGAGAGCGGGGCCTCCTGCGGTTCCTTCGACGGCTGGTGGTCGGCTGCCTCATGTTCCTCCGTGACCTCTTCGTCCGTCGGCTCAAGGGCCTCGGGTTCGATGGCGTCGGTGTCTTCGTCCAGGTCTGCGTGAGAATCCGAGTCGTGCGTGTGTTTGCGCTGTGTCATAGGGGTCGAAACTGTGGGCTACCAGCCAGGACGCTCATCCTGAATCGTCCGGACAAGGGCTGACTATACCAGATGTCGGGTGCCAGGCAACAACGTGATAGGCCGGCCTGTCTGCGCGTCCCTTGCGTCTCTGAAATCGCGCCTCGTATAGTGCGTGGGTGGTGCTCAAAACCCAATCGAATCATATGGACGCAGGCAGCGCGGCATGAAGTCATTGCTGAGCCTCAGCACGTTGGGGGTGGCCCTGCGTAGCGGGCATTGGCCGACCCTGGCCGGCGCCTGGTTGCATCTCACCGTGAGTTTCATGGTGTGGCTGTTGTTCGGGGCCTTGGCCGTGGCGATCGGGCAGGGACTCGGGTTGAGCGCGACCCAACAGAGTGTGCTGGTGGCGCTGCCGTTGCTGGGTGGCGCGGTGCTGCGCATTGCCGCCGGCTGGGCCTGTGATTGGTATGGGGCGAAGCGGACCGGTCTGCTGGTGCTGGGCGTTCAACTCATCGCGGTCATCTGGGCGGTGTTTGGGGGGAGCAGTTATGCAGAGCTCCTTGGCATTGCGCTCCTGCTTGGTGCCGGAGGGGCGAGTTTTGCCGTGGCGATGCCGGTGGCCAGCCGGGCCTATCCCGCGACCCATCAAGGTCTGGTGTTGGGCCTGGTGGCCTCGGGAAATATCGGGACCGTGCTGGTGCTGCTGCTCGCTCCGCGATGGGAAGCGGCACTCGGGTGGCACGGGGCGTGCGGAATCATGGCCGTCCCCATTCTGATCGCGATCGGTCTCTTTACCACTGTGGTCCAGAGCGAGCCGACTGTGCGCGCGGTAGGAGAGGGGGCCTGGTGGCAGGCGGCCTGGGCGATGGCGCGGGTGCCGTCGGTCTATTGGCTCTGTATGATTTACGGCGTCACGTTCGGTGGATTCGTCGGGCTGACGAGTTTTCTCCCGGTGTTGTTGCACGATCAGTATGGCAGCGATCCGATCGTCGGTGGTTCCATCGCTGCGCTCTGCGGGTTCATGGGGAGCCTGATTCGTCCGGTCGGTGGATATGTGGCGGATCGATGGGGCGGGCTGCCGGTGCTGGTCGGGGTGTTTGTTGCACTTGCTTCGATGACGGTGCTGGCGGGGTCGCTTCCGGCGTTACCCTGGATCGTCGGACTATTGGTCGTGACGGTTGCGGTGATGGGGTTCGGAAACGGGGTGATTTTTCAAATCGTCTCAGAGTGGTTTCCGAAGGATATCGGTCTGGCCTCCGGCCTGGTGGGTGCTGCCGGTGGGGTCGGCGGGTTCCTGGTGCCCGTCGGGTTCGGCCTGCTGCGGGAAAGTACGGGCACGTTCGTGTTCGGGTTTGTGGGATTAGCGGTCGTGAGTGCCGCCGCCGCGATGACGGTGGTCCCGGCCCTACGGTGGCGTCCACAGGCCGTCGCGCAGGCCCCGAGCCCCGGTGGTTTTTCCCGTTGACAGGTGTGGTTTGAAAAGAGTTAGCTGGGCCACCGAAGCAGGCCGGCCTGCACCATTGAGGGATTATGGCGACACCGTTTAATTCGATCGAAGACGCGATTAAGGATATCAAGAAGGGGAAGTTCATCATCCTCGTCGATGACGAAGATCGCGAAAACGAGGGCGATCTTGTGATGGCGGCCGGCAAGGTCACGCCGCACGCCGTCAACTTCATGGCCAAACATGCCCGTGGCCTCATCTGTCTGGCGCTGACTCCGGAGCGTGTCGAGGAATTACAATTGACGCCGCAGGCGGCCGAGAACACGGCCACGTTCGGCACCGCGTTTACGGTCTCCATCGACGCTCGCAAAGGGATCACCACCGGTATCTCGGCGGCCGATCGTGCCACGACCATTCATGTCGCAATCGATCCCCGTTCTACTCCGGCCGATCTGGCGCGCCCCGGTCACATTTTCCCCCTGAAGTCACAAGTCGGCGGGGTGCTCAGGCGTGCTGGGCAGACGGAAGGGTCGGTGGACCTGGCGCGATTGGCCGGACTCTATCCGGCCGGCGTCATCTGCGAGATCATGAACGAAGACGGCACGATGGCTCGTGTGCCGGAACTGACCAAGTTTGCCAAGCGGCACAAGCTGAAAATGGTCACGATCAAGGCGTTGATCGAGTACCGCATGCATCGTGAGACGTTCGTGCGGCGAGCCGCCAGTGCGTTGCTGCCCACCACCTTCGGCGATTTTGAAGCGATCGCGTTCGAGAACGATATCGACGGCGCGACCCACATTGCACTGGTGAAGGGCCGGGTGGATGCCGAAACGCCGATGCTGGTCCGGGTCCATTCCGGTTGTCTGACGGCGGATGTGCTGGGGTCGCTGCGTTGTGACTGCCGGGAGCAGCTCCATCGGGCGATGGAGATCATTCAGAAGGACGGTCGGGGCGTGTTGCTCTACCTCAATCAAGAGGGGCGCGGGATCGGCCTGTTGAATAAGATCCGTGCCTATGGGTTGCAGGATTCCGGCAGCGATACCGTCGAAGCGAATCTCCAGCTCGGATTCAAGGCCGATCTGCGTGACTATGGCGTCGGCGCACAGATCCTCGTGCAGCTCGGGCTGCACCGAATCCGGTTGATCACCAACAATCCGCGCAAGATCGTCGGTATCGAAGGCTACGGATTGAAGGTGGTGGAACGGGTGCCGATCGAGATCGCCCCCCGCGCCGACAACGAAAAATATCTCCGTACCAAAAAAGCCAAGCTCGGCCATCTGCTGAAGAAGGTCTAGCGTCGCCTGCTGGTCTCAATCCTGAGTCATCCTCGTGAGGGAAAGATGTGTGCGTGGACGGCCTGAAACGTGTAGCCATTTGAGGACGTTTCCAGGTATGATCCCCCTCTTTCTTCGGCGCACACAGTCCATGAGACGTCTGACTCGTTATCTCATTCCATGAAGCTTCGCAAAGGTTCCCAAGACGCGACGGGGCTGACGTTCGGCATCGTGGCGAGCAAATTTAATAAGTTTGTCACCAGCCGGCTGCTGGCGGAGTGTGTGAAGGCGCTGACCAAAGCCGGTGTGACGGACGAGGCCATCGAGGTGGTGCGGGTGCCGGGCGCGTTTGAAATTCCCCTCGTGGCCCGCCAACTTGCCCGCTCCGGTCGATTCGATGCAGTGATCTGTCTCGGCGCAGTAATCCGTGGTGATACGCCGCATTTCGAGTACATCAGCACCGAAGTCAGTCGGGGGATTCTGCAAGCCTCGATGGACTCGAATATCCCCGTCATCTTCGGCGTCCTCACCACCGATACCGTGGCTCAGGCGATTGAGCGAGCCGACCCCGACAAGTTGAATCGGGGCGCCGATGCGGCGAAAACGGCGATCGAAATGGTCAATGTGATGCGACTGCTCAAAAAGGAAGGAAGCGGGGAGGCGCCGCAGCCGGCCACCTCGCCACGACGAGCCGGGCGATCGGCAGCGAGGCCGAAACGCTGACCGGCGTTGCACTATGGCCTCCAGACATCAAGCCCGTGAACGGGCGGTACAGATTCTCTTTCAATACGACATTCATGGCCAGGCGGGTCCGTGGCTGGACGATTTCTGGATTCAGTATCCCTTGACCGAGGAATTGCGGGTGTTCGCGGAGCGATTGGTCGCCGGTGTGCGAGCCAACAAAAAAGAGCTGGATGCGCTGATCGGGACCTATGCGACCAATTGGAAGGTCAGCCGGATGCCGATCATCGATCGCAATATTCTCCGCATGGGTTGTTTTGAATTGCTGCATGCGCCGGAGGTGCCGGCCAAGGTGACGCTGAATGAAGCGATCGAGCTGGCCAAGAGTTTCGGCGACGAGGAGGCGTCCAAGTTCGTGAACGGCATTCTCGACAAGGTGCTCGGGTCGGATGCACGGTTGGAACGGAAGCGCGCGTTTCCCGAATTGCCTGTGGTGGGCTCCGAATAAGAGCCTATAGCTCATGGCCTATAGCAGATGGCAAGAGATCCAAAGTTAACCCTAATTTGTACCATACGCCATTGGCCATACGCTCTGTTTCCCTGGATGACGCGATGCGAGTGATGAAAGACGAGGGGAAATGATTGATCGATACACGCGTCCGCGGATGAGTGCCATCTGGGACCTTCAACACAAGTATGAAATCTGGCTGGAAGTGGAGTTGCAGGCCTGCGCCGCGTTTGAGCGTGGCGGGCAGATTCCGCGCGGGACCAGCGCCCGGATTCGCAAGAAAGCCAACATCGATGTGGCGCGCATTGCCGAAATCGAAAAGGTCACAAAGCACGATGTGATCGCCTTCCTGGAATCGCTCATGGATTCCGTCGGCCCTGAGCACCGGTTCCTGCATATGGGGCTCACCTCATCGGACATCGTCGATACGTCGCTGGCGGTGCAAATGACCGAAGCGCTCGACCTGATTCTCGAGGATCTCGACGAGCTGATCGCGGTGCTGAAGAAGCGGGCGATCGAGCATCGCCATACGGTGATGGTGGGGCGGTCGCACGGCATTCATGGCGAACCGGTGTCGTTTGGGTTCAAGTTGGCGATTTGGTATGAGGAGGCCTGCCGGCACCGGACACGCCTCGAAGCGGCGCGCAAGGATATCGCCGTCGGCAAGCTCTCGGGAGCGATGGGCACCTTTGCGCATCAAGGCCCTGAAATTGAAGAATATGTCTGCGCCAAGATGGGGCTCGCGTCGGATCCGGTGTCCAACCAGATTGTGCAGCGAGACCGGCATGCGGCCTATGCCTCCGCGCTGGCGCTACTGGCCGCGACCATTGAAAAAATCGCCACCGAAATTCGTCACTTGCAGCGTACGGAGGTGCTGGAGGCGGAAGAATATTTCTCCGCCGGACAGAAGGGCTCATCGGCGATGCCCCACAAGCGCAATCCGATTGCGTCGGAAAATCTGTGCGGCCTGGCGCGCCTGGTACGCGGCAATAGCCTGGCAGCGCTGGAGAACGTGGCCCTGTGGCATGAGCGCGATATCAGCCACTCCTCGGTGGAGCGGGTGATCATGCCGGACAGCACCATCCTGGTTGATTATATGTTGGCCCGCGTGACCGACCTGGTGAAGAATCTGATTGTATACCCCGAGCGGATGCAGCGAAACCTCGACCTGACCGGTGGCCTGGTCTATTCGCAGCGACTGCTGCTGGCCTTGATCGATAAGGGCGCTCAGCGCAAGGAGTCGTACGAAGCGGTCCAGCGCAACGCGATGACGGCGTGGAAAGGCGGAGTCGGATTTCAGGAACTGGTCGCTCGCGATCCGTTCATCACGACCCACTTGAAGCCACAAGAAATCACCGCCTGTTTCGATCCGGCCTATTACCTGCGACATTTGGATCAAGTCTTTCGCCGGGTGTTCGGAGCGAGCGGCGCTTCGTCCGCCGGACGACGGAGGAAGCGGGCATGAGTCTGCGGTCGACAGCACGAATCGGGCTCTTGGCCGGTCTGCTGGTGCTGGCCGTGGTTTGGCCTGCTCCCGCAGCCGATCGCGAGAAGCTCCTGACAGAGCCAGGGGTATACGGCACCTTCGCGACTTTCCAGATGGACCATGACTGGTGGGACCTGCCGGGTGAGTCGCGTGTCATTTCGGTGGCGGAGGTCAAGGGCTTAGTCGAGCAATGGTCCGGCAAGATTTTGATCGAGTCCTATCTGCTCCGGGGGTTATCCGACCATGCCGATCTCATGTTTCGTGTGCATGCCCGGACGTTGTCGGACACCCAGCAGTTTCTCTCGGCATTCATGGGCACTCGATTGGGACGCCATCTCACCCAGGGTGGATTGCTCCATGGCGTGAGCAAGGAGCCGACCTACGTTGCCGGTTTCCCTGAATCCATGAAGACGGAGTTACAGGTGAACGGCGCATCCGGTTCCAGGCCGTATGCGATTGTGATTCCCATCAAGAAGGACGCGGAATGGTGGGGACTGGACCAGGAAGCACGGACCGCCCTGATGCAAGAGCATACGCAGGCGGCGCTTCCCTATCTGAAGACGGTGAAACGAAAACTGTATCATTCAACGGGTCTCGACGACGTCGATTTCATCACCTATTTTGAAACGGAACAGTTGGAGGACTTTCACAATCTGGTGCGGGCGCTGCAGCAGGTGAAGGAATTCCGCCACAATCGACGCTTCGGGCATCCGACCCTGCTGGGTACGATGAGTCCGCTGGATGAGATCCTGGAAAAGTTCGCACAGTAGTCGAAGGAGAGAGGGATGACCGTCGAACCAGCAGGCACGATGATCTATGAGGGCAAGGCCAAGAAGATTTTCACGACTGATCGGCCCGACCAGGTGTTGCAGTATTTCAAGGATGACGCCACGGCATTCAATGCCCAGAAGCGCGGGACTATCGTCGATAAAGGCGTGGTCAACAATAAGGTGTCGGAGCGGCTGTTCCGGTTCCTGGAGCAGCAGGGGATTTCGACGCACTTCATCGAACGCGTGAGCGACCGTGAGATGCTCACCAAGCGAGTGACGATTGTGCCGGTCGAAGTCGTGGTTCGGAACGTCGTCGCGGGGAGCCTCGCCAAGCGGCTGGGCCTGAAAGAAGGCGCGGCCATCGACCCGGCGATCATCGAGTTTTATTATAAAGACGATGCCTTGGGCGATCCGCTCGTGAACGACGATCACCTGCGCCTGTTGAATGTGGCGACTCCGGCTGTGTTACGGGAGATGCGTGAGTTGGGCCACAAGATCAATGCCGTCTTGCTGCCGTTCTTCAAAGAACGCCGGATGATGCTCGTGGATTTTAAGCTGGAGTTCGGCGTCTTTCACAATCGACTCATCCTCGCCGACGAAATTTCGCCCGATACCTGCCGGTTCTGGGACCAGACGACGAAAGAGTCGATGGACAAGGACCGGTTCCGGAAGGATTTGGGGAAAATCGAAGAGGCCTATCAGGAAGTGTTGAAGCGGGTGTGCGAATAGGGGCGGCATGAACCGGTTTCTCCAGTTGTTTCTGAACTACGGCCTTGTGGCGGCGATTCTGGTGTGGGCGGCCACGGTGGCGTTGATGGCCTATCACCTCAAGGAATCGCCCTGGCGCTGGGCGTTCGTTCTGATGTCGCTGGCAGGGCTCGGGACGATCGGCGTGATCTTTTGGATCAGGAAGTATGTGCAGAGGGTGAGCAAGGCACAGCAGGAAGTGGGAAAAGCACAATGAAAGCCAAGATTCATGTGACGCTGAAGCAGGGGATTCTCGACCCGCAAGGAAAGGCGATCGAGCATGCGCTGGAGTCTCTCGGGTTTAAGAATGCGGGAAACGTACGGGTCGGCAAGTACATGGAAGTCGACGTGAACGAAACGGACCGCGCCAATGCGGATGCCCAGGTGAAGCAGATGTGTGAAAAGTTGTTGGCGAATACGGTAATCGAGGATTATCGATACGAACTCGGATAGGAGCAGATAGCTTGTAGCCAATAGCCGGTGGCAGACGTCGAAACCTCATTCCGGTCTCGTGTGATACGCCATGTGCCATAGGCCATAAGCTCGTTAGAATTATGAAAATCGGCGTGGTGGTATTTCCCGGCAGTAATTGCGATCACGACTGCCAGTATATCTTCAAGGATGTGCTCGGCCAGTATGTGGAGATGATCTGGCATAAGGAAACCCTGCTCGCGGGGCTCGATGCGGTCGTGCTGCCTGGCGGGTTTTCCTACGGGGATTATTTGCGGACCGGCGCCATCGCGCGGTTTTCTCCGGTGATGGGAGCGGTGAAGGCCTTTGCGAAGAAGGGTGGCCTGGTCATCGGCATCTGCAACGGGTTTCAGATTCTGCTGGAGGCTGGCCTCCTGCCAGGTGTCATGTTGCGCAATACCTCGCTCAATTTTATCTGCAAAGATGTCTACGTGAAGGTGGAAAACGCGGCGACACGGTTTACGAATCGATGCGAGTCCGGCCAGGTGCTGAAGATTCCCATCGCGCATGCCGACGGGAACTATTACACCGACCCGATCACGCTCGGCGGCATCAAAGCCAATGCACAAGTGATCTTTCGCTACTGCACGGCAGACGGCAAGGTGACGCCCGATGCGAACCCGAACGGTTCGCTGGATAACATCGCCGGCATCATGAATGCGGATGGAAATGTGCTGGGCATGATGCCGCATCCCGAACGCAGTGCAGAAGCGATATTGGGCAATGAAGATGGTCGGCTGATCTTTCAGTCGATGTTGAGCTCGTTCGGCAAGCCCGAATTGCAATCCAAGTTGATCGGAATATGACGGCCGGTTCGCGTGAGCAGCGGTGCCGGAACTGTCGGTAACCCCCTACGATTGAGAATGTGTCATTCATGAACGCACTGGTCATTACCAAAGCCATCCTTGAGCAGCATAAGCTGAGCGATGACGAATATAAGAAGATCCTGGAGATCCTGGGGCGAGAACCCAACTGGACCGAACTGGGCATGTTCTCGGCCATGTGGAGCGAACATTGTTCCTACAAGAGCTCCCGCATCCACTTGAAGAAGTTGCCGACGACGGGGCCGCGCGTGGTTCAGGGTCCCGGCGAAAATGCCGGCGCGGTGGATATCGGGGATGGTCTGTGCGCGGTGTTCAAGATGGAGTCTCACAACCATCCTTCTTTCATCGAGCCCTACCAGGGTGCGGCGACGGGGGTGGGTGGAATTCTACGCGATATTTTTACGATGGGCGCGCGGCCGATCGCGTTGTTGAACTCGCTGCGATTCGGCGGATTGGACAATGCGAACACCCGCCATCTGCTCAAGGGTGTTGTGTCGGGTATTGCCGGTTACGGCAACTGCATGGGTGTGCCCACCGTCGGCGGAGAAATCGTCTTCAACGACATCTATGCCCTGAATCCTCTGGTGAATGTGTTCTGTCTGGGAATTGCCAAGAAGGATAAGATTTTTCTGGGTAAGGCAGCGGGCGTCGGGAATCCGGTGATCTATTTCGGCTCGAAGACCGGGCGTGACGGGATTCATGGCGCGACGATGGCCTCGGACTCGTTCGATGAACAAGCGGCTCAGAAGCGGCCGACGGTGCAGGTCGGTGACCCGTTTACTGAGAAGCTGTTGCTCGAAGCCTGTTTGGAACTGATGGCCGGTGATTGCCTGGTCGGCATTCAAGACATGGGTGCTGCCGGTTTGACGAGTTCGGCCTGCGAGATGGCCTCGCGAGAAGGCACGGGCGTAGAGTTGGAGTTGGCTGATGTGCCGCGCCGTGAACCGGGGATGACGCCCTACGAGATCATGCTCTCGGAATCCCAGGAACGCATGTTGATGGTGGTGAAGGCCGGTCGTGAAGACGAGGTGATCAAGATCTGCCGTAAGTGGGATCTGGATGTGGCCGTGATCGGCCGCGTCACCGATACGGGGAAGGTCGTCCTCAAGGAGCACGGCCAGGTGGTTGCGGAGATTCCGGCTAAGGCTTTGGCCGACGAGGGGCCCCGGTATGATCGGCCCAGTTCACCGCCAGCCTATCAAGAGATGTTGCAGTCGCTGAATCACGATGCCTTGCCGGACCTCAAAGACGCCAATGCCGCCTTGCTCGCACTCCTGGATTCGCCGACCATTGCCAGTAAGCGATGGGTTTACGAGCAGTATGACCATATGGTGCGAACTAATACGATGGTGCGCCCAGGGTCGGATGCGGCGGTGTTGCGGGTGAAGGGGACGAATAAGGCGCTGGCACTATCCGTCGATTGCAACGGACGCTATTGTCTCTTGAATCCTTACGAGGGCGCCAAGATTGCCATTGCGGAATGCGCGCGAAACCTTGCCTGCTCGGGAGCTGAGCCGATCGGCGTGACTGACTGCCTGAATTTCGGCAATCCGCAGCGCCCCGAGGTCATGTGGCAGTTCGTCCTTGCGATTGAAGGGCTCAAGGATGCTTGCGAGGCATTGAATGTGCCCATCGTGAGCGGCAACGTGAGTTTGTACAATGAGACGAATGACCTGTCGATTTACCCCACGCCGATGATCGGGATGGTTGGGTTGATCGAAGACGCCGATCGTGCCGTGACGCAGTGGTTCAAGGAAAGCGGCGATGCGATCATTCTGCTGGGCCAGACCCGTGAAGATCTCGGTGGAACGGAATATCTGAAGGTAGTGCACCATCGAGAGCAGGGTTCGCCGCCGTTGCTGAGCCTGGAAACTGAAAAGGCCGTGCAGGCTTGCACGATTCGACTCATCCGCGATGGGTTGGTGCAGTCGGCTCATGACTGTTCCGATGGCGGATTGGCGGTGGCGCTGACGGAGTGCTGCATCGCGGGGTCAGCCCAACAGCTGGGGGCTGTGGTACAATTGCCGCTTGACGGTCTTCGTCGAGACGCGTTGCTCTTCGGGGAAAGCCAATCGCGGATTGTGCTCTCCGTGAAAGCGGAGCTGGCCGAGCGGGTCTTAAATACGGCCTGGGATGCCGGTGTTCATGCCGCTCGGATCGGTACAGTCGGAGGTGCCCGGTTGGTGATTCAAGTAGACGGTGATCAGCAGGCGGCTGGCTGCAAAATCGATCTCGAATTGACGGCACTGTATGACCATTGGGGATTGGCAATCCCACGCGCGTTAGGTCAGGACTAGGATACGGACGTCATGGCCAACGAATTACCGCTAATTTCCCCCGATAAGTTTCACGACGAATGCGCCGTGTTCGGTATCTACGGCCATAAAGAAGCCGCGAACCTCGCCTACCTCGGTCTCTATGCGCTGCAACATCGCGGACAGGAAGCGTCCGGCATTGTCTCCAACGACGGCGAACAGTTTTATGTCGAAAAGGGTCAGGGCCTTGTCGCGGATATCTTTTCGCAACAGGCCTTGGCACGTCTGCCCGGCACGATGGCGATCGGTCACAATCGCTATTCCACTGCGGGCGGGGCGGGCCTCAAGAATGTGCAACCCTTGAGCGTCAATTTTGCCTTCGGTAACCTCGCCGTGGCGCACAATGGGAATTTGATCAATGCCACCATGCTTCGCAGCGAGTTGGAAGCCTATGGGGCCATTTTTCAGTCGACCTCCGATACGGAAGTCATTATCCATCTCATCGCCCATTCGCGAGCGGATACGCTGCTGGACCGGGTCATCGATTCGCTCACCCAGGTTCGCGGCGCATTTTCAGTGGTACTGATGACCGATCAGGGCATTGTCGCCGCGCGCGATCCCCATGGATTTCGCCCCCTGTGCCTGGGACGGTTTCGTGACGCCTGGATAGTGGCTTCCGAAAGTTGCGCGTTCGATCTGTTGGATGCCGAATATGTGCGAGAGATCGAGCCGGGAGAGTTGGTGGTACTGGATCATCAGGGCGTCACCAGTTATAAGCCATTCGCTCAAACCAAGCCGGCCATGTGTGTGTTTGAATATGTCTACTTTGCCCGTCCTGATAGCCGCATTTTTGGAGGCAAAGCCGTCTATTCCATCCGGAAGGCATTCGGACGGCAATTGGCGCAAGAATCGCGGGTTGATGCGGACATCGTGATTCCTGTGCCGGATTCCGGGGTGCCGGCGGCGTTGGGTTATTCGGAAGGGTCTGGGTTTCCTTTTGAAACCGGACTGATCCGGAATCATTATGTGGGTCGCACCTTCATCGAGCCGGAGCAGTCAATTCGTCACTTTGGGGTGAAGGTGAAGCTGAATGCCGTTCCCGAAGTCCTCGAAGGGAAACGCGTCGTCGTAGTAGACGATTCGTTGGTTCGGGGAACGACGAGCCGAAAAATCGTCAAGATGCTGCGTCATGCGGGAGCCAAAGAAGTGCATATGCGCATTAGTTCTCCGCCGATCGTGTCGCCCTGTTTTTATGGCATCGATACACCGACCAAGAAGGAATTGATCGCGTCCAGCCACACCACCGAAGAGATTCGCAAATACATCACCGCGGATAGCCTCGCCTACTTGAGCCTGGACGGCATGGTGAAGGCGGCTCCCGGCACTCCGGGACAGTACTGCGATGCCTGCTTTACCGAACAATACCCTATCTCCTTTACCCGGGCAGAAGAACTCCAACTCGGGCTCTTTGAAGCTCCACGCTGACCTCGTTGTCCTCGCCGGTTCATAGGATCGTCTGGACTTCCTCGTGCGCCTTGCTAGACTGATTGGCATGTCCCTGGTCCGGAAATATCGAGTGATCGTTGCCACTGGTGTTGTGGTCGTTGGGGTCCGCATCGCGTCCCGCCTGACGAGTCTCAGGCGATTGCTCGGCTGGTTATTATGCGAGATTTCAGCCGATCCGGGTGAGCACGCGATGGAAGATGTGGCCTATTATGTGGATCGGTGGCTCGCACTGTTTCCTTACAATCCGAAGGGAAATTGTTTTCCTCGAGCGTTAGCGCTGTTTTTTTTCGCCCGCCGTGCCGGCCTCCCCGTTCAATTCAAATGTGGTGTGATGAAGCTCAATCAGCAGCTGGAGGGACACGCATGGCTGGTGCTGGATGGTCACGAGTTTCTTGAGCCGTCCTCCTACTGGCAATCGTTTACGGTGACGGTTACCTTTCCCCACACTCCAGCGGTTTCGGGCCATCAGTCATCTCATATGACCTAAACCCTCTCTGCGCGTTAGGTTTCTCTTCTGGTTAGACTCAATCTGGCGTTCCTGACGGAGCGTAGCTTTCCCCTGTATGCTGCGTGAGTCAAGTTGCCGAGTCGTGTCTGGAAGCCCATTCGCAGCCTCATCGACACTCTTTCCCGTTCAATCCGCAGCAGAACGAAGCCCCCGACTCCCCCAAAGGATGGTGGAACCCTATCTCACTGGGAATAGAGAAACGGAGGTGATGGCGATATTTTGCCATTGTCTCTCAGGGCAAGAGAGGGCGCTTCAGTGGGTGGCAGTAGGCCTCACGGTAACTTGCTTATCTCACCGGTGACAGTCTCAGAGAATCGAGCATTTTCCAAATAGTCTGAATCAGGAGGATCCATATGCCTGTCACAGCTCAAGTGTGGAACGAGCGTCAGCTCGAATTATCCGAAGTGTTTCCCAAACAGGATGAGCAGGTTCACAGCACGGTGCTCGATGGAGAAAGCGTGCTGTTGAATTTGAATTCCGGCCGCTATTACACGCTCAATGTCGTCGGATCAACCATTTGGGATTTGTGCAGAGGGGAGCAGTCGTTGCGGCAGATTCACTCAGCAATCTGTGCCAGGTTTGACGTGTCTGAACAGCAGGCGCAGGACGATATGTTGGAGTTGATTGTGCTTCTGGAGCTGGAAGGATTACTTCACACAGAAAGGAGGTGAGTGAGAATGGAGCAACAGATAAAGACCGAATACGTCAAGCCGGCGCTCGTGAAACATGAGTTCCTGCGCGACGTGACGGCCATTCAGTTGTCCCGCGTGCTGGATCGAACACCCGTATAACATGCCAGGCGCTCCAGTGAGAGGCATGGAGCTGGCCGGTTAACTAGACCGGCCAGCTCGCCCTACACCTCTGCGGTAGTGACGACGGGCAGAAGGCTGAAAAGGAGAAGCGGTAATGTTCATGGCGTCGACAATGAAGGAACTTCTACTCTCCGTCCATGGCATAGAGATGACATTCACCACCAATTCGTCCGAGTTGGCACATTCCGTTTGGGCGTTACTCCGTCACTTTCACCGCGACACCGTTGCGGCTCAGCCCATGCGGATGGAGTTCGACGCGATCGAGCGACGTGAGAATGTTCCGGTCTGGATTTCCAGTTCAGCGAAATTGTTGTATAGCGGTTCTGGCCTCGCGATCGACCCTGATCGGAAGACGACATGGTTGTGCGACATTTATGCAGACAACGGCCTAGTGATTGCCGATTTTCATGGAGAGGGCCTTGTCGTGATTGATGGGGACTCACAATCTGCGCAGGGCTATCTGGTGAGACCGGAGGCCATGGCGCCGGATATCCGGGTGAGTTTTGTCCATTTCGCCATGACGGAACTTCTGAAGCGGCGAGGATTGTATACGTTTCATGCCACCGCCCTGGGGCATAAGGGGCAGGGTGTGCTGATTCCCGGTTTCAGTGGGCGGGGAAAAACCACCTCGTTCCTATCCCTGCTGCGAGCAGGGTATCGTTACCTTTCCGATGATCACCCATTTTTTCGGGTCAGCGGCACGCGTGTGGAGATCTTCCCGTATCCGCTCAAGATCAATGTGACCGATCACACCGTATCGTTCTTTCCAGAACTGCGAGAGGCCCCGCCATCTGTGCTTCATGCCGGTGTCCCCAAGAGCTATTTCCATGCTGAGGATGTATATCCGGGGCCATTAGGTCAGCCTTGCGAGCCTAGCGTGATCCTCTTTCCAGAGGTGGTCAATTCCTCGCACAGTTGTCTGGAGCCCTTGTCCAAGAAGGTAGCATTGGAAATGATTCTTCCGCATTCCTTGCTGGTGTATGACGCGGAAGTGGCGCGCCGGGAGTTTCAAGCGCTTGTGGGATTGGTCGAGCAGGCAGATTGTTACCGACTCCACTTCGGACGCGATGTCATGGAGTTGCCATGGCTGGTAACGCCTCTGCTGGAGAAGCGGCAAGCAAGGAGAGGGAACTGACATGGGACAGTTTCCACGGTCCACCGTCGCGCAATGGAGATCCTCTCGTCTTGGAGGTATTTCGCGTAAGGGGACGACACCGGCGCCAGGATTGTCCCTCATGCGCGCGGAGGGACGATTGCTTACGTTCTGCGCGCGAACGACGGTGAGTGAGTTTGTTCGAGTCGAAGTGACAGATTTGGCCTGTGATGGAATTGATTGGGAGCTGGTCTGGCAGCTGTCCAGAGCCCATGGCGTGGCGCCGCTAGTGTATCGCAATCTGGTCACAATTTGTCCCGCTGCCGTGCCTTCTTCCATTCACGAAGCCTTTCGTCGGCACAATCAGGCGAACGCTCTTTTAAATAGCCTGTTGGCTAAAGAACTCGTGACCTTACTCGATGCGTTGGCGGCCAAGGGGGTGACGGCGATTCCCTTTAAAGGCGTCACGCTTGCACAGACGGCGTATGGTGACCTAGGTTTACGGGAATGTGCGGATATAGATTTGATTGTTGAGCAGGGAGCGATTCCCCAAGCTCGGAAAGTCTTATGGTCTCAGGGGTATCAACTGACCAGCCAGGACATGGGGGGCGGGGAGGAGTCAGGGGAGCCGTATCACTTTTTCCAGAGGCGAAACGGCATTGTTGCGGTCGATCTTCAGTGGATGATGGCTCGCCGACATTTCGGATTTCGGCTTGATCGGAGCGCGTTTTGGGGAAGGCTGAAGCCTGTTCACTTACCAACAAAATCGGTGATGGGCCTCTGCCCTGAAGATCTGTTGATTCTTCTTTGCGTGCATGGGGCAAAACATGCCTGGGAGCAGTTGAAGTGGGTCTGCGATGTGGCGGAACTCGTGCGTCGGCGGCCGGCGTTAGATTGGAGTCGTGTGTTGTTTCAGGCAGGCGAGTGGAGATGTCGACGGTTGGTCCTGCTCGGCCTGGCGATGGCTCACAGCCTGTTCGATACTGCCGTTCCACTGACGATACTTCAGGAGATCGAGACAGATGCAGACATCCCCGTCCTCGTTCGAAAGATGCCTAAGCAGCTGCTGAAAAATCCTCGTCATGGGATTGATGAAGATTGTGCGGAGGCTCTGTACATGACTCTCAAAGACTCCTGGCTTGAGCGGTGGAAACTTGGGGTCGCGCTCTGTCGCGCGGAAGCAGAGGTGCTCTCCCGTTTGTTGCCCTGGTTCCGGTTTCAACGACGACTTCGTATACTGGCCACTTGTTTGAAGGCGGTTCATCGGAATATCGCCAAATGGATTCTTTCTGTCCGGATGCGTGAAGCAGTCGTGCGGTGGTTGCAGAGCTCCGGCTGATCGTGGGCTTTCCGGCATGACACGTTTCTCCTTCGTCAATAGATAAATGGCTCGCCTCCCTAAGTGGTTGCTCCCGAAAAAAAACGCATGCTAGGATGCCTGCATCACCAGCAGTGATTGGTGACTGCTGAGAACCAGCCGAGGGAGTATTGGCCTCCATCATTGGCTTGGTTCCAGGAAGGAGGCTCTGATGAAGCGAGTTCTCATAGCGGTTGCGATCGTATTGGTGCATCTGTGGGCTGCTCACCATGTAGTCGCCGCCGGGTTTTTTAAAGTCGGCGAGCCGGCGCCGACCTTCTCGTTGACGTCTGTGACAGGCGATGCTGTTTCGCTTGAGCAGTTAAAGGGGAAAGTGGTTGTCCTCGGGTTGTTTCATATTTGTGATCCCTGTATGACCCAAGGGACCAACCTGCAAAAGGTCCATGAGGCGATGACCGGGAAAAATGTGGCCGTCGTCGGGGTCAATTCGTCGGGGGATTCCAAACGGGGCGTGGGCGAATTCTTGAGTGCCTTTCCCGTGAAGGTGACGTACCCCTATTTACTCGATCCGAATAAGACCACCGACAAACTGTATGGCGGCGGGAAGTTCATTCCCAACGTGTATGTCATCGATCAACGCGGTGTGATCAGGTGGCAGCGGGTAGGCAATATGGAATTGGCGGGCGCCGAGGTCATCATTCAGGAAGTGGAAAAACTGTTGGCGGCTTCCACTTCAGCCGGCGCAGGAACCATGTAGCGGGGAAAGAGGATCATCCATGGACGAATGGGAAGAGGGGAAGCAGAAGTTTCTGGAAGTTGTGCAGAGTATTGATCAGACCGTTCAGGTCGTGATTCCGACGAAGCCAACAAACAGCATGTTCCTTATTTCCCTCACGAAGGGGTCGAATCGGAAGTTCATTACCCTTTCGGAGGACGATATTGTCGATCTTCCCAGCGAAGCCGGCATCTGTGCGAAGGTTGCAAAGACCCTCCAGGATGCGGTGGCAGCGTTGTAATCCCATCCACGTGAGGCGATATCGATGAAACAGCTCCTTCCCGGTATTTGGCAATGGTCCTGGTTTTCAGAAGACAAGCAGCTCGATTTTAACGGGCTGTTTCTCAACGTGGGGGAACATAAGATTCTGGTTGATCCTCCGCCGATGACGGCCGAGGCCCACACATTTGTTCGACGCCAGGGTACCCTGGATTACATCATTGTCACCAATCGTGATCATGTCCGTGAGGCGGCGTCGTACCAGGTCGATTTTCGTTGCCAACTACAGGTGCCTGAGGCCGATGTCGCGCAGATAGATGTGAAGCCGTCCAAGACATTCAAGGATGGCGAGTTGTTGCCCGGCGGTATTTGGGTCATTCACCTGAATGATCAAAAATCTCCGGGTGAGTCGGCGTTGTACATTCAGCAGGGAAAGGGCGTGTTGATCGTCGGCGATGCGTTAATCGGCAAACCGGCGGGAGGCTTGAGCCTCCTGGCTCCGGAAAAATATGGCGATTTCACAAAGGCGAGAGACGGGCTCCGGCGATTGTTGAAATATAACTTCGACTCGATTCTTGTGGGCGATGGCGCTAGCATCGTATTCGGAGCTAAACAGGCTGTTGAGCAGGCGCTTCAGACGTAGGGAACAATGGCCCTTCGAAACGGACTCTCAGAGGAACTCAACCGTCAGGGCAACGAGCATTTTGCGCGCGGGTACTATACGGATGCCTACGCCTGTTATGCAAAGGCCCTGGAATGTGATCGCTTGACCGGTGATCATCGCGCGTTGAGCGCGACCTTGGGCAATCTCGGCAATATTTGCGCGGTTAGTGGTCGCCGTGAGTCGGCTCAGAGCTACTATCAGGAAGTGCTGGAGTTGCAGAAGGTCTTGGGTGACGAGAAGGGCATTGGGACGACCCTGGCCAATCTGGGGAATCTCCGTGCCGACGCCGGGGAGTGGGATCGTGCGAGAGCCTATTACCTTGAGGCGCTCGATATCATGACGCGGGTACACGACGAGCTGGGAAAGGCAGTGCTGTTTTCCGATCTCGGCCTGGTGGCGCGTGAAACAGGCCAGTTCGAAGAGGCGCTACGGTATTATGAGCAGTCTCTGGTGCTCATGCGCCGTCTCAATAATCAAGGAGGCGTCGCCGATGCCTGGCGGATGATGGGGCGAACCTTTGCCATCCAAAAGCGCTACGATGACGCCATCGCTTGTTGCCATACCAGTCAATCAATCGCGGAGCGGAGCCGAGATGAATTGCGGACAGGCGGAGCCCGATATGTTCTCGCCCAATGTTACGAGGACCTAGGCCAGTTGCAGATGGCCGTTCAGTTATTGGAGCAGGTGGTACGAATGGACCGTAAATACGATCTTCCGAAGTTAGCTGAAAATATCACCCGACTCGAACGGCTTCGGGCTCGCCTTGCTGCCGAATCCCCAACCCCACAGACTCGGGAGTCACGCGCATGAATACCGTTGCGCTCCCCTCATGGGAACAGGCTCGGGCACGACTGGTGAGCATGGTCCCGCAATTTTATGAGCTGGAGGCAGGCGGAGCTTTGGCTCTCGACCTTGGGGATGATGGGTGGCTGTTGGAGGTGCGATCGGACGGACAACTCCTCTGTCAGCATGGCATCGCCATGGACGATGTGAAGAGTCTGATGTGCGACGGGACAACAGAAGATTTGGGAACCGACGAAGTTGCGAAACAGGCTAAATATTTTTTGGGTCCTGCGGTATCTAAGAAGCGGCCGGTCCTACTGAAAGCGGGCTTCTCGGAACAGACTGACATGAATGATGAATATGTCGCCATTACGTTCCACAAGGCAGTAGACTTTCAGCGGTTTGATGAGGTCTTTGCTGCCGTGCGCTGGTGCCAGAATCTATTCAAGATTCAGCCATAGCACGAGACAATTCAGCCGGGTTACCTCGTGATACGCCCGCCCATCAACAGCATTGAAACATTTCGTCGCGTCCTGGCTGCCTACCGATTGCCGCGTGTGATCGTCACCGCGCTGGAGCTGAGTCTCTTTACCGCAATGGGATCGGGGAGCTGGTCTATCCAGAAGCTTGCTCGGACTCTTGATGTGAGCGAGCGAGGGGTGGACATTCTTTGTCGGAATCTTGCGATGTGCGGATTGTTGAGCAAGCGTGGGAAGGCCTACCGTAACACCCCATTTTCCGCAACGGTGTTGAATGCGAAGCATCCCAAATATCGAGGAGCCTACGTTGAGTTATTGCAGAGTCACTGGGCGGATTGGTCGCGGCTCACGCGGGTTGTTCGAACCGGGAGTCCGCTGGAACGCGATGAGCCGGACTCGCCGGCGTATCGGCGTCAATTTACCTGGGCGATGCATCACCGCTCGTCGGATGTGGCGGCAAGAGTCGCTGCGCAACTCGACTTGGGGCAGGCCGAAACATTGCTGGATCTTGGCGGAGGCCCTGGCACCTACGCAATGGCTTTCCTCGCTCGTTCCCCAAGACTGAAGGCAACGCTTTGTGATCGCGCGACCGCGTTGGATGTGGCGAAAGAGATTGCTGCGACACACAGGGCAAGGAAGCGGCTTTCCTATCTGCCGCTCAACTTTATGGATGAGGCGCTGCCGGGGCAGTATGATGTAGTCTGGTATTCCAATGTGCTCCATATCTATTCCGCAGAAGAAAACCAGGCGCTGTTTCGGCGATTGTATTCTGCATTATCCCCCGGCGGACGACTGATCATTCAGGATGCATTTCTTCACGATCGAGAAGGCCTCTATCCCGAAGAAGCCAGCCTGTTCGCCGTGAGTATGCTGTTGTTTACACCTGCTGGAAATACCTATTCATTCAGTGAAACAGCCGAGTGGCTTCGAGCGGCGGGGTTTGTGCGGATCAGGCCGCTTAGGATGAAGAAGGGGACTGAAGATTGGGATGGGGGGCTGTTGGAGGCGATTCGTCCGGCCGGAAGGAAAGCGCGCACCGGCCCCCGAAGATCATGATGAGAAAATTAAGCAGGCTGCTTCCGAGTGTCAGTGCCAGGATCGGAGGGCGGGGGGAAGCCTGGCTTGCTTCCTGGACAATTGTAGAGAGATCGAGTGCCAGGGCAATCGTGCTGTACATGACGGCTGCCATCACGACCCAGTGTTGACGGAGTAGGAGAATTCCCGCCACCAGTAGTGTCGGAACCCCGAACAGAAACCCTAACAAAATACCGTCCCGGATCGTGGCCAGCGAGTTGGCTGATCCTGCCTCAAAAAGAAGGCCTTCCAGTACGACCAGAGCAACGAGCAGAGCGATGACCGGACGAAATGTCTTCATGGAAGCACTATAGCTGCCACGATTGCCCATCGCAAGTTTCCCTGGCCCCCGGTCGAATGCCAGGCGATTTGTCGGGGCCTCTTTACCAGGGATCGCTTTGTCCCCGCAAGTCCAAGCTCACCTGAAGATGCGATCATGTACCCAACCTTTGAGGGGCCAGCCCGGCCCGCTGTGTGATTTACCGCGTGCGGGTATTCAAGTGAGAATTCGCCTCTCACAGGGAGGCACACATGGCCCTATATACATTTCGAGAGAGCATCGCTGGGTGGCTTCTTGGAGCGCGATCAAGCAGAGGGTCGAGAAGGTTCGGTCGTCAACCAAAGGAGCGACGGTTGGCGTTAGCTTTGTGGGTGACGAGTGTGCTTGTGCTCATTTCCGGCCTGTCTTCAGCTGCCCCCTCCCATGTATCTCCCGGCAGCGTAACCGCTCCTGGATTTAGCGGGAAGGGCGTGGCCCAAGTGCCTGCCGATCATGCAGAAGTGTTAGCAGCCGGGTTTGGGTTTCAGGCGGCCGGGTCGTCAATGATTACGGTACGGACTTACGATGCGCCGACAGGCGCCATCCTGTCGGAGGATTCGTTCGATGTCAACGTGAAGGAAGAGGGCGCCGCCGAACATGATGGGAATAAGGGGCGCATCTTTGCCGGTGGCATTGGAACTGACTCCAAAGGGAAGTCAGTCTTTATGTTGAGAGTGTACGATGCAGAAACGGGGCGGTTTCTTTGGGAAGGGCAGCTGAACTTGCTCAAATTGGGCGAAGGAGGGACGACGAGAGCCAGCGCGACGATCATCCCGAGCCGCACATCGGTGCTACAAGTATCGGTTTCCAGCACCACTCCACTTCAGACCCTCTTCTCGGTTCGCGCCGTAAATCCTTTCACGGGCGGACTTGTCTGGCAGGATCAGTTCGCCCCAGGGGTTCGAAAGCGGGCCCGGGTCGAAGGGGTGTTATTCGGTGGGCTGTTCGTCAGGCCGGTCGGTGCCCCCATCGGACATATTTTTGATTTGGTTGTGCGGACCTACGATCGCACGTCCGGAACGCTGTTATGGGAGGATTCGTTCGAGCAACTGGATCGCATTGAGGAGTCTCCGACCGAGCCGGAGCTTCGTGCGCATCCTCAGGCCATTCCATCTTGGAATTTTAACGCTGCGTCGAGGCGTCACGCGTATCAGACGAAGCTGCGACAGCCTTAGGGGCACCTCTAAAAACTCGAATATGTTTCGGTGAACGCGCAAAAACCAGCTGAGC
>CAKKRE010000027.1 GCA_919902505.1 Nitrospiraceae bacterium
TTCGGAATGGCGGCCACTGCCCCTCTGACCATCAGTCATGAATAATGCGGGCTAGGACGAGCAGCTGACGCTGAGGTGTTTGCCCCAGTTCGGGGGGGCGGCGGCGTAGGAATTCATGCCGGGTTGCTCGGTGTAGGGCTGTTGCAGCAGCGTCAGCAGCCGGTCGATCTCGGAATAGTCTTTCTGCTGGGCCTTCTCGATGGCTCCTTGGGCGAGATAGTTACGCAGGACGTATTTAGGATTGACCCGATCCATCCGAGTCCGGCGCTCCTCGTCACGACTCTGCTCGCTCTTCAGCCGGTCACGATACTGACCGGCCCAGACATCGAACCGATCCGGATTCAGGAAATGCTCGCGTAGGCGCTCGTTCTTGGCGCCCACGGCGGATGAAAATGTGCCGAGCTCACGCCAGAAGATCGTGTAATCGACACGGCTGCCGACCATGAGCGATTTCAATTCTTGTAGTAGGGCTTCATCCTCCCCACGGTCTTCCACCAAACCCAACTTGGCGCGCATGTGATTTCGATAGTGCCGATCGACGCTCGCCTGGTAGCCATCCAAGGCTGCTTTCAATTCTTCCTTGGGCGCGAGCGGCAGCAGGGTTTGCGCCAAACAACTGAGGTTCCAGAGCCCGATATACGGCTGCTGGTTGAAGGCGTAGCGCCCGTTATAGTCCGAGTGGTTGCAAATGAAGCCGGGGTCGTAGTCATCCATGAAGCCATAGGGGCCATAGTCCAGCGTCAGGCCGAGAATCGACATGTTGTCGGTATTCAACACGCCGTGCGACCAGCCGACCGCTTGCCATTGCGCGATCAGGCTCGCCGTGCGCTCGACCACGTCGGCAAAGAAGCGGGCATACTTGTCGGTGGCCTGTGCAAGGTCGGAGAAATGCATCTCGATGGTGTAGTCGGCTAATCGTTGCAAATGCTCGTGCTGCTTCCGGTAATAGAAAATCTCAAATGTGCCGAACCGCACATGTGACGGCGCCATCCGGACGATCGTTGCGCCGCTTTCGACCTGCTCGCGATACACCTTGTCGTCGCTGCCGATCAGACACAGGGCCCGCGTGGTCGGGATACCGAGTCCGTGCATCGCTTCGCAGCAAAGATATTCACGGATCGCCGAACGAAGCACGGACCGACCATCCCCGTCGCGCGAGAAGGGCGTCATGCCCGCGCCTTTGAGGTGCAGATCCCAGCGTTCCCCGCGCCCGTTCGTCACTTCCCCGAGGAGGATCGCCCGGCCGTCGCCGAGCTGCGGCACGTACACCCCGAACTGATGGCCGGAATAGAGCATGGCCAACGGCTCCATGCCCGGCACAAGAAGGCTTCCGCCGAACACCCCGGCAAATTCCGGCCTTGTCGCTTCCCGAGGATCGAGATCGAGCAGTTCAATCGCCGCCCGGTTCGCGCTGATGAGAAACGGGGGCGTGGCAAACGGTGTCGGGTTCACCTTGGCGTAAAATACGTCCGGCAGACGCGCGTAGCTGTTATCGAACGGGAGGGTTTCGAGACTGTGGGCTGTCATCGCGCTTCGTGACCTTGGGCTACCGGAAGTTGGCTTCGAGATCGGATTCTAACGTGAAGACGAAAATGCGCTCGCCGACCACGGTGTCGATGTCGGTAAACAAGGCCGTGATCTTCGCACCGATCAAATCCGCCACCTGTTCACAGAGCCGTTCCCGGCCCTGGGCGATGAGGTTCTGCCGAAGCCGCTTGACCATATCGATACCTTCGGCGGTTTTGGCCAGTTGCCGCTCCGCGGGCGTCAGCACACCCTTCAACCGCACGACGAGCATGTCCCGCACAATGAACACCCGGACATCGTCCGGACCTCGGCCCAGAAATTCCTGCTCGAACTTGATGATCGCCGTCCGGACGGCGGCTTCCTTTTCTCCCTTGCTCGCCACGGGCAATAGATCCTTCTGAATGGTTGATCGAGATCACGCGCGGCCGATTATACCTACGGGTCAACAATTTCATCCAGTCCAGCCGGTTCAGAGCAGAGCTTTCGGGCGCTGGGACGAACCATCGCCTCGTGATTGATATCAGAATGGACCTAATGCCAATTGACGATAGCGCACGACTTGGGTATATTCATAGAACAATAATTAGGACGTACTATGGATCTTCTGAGGGCTCCATGCGGAAAATCAAACTGTCTGAAGATTTGACTCCCATTAGCGAGTTTCGCCTGCATACCGCGGAGTTGGTGGCTCGAGTAAAAAGAAACCGTCGGCCTTTGATCCTGACTCAACACGGCCGTTCCACCGCGGTGCTGGAGGACATACAGGAATTTGAACAGAAAACCGAACGATTGGAACTGCTGGAGGCCATCGTCATGGGGCTGCGCGCGGCGGAGAACGGCGAGGTGGTGTCACATGCGAAGGCCATGGCTGAATTGGATAGGCTCCTAGATGCCTAGGCGGACCACCCTGGTCTGGACTCGCCCTGCCCTTGACGCGCTTCTTGACGCTGTGCGGTACATCAAGCGGGATAAGCCACTTGCTGCGGAACGGTTTGCGGCACTCATCCGAGCCAAGGTCGGAAGACTGAGACAATATCCGGAGTCGGGCCGTCTGGTGGCGGAATTCCCCGCCAGTGGCCTACGGGAGATTGTCGTCGAGGACTACCGCATCATCTATCGGGTGCAGCAGGGGCGTAACCGGGTCGACATTGTGACGCTGCGTCACGGCACGCGTCAGCTGGAACCACCTACCGATGCCCCGTAGTCGGCTGGTGGCGCTACCCTGCTGCACCCGACTCACTGCACCAAGGCATCAGACCGCCGCATCGTCATTGCTCTACCCTGTGCCAGGCCAGCAAGCCTCAGCCCTCGTGCCTCGGCGCGATCCGCTGAATCAATGTACGAGAAGCGCAGAGAAAACTCGGGCCAGACACGACACCGGGGACTAGGCCCGTCGACCTCATCGCCCAGCCCTGCCGCGCCGACTTTTTGCTTGCAATTGCGTGGGCACCGCGGCTACATCTACCGTAGTTTTCCGGTGGTGCCGCCGACAGGCCGTGAATCGCGCGTAGCCCGGACCCACCGCATTGATGTAATGAGACAGGCAGTAGGGTCTTGCCGGTGTTTCCCCTCAGGGAAAGGCCGGGGACAGTGCAGGCCAGTCGTTGGTACCTTGCTTCAAGGACCGTCGGCTGGCCTTTTTCTTTTCATGGGAAGCCTTTGTATGGGACACATGGAATCGGTATGTCGTTTTTAGCGCTCGTCCCGCTGTTGCCGTTGTTGACGGCGTTCATCGTGATGACCGGCGATCGCGCGGAGCAGGACCAGAGTGCCAGGGCGGGGTTGTTCCCCGTCGTGGCGGCGTTTCTCGGGTCCCTCATCGCCCTGTGGGTGGTGACCTCCGGGGATCCGATCACCATCCAGCTCTACGATCCGGCCTCCATCGCCAACCTTGCCTTCCCCATCGGGTTTTATATCGATCGGCTCAGCGCGGTCATGATGGTGCTGATCACGGGCGTGACCACGCTCATCTACCGCTATTCGATGGGCTATATGTATCAGGATCGTGGATATCGCCGGTATCTCGGGATGCTCGGCATCACGACCTCGGTGCTGCTCTGCATGGTCTCCAGCGCCAACCTGGTGATGCTGTTTATCTTCTGGCAGATTCTCTCCTGGCTCCTGTTTCTGCTCGCGCACAACCACGCGCATGCCGCCACGCTGTCCGGCGCGGCGAACACGTTTACGATATTACGGCTCAGCGATGCGGCGTTTCTGGCCGGGATCGTCCTCGCCTATTCGCTCTACGGCACGTTCGAGTTTCAGACATTATTTACCCGCGCCGCGGAAACGCCCATCACCCTGTCCCTCTGGCCTGACCTCGGCTGGGAGATGAACGGCGTCACGGCGGTGACCCTACTTATTTTTATCGGGGCCATGGGCAAGTCGGCACAATTTCCGATCCACACCTGGCTGCCACGCTCGCTGTATGCGCCGACGCCGGTCCACGCGCTTCTGCACGCCGGCATCATCAACGCCGGAGGATTCCTGTTGAACCGTCTGGCCCCGCTCTACGGTCTGAGCCCGACCACCCTGCATGTGGTGTTCGTGATCGGCATGCTCACGGCAATTCTGGGCGCCACCATGATGTTGACGCAAAACGACATTAAGAAGACGCTCGGCTTTTCGACGATCGGCCAGATGGGCTACATGATTATGGAATGCGGGCTGGGCGCGTTTTCCCTCGCCGTATTCCATTTGATCGCCCACGGCCTGTTCAAAGGCACGGTGTTCCTGAACTGCGGCAACGTGATCCACAAGGCCCGCCAGGAACCCTCGTTTCCACCAATCGACCGCGAGGCGGAGGAAAGCGAATTCTCCAACCTGACCTGGTCCACCGGATTCCTGACCACCCTGCTCTTGCCGCTCGTGATCCTGCTCGTCACGCACGGCGTGTTGCGCATCCCGCTGATCGAGTCACAGGGCACCGTGATTTTCCTGTTCTTCATCTGGGTCACCTCCTCGCAGGCCATTCTCTCCCTGACACGTATTCGCGCCGTGGCCTCTTGGAAGGTTTCCACCGCCATGCTGGTCACGCTCATCATCGTGGTCTTCACGTACCTCTTTGCGGTGGAGAGCTTTACGCATTTTCTGTATCCGAATCCGGAGGTGGTGGCATCGTATTTCAAGGCCGCCGCGCTGCCGGGCCGGCTCTTCGACAGTCTGGTGGTCGGCACGACAGTGCTCACGATCCTCAGCTGGGGCTATCTCTATGCGCATGCACATGGGCGCACGGTCAAAATTCCCGGCTGGATCGACGTCTTCCTCGTTCGCCTCTATGTCCTGTTCATGAACCGCCTCTACCTGGATCAGCTGTATCTGAAGTTCGGCCGGATGGTGACGCTCGTCGCCCATCACCTGGAAAAGCGGTTGTCGTGACCATGCAACGCAGCCACACGAACAACGGCACGGCGCCGGCGGTCGGAGGCCGGTCATGATCAAGACCTGGATGACGCCGTGGCTGCTCATGGCCGTCCCCTTCCTCGGCGCGGCGCTCAGCCTACTCCTTCGCGCGTCGCTCCAACGGATGAAGACCTCGGCCCTCCTGACCACCGTGGCCTGCCTGCTCGTCGTCATCGGGACGCCCTGGGCGCTGGGCGACACGCTGGCCGGTGTGCCGTTTCTCTGCCTGCTCCCGCTGACGGCGTTTCTGTCGCTCCTCGGCCAACCGTTGCACCGCGACAATACTTCGGCCTGGACGGCGACGCTGGTGCTACTGGGACTGGGACTGGGCATCCTCACCGCTCAAGCGCCGGCGCACGACGTCATGCTCCTGATACTGCCCGGCTTGCTCTGCATCCTGCTCTATCGATACCAATCCGGAGCCACGTCGGAGACCTGGCGGGGGTTATCGGCCTACGGACTGAGCATGGTGTCGGCCGCGCTGGCCTTGGTGCTCACGACACCGGCCTCGACGGTGGCCCTGTTGGTCACCTGTGCCACGCTGCTGCCGCTCCTGCCCGTTCACAGCGGATTCATTGCGACCTTGACCGGATTACCGGGCAATCTCCCCGCGTTTCTCGTCTTCCTGCTGCCGACGGTCGGATTCCATACCCTGCTGACGTTGCTCCCGAACCTGACCGTCACAACCCTCCACACCGTGACGATTCTGGCGTTGGCGGGCGCCGTGTACGGTTCGCTCCGGGCACTGATTCAGGCGCGCCCGCTGCCGCGGCTTGCCTACGCCGCCCTCGCGTTTTTCGGCATGCTCTGGTGGTATGTCGCCGACACCGGCACCGCCCCCGTGCAAGCGACGGTCTATCTCAGCGCCGTGGGGCTCGCGGCCAGCGGACTGCTGCTGGCCTGGTATGCCATCCGGGCCCGGTATGGCGATATCGATCTACGCGCACTCGGCGGGCTCGCCTATCCCATGCCGCGCTTCAGCACCCTGTTGGCGCTCCTGGCGCTCGCCGCGCTGGGCATGCCGCCCTTCGGCGTGTTTTCCGGATTCCTGGGCATGCTGCTGATGCCCACGTTTACACCCTCCGGGCCCTTTGCCGTCGTCATGATCGTCTGGCTCACCGCCTCCTGGTATTACACCGATCTCGTGCAACAACTCGTCTTCGGCCGGCAACGCGTGGATGTGCGATACGACGACTTACGCCAGACGGAGTTCGCCTCGTTGGTGCTGCTGCTGTTATTGCTGCTGGCCCTCGGCACGGCCCCCTCGCGCTTTTTCGACTCGTACGTACCGACACCCCCGGCCACGGTCGCCATGCAGGAGGGCACATGGATCCGGTGATCCGCACCGACGACCCGGCAGATCTCGAAACCCGCCGCATGGAACTGCGAGGCACGATCCGCCTCGCCAGCGAAGTCATCGCGCAGTATTGGCCGATGCGGACCTTTGTCCATCACAATCCATTGCATAGCCTGGAGTACCTCCCGTTTACGGAGACCGTCCGCCGCGGCCGACAATTCCTCGGCGGTCACGGGTATCTCCTCGGTGACGTGTATCGGCGCTATTTGAAATCGGGCCGAATCCTGGTCCGCCATATCGACGAGGCCCTGGCGCCCCTCGCGCTCGACCAGGAAATCGATCTGGGCCCCTGCCGTATTTCCCATCGTGACGTGTTGCGGGCCTGCCTGACCCATGGCCTCTCCTCCGCAACCGACGAACCGCTCGATCGACTGATGGAACGTGAGCCGAACGAGGAGCAGGTCGAGGCGCTGGCCGAACGACTGGTCTCGTTCTCTACACCCACGGTTCAGGAACGGATGGCCGTCACGGTTCGGGAGGATGTCGACGCGCTCGGACGCCATCTCACCCTCTCCAACTGGTGCGACGAGACGCTGGGCAGCCACATCGTCGAACAGATCAACAGCGAGCTGGTCAAATGGTGCGAAGCGTTTCTGGACGAAGGCCATGCCGCCTGGTCCATGCCGGGTCGGGACCAGGGCCTCTACGCCGCCTGGAAGCAGGCGGCCGGGAAAGAATGGACAACGTGCGGCATTGCGGACAGCCGCCGGAAAATTGCGGCGCTGCCGGAGCATCCCGAAGACGCCGTATTGGACTGCCTGGAAGCGCTAGCGATCCCCGGGAAATTCCGGCAGGACTACCTGTCGCTCCAACTGGCGGCCCTTCCGGGTTGGGCCGGCTTCATCAAATGGCGCGCGGAAGAAACCGGCTATGCCTGGCAGCAGGCCTACCCCGTCGGACTGGTGAAGTTCCTCGCCGTGCGCTTGTGGTATGTGCGCGAACTGGTCCAAAAAGTCTGCCGGGAAGAATTGGGCATCGAAGGGAACTATCCCGCGGTGACGGACTACATGACGCAGCAGTCTCATGCGTACTTCATGCACAAGGAATGGGCCGCCGGACGACTCCCCGCTTCCATGGCCGACCGGGTCGCCCGCCTGCATGCCAACACCAGACACCGTCAGCAGGGAACGCCGGCCCTCGCCCATGAATGGGAGCAACTCACCCATCACTATCAGATCGAATTCGGACCGCGCCGCGAACGGGCTGCGCAGCGGCTCATGGCGCGACGCCTGCTCACGCTGGCCCAGGCGCTCGAGATCGTTCCAGCCCTGCTGATGGACGGTCCGCCGACGGCCCTTCGCATCTTGCTGGATTGGATCGACGCCTTCCCGGAATCCGCGCATGGTCCGGTGTGGCTCAAGGCCTTCGAGGCCGGGTATCAGGATCACCTCTTCGGCATGTTGCTGCGCGCGCCGGTCAAACCCCAACCGGCCGCCGCCGAGCACCATCCGCCGGTGCGGCCCCACTCCCAATCTGTCTTTTGCATCGATGTGCGCTCCGAGCCGTTCCGCCGCCACCTGGAATCCACCGGCGCAAACGACACCTATGGGTTTGCCGGTTTCTTCGCGGTCTTCATCCGGTATCGGGCCTGGGGCAAAGAACACGAGACCGAGCAGTTCCCGGTCATCATGCGCGCGAAAAACGAAGTGCGTGAGATCCCCCGCAGCTATCTGGATCACTACGTGTCCAAACACCAGTCCCGCGCGAAACTCGTCCACGCCGGACATACGCTGCTGCACGATCTGAAGGAGAACGTCGTCACCCCCTATGTCATGGTGGAGTCGCTAGGCTGGTTCTACGCGCTGCCTATCATGGGCAAGACGATGTTGCCCGCCCTCTACAAACGGTTGACCAATTGGGTGCGGCGGTTATTTGTCCCCCCCATCGCCACGATTCTCACGGTGGACAAACTGGCGCCGGCCGAAACCGAGGAAATGGTGGTCTCCGAACAGCGGGCCTTGATCTGGAAAGCGCTGCGCGGCCGGCTCGGCCTGCATGGATCGCGTGTCGAGGCCGAATTCGTCGAGGCCCTGCGGCGACGCGCGCTGGACGACGATGCCCCGGTGGAACCGTTCCTCAGCGACGCGGCCAGATCGGTCGATCTGTCCACCGACCAACTCACCACCTTCCTCGAAGAACTCCGGCGGCACTACCGGATCAATCGCCGCGCGGCCTCCCACCAGAAAGAGCGGATCACGCGAACCGGCTTCACGCTCGAAGAACAGGTCATGACCGTGGAAACCGCCCTGCGCATGATGGGCCTGGTGAGAAATTTCGCCCGCCTCGTGCTCTTCTGCGCCCATGGCAGCACCACCGAGAACAACCCCTTCGAGTCGGCGCTGGACTGCGGCGCCTGCGGCGGCAACGAGGGCAAACCGAACGCGCGCGTGCTGGCCGCGATGGCCAACCGCCCGCCGGTGCGGGAACGGCTGGCGAAACGCGGCATCGAAATCCCCTCCGACACCCACTTTCTCGCCGGGCAGGTCGATACCACGACGGACGAGGTGCACCTGTTCGATCTCGAAGATGCGCCGCCGACCCATCGCAAGGACGTGGCCCGACTGTACGACGACTTACGCGAAGCCGCGCAACTGACCAGCCAGGAACGCTGCACCCGGTTTCCCGATGTGGGGACTGTCCTGCCCCTCGACCAGGCATCGGCGCATGTGGCCGGACGGAGCGCGGACTGGAGCCAGGTGCGGCCGGAATGGGGCTTGTCCAGCAATACGAGCTTCATCATCGGCCGCCGGGAGTTGACGAAGGGACTGAACCTGGCTGGGCGCGTCTTCCTTCACTCGTACGACTATCGGGAAGATCCGACGGACCGCTGGCTGGAAGTGCTGCTGACCGCGCCGCAGGTGGTGGCGCAGTGGATCAACCTGGAGCATTATTTCTCGGCCGTGGACAACGACGTCTATGGAAGCGGGAGCAAGATCTATCACAACGTCGTCGGCCGCATCGGCATCATGTCCGGCCCCTGGAGCGATCTCCGGCTCGGCCTCGCCTGGCAGACCGTCATGAACGACGACCTGCCCTACCATGAACCGATGCGCTTGCTGACGCTGGTGGAAGCCTCGCGCCCGCGGATCGAGAAACTCATTGCGCGGCACGAGGTGCTGCAACATTTCTATCACAACGAGTGGGTGCACCTGGCTGCGCTGGACCCTGAGGACGGAATCTGGTACCGCTACATGCCCTCGGGAGTCTGGCGCCGCGTGAGGAATCCCGGTGACACATAAATCGCAACCGGCATCAGCTCGGAAGAGACCTTTTTTCAAAGGAGTGGACACATGGCCGCACTCACGTTGCATCCCATGAAAGAAATCCGTGTCATCGTGTCGGGTGAAAACCGGCCCTTTGTCACCGAGTTGCTGGACAAGGTTGAAGCGACCGGATACACCATCATCGGCAATATCTCGGGGAAGGGCCATCACGGCGTGCGCGAAGCCCACTTCATGTTCAGCGAGCAGGAGAGCCTGGTCATGATCATGGCGGTGGTGCCGGAAGAAAAAGTGGAGCCGGTGCTCGCCGGGTTGCGCCCCCTCTTCGACCGGTATTCAGGCGTCATGTTCGTCTCCGATGTCGCCGTGAGCCGGCGTGAATACTTCGGAAAGAAAAACGCCAAGTCCTGACCTACCGACCGGGAACCCGCGACTGATGAGCCCGCAGGGGGAGAGACGACCTTGTCTTCTCACCGGTGATTGTCTACAATGTGCCCCCGTTGGCCTGTAAGAGGAAGGACGGCACGTGAAGGGATTACGGTTCGAACGGCTCGGGCGAGATCGACACTACAACATCATCTTCCACATCGGCAGCAGCTATGTACCGGTGAGCGACGAGACCATCGAAGAGCTGAAGGCTCAGACCCTGCTGTCCTCCGAGCGTTTCCTCGACCTTCTCCTCGACAAAATCGGCTACACCAGTTACCTCAAAGACCAGATCCGCACGGAGCTTCAAGCCTCCGGCGATCCCATGACTCAGATGACCGTCCTCCAGGGCGCCATCCGGGAGCTGTAACCGGCTGCTGAAAATTCCCTCCAGCTTCGTTCTCAGTCGTCCGTCCACCTCGACGTACAGGAACAGTACGCCTCGGCATCCGAACTCCCTGCGGCCTTGCTGGAGAAAATTTTGAGCAGCCGAGTGGTGCTGATCTGTGACATTCCTGTCAGGTCGGCAAAAGGCAATGGAGAGATGACGACTGTTGGAAAGGCCTTCAGAATCCCACTCTGAAATCACGGAGTAGGCGATCGTTGAGTCGAACGCCTTTGGGGATACGGCGGACCGCCCGCGCCCTGGCAAGCAGGACATCAACGTCATTGGGGGCGCTGTGACTCATCCGTTCTAGGCATGAAATGACCTCGAAATTCAAACTGCGTCGATGCGCGGCTGCTCGCTGCTTGAGGCGTTTGACTAAGGGCTCGGGAATGTTTTTGATGGTCAATGTTGCCACGGCAGTCTCCCTAGGATGGTGGTTCCGTAAGGACACCCTTAGGATACTGTCCGAAGCCTCTTTAGTGGTCAAGCCGGATCACGTGCGCAGGGTGCTGTAAGCCTCTGGTAGGCAGATGAATAGGGAAATTATTCGAGATCTTCCTCGAAGAAATCCGAATCAACTTTCTTGATTTCGTAGGTGGAAGCAATCGACACTCCCACATCATGATCAATCATGTAACCTGCTAACTGGGTGCCGTCGATGAGGATGATTCGAGAAGAGTATACCGATGCACGCGCGTCTTTGGTGAAGACGGATGTTGTGATGAAGATGCCTTTACTGGCTTTCATCTTCGAAAGAGCGCCGGCAAATTGATCAATGTCCGGGCTGCCCACCGGCTTGTCGTTCCATCGCTTTGCCTGAATATAGATATTGTCCAATCCGAGCTTATCTTGCCGAATCACTCCATCAATTCCGCCATCTCTACTTTTTCCGATCGCGTGGCCGGCGTCTTTCAGTGAGCCTCCATAACCCATCCTGACCAGCAGGAGGATAACGAGTCGTTCAAAAAATAGTGGACTGCACTTCTTCACCCTTTCGAGAACTTCCGAGGCAAGGGCTTCCCGCAACCGCTCATATTGGGTTGCCAATGATTCAATGGGCGTCTCGGCGGAGCCGTTAGCTGGAACTTCGACTTTATCCGTTCTGCGCTCCTTCTTGCGTCCCTGGAACTCTCGAAACTCTTCAAACTGCGACAGAAGGGTTCCATCGACTCGGGCCGGTTTACCCTTGAGAATCGTTCGCCCACGATCAGTGATGCGAAAGTGGCCTCGCTTCGTTGCCTCAAGGAGACCGGCCTTTTGCAGGTATGTTCGCGCCCACGACACGCGCGAAGAGAATTTGAAAGTACCCCCACTCGGCAGAAGCTCATGTCGCTCATCGGTTGTCAATTTGAACTGCGTTGCCAGTTTCTCGACGGCAGCAGTAAGTGGAATCTCCTGCCCATTCATCTCCGCAGCAATCTGCAATAGCGGCAGCATCAGGGTTTCGTAGTCCGGAATTGGCATATCGGATACCTTTATCGCTTACGCATATGAACAATGATTCCCGCTAGCCGGAGGCTGCCCTAAACCTGGCCTGTGACCACCAGGTTTTGAGAACCGCCTTCAACTTCCACCTCCCCAGAGGATCTGAGGGAATGTGCTTCCCCTGCGCGCGTCCAACGAGGGCTTCTGAGGCCGCGCGTTGCGCGAGCACAGAAGGGAAGCCCGCACGCCCTCAATCCCCTGTCTGGCCGCTGGCGAAGAGGGCGTTCATGATGGCGTTTTTTTTGGTGGGATCTTTTTCGAAGCGGATGGCTTTGGAGAAGTTTTCGGCGGCGCTTTCCCGCTTGCCCTTGGCGGCGTAAATCCTCCCGATGCCGTAGAGGGCCTGGGCTTCTTCCGGGTTGGCTTTCACGGCCCTGCTGAAGGCCTCCATGGCCTCCGATGCTCTCGATTGCTCCATCAACAGCCAACCAAGCGCGGTATGGGCCGAGGCGAGTTCCGGGTTGAGCTGCGTCGCTTCGCGGTATTCCTTGAGGGCAAGATCGGTCCGCCCTTTGGTTTCGTAGACTCCGCCGAGCGCGAAATGGATTTCCGCATCGCGCGGGTTGAGCCGTAGGGCTTCTTTGTAGGCCTGCAGCGCCGGTTCGAACTTGCCCTGCTCCGCGAGCGCACAGCCGAGGTTGGCATGGGCCAGCGCGTCGTTGGGATTGAGCTTGATCACTTCGCGGTATTGGGGAATGGCCATTTCAAGCCGGCCCTGTTCCTGGTAGGCCACGCCGAGGTTCGTACGCGCCGGTGCAAATGTCGGAGCGAGCTTGACCGCCTCGCGATATTCCTTAATCGCCATTTCCAAATGCGCCGCCCGCTCGTGAATCTGGGCCAGAAAATAATGGGGATAGGGCGATTGCGGAGCCAGCTTCGCGGCCTCTTTGTAGGACGCCATCGACTGTTCCGACTGACCGGACTGCGCTAGAAACAACCCCTGCACCAGATGCGTCTGGGCATTGCCGGCGTGGTTGACTGCGATGGATTGCACCCATTCCCGCACGCGTTCGATGTCGTCCGGCTCCTGTAATGCGCGGGCGTACACCCGCCAGGCGTCGGCGAATTCCCCGCGAATCAGGTGGGTGACGTTCAAGGCGAAGTACGGGCGGGGATCTTTTTCACCGGCGGTCTCCACCGCGCGGGCCCATTCCGATGCCTCATACCCGACCCGGTCCCAGTCGCCTGCCAGGAGGGCCGTTTCGATTCTGTCTTGGTGCGTGCTCATGATGAAAGCGGCGCGCCGCTCAGCGCGTCAGCGCGTCCTGCACATCCGGCGGCGTCGCCTGCATGCGCGCGCCGAGGATGGGATAGCGTTCGGTCAGTTTCTGTTTCATGAGCCAGGCGATGGTGCGATAGGACCAGTGCCCCTTCACTCCGGAGCGCAATTTCGCAATGTATTCCGCTTCCGCATAGTCCATCTTGAAGAGGCAGCGCACGGAGAAGCCGAATGGAATGGCGTACATGGCCGCTTCCTGGCTCGATTTCCGGAGTTGTTCGATATCTGATTTTACATGCCCCATGGCTTCCCGGTACTCATGGTCGAGCCCCGCTTCCGCCAGAACGGGAGGTGTCTCGAACCCGTGCACCGTGGTGAAGTTCTGCTGCACCTGCTGGCAGCGCCGGTGCCGGTGCATGTCGCGCCACCCGCCGATGTCCATCATCACATCGAACACAAAGGCATACCCGCTCCGGAACTCCTTGATCAATTCGTCATGCGGCCCGCGTTTCTGAAAGGCGACCTCGATGGTGTCCTGCTTCTGTTTCTCCGTCCAGTCCCGCACGACCGCGAGGATCTTTCGATAGGGGGCTTGCGAGGCGCGATAGAGCAGCGTGGCGACGACTTCGTCGAGCGGATGGTGCGGCTCGATCAAGTCCACCGGTTCCGCGGCGCCCCAGGCGGTCGGTTGATCCAACCCGGTGCCCTTCAGCGCTTCCTTCGCATACCGGGCCAGGTCGCTGTAGACCTCTGCCTGATACACATTCGGTTTGGCATACCGCGCGAGGGTCGGCGCCATGGGTTCGCCCAAGCCTGCCGCCTGTCCGGACAGTTCGCCCCAGAGATTGACCGGCGCTTTCCGACAGGCTTCCTGCAGCTCTTCTCCCAGCAGGCGAAGTTCCGGCAGCTGAGACGACAACAGGCGGGTAATCTGCTTTTCGAGGGTGCGAATGCTGACGACCTGGCCGACGTTCGTCTGCGCCGCCAGGGGCAACAGATAACGGGTCACATCGAAGGCCCGCGCTGCAATCGCCCGCTGATAGGCTGCGGGGGTCATGTGCTCGGGTCGAGGCTCCCGTTCGGTGAGAAACTGGCTCAAGGGGTCATGGAGGGCACGGTAGACCGTCGCGAGACTGCGGAGAATGCCGAGATACGTCGCTTCAGTCTCTTGCCCGCGAATGGTATCCGGCACAAACCAGCTGGTCGAGGCAAAGTTCTGATACCGGCTCGATTTGGCCTGCCCGTCCCAGAGCGGTTCGTCCTCCAGCCGGATGGCGGCCAGCTCGGAGATCTGTTCGAAACAAATGATCACATGGCCCAGGTCCGCGATCGAGCCATGGCCATAGTCGAAATAAAACTGTTCCCAGAATTTTTCAGAGGAATGGCCGTGGACCCATTCGATGCTCTCTTCGATGGAGTCCGGGGACCGGCTATACCGCGCGAGGGCATAGGCGGATTTTTCCGGCGGCATCGGAGCAAGGGCGATCACACGGCGGCCTTGAGTGGTCATAGTTTTAGAGAAGCGAGCCCAGTGGCTTGTAATTGAGCAGGGTACTTGTGGGCGCCCATTCTTACACGGTGGGCACTATACTCTCGCAGAAAGGCCGGTGCAACACGGTCGTCTCTCGTGAAGCACAGAGCGAGATACGGAGCGTGCCGCGTTGACTTGCCCGCGGGACCGCCGCTATAGTCCCGCTCGAACTCTCGGGAGACTCAATAGCAGAGCCATGATTAAAGCGATTAAGGGCCTCAAAGATCTCCTGCCTGAAGAGTCCCCCCGTTGGCGATTCATCGAGGATACCGCCAGGCAGTGGGCGCTCCGTTACGGCTTTCAAGAGATCCGCGTCCCGATTTTCGAGACCACGACGTTGTTCGCGCGCAGCATCGGCGCCTCGACCGACATCGTGGAGAAGGAAATGTACACCTTCGCGGATCGCGACGGGTCGTCCCTCACCCTGCGCCCGGAAGGGACAGCCGGGACAGTCCGGGCGTTCATCGAGCACAACCGCGCCGCCGATCCGCGGCCGCAAAAATATTGTTACGCCGGGCCGATGTTCCGCCACGAGCGTCCCCAGGCCGGGCGACTCCGGCAGTTTCATCAGTTTGGCGTGGAATCCTTCGGTGTGTCCGACCCGCGGGCCGATGTCGAAGTCATGTCGCTGCTGTGGCGACTCTTGTCCGACCTCACGCTGCCGGGATTGACCCTTGAAATCAACAATCTGGGGTATACAGAGGACCGGGCCCGGTACAAACCGCTCCTCGTTGCCTATCTCAAGGGTGTGGAAAGTCGCCTCTGCGGGAATTGCCAGCGCCGGATCGAGACGAATCCGTTACGTGTTCTCGACTGTAAAGTTCCGGAATGCCGATCGGCGACCGAGGATGCTCCCCGCCTGGCCGGTTCCTTGTCACCAGCGGCGCGGGACCATTTCGAGCGTGTAACGACCGGCCTGCAATCGGTGGGCATCCCGTTTCACATGAATCCCCGGCTCGTCCGTGGCCTGGACTATTACTGTCTCACCGCATTCGAGGTCACCTGCTCCCATTTGGGTGCGCAGAATGCCGTCGGAGCCGGTGGCCGCTATGACGGTCTCGTCGAACAGCTTGGTGGAGCCGCCGTGCCGGCGGTTGGTTTCGCCGTCGGGCTGGAACGGATTGCACTGATGTTGCCGGAGACAGTGTTGATACCGGCCATTCCTCGGGTCTATGTCGCTGCCTTCGGCACTCAAGCTGCCGATGTCGGATTGACGCTGCTCGATGAACTCCGTCGAACCGGAGTACCGGCCGACATGGATTTCCGTGCAGCGTCACTCAAGGCCCACCTCCGTCAAGCCGATCGCCTTGGTGCCCTCTATACGATTCTCTTAGGCGACGATGAAGTGACGAAAGGTGTCGCCACCCTCCGGAATATGCAGACAAAAGCCCAGGAAGATATCCCGATTTCAGACCTCGCCTCCGGCCTCCGCACCAGGCTCGTCAACAGGTAATTCAGAGCCCTTTTTCTAGTTGACTTTCCCTCCCAGAATTCGTACGCTCCGCATTCTGTTTCGTATCTATAAGCTATTGATTCTTAATCACTCTTAAAGATTATCCACAGACAGAATTCCTATGATCTCCAAGAAGTTCGGCATCCTGTTATCCACACCCCCCTCACACCCCAGTGTCGAGACGGTGGCTCAGCTCGCTTCTGAGGCGCTGACGGAAGGTGCTGATCTTTATCTGTATTTCATCGATGAGGGAGTGAAGAATC
The DNA here is from genome assembly GCA_919902505.1 of Nitrospiraceae bacterium. Lineage (GTDB taxonomy): Bacteria > Nitrospirota > Nitrospiria > Nitrospirales > Nitrospiraceae > Nitrospira_A. The sequence continues at coordinate 16,273 of CAKKRE010000027.1, forward strand.
TTCGCGACCCTCGTTATACCGACCTCGTTGGCCGAGGTATGAAGCTGTTTGTCTGTGCCTATGGATGCCAGCAGCATGGAGTCTCGACCGATTCTCTCGATTCCCGCATTTCTCTCTGCGGCCTGGTCGTGCTGTCGAATATTGTGAACGGCTGCGACCGGTTTCTGGCATTTACATAAGACGATCGTCTGAAGGAACGACTGTGGCGGCCACGGCATCCATCGTGCTGATTATTCGTGAAGACCCGCGGACGTCTGCTCGTCCGGTCGAGGCCTTGCGCATCGCATTGGGATTGGCTGCCGGAGAGAACCCGATTACAGTGATTCTCATAGGACAGGCCGTTCAGCTGCTGGCGGAAGAGACGGATGATATCGTCGATATCGAGATTCTCGAAAAGTATCTTCCCTCCTTCGAGCATCTCCAGATTCCGTTTCTCCTGGTGTTTCCATCCGGCCCGGCTCCCGAGCTTCAAGAGGGATTCGCAGTCACCGGCGGTTCTTCTGAATCGGCCCGGCAGGCCATGGCCGCAGCCGACCGGGTATTGGTCTTTTAGCTCCGTATGGGATCTCATGTCTGCTCGTAAGACGTTGTATCTACTCCGACGGCTGGTTTCCGATCCGGCTCAATCCCTGTTGCCCTCCGCATCGGCGGATGTGTCGTCAGGCGCCTCCTCACTCGTTCTCCTGGAAGAGGCGGTGGGGTCTTCACCGGCGTTCCCTGGAACGATTTACGTGCTTCCATCTGCATCGGGCATTCCGGCAACCGCCGATTCCGGAAAGATCATCTCCTATCGAGATCTTGTCGGCTTGATCGCGGACCATGACTCGACCATTGTGCTGTGATCCGGCTCTCTTCTCTTAGTTATCTTCCTAATAAAGAGAAGAACCGGAGTCGTCGGAGTAGGAGTAGGCTATGTGGGTTCTGTGGATGAATGCGAAGAGGTCCGTGGGCGTTGACGATCGAAGAGCCTAGCCCATGTTGATGAGATGGTGTATAAGGCAGGGGGCGTTCAGGGATAAGGTGAGGGTACCTGTGCACGGACAAGATGAACAGTCGGCCGGTCTTTCGGATGTCCACAAGAAGCCAGGGCGTCTTCTCATTAAGCGATCAATAAAACCAGGGCTTCCTATGTATTTATCCACACCTGTGTATAAAGCTGTGAACATTCATAAGATATTGAGTTTATAGGACTAATTAGATGTGGAATGACGCCCTGGTGTACATTCAGGAAAAGGTCCCGAAGCAGGTCTTTGAAACCTGGTTCACTCCTGTTGTACTCGACCGGATTGAAGAGACGACGGCGTATCTTGCAGTCCCGAACAAGTTTTTCGGCGAGTGGTTAGGAGAGCATTACCGCGATCTCCTGGCGGAAGCGGTCTCCGCTGCGCAAGGGGGCGGCCACTTGGACGTGTCCTTTGTCGTCAATAACAAGCAGGCTCCTTCCTCGTCGCCCGCTCAACAGGCGAGTGGGCCGGTGGATACAGCCGGGCGCGGGTTCGTCGCGTCTCGATCAAAACGCGGCGTGCAATTGAATCCGAAATACACCTTCAAGAGTTTCGTGGTCGGGGCAGGAAACCAGTTCGCCCATGCGGCCTGTATGGCCGTGGCCGAACAACCGGCTAAAGCGTACAACCCGCTGTTTCTCTATGGCGGTGTGGGATTGGGAAAAACCCATTTGCTGAATGCGATCGGCAACTACCTGGCCGAGCGGAGCGACCTCCGCATCGCCTACCTGACGACCGAGCAGTTTACGAACGAGGTCATCAACTCCATTCGGTACGACAAGATGATCGATCTGCGAAAGCGATATCGCAACGTCGATATGTTGATGATCGACGACATCCAATTTTTGGCGGGCAAAGAGCGGACGCAGGAAGAGTTCTTTCATACATTCAATACCCTCTACGAAGCCCATAAACAGATCGTCCTGTCGAGTGACCGCTTTCCGAAGGACATGCCGGATATCGAAGAGCGGCTCCGTTCCCGGTTCGAATGGGGGCTCATTGCCGACCTTCAGCCGCCGGACGTGGAGACCCGCATCGCCATCTTGCGCAAGAAATCAGAGGACGAACGCATTGCGCTGCCAGAGGATGTGATTCACTTCCTGGCCACCACGATGAAGAACAACATTCGTGAGCTGGAAGGTTCGCTCGTACGGGTCGGGGCCTATTCGTCGCTGACTGGGCAAACGATCACGCTCGATATGGCCAAGAACGTGTTGCGCGATCTCATCGGGGACAAGAAGAAGATTGTCTCCATCGAAGATATTCAAGAGGCGGTGGGGTCGAAGTATCATTTGAAGATTGCCGATTTGAAATCGCGGCGTCGGAGCAAAACGCTGGTGCACCCGCGCCAGATCGCCATGTATCTCTGCCGGGAACTCACCGACGCCTCATTTCCTGAAATCGGTCGACAGTTCGGGGGTAAGGACCATACGACGATTATTCACGCCTGCCGGCAGATCACGAAGGCCAAGGAAGCCGACAGCACCTTGCACACGACGCTGGAAGGCCTGAAAGAACAGATCTTGAGGGCGTAAGGCCCGCTGAGGGAGACCGACCATGAAGGTACGCATCGGACGAGAGGAATTGTTGACGGGATTGCAGCGGGTGCAGGGTGTCGTTGAAAAACGAAACACCATGCCCATCCTCTCGAACATTCTATTGGAAGCCAAACACGACGGCGCGGAAATTGTCGCCACCGATCTCGAGATCGGCATGCGGGGTTTGTACAAGGCGACGGTCCTCGAAGCCGGCGGCGTGACGATTTCCGCCCGCAAGTTGTACGAGATTATCAAGGAGTTGCCCAGCGGTGAGATCGAGCTGACGTCCGGCGACAACAACTGGACAACGATCCAGTCGGGAAAGAGCCAGTTCAAGGTGGTCGGCCTTCCGAGCGGCGACTATCCGGCGCTGCCCTCCATCGAACGCGAGGGGCTGACGCCGCTGGCCGGGGCGGGTCTGTTGGAATTGATTCGCAAGACGCTGTTTGCCGCGGGCGACAACGATGCGCGATACATCCTGAACGGCCTGCTCGTGAGCTTGACGACGACTGAAAAGAAAACCACGCTCCTGCGACTGGTCGGCACCGATGGCCATCGCTTGGCCGTGGCGGAGCGGGAAGTCGGGACCCCGAATGCGAAGCAGCCGGCCCAGGATATCAAAGCGATCATCCCGAAGAAGGCGGCGCAGGAAATGCGGCGTCTGCTGGAAGAGGGGGGCGACGAGGAGCCCTTGATCGGGTTCACCAAGAACCTGATGATCTTCCGCAAGAGCGGCCTCCTCCTCACCTCCCGCCTCATGGAGGGGAACTATCCCAACTACCAGCAGGTGGTGCCGAAAGAGAGCGGCAAGCGCATTGCGGTCAATCGCGGGCTGCTGGAGAGCGCGTTGCGACGGGTGTCGGTGTTGTCGAAAGACAAGGCCAATGCCGTGAAGGTCTCGTTTGCCCCCGGCGGCATGACCCTGTTTTCCAGCAATCCGGATTATGGAGAAGCCACGGAAGAATTGGCGGCCCGGTATGAGGGCGAGGCGCTCAACACAGGATTCAATGCCCGCTACCTCTTGGATGCATTGAGCGTCATGGATGGAGAATCGGTCTCGTTGCAAATGGACACGGCCTTGAGCCCCTGCCTGATTCAGGAAGCCGAGAGTCCCGGATTCAAATGCGTCGTGATGCCGATCAAAATCTGAACTGAGCGATCAGCTGTCAGCATGCAGCGATCAGCAGATCGCCCGCGGGCTGTGAGCTGATGCCTGAAAGCTGAGAGCAATCGACCAAGGAGTTAGATGGCCAAAGACGACCAGCAGGACAATTCTGCCAAGCCGAAATCCGACAGTTACAGCGCGGATCAAATCAAAGTTCTCGAAGGACTCGAGGCCGTCCGGAAGCGACCGGCGATGTACATCGGCAGCACCGGTGTCGACGGGTTGCACCATCTGGTCTATGAAGTCGTCGACAACAGTGTCGACGAGCACATGGCCGGATTCGGTGAAGCGATCGAGGTCACGATCCACATCGACGGCAGCGTCACGGTCGTGGATAACGGCCGCGGCATTCCCACCGGCATGCATTCCACTCAGAAGAAGTCCGCCGCCGAAGTGGCCCTCACCGTCCTGCATGCGGGCGGCAAGTTCGAGCAGGGCGCCTACACGGTCTCCGGCGGGTTGCACGGAGTCGGCATCTCTGTCGTCAATGCGCTGTCCGAATGGCTGGAGCTGGAAATCTGGCAGGATGGACAAGTCTTCGAGCAGCGGTATGAGCGTGGAAAATCCCAGGCGCCGTTAGCCGTCACCGGAAAAACCAAACGCCGGGGCACGAAGGTGCGGTTCATGCCGGACGGCCAGATTTTCGAAACACTGGAATTCAGTTTCGATGTGTTAGCCCAGCGGCTCCGCGAGCTGGCCTTTCTCAACAAGGGTCTGTCGATCACGCTCAAGGACGATCGCAAGGAAAAGGAACAGGTCTTTCATTACAAGGGCGGGATCGTCTCCTTCGTCGATCATCTCAACGAAGCCAAGACCCCGCTGCATAAGCCCATCTACGTGCAGACTGAGCGCGCGGACCTGATTCTTGAGGTGGCGCTGCAATATAACGACGGGTATGCCGAGAACCTCTTTTCGTTCGCGAACAACATCAACACCAAAGAGGGCGGCACCCACCTGGTGGGCTTCAAGGCTGCGCTGACCCGCACGATCAACAGTTACGCCAACGCCAACGATCTCCTGAAGAAAGACACCGAATCGTTGAGCGGCGACGACGTGCGGGAAGGCTTGACCGCGGTCGTCAGTGTGAAGGTGCGGAATCCGCAGTTCGAAGGGCAGACCAAGGCGAAGCTCGGCAACAGTGAAGTGAAGGGGATCGTCGAGGCCGCCGTGAACGATGCGCTGGGCACCTACTTCGAAGAGAACCCGCCGGTCGCACGCAAAATCATCGGCAAGGCGATCGATGCCGCACGTGCCCGTGAGGCGGCCCGTAAAGCGAAGGACCTCATTCGCCGCAAGAGCGCTCTGGATGGCGGGTCGTTGCCGGGCAAGCTGGCCGACTGTTCGGAGAAGGATCCGGCGTTGAGCGAACTGTTCATCGTCGAGGGTGATTCCGCCGGCGGGTCGGCCAAGCAGGGCCGCGACCGGAAGTTCCAGGCGATTCTTCCCCTGAAAGGAAAAATCCTCAACGTCGAGAAGGCCCGTTTCGACAAGATGCTGAGCAGCGACGAAATCCGCACGTTGATTCTGGCGCTCGGCACCGGAATCGGCCGGAAAAAAGAGGACTCCGACAAACCGGATAAGGAAGCCTTCGACATTGCACGGACGCGCTATCACAAGATCGTGCTGATGACCGACGCCGACGTGGACGGCAGTCACATCCGCACGCTCCTGCTGACCTTTTTCTTCCGTCAAATGCCGGAACTGCTGGAACGGGGCTACATCTATATTGCGCAGCCTCCCCTCTTCAAGGTCAAGAAGGGCAAGACGGAGCGGTATCTCAAGGATGAGCCCGCGATGAACGAATACCTCGCGGACCTGGCGGTTGAAGAAGTCGAAGTGGCGCTCGAAAACGGGCGGGAGTATCTGTCGGGCCGCCGCCTGTTGCCGACGCTCAAGAAGTTGATCGCTTTTGAAAGCCTCCTGCACAAGGTGAATAAGAAACATCACGAAGCCAATATGTTGCGGGTGTTCGTCGACCAGCCGGGTTTGACGCGTGAGGCATTGAAGGATCAGGCCGCACTGGCGACGATCGTCGCTCATGTGAAAGCCACGCTCGCGCTCGTCTACCCGAAGGCCGAGCCGACTATCGACATCCTCGAAGACGAAGAACATCAATCCAGCAAGTTGGTGTGCAAGGTCGCCACCGGCGGGATCGCCTATCAACTGGATGTGACGCACGAGCTGGTCGGGTCCGCAGATTTCCGCGAGCTCCAAAAGCAGGCGCCCTCGGCCATGGGTCTCGGCAAGCCTCCGTACAAGATCAAGATCAAGGGAGCCGAAGTCCACAAGAACGGCTCGGCCGAGCTGGTGCAGGCGATCCTGGAAGAAGGCAAGCAGGGGTTGAACATCCAGCGGTACAAAGGGCTTGGTGAGATGAATCCCGGCCAGTTGTGGGAGACCACGATGGACCCGGAAAAGCGGACGCTGCTGCGCGTCAAGCTTGAAGACATGACCGGCGTGGATGAGATCTTCACGATCCTGATGGGCGACGAAGTGGAACCCCGGCGCAATTTCATCCAGCAACATGCGTTGGAAGTCCGGAACTTGGACGTATAGTAAATTCCCAAGAGCTTATGGCTGATAGCGAATAGTCCGGAGGGTTCCACGAAGTCTTCCGCCATCGGCTATACGCCATATGCCATCAGCTCTTCTAAGGAGTCGGAATGCCGCCAGATGAACGCCTAGGACAGATTGCGATCGAAGACGAGATGCGCTCGTCGTACCTCGATTACGCCATGAGTGTGATCGTCGGTCGCGCGCTCCCCGACGTGCGGGACGGGTTGAAGCCGGTGCACCGCCGCATTCTGCACGGCATGAACGAAATGGGGCTGGCCGCGAACCGGCCGTACAGAAAGTCGGCCAAGATCGTGGGCGAGATCATGGGTAACTACCATCCCCATGGCGATTCCGCGATTTACGACACCCTCGTACGCATGGCGCAGAATTTCAATATGCGCTACATGCTGGTGGACGGCCAAGGCAACTACGGCTCGATGGACGGTGATGCCGCCGCCGCCATGCGGTATACCGAAGCCCGGTTGACCAAGCTCGCCGAAGAACTGCTGGCGGATATCGAAAAAGAGACGGTCGATTTCGGCCCCAATTATGATGAGTCCCTTGTCGAGCCGCTCGTCCTGCCGTCGCGGGTGCCGAATCTGCTGGTCAACGGCGCCGGTGGAATCGCCGTCGGGTATGCGACCAACATTCCCACGCACAATCTGGGCGAAGTAATCGAGGGACTGCTGCTTTTGCTGGAGAACCCCGACATTACCATCGCGCAGCTGATGAAGAAGATTCCCGGGCCCGACTTCCCGACAGCCGGATTCATTTACGGCACCTCAGGGATCAAGGATGCCTACGAGACAGGCCGCGGCTTGTTGACCGTTCGCGCGAAGGTGGCGATTGAAACCGATGAACGGACCGATCGGGAACGACTGATCATCACCGAAATTCCCTATCAGGTGAACAAGTCGAAGTTGATCGAGAAGATCGCCGATTTGGCGCAGGAGGATCGCGTCACGGGCATCTCGGATATCCGCGACGAGTCGGATCGCGAGGGTGTGCGTGTCGTCATCGAGCTGAAGCGCAACGAGATTCCGCTCGTGGTGTTGAACAACCTGTATAAACACAGCCAGTTGCAGACCACCTTCGGCGTCAACATGCTGGCGCTCGTCAACAACCGGCCGGAGGTGCTGAACCTCAAGCGTATTCTGGAGGCCTTTGTCGAGCACCGGCGCGAAGTGGTGGTGCGACGCACGGCCTACGACTTGCGGAAGGCGGAAGAACGCGCCCATATCCTCGAAGGCCTCAAGATCGCGCTGGATAATCTGGATGCCGTGATTGCGCTGATCCGTCGTTCGCAGTCGCCGGATGTGGCGCGCACGGGTTTGATGCAGCAGTTCCGGCTGTCTGAAATTCAAGCCAATGCCATTCTCGAAATGCGCCTCCAGCGGCTCACGCAACTGGAGCGCGACAAACTCGTGGAAGAGTACCGCGAAGTGTTGAAGACCATCGAGTATCTGCGCTCGATCCTTGGCAGCGAGGCCCTGGTGCGGAAAATCATCCGCGACGAACTGATCGAAATCAAGGACAAGTATCAGGACGAACGGCGCACGAAGATCGTCAAGGAAGAGGCCGAGCTGACGCTCGAAGATTTGATCGCCGAAGAAGAAGTCGTCGTGACGATTTCCCATGCCGGGTATATCAAGCGGAACGCCGTCACGCTCTATCGGGCGCAACGTCGTGGCGGCAAGGGCAAAATTGCGATGGGCATCAAGGAAGAGGATTTCGTCGAAACCCTCTTTACGGCGTCTACCCACGACTCGCTGCTCTTCTTTACCGATGCCGGCAAGGTCTACTGGCTCAAGGTGCATGAAATTCCGGAAGCCAGCCGGGCCGCAAAGGGCAAGGCGCTGGTAAATCTCCTCGCGCTGTCGAAGGACGAGAAGGTCACGGCGTCGCTGCCGGTGAAGGAGTTCCGGGCCGATCGCTTTATCATCATGGGGACCAAGCTGGGCGTCATCAAGAAGACGGAACTGTCGGCCTACAGCAATCCGCGCCAGGGCGGCATCATCGCGCTCTCGCTCGATGCGGGCGACAAGCTGATCGGTGTGGACCTGACCGACGGCCAGCGCGAGATTCTGCTGGGCACGAAGCAGGGCATCACCATCCGGTTCAAGGAAGAAGATGTGCGGTCCATGGGACGGACGGCCCACGGGGTGCGCGGAATCACCCTTGAGCCCGGCGATGAAGTCATCGGCATGGAGACGATCACACCCGATTCGACCACCGCAATTCTCACCGTGACCGAGGGCGGGTACGGCAAACGGACACCGGTGAACGAATATCGCGTGCAGGGCCGCGGCGGAAAAGGCATCATCAGCGTCAAGACGACGGAGCGGAACGGGCCGGCTGTGGGATTCCTCCAGGTTCGCGACGAGGATGAGATCATGTTGATGGCGGCGCAGGGCAAAGTGCTGCGCTGCAAGGTGGACGACATTCGTGAAATCGGGCGCAACACCCAGGGTGTCCGCCTGCTCGATATGGATGGAGATGAGGATCGCGTGGTCGCCGTCGTGAGACTGGTCGAACGCGAAGAAGGAGTGCCCGAAGAGAGCGAGGCATGACTCCGTAGGGCCGCACCGGTTTCAAGCGGCTCATCTCATCATGGTTATGAACCACCCGACTCCGCCATCGGCCGGCGCTCCGACCAGAACTCCGGCCAAGCGTCCGCTGGACACGGTTGTCAAAATGGCGCTGGGCGTTCTGTTCGGCTCCTTTGCCTTGATCTGGGGCGGGATGTTTCTCAGCCGTCCGGATCGTTCGATTCCCCCCTATAGCATCGGCTCCCAGGAGCGCACCGTGGTCGCGGTCCATGTGCCGTCCTGGACCAGCGACACCGAAATCGAAACCCTGATCGAGCGATTCCGGAAAGTCGGCTCAGAAAGCCGGAACTTCGGCAGCATGAAGATCCAGCCCACCACACTGGATGACCCCAAGGGGCGTTATCAGCACATTGCGATTTACATCTTCACTGATGAAAGCTGGACGGAGCCGGAAGTGCTGCATCAGTACGTCGCCGGCGAAGACGCGAAGGTGCGGGATGGGTTTGAAGGGTCCGTGCGCGGATATTACCGGCTCGATGGACAGGAAGAGGAAGGCCGCATCGGGGCCGTTCGCAGAGGAAAAGACAGTGCGGCCACCGCGGCCTACTCCCGGCAGTTGTTTAAGGGGACCGTCGTGCGGAACGCGGCGGTGTCTCCGGCTGACTCAACGCCTGCGCCATGAGGGTGACCAGGTGTTCACGCAGGGCTTGGTCCTGAATGCCCTGAGCGTGGAGCGTGACTTCCCGGAGTAACTGGGGAGACGGTTGAATCGCAAGCGGTCCGGAGTCAGGAGTCGCTTCGGCAATCGATGAATGGTCTGCGGTGAACTCTCCGATGCGCAAGACGATTTCCGTCACCAATGGCTGGCCCGCCATTGCATTGACCTTCTCCAGCAGGACCGGCTTGAGGAAGGTGAGTTGCTGTAGCCACACCGAATTGTGCACCAGGACGTAGAGTTTCTTGAACCGGATGTGATCGGGGCGCGTGTGGGCCGCGATCGGCTCGCCCACGATGTCGGGCCACTGGCGCCGCAGACGCGCTTCGAACAGTTTACTCTCCAGGCCCAGCCTGTGGGCGACACCGGCCAAGATCGAGCCGAAGGAATCGAGTCTGCTCTGTCCACGCATGGTGCTATGATAACAAAATCTGCCAGAGGGAAATAGCTCGCGCCGGCATGAGATGACGAACACGCACGACAAAGAAGACCAGTACAAAGTCGTCGCCACCAATCGCAAGGCGTATCACGACTACTTCATCGAAGAGAAGTTCGAAGCCGGGGTCATCCTGCGGGGGACTGAGGTGAAGTCGTTGCGGGAAGGTCGCGTGAACCTCCAGGATAGTTATGCCTCGGTGGATGACGGCGAGGTCTATTTGCAGCATTGTCACATCAGCCCCTACTCGCACGGCAATCTGATGAATCACGACCCGCTCCGCAAGCGAAAGCTGCTGTTGCATCGCAAAGAAATCAACAAGCTGATCGGGAAAACCCAGCTGAAGGGCCTCACGCTCGTCCCCTTGCGCATCTACTTTTCGAAGCGCGGCCACGCCAAAGTGGAGTTAGCCTTGGCGAAGGGCAAGAAGCAATACGATCGCCGCGAATCCATCAAAGCCCGTGAGGCCGGTCGGGAAGTGGAGCGCGCGATCAAGCAAAGGAAATAAGCGGCTTCGTCCCTCACACCTGTCTTCCTTCCTCCCTGCCCCAGACGTCCGCGAGGTCTCGGTTGTTCCTCAGCGTGTTCGCGATGCAATCCCCCGTCCCGGCAGGTCGTTGAGAGGCCTGTGACCCGTCGCATATGTGCCTATAACCACAACTGACTGATCTGTAAGAATAGGTGTCCTTCCCGTTGAGGGAGGATATTTGCTCTTGACTTAGTTCTAATTAGAACTATTATACTGGGGTCGGCCCGTGCGGCTGTTCGCCGGGCGAGCTGAGCGGTGGGCAGAGTCAGGCGGGCGATGGTCGATCACGGGAGGGTACTGACATGAAAGCACTATTCAATACAGACGACAGTTGGTCCGGCCTGATTTTGCGGCTGACCTTGGGGTTGGTAATGCTGCCGCACGGAGCTCAAAAGTTGCTGGGTTGGTTCGGTGGATTCGGGTTCGACGGGACGATGGGTTTTTTTACCCAGAAAATGGGACTACCCTGGATCATCGCGTTTCTGGTTATCATGGGGGAGTTTTTCGGCAGCCTGGGGTTGCTCGCCGGCCTGTTGACGCGATTCACCGCCGCCAGCTTCATTGTGATCATGCTGGGAGCCATTCTGACGGTGCATCTGCCGGTCGGGTTTTTCATGAATTGGTTTGGGCAACAACAGGGAGAGGGCTATGAGTACCATCTCCTAGTGATCGGGCTGGCTGCCGCGTTGCTGGTGACGGGAGCCGGTCGATGGTCGATGGATCGGGTCGTGGCGGAACGAGTCGCCTAAGGCAGGAAAGGAGACCGAAAGATGTACGTCGTATTGGGAGCTACAGGACATACGGGAGCCGTGGTCGCAGAGACGCTGCTCGCTGGCAAACAACCGGTGCGTGTGGTGGTTCGTTCGGCCGACAAGGGGGCAGCCTGGAAAGTAAAGGGAGCCCAGGTGGCCGTCGCCTCGCTGGATGATGTGCCTGCCTTGACGAAGGCCTTGCAAGGAGCCTTGGGTGTCTACATGCTGGTTCCGCCGAACTATGGAGCGACGGCCTGGCTCGCGGAGCAGCGGCAGCGGGTGGATCGCGCGGCGGAAGCCGTGAAAGCCAGCGGGATTTCGCACGTCGTGTTCCTGTCGTCCGTCGGCGGCCAGATACCGGATGGCACCGGCCCTATACGTGCCGTCCGATACGGTGAGCAAATATTGAGTGCGGTGGCTCGTAATCTGACTGTCTTGCGCCCCTGTTATTTCATGGAAAACTGGGCGCCTGGTATCGGGATGGCAAAGGGCCAGGGTCTGCTGCCCACATTCATTGCGCCGCAGGCAAAGGTGCCGATGATTGCGACCGGGGATATCGGCCGTGTGGCAGCGGAGCGGTTGATGGCCGGCGGAAGGGGCCACACGGTGGTGGAGCTTGCGGGCCCGGAGGAGTACAGTCCGGAACAGGTAGCCGAGGCGCTCGGCCGGATTCTTGGGCGGGCGGTCGTCACGCAACCGGCGCCGCTCAGCGCTGTGGTGCCGACATTGACCTCGTTCGGCTTTTCCGGAGAAGCAGCCCGCTTGTTCGAGGAAATGTACACCGCGTTCTCAACAGGTGCGATCGGGTATGAACACCCCGCCTCACTGGTGCGAGGGACCATTCCCCTCGCGGAGGCATTGCGCGGAATGGCGTAAGGAAGGCGGTCGTTATGCGAACAGACACATCCGTTACGAAAGACCTTGTCGGAGTGTATCAGGCTGGGTCCCATCATATGGTCGGGGACGGGTTTCCCGTCCGCAACATGATTCCCGGCGCCGGAGTCGAGGAGCAGCTGTCGCCCTTTTTAATGCTCGATTATCTGGGGCCGCACCAGTTCCCGCCGACCGACCGGCAGCTCGGAGTCGGCGAGCATCCCCATCGAGGCTTTGAGACGGTCACCATCATGTATCACGGCAAGGTGGCGCATCGTGATTCGACCGGCAGCGGCGGCGTCATCGGCCCCGGTGATGTGCAGTGGATGACGGCGGCCTCGGGTGTCGTGCACGAAGAGTTACATGAGAAGGAATTCGCGAAGCAGGGCGGCCTGTTGGAGGGGATTCAGCTGTGGGTCAATTTGCCGAAGGCGTTCAAGATGACCGCGCCCCGTTATCAAACGCTGGTCGATGCCGAGATTCCTGCGGTCGAGCTCGATGGAGGAGCCGGCCGGGTGCGAGTGATCGCCGGAGAGTTTCGCGCGGTGAAAGGTCCGGCAAAGACGTTCAGTCCGGTCCACCTCTACGACCTGCGGTTGAAGGCGGGCCACCGGACTGAACTCAACTTGCCCGAGGGATGTAATTCGTCCCTGTTCGTGCTGCACGGACAGGTCGTCGTGAACGGGTCGCAGGCGGTGCAGGAAGTTGAAATCGCGCTGTTCGGTCAGCGAGGAGAGCGGGTCGTCGTGGAAGCGAAGCAGGATGCGACCATGCTCGTGCTGAGTGGTGAACCGATTGCCGAGCCGATCGCCCGGTACGGTCCGTTCGTGATGAACCAGCGCGACGAAATTATTCAGGCCGTGCACGACTACCAGGCGGGAAAGATGGGACATTTGTCCTAGCCCGGACTATTCATGAATCCCTGCTCCGGCGTCCGATCCTTTCGCCCGGCGGGGTTGTTCTCGTTCGGCCTCCTCGACGGACTGCACGTACGCCTGCGTCGGTCTTACGTGCGAGAAACCCCGGCGGGCTTCCGTCTCGAACGCCTCGCGACGGCATTCATGAACAATCCTGGCTAACCAGTCGTTCGTCGCTCGTGAAGCGTATGTCGTCTACGGACTGATCGGTGTCGGAAGGGACGTTCACATGACTCAGCTGAAGGTGGGTTTTTCCATCGATGTGTATTCGGACGTGGTGTGCCCCTGGTGTTACATCGGCAAACGGCGGCTTGAGCAGGCGCTGGAATCGGTCCAGGCGCAGGCGACGGCGCGCGTATTCTGGCGCCCGTTTCAGCTCAATCCGACCATGCCCAAGGCGGGCATGGATCGCCGGGTGTATCTCGAAGCGAAGTTCGGCGGGCCCGGCGAAATGAAGGCGATCCAGGATCGCGTGGCAGCAGTGGGAACGAGTGTGGGCATCGAGTTCGCGTTCGACCGGATTGCGCGGACACCGAACACGTTCGATGCCCATCGACTGATCTGGTTCGCTCAGCAACAGGGCCATCAGGATGAGGTGGTTGAAGAACTGTTCCACGGGTACTTCACGGAGGGACTGCATATAGGTCAGGCTGAGATACTGGTCTCCCTCGCCGTCCGGGCCGGATTGGATGGAGAAGCGGTCGGCCGTCTGCTGCAGGTTCAGGAGGGCGTCGATGCCGTGCGGCAGGAAGAAGCCCACGGCCATCAGTTGGGGATCAGAGGGGTTCCGTATTTCGTGCTGAATGGAAAGGCTGCGCTGTCCGGTGCCCAGCCGGTGGAGACGTTCGTCTCTGCGATCAAGCAGGTGACCGGATAAGGAGGTCCTGCGATGGCGGTTCAAGTGTATGGATGCAACCACATCGTCATTGAAGTCACCGACGCCAAGAAGGCCGTGAAGTTTTATTCCGACGTGTTCGGACTCAAGATGTTGCGTGGTGGAGAAGGCGCCGCCTGGTGCAAACTGGGCGAGCATCAATTCATGGCGATTTTTGAAGTTGAGCAGCTGCAGCCGGATCGCGTGAAGCATTTCGGATTGATGGTGCGTGATGCGGAGCAGATCAAAGAAGTTCGGCGCAAACTCACCAGGAAGTACAAGCTGAGGATGGAACCGCATTTCCGCTGCGATTTCCGCGACCCCTGGGGAAACCGGATTCAGGTCGGTGATCTATCGGACGAGTCCCTGGTCTGGCTCCTCCCCTATCAGGAGGTTCAGAAGGCGGACATCACGTTCTCTAAGGCCTCGCGCGCTCGACAAGGAAAGGAGCCACAGGATGCCTGATGTAGAGAAGGTTCGAACGCTTGCGAACGATCTCACCAAGACCTATCCTCGCAGCCCGCGGGAAATGCTGGGGGGCTATGTCATCGGCGCACGTTGCGCGGACAAATGCCGGGCGTTTCTCCTGGGCATCAACGGGGACTATAACTATTGGCCCTGCTCGTTAGCCGGCCTGCTGTTTTCGTTCACGGGCATCACGCCTGATCAGTTCAAAGAAGTCGTGGCCACCGGGGCGAACGATGAGGAGCTGGCCGCTTGGCTCAAGGCTCAGAGCAAGGTACAGGACCGGCAGGCGATCATTCAGTGGAACAACAAGATGCGGGACCTGCGTCTTTCCGAGATGAGTCCTCAAGCGCAGGCCTACATGGAGGAGTACATCCCCAAGTATGTGCCCACCCATCGCCCCGTCTACGTGTATTTCGATGTGTACGATCTGGAAGAGAAGCGCTTGTGACAAACGGATGTGTGGATGACGCCTGAAGGAACTCGACATGCCGGATGCGACATGGACTGAGATCGGTTCGGTCGATGAACTCAAGCAGCGCCCCCTCCGGCAAATCGTCTGCGGCCAGACGAAGCTGGCCTTGACATACAAGGACGGCCGGTTCGCGGCGATCTCAGGGGTCTGCAATCATATCGGCGGGCCGCTGGGTGAGGGACGGCTCGACGGCGACTACGTCGTCTGCCCCTGGCATTACTGGAAGTTTCACCATCGGACCGGCCAGGGTGAGCCGGGATACGAAGGCGATCAGGTTGCGACCTATGCTGTGAAGGTGGAGGATGGACGCGTCTCTGTCGATCTGACACCGGTCACGAAGCGACACAAGCTCCCGAAACACTCGCACCCGCTGGCACGCCCGATCGTTCGAGCCGACGGTCCCATTCGTGTACTGGGCATCGCCACGACCGCGATGACGGCGGACCAGCCGCGCTTCAGCGCCTCCGACGCCCTGCTGGAGAAGGCATTAGCGTATGCGCGGGAATACTTGAAATGCGACACGCAACTGATCAAGTTACGTGACCTCTCGTTCCGGGCCTGTGAAGGGTTTTATTCCAAGTCGGCGGAAGCCTGCACCTGGCCTTGCTCGATCACGCAGATGGATCCGACCGATCAAATGGACCGGGTGTACGAAGCCGTGGTGCATTGGGCGGATGTGATTCTCGTCTCGACACCGATCCGATGGGGCGGCGCCAGCAGCCTCTATTACAAGATGGTCGAACGGATGAACTGCATTCAGAATCAGGAGACGATCGCCAACCGGCACCTGCTCAAGAATAAAGTCGCTGCGTTCATCATCATGGGCGGACAGGACAATGTGCAGGGGGTCGCCGGTCAACTGATGACCTTTTTCGCCGAGGTCGGCTGCCAGTTCCCGCAGTTTCCGTTTATCGCCCATTCGCGCGGATGGAGCGCAGAGGACATGGAGCGGAACAACAGCGAGGTGCAGAACAGCCGGGAGTTGCGTGAGGGGGCTCAGGCGCTCGTCGCCCGCGCGGCGGAGATGGCGCGGCTCATGGTGGAGGGGCAGCTGGCGATGCATCCGCTCACCCGGGGTGGCCGCAAGGCGCATCAACTGGATAGTGAACCGACGGGATAGGCGGGATCGATTCGCAAGGAGGCGGGATCATGTCAGGTCAGGATCACATGCGCACGCATTTGGGCAATCTGTCGCGGTCATTGCTGCGTCTGCACAAGGCGTTGCTGGACGGCGAACGGGTCTCCTATGAGCGCGTGCATGGGCGGATCGAGACGAATGGCGCATTCTTTCAGCTTGTGTTGGGCGACGCGTGGTTCGTCTGGTTGCGCCCCCTGTCTCAATTGATGGTGAAGATCGATGAGTTGTCAGAGGAGAAAGAGATCCCTGATCGAGCGGAGATCACGGTGGTGATCGACTCGGTGCGGACCATGTTGACGCCGTCCGAAGAAGGCGACGGATTCGGCAGGCATTATTACGACGCGCTGCAGCGCGAGCCCGATGTGGTGCTGGCGCATGCGGCGGTCAGGGCGTTGCTCCAGTAGCCGCCGTCCGATACTGAGTGCACCGTATCTCGTGAAGCGTGAATCGTTTGAGAAGGACACTCGTCGTCATGTGATTCCGAGAGACGAGCGGCGCTTCACGAACGACGAAAGGAAACCATGAAAGCGCACTATCTCGGCCATGCGGTGTTCTACGTGAAGGACCTGCAACGCTCCCTCGTCTTCTATCGCGACCTCTTAGGATTTCAAGAGGTCGGACGAATCTTCAACGGCGCAGCGGCGGCGCTCACTTCCGGCCGCACGCATCACGAATTGCTCCTGATTCAGGTCGGCGATGCGCCGGGTCCTCCTCAGGGGCGACGGCGAGGCCTGTATCACATCGGCATCAAGGTCGGCGACAGCCTCGATGAGCTGCGCGCGGCGAAGCGAGAGTTGGAGTCCGCCGGCGTCTCCATCGACGGGATGAGCGACCATACAGTGAGTCAAAGCCTGTATCTTCGCGATCCGGACGGAAATGAAGTGGAAGTGTATGTCGATGGGGATCAGTCGGTGTGGAAGACCGATCCGTCGGCGGTGGTGTCCCCGATCAAGCCGCTATATTTGTAACCTATGAGGAGGACGTATTCATGGAGAAGCCAGTCATTGCAGCGAAGCAGCCGGCCGTGTTGGAGTTGGAAGCAGGCACGCACTATTGGTGCCGGTGCGGGCGCTCGAAGAAGCAGCCGTTTTGTGACGGGTCTCACAAGGGAACCAGTTTCACACCCATGGAGTTCACGACAACCGAAAAGAAAACCGTGGCCTTGTGCCAGTGTAAGCACACCAAGAATCCTCCGTTTTGCGACGGGACGCACAAATCGCTCTGAGTTCCCGGTTGACCGGCGTGCAGCGCGTGACACAAGAGGTGAATCATGGGTGAGGCGGCGGGCGAGAATGGGTATTCGATCACGCTGACCGAGCGGCGGCTGGTGGCGGAAGGGACGATGGCCTTCTACTTCGACAAGCCGACGCAGTTTGCCTTCATGCCGGGTCAGTTTGTTGACCTGACGCTGCCCCAGCCCTCTGAGACCGATGCGGCGGGCAACACCAGGGCCTTTTCCATCGCGAGCGCACCGCAGGAATCCACTCTGATGGTGGCCACCCGGCTGCGCGATACCGCCTTCAAGCGCGAGCTGCAGCGTATGCCGCTCGGCTCAACCGTCCGGATGGAAGGGCCGTTCGGAAAATTGGTGCTGCATGCCGACCAGACCCGCCCCGCCGTTTTTCTGGCTGGCGGGATCGGCATTACACCGTTTCGCAGCATGGTGGTGCAGGCGGCGATGCAGCGGTCGTCGCACTCCATGGTGTTGTTCTACTCCAACCGGCGACCGGAGGATGCGCCGTTCCTGGACGAGCTGCAGGTCTTGCAGGACAAGAATCCTCACTATCGCTTCGTGGGCACCATGACCGAACCCGCGACATCGTCCCGACCCTGGCAGGGCGAGACGGGATACCTCAATGCGGCCTTGCTCTCCAAACATCTCGTGAATGTGGAGAAGCCGATCTATTACGTGGTCGGCCCGCCGGGTATGGTCGTTGCGCTACGGACCACGCTCAAAGCAGCCGGCATCGACGACAGCGACATTCGAACCGAAACGTTTTCTGGTTACTAATTCGGTCAGGTCGCACGGCCTCTGATCAGAACCGACGATGCAGTCGTTAGCCTCTCGCGAGCGGAGAATAAATCAGACCTGCCCTAAGGGTAGCCGGTCCGCATGCCTGTCGCGGCCTGCCATGGAAGGAGATGTGCGTGGAAAAACCTGCTGATGTGGCTCACCCTATTCATGCGCTGTTACAGCGACGGTGGAGTCCGCGCGCGTTTGCGGACCGGATGGTGGAGCCGGACACATTGCAGAGCCTGTTCGAGGCGGCCAGGTGGGCGCCGTCGTCGAATAACGAGCAGCCCTGGCACTTCATTGTCGGAACAAAAGCGGACCCTGCTGCGCACAACCGTCTCGTGGCCTGCCTCAAGGAGGGCAATAGGAAGTGGGCGTTTCGCGCCCCGGTCTTGATATTGTCTGTCGCACGGCTGAATTTCGAGGACGAAGGCACCCCGAACCGGCACGCCTGGCACGACACGGGGATGGCGGCGCTCAGTCTCTGCTTGCAAGCGACGGCGCTGGGATTGGTGAGTCACCAAATGGCGGGATTCGAGATCGAGAAGGCCCGCACCGATCTTGGCATTCCCGCCGGCTGTGAACCGGTGGCGATGATCGCCGTCGGATACCCGGGCGACCCGGCATCGTTGCCGGACTATCTGCGCGAGCGGGAATTGAAACCGCGGGAGCGGAAGGCTGTGACCGAGTTCGTGTCTCACGGAAGGTGGAATGGCCTGCCCGAGTGGCTCACCCCGTAGGCGTCCTCGCTCACGTGCGCCGGACGCGCAGCATCTCGTTGCCGCCCCGTTGAAGCTCATACCCCACCCGTTCGATCGAGAGGTGATGGCCCTCTCGACGGAGTTGCTCACACACCGGCTCCAGGTGCTGTGAACGCTCTGCGCTGAGCGCGAGCAGAGGGAAGATCCGCACTTCCCGCGCGACCCGCAACAGGGCTTGAACGGCAGCGAGGTGAAACGCTGCATCGAAGTGATCCGAGTAGAGAAAGAGAAAGTGCGACGACAGTGCGAGGTCGAACCGGTCTTGCTCGAACGGCAGCGATGGAAAAACAGAGACTTCGTACTCTATCTGCTCTGTCGTGTAAGGACCGCTACTTCATGCCGTAACCGTTGGTTACAATTTTATTGACTTCTATTCCTTGCAAGCATAAAAGAAGGACACATACAGCACAGCGACCACACGATGGACCGACCACCTCTCATTGATCCAGCCACACGATCCCCCGAACCGATTGTTGACTACACTGCTCTCGAAAAATTGGCGGGCGAATTTCTGTCTCAAGAGATGGTCGGTAAAGGCAGTGCCCATGCTCAGCGTATTCGTGCACGGATTCTACAGAACGGTGACCCGCTCGGAGAAGCATACACCAAAATTGTAGCCCCAGGTGCTCGTCGGCAGTACGGCGCGACCTTTACGCCACCTGCGATCGTTCGGGCTATCCTGAGCTGGGCCAAGTCTCAACAGAGACAGTTCGTGCGAGTAGTCGACCCTGGCGCGGGTTCAGGCCGGTTTGCGCTTGCGGCAGCTCGAGCGTTTCCGAACGCAGAAATTATTGCTGTGGAGAAGGAACCACAGATTGCACATCTACTCAAAGCCACTGTTATTGCTGCGGGCTTAGCAGATCGGATTCGCGTGGTTGTTCAAGACTATCGATCCTTGGAACTTCCGAATGTCACGGGGACTACACTCTTTGTCGGTAATCCGCCGTATCTCCGCCATCATGCCATCGAAGCCAAATGGAAGCGTTGGTATACAGCTGCCCTCAAAGCGTACGATCTTTCGGGCAGTCAGCTCGCTGGGCTCCATCTGCATTTTCTTCTCAAGACGCGACAGCTGGCTCGACCAGGGGATTACGGCTGTTTTATTACTGCCGCAGAATGGTTGGACGTCAATTATGGCTCCCCGCTCCGTACGATGTTCACCAATGGTATGGGTGGTCAGGCACTTCACTTCATCGATAAGACTGTCCAGGTCTTTGACGATGCATTAACCAGTGCCGTCATTCTTTGCTTCCAAGTTGGAGCAGTGGAGAGTGCAATAAGGGTGCGCCATGTTACCTCTGTCAGCGACCTTGGCGATCTACGCGGGGGAAGACGGATTAGCCATTCACGGGCACAAGACAGCGATAAATGGTCGCAACTGACACTCGGGAATGTTCATCCAAAGACAACTACTATCGAACTTGGTGATCTGTTCGAAGTTCATCGAGGCCAGGTTACGGGTATGAATGCGGTATGGATCGCAGGGGAACACGCACGGCAGCTTCCAAGTCAGCTGCGGCTCCCAACCGTCACCGCTGCAAGGGAGCTCATCAAGGCACCGAATAACCGTTTGGTCTCGAATGCCGATCTAAAGTCTGTGGTGAGTCTTCCTTCCGATCTGAACGAATTAGATGCCTCTGCACTTGAACGTGTCCAAGATTTCTTGTCTTGGGCAAAGAGCCAAGGTGCGCATAGAAGTTATATTGCTCAACACCGACGTCCGTGGTGGCGTGTGGCGATGCCTCCTCCCGCCCCTATATTGATGACGTATATGGCGCGCCGCCCTCCTGTCTTCGTTCGAAATCTCTGCGGTGCTCGAATTATCAATATTGCCCATGGTCTTTATCCACGCATTGCCCTCACAGACGAAGACTTGGATCGAGTGACGCATTGGCTCAATGTCAATGTTTGCACATCCTCGGGTCGTACCTACGCTGGCGGACTCACGAAGTTTGAACCCCGCGAAGTCATGCGCCTTCGCATACCGCCCCTCGAAGTTATGCGCCAGCGATAGGGAGGCTCTCATGGGATGGCCTCAGGGCGCAAAGCACTGGTCTGATGCTCAAATCGAGAAGGACGCGAAGCTTGCCAAGGAAATTTTTCGGCAAAAACGATTTCAGGAGCCGAAAGAGCGTTATCTCAAAGCGTTCGAGGAGCTCGAGCAAGCCAACAAGAAAGTCATTGCACTGCTACCACAGATTCTTGCCGACCCTGTCGATCCCGAGCTGATTGCATCATTGGTACAAGAAGAACATCTTCTCACCGCACTTCGCTATCTTGGTGCTCCCCCTATTTCAACGGACGATCTCAGGACAATGATAGACAGCACCCTGGCATACACATACATCGCCACCAATCCGGATCGCGCGGGGATGATTCGCGATGTCATTCGCCGTATTCTTGACCCTAGGCGATTTCCATGGATCTATGAAAACCGTGCCCCAACACCGATTGAAGAAAAAGCGGCTGTGCTAGCCTCATCAGTTGCGGCTTCGGCACAGCGTACGCAAACTGCAAGACGATCTGATGAGCGTGATGCCGTTGAGGGCGCGGCAAAAGCCATTCTCATAAGCCTCAGGTTTCAGCAGGTTCGGTCTCCTCGCCATGGTATCCAAACGTTACTTGGCGGAGACGCTCCGAAACCAGGCTATTTCATGGTCAGCTGTAAGGTGGGCGATCACAATGGTGACATTGTGGCAGGCCTTTACGACGGCCGCATCCTCGCTCTAGAGTGCAAAGCGTCCAACTCAGAGCTGAACAGTCGAAAGCGTATCAATAAAGAAGTGGCCGTCGATGCCGCGAGTTGGATTAGAAAATTTGGCGAGCAGAATATCGTTCCAGCTGCAGCAATTCAGGGATTGTTTAAACCCAAGTACCTCATTGAAGCACAGGAAACTCCTGTTGTGTTCTTTTGGGCTCATCGGCTCCAAGACCTTCAGAAGTTTATTAGAAGCACCAAACGACGCTGATCTACGAAGCATCGCTGCTTCTTCCGCATCCACCATTAATCTTCGCCCTTCGCTCATGGTTTAAGTCCTTCCTCTACAATTCTTCATTGACCCAAATAGACAGTGTTTGAAACTCCTATTCACTGCGCATTGATTCCCGTTGGATCTCAAGTCGAGTGAATTGGTACAGTAAATCCATCAATCAGTGAGTCGTTGCATTCCTAGCCCGCATTATTCATGACGGTTCGTCGCGAAAGTGCGGAGTCGCGAAGCGAGACGGGTGCGCGGAGCCGTGAGGAAGGAAGGCCTCCTTGAACAGGATGTCGACCGACCGAGCGGCGAGCCCGCCCGCCGACAGGCTGGTCGCAGCTGCGAATCCGCGATTGCAGCAGAAGCGCTCATGAATAATGCGGGCTAGAGCTAGTCGTTGGTGCGCCTGAGGTAGAAGGAAGAAAACAAATGGGGGATCTGCAAGGCAAAGTCGCCATTGTGACCGGCTCGTCGAGCGGGATCGGCCGCGCCATCGCCGAACGCCTGGCACAGGACGGCGCGACGGTGGTGGTCAATTACCATGCACATGCGGAGAAAGCCCGGGAGGTGGCCGCGGGGATTCAGGCCAGGGGCGGGACAGCCCTCGTGATACAGGCGGACATGAGCCGGGTGGCCGACGCGCAGCGATTGATCCAGGAGACGGTCAATAAGTTGAGCCGCCTCGATATTCTGGTCAACAATGCGGGCCGGTTCATTCCAAAGAAGTTGGTGGAGACGACGGAGACGGAGTTCGATGCCATTATTGCGCTGAATGCGAAGGGGCCGTATTTTGCGATGCAGGCGGCGGCACAGGTGCTCAGCGACGGTGGGCGCATTGTGAATATTTCGTCGGCGCTCACTCACCTGAAGTTTCCGGGCGCCACCGCGCATTTGGGGAGCAAGGCGGCGCTGGAACAGTATGGCAAGGGCCTCGCGCAGGAACTGGCGCCACGCGGCATTACCGTCAATACTGTGTTGCCGGGCTTTACCGATACCGGTGTGTTGACGGAACAGTATCGCGAGATGGGTGAACAGATGTCGCCCTTCAAACGGCTCGGGCTTCCGTCCGATGTGGCCGATGTGGTGGCGTTTCTGGTGAGTGAGCAGGCACGGTGGCTGACTGGTCAGGTGATTCAGGCCGGCGGCGGGTTGGTGATGTAACGGTTAAAGGAGGATTCATGGCAAGGCAGAACGTTTCGATCGGGGGACCATGGGAAGCGAAAATCGGGTATTCACGCGCCGTGCGAGTCGGTCAGTCGGTGCAGGTCTCCGGGACGACCGCGATGACGGCTACGGGGCTTGTCGGCAAGGGTGATCCCTACGCGCAGACGATCCAGGCCTTGAAGATGATCGAGGCGGCGCTCGTACAGACCGGCGCGTCGATGGCGAATGTCGTGCGCACGCGTATCTACATGGCGAACATCGATCAGTGGCAGGAGGTCGGTCGCGCGCATGGGGAAGTCTTCGGGTCGATCCGGCCGGCGACCACCATGGTGGAAGTAAAGCGGTTGATCGATCCGGATATGTTGATTGAGGTTGAAGCGGACGCGATCGTGGCTTAACCGCATGCGGAAAATGTCCGCCGGCGGCATGTTCAGGAGCCGTGCAACGTGAAATGTAATAGGTGACGTCGCATGTACCAGCGGTCCGCGGAAATTGTTCACCTGTGTAAGATCGATCCGGTGATGAAGCGAGTCATCGGCGAAGTCGGCCCTTATGCGTTGTCGCTTCGAGCGAGGCGTTCCCCGTTCGAGTCGCTGGCCCGAGCCATTGCCTATCAGCAACTGCATGACAAGGCGGCGGAGAGTATTCTCAAGCGGTTCATCGCGTTGTTCCCGGGCCGGCGCTTTCCCCGTCCGGCCGACCTGCTGGCGGTGCCGCCGGAGATTATTCGCGGCACAGGGTTTTCTCGCGCCAAGATTGCCGCGTTGCAGGATCTGGCGGCCAAGGCCATGGATGGAACCGTGCCGACCACGACCGTCATTCAACGGCTCGAGGATGATGCCATTGTCGAACGGCTGATCGCGGTGCGCGGCATCGGACGGTGGACGGTGGAGATGCTGCTGATTTTTCAACTTGGCCGACCCGATGTCCTGCCGGTGGATGATTTCGGGGTCCGGAATGGATTCCGGATCGCATACAAACGACAAGCGATGCCGACTCCAAAAGAGCTGTTGTTGTATGGAGAACGCTGGAGGCCCTATCGCACGGCCGCAGCCTGGTATCTCTGGCGCGCGGCGGATCGAGCGAAAGTGGTGCGAACAACTCTGCCCGTAGTGACGGTTGAGGGCAAGCGAGCTCCGAATGGCTGACCCGCATAAACGACTGGATGCGAATCGAGCCGGCAACTTCTATGTCGATTCCACGTGCATCAATTGTGATGCCTGCCGACAATTGGCTCCGGCGAGTTTCGAAGAGGTGGGAGAATATTCTGCGGTGACTCATCAGCCGGCCACTGAACCCGAGATACGGCAGGCCTATCGCGCGTTGCTCGCCTGCCCGACCGGGTCGATCGGAGCCGAGCATACGAACCAAACCCTCGTGAGTGCCGCGAAAGCCGACTTCCCGCTCCCGATCGAAGGTAACGTCTACTACTGCGGCTTCAATTCGGAGAAGTCGTTCGGGGCGAACAGTTTCTTCGTGCGGCATCCGGACGGCAACTGGTTGATCGATTCGCCGCGGTATCTCAAACCGCTTGTCGATGCCTTCGATCGCATGGGAGGCCTCGCACAGATCTTTTTGACCCATGAAGACGATGTGGCGGATGCAGCCAGGTATGCGCGCCGGTTCGGTGCCCGGCGAATCATCCATCGAGCGGATGTCCATGCCATGCCGGACGCGGAGGTGATCATTGAAGGACAGGAACCTCGCTCATACGACAAGGACTTCCGCATCATCCCCGTTCCCGGCCATACGGCGGGCAGCCTTTGTCTGCTGTATCGGGACCGGTTTCTGTTTACGGGCGATCATCTCTGGTGGGACCCGGAGGTTAGGGAACTCGCTTCGCCGCGGCAGTTGGTGTGGAATGCAGCAGCCTTACACCGTTCCATCGAGCAACTGACGAACTGTTCATTCGAATGGGTGTTGGCCGGTCATGGCGGCCGCGTCTGGCTGCCACAATCCGAAATGCGGGCGGCGGTGCGCGATCTGGTCGAGCGGCGACAATGAGGTGGAACGAGATAGGCGGGCCGCCGGTCAGCAGCAGCTGTTGGATGAGGGCGCCAGTATCAGGGCTCGTGATCTGCGGGGTCGGCGCTCAACCTTGCCGACGGAGACGACGCGCCGCCGCTTAACCCGGATTATTCATGAATGCCGTCGCGAGGCGTTCGAGACGGAAGCCCGCCGAGGCTGCTCGCACGTGAGGCCGACGCAGGCGTACTCGCGGTCCGTCGAGGAGGCCGAACGAGAACAACCTCGCCGGGCGAGAGGATCGGACGCCGGAGCAGGTATTCATGAATAGTCCGGGTTAATGTCCTGAGGCAATGGCCATCAGTCCGGGAATTTTCAACGCACCGACCGCATCCTGAATCACAGGAATCACCGCCGGCCTGGTGAATCCCTTCCGCCACGCCAGCGCAATCCTGCGTTCCGGCACCGGCTTCATGAACTCCAAGACAGCCAGCCGTTTGTTCTGATGTTTAGCCGTGACCGCGCTGCAGGGCATGACGGTGATGCCCAGTCCGGAGGCCACCATCTGACGGATCGTCTCCAGAGAATTGCCCTGCAAACTTTCCGTGTCCGACCGGCTGAGTTCCGGGCAGTTCTCCAGGACTTGCTGCCGGAAACAATGTCCTGCATGCGGTAAGAGCACACGCTCCGTGCTCAAGAGGGCCGAATCGATTTTCGACCGTTTGGCCAGCCGGTGGTCGGCCGGCACAACGGCTTTGAATGGTTCGTCGTAGAGCGCTTGGGTGAGAATGCCCGGTTCTTCGAACGGCAGCGCAATCATGATCACGTCCAGTTTTCCGCTCTTCAGCATGGCGGTCAGATTGACGGTCAGATTTTCCTCGATTTCGAGCGGCATGCCGGGTGCACGCTTGTGCAGCAGCGGGATCAGGTCCGGCAAGAGATACGGCCCCACTGTCGCAATCACCCCGAATCGTAAGGCGCCGACGAGCTGGTTCTTCCCCTGCGCGGCGAGCAGCTTGATCTGATCCGCCTCCTCCAGCACGCGTTGAGCCTGATGCACGATCTGCTCCCCGAGCGGCGTGAGCTCGACGTGATTCTTCCGTCGCTCGAAAATCGCCACGCCCAATTCATCTTCCAGCTTTTTGATGGCCAGGCTGAGGGCCGGTTGGGTGACGAACACCCGATCCGCCGCCCGCCCGAAATGGTGTTCCTGCGCCAAGATCACGATGTACTGCAACTCCGTCAAGGTCACCGGTGGCTCCTCGGTCAATAAGGTTAACTAATCGCGATGGAATATATTATCAATTAGACTGATCGATATGCCAATGCGTATCGTGTCCTCACATGATGAGCGTGAACTGGATGGGTGGGCCACAAAGGAGGGAGTCATGAAAGGGAAACGGGGTGTATGGTCGGCAATGGGGGGCAGTGTCGTGATGATGGGCTTGGCGGCTCTATCGCCGGAATTGGGAGTCGGGGGCGCTGCGCGGCAAGCGCAGGCCCAACCTCCGGCCGAAACACAGGCTGTGCCGCTGGGATTGGAAGATCCCGCTGCGTACATTCCGGCCGACAATCCTCAGACGGCCAAAAAGATCGAGCTTGGAAGAATTCTCTTCTTCGACAAGCGGCTGTCCAAGACCAATACGGTAGCCTGCGCCAGTTGCCACATGCCGGGCCTGGCATTCACCGATGGACAACCGGTCTCGACGGGCATTTATCGGTTGCAGGGCGGACGCAGCGCCCCGACGGCGATCAACCGGGTGTATAGCAAGGCGCAATTCTGGGACGGTCGAGCCGACACGTTGGAGGATCAATCGGTCGGTCCGTTCGTCAGCCCGGTTGAGCACGGGTTTCTCGACCACAATGAGTTGGTGAGCAAGATCAAGAGCATCGAGGGCTATCGGATGCTCTTTCAGGAGGTGTTCGGCCGCGAGGTGACCGTCGGCGATGTGGGCCGCGCGATCGCCGGTTTTCAGCGGACCCTGTTGTCGGGCAACAGCCCGGTGGACCGGTTCGATATGGGCGGCGAGGAGACAGCCCTGTCGGCCGCTGCCCAGCGGGGGCTTGAACTCTTCCGCGGCAAAGCCCGCTGCACACGTTGCCACTCCGGGTTCAACTTCTCCGATGAGAAATTCCATAACCTCGGCATCGGATGGGATACGAACACCGTCGATCTGGGGCGCTACATGGTGACGAAGAATGCCGAGGATATCGGCGCGTTTAAAACGCCCACGTTGCGGGAGATCGCGCGCACGGCGCCGTACATGCACGACGGCCGGTTTGCGACGCTCGAAGACGTCGTCCGGTTCTACAACCAGGGCGGCATCAAGAATCCGCATCTCGATAACACCGTGATCCCGCTCGAACTGACCGAACCGGAGCGGCAGGATCTGGTCGCGTTCTTACGGTCGCTCAACGGCGAAGGGTGGCAACAGGTGGTTGCGCCCGTAGAGTTTCCGAAGTAAGCCGTACGTTCGCTGAGTGGAAGGGCCGGGGTCGTGAGGCCCCGGCCCTTCCCGCCGGCTCTCAGGGCTGCTTGCAAATGGTGGTCCCGTACGGGTAACAGAGAGGGAGATAACGATCAGTTCACTGCCGTCCCTGGATACGCATTCGTGATTGCTGCTGCCTCCCGCTGGATCGACCGCAATATTCTGGAACTCGCGCGCGACTTCCAGCTCTCCTATCTGCCGCCGCTCATGGTCTATATGGCCGCCGGGATTTCCGGTCTGACCGGCATCGTCGGCACCTTCTTCGTCAAAGATTATCTGGGCCTGTCCGCGGCCTTTCTTGCCGCGTTGGGATTCTGGGCGGGCATTCCCTGGGCGCTCAAAATGCCGTTCGGACATCTGGTCGATCTGTTGTGGCGCTGGAAAAGTCTCCTTGTTTATTTTGGCGCCGGGGTGATTGCGGCCAGTCTGTTGATCATGGTCGGCCTGATCGGTCACCGTGAGGCGATGGTCGCCGTGATGCCGGCCGAAGTCTGGTACGTGCTCAGCGTGTTGTTGTCGCCGATCGGCTATGTGATTCAGGACACGGTGGCGGATGCGATGACGGTCGAGGCCGTGCCCAGGGTCGATGAACGAGGGGTGCCCATCGATGAAGCCAGGCTGAAACTCATGCACACCACGATGCAGACGCTCGGGCGTGTCGCCATTATCAGCGGGGGTATCCTGGTTGCCCTCATCAATCTGTACCTGTTCAACGGCGTGGAAAGCATGCCGAAGGAGCAGGTGGCTGCGATCTATGAACAGGTATATCTGATGGCGTTGGTGATCCCGGCCGTCTCGGTGCTCGGGGTCATCACCGCGTCGATCCTTCGGGTGCGAACCCGGCGGCGGCTTCTCAGCCAGGGCATGACGCTCGAACAGGTTGCCTCGCTGACGGATCGGCCGTCTGAATCTACCAAGCCCAATTGGTGGATTCTGGGGGGCAGTCTGGGGTTCGTGCTTTTTACCCTGACGGTGGGAGTCGCAGACTTTCCGTACAGTGAAGAAATCGTCTTTGCCGGGTCGATGGCCATCGTCTCGGTGTTGATGGTGCGCCTCACCCGGGAATTGACACCCGATGCGAGGCATGTGCTTGTGGGCACGGCGCTGGTAATTTTCGTGTTTCGTGCGGTACCAGGCCCCGGCGAAGGCGCCACCTGGTGGATGATCGACAAGCTGGGCTTCGATCAGCACTTCCTGTCGGTGCTGTCGCTCATCGGCAGCGCCCTGACGCTCGGCGGGATGTTTCTGTTTCGCCGGTTCATGGCGGAACGGTCCATCGCCTATGTGGTGGGCTTTCTCACCGTGGCGGCTTTTGTCTTGGGATTGCCCATCGTCAGCATGTATTACGGGCTTCATCAGTGGACCGCCGCGTTGACCGGCGGAGTGGTCGATGCGCGGTTTATTGCCCTCGTGAACACGGCGTTGGAATCGCCGCTCGGCCAGATCTCCATGATCCCCATGCTGGCCTGGATCGCGAACTCTGCGCCGGCGAATCTCAAGGCCACCTATTTTGCCGTGATGGCGTCCTTCACGAACCTCGCGCTGTCGCTCGGCCAACTGGGGACGAAGTATCTCAACGAGCTGTTTGTGGTGACCCGGGAGGTGCGCGATCCGGCCACCAACCTGCTGCAGACGCCGGACGACTATAGTCAGCTGGGAATCTTGCTGATTGTGCAGGCCCTGCTCGGCCTGGCCCTTCCCTTCGCCGCGATTCTATTCGCGCGATTCTCGCGTTATCGCAGCGCCTGAGTGACCGGAAGGAGATCGCCATGAACACCTTCCAATTTCTCGCCGATCACGGCGCCTCGGTGCTGTTCTGGGTGGTCTTCATCGAGCAGATCGGATTCCCGATCCCGGCGATTCCTCTCCTCATTGCGGCAGGTGCGCTTGTCGGGGCCGGAAAAATGAGCCTCGCCACGGCGCTGCTGGTGCCGGTTGCCGCTGCGCTTCCGCCGGACCTCGCCTGGTACTACCTTGGTCGCATCAAGGGCGGCAAGGTGCTGGGCTTCCTTTGCCGCCTGTCGCTTGAGCCGGACTCCTGCGTCAGGGATACGGAAAATCTGTTTCACCGGTACGGGCCACGTGGACTGTTGCTGGCCAAGTTCATCCCCGGCTTCAACACGGTGGCGCCGCCGCTGGCCGGGATTGTCGGCATGCCCGTTGCGACATTCGCGCTGTACGATGTCGCGGGCACGTTGATCTGGGCGGCGGTCAGCGCCGGAGTCGGCGCGTTATTCAGCAATCAACTGGAGCAACTCGTCGGACTGTTCGATCAAGCGGGCGGACTTGTGATTGGGGTGCTGCTCATCGGCCTGACGGGATTTATCGGCTATAAGTTCTATTACCGGCAGAAATTTCTCCGTCATCTGCGGATGGCGAAGATCTCCGTGGACGAGCTCAAACAGCGGCTGGATGCGGGCGAGGCGATCAGCGTGGTGGATGTGCGGCATCCCCTGTCTCTGCAACTCGATCCGGACACCATTCCCGGTGCGATCAACTTCACGTTGGAAGAGATCGAGCATCGGCACCACGAGATCCCTCGCGATCGCGACATTGTGCTCTATTGCACCTGCCCGAATGAAGTCTCCAGCGCCAGGACGGCGTTTCTGTTGAAAAAGAAGGGCATCCACCGTGTGCGCCCGCTCGAGGGCGGCCTCGATGCCTGGCGAGAACGGCAGTATCCCGTGGAGCGACGGGTGAACGCCGGTGTGGGCGGCTGACGGCATGCCGCTGCGCGGGATTACGGAGGGTCGCTATGGGGCGTCTCCAGCTTGCGGAGGGAGTCAACGCATGACACGTCTGGTGATATTGCTGATCGCAGGGACCGTGCTCGTGTCGAGCGGCCGTGAGGCAGGCGCATGGCCGGAGTTGTCGACCACTGTGAGCGAGGCTAGGGGCTGGCTCACGAAGGGGTCCTCCCGTTCGAAGCCCGCACCGTTGACGTACAAAGTGGTGGGAGTCTTTCAAAGGGACAAGCAGTTTGTCGGTGGATCGGCCGTCGCCGACGTGACGAAGCAGGTCGAGTTCGAATTCAAGTGGCCGCTCGAGGATGGGGTGTCGCCCACAGTGCTGCCGAATATTCCGACGAAGGCGGAACGCTATCGCGATGGCTCGGCGGTCTGCCCGGCCCCGATGCTCAAAGGGGCCTATGAGCATTTTGAGTTGAAGAGCATTCTGGTGATGGGACCGATGTTCGGGCTGGTGGGTGAACGGAGAACTCCGGATATGGACGAATATGTCGGCGGTGGCGGCTGCAAGGGCACACATCCGGTTCAGGGGCAGGTGCGCGAGGAGCAGGTGCTGGTGACGCTTCCTCCCGAGTTCCTCGCAGGTCAGTTGTCCAAGGGACAGGTCTTCACGCAACAAGACCAGGGATGGACCTGGACCTTTACGCCGGTTCCGTGATTTTCCGAGGGGAAAGCTTGGGCTACTCGTCCACATCGTGTCTCATCTGGTAGCTACTTGCTGTGGAGCGCGCTTCTGAGACCATTTTTGCTTCGATTGATTTCACGATGGAAGAGATGAAACATGGCCACCGCGAGATCCTGCGGATCGCGACATCGTGCTCTGTTGTACCTGCCCGAATGAAGTCTCCCGCGCCAGGACGGCATTTCTCTTGAAAAAGAAGGGTATCCACCGTGTGCGCCCGCTCGAAGGCGGCCTCGATGCCTGGCGAGAACGGCAGTATCTCGCTGAGTGACGGGTGAAGAACGTAGCAAATGGTGGCCACGTCTAGGTTGACGCCGGAATGATAAAAGTTTACGCTTAGAACGATAGAAGTTTACTTCTGGACATAAAAAGTTTGCGCCGATCATGAAGAGAAAAACAGAGGAAATACGAAGACTTATCTTGGAAAAGATTGATGACCTCGGGAGAGTCTCCCAGACCGAGGTCGCCAAGACGTTCGGAATCACTCGCCAAGCTGTGTTTAAAAATCTGAAAGAGCTGGTGAAGATTGGGGTGGTGCAAAAAACAGAATCGGAACTCCACCCATATCGGCTGGTACCTCTGAGTGAAACGCAGGTCACCGTGCCGGTCGGGCCGGATACGCAAGAGGATCGAATATGGAAGGAATCTGTCGCGCCCCTACTTGCAGATCAAAAGGTGAACATACGTGGGATTTGTCAGTATGGATTTACCGAGATGTTCAATAACGTCATAGACCACTCTGAATCGCAGACGGCGGATGTCCGCATCACAACGGACGCGCTGGTTGTCAGAATGGTGATCCAAGACTATGGAATAGGCATCTGGAAGAAGTTGCAGCAGGCGTTTCAACTGGACGATCCGAGGCATGCGCTATTGGAGCTCACAAAAGGCAAGTTGACGACTGATCCTAAGCGACATACGGGAGAAGGCATTTTTTTTACTTCTCGCATGTTCGATAAATTCATTCTTGCCTCCGACAAGCTCACCTTCTGTCGTTTTCACGAAGGCAACGAATGGCTTTTCGATGTCAAAGAAGAAGAGACGGGCCCAGGGACAAGGGTTACGATGGTCCTCTATCTGGATTCCAACAAAACCACAAAGGAGGTCTTCGATAAGTTCACGGCTGACTTGGATGATTTTGGATTCAGTAGGACACATCTGTCTGTTCAGCTGGCAAAGTACGAAGGGGACCATCTGGTCTCGCGCTCTCAGGCGAAGCGCATCTTGAATCGACTCGAAAAGTTCAAGGAAGTGTATCTCGACTTCAAAGATGTGACGGAAATTGGCCAAGCATTTGCCGACGAGATTTTTAGAGTATTTACCAATGATCATCCCGCAGTGAAATTCGTCCCTGTGAATGTCACTCCAGACGTTTCAAAGATGATACAAAGAGCTCGGGCCCACCAAGGACAAAACGATTTACCTATATGATCGCTCGGAGCCTGGCCAAACCGGCTTGATGTGCTGGCATCCCCTTGACCTGTACTGTATGATGAGCATCTAGCAGGATGCGGAAAAAGTCCGCCAGCGGCGTTCTCGCATCGTTTCGCGGCTCACCGTACCGCACGAGTACGATTCGCCTCTTCGCTCGCTGCGGCCTTGCTGGACGGCCTTTTTGCGCATCCTGCTAGGGCGAGAGGCGTGAAAGGTGAAAAGTGTCACGGGGCGCGCGCTCACGTTTTACGTCTGACGTTTCACGCTTCAAAAGAAAGGGGGGCGACCGGTTTCGACGGGGATATTGACGCCATCGTCGCATGTCGAGATCTCGGGAACTCGTAAAATTCCGGGAAAAACGCAACTGCCAATCAAGAACTGGCACTCGCAGCTTAATTATTTAAGCTGAGACGTCGTTCCATCTGAGGCCCGCGGGGGTGGAATGGCGTGATGCAGCGGGCTGGTCCCACGCCGGTGCTCAGCGGCGGGGGGCGAGACAATACTGGGCTAGCGGCGATTCTAAGCCGGCCGATAGGCGTGGGTTGCTGCGAAGCTTAAAGAATCGGCTACACATGTAGACGCGATGTGCCGACGATCTTCGGACAGGGGTTCAACTCCCCTCGCCTCCACCAAACAAAGCTCGCTCGACCCGGAGCCATTTAAATGGTTCCGGGCGACGGGAGACACTCCCCCAGTCATTCGTTCCTAACGTGTCGGCGACCCATCAACCAAGGGCTCGGAGACTCTCCGGGCCCTTTTTTCGTGCCTGAACCACTCTGGCGGGCCAGGTGCGCCGTGCAGACCTCTCGAAGACAACCGCGTACCCAGCGATGGGCGAGATCGCCATCCAATCGCGGGTACCACAGCAAAGACACGGCGAAGTCCGGCATCGAGACCGGGAGAGCGAAGCTGTACAGGGCGGCGTGGTCGCCTTGTTCGCCGGCTGCTGAAAGCGCCATTCGGTAGAGCGTGTATCGAGCG
Source organism: Nitrospiraceae bacterium (assembly GCA_919902505.1). Taxonomy (GTDB): domain Bacteria; phylum Nitrospirota; class Nitrospiria; order Nitrospirales; family Nitrospiraceae; genus Nitrospira_A. Next base: position 49,474 of record CAKKRE010000027.1, read on the forward strand.
GCTGTTGCGAAGAGACTGAATAAGGACTATATTTAGTCCACGTTACATCACGGGAGCAACGCCATGCGCTATTCTTCGCACGTCAAACCGATCAGTTATCTCAAGGCCAACGCCGCGGAAGTGCTGACGCATCTGGCCGAGCAGCGCGAACCCTTGGTCATCACCCAAAACGGAGAAGCCAAAGCCGTGCTGCAGGACGTCGCGTCCTTCGAGGAAACCCAGGAGACGTTGGCGTTGCTCAAGATCCTGGCCCTTGGCAGTCAGGACGTGGAGGCAGGTCGGGTCAAGCCTGTGGCCGGCGTGGTGGCGCGTTTGCGCGCAAAGCGAGCGACGATCTGATGGTCGGCAGATCGAAGCGCTACGAGGTTCTGCTCACCCAGGGTGCGGAGCGAGACCTGGAATCCATCTACGACTACATCGCTGAATTCGATGGCATCGCCAACGCCAAGGACGTTCTAGACCGGTTGATGGAGATCGTGGAGGGGCTGGCCAAGTTTCCAGAGCGCGGTAGCTACCCGAAGGAACTTGTGGCACTGGGCATCAAGGAGTACCGCCAAACCGTGTTCAAGCCCTACCGGGTGATGTACCGCGTCATGGGCAGGCAAGTCGTCATCTACCTCATCATCGATGGACGTCGGGACATGCAGTCCCTGCTGGCCCGCCGTTTGCTCGGCGCTTAATACGCAACACCCCTCGCCCCGCAAGCGCCGCACCGACCACGGAACGCGTGTCTTGCTGAATACGAAGCATGTTGGTGAAGTGTGATCTTTGGCTCGGCCACGGTCTTGGCCGGCTGCGGAAGGCTCCCTTTGGTCGACTGGCGCTCGTTGAGGAAGGACGCGGGACGTTGCGCTCAGTTCTTCGTATCATGAGTAGGAGCCTTGTGTTGCTGCTGACTGCCCGTGAACTAGTGGCGAAGCTGGAGCTGCCTTCGGTCGAAGCGGTGCAGCCTTGGCTCAAGCGCCTGCTGGATTGGCAACTCGTGCAAAGCTCGGGGCGCACCCAGGCCACACGCTACTTCGTCGATCCGGGCTTGCTGCGTAGCCTAGAGTTCCCGGGCACCACCACACTCACGCGCATCGAGGCGCACCGGTTGCTGGCTCTAATCGTGGAAGACGTGGGGCGCTACCCACGTTCGAAGATTGGCGATATTCACCAGCGTATTGGATTGGAAATTCCACGCTCGCGAATCCGTCGCGGTATTGAGCAGTTGGTTAAAGAAGGCAGGCTTCATCCGGAAGGGGTGCGAAGCGGCACGCGGTACCGTCTGCCGTAACTTGGTTCAAAACGAGGCCTATCGATAGTATTTGAACCAAGCCAATGTACCAAATGGTCAGATTTTTTCGCCTAACCCATTGTCAATACAACATGTTCTGTTTGGCTCAGCGTCGAGGTTTGAGCCAAGAGCTGAGCCAAACGCTGGTGAGACATGAAAACGCGCGATCTACGGCAGCAGGTGGAGAGTGAGAGGAGTGGCGCCAGAGTGGTTAGGTATTCGCGATCCAGAGTCGTGAGCGCGTAAATGAGCATGAACGAGGCGGATACCCGCTACCATCTCATAGACCCCCTGTTGCGGGAGAAGGGCTATGTGAGCTGTGAGCGGACGGTCTGGACAATCTCGATGACCTCCTGCCCCCAGATGTGTTGCAGCAGGAGATTATTGAGCATCTGGAGGCAGCCTTGGCGTCGTTCAGGGATGTTGCCGCCGGACTGCAAAGAAGTAGAGTGAAGTCCGCGTTCCGCACCCTTCGCTCGCCAATCGTTCACCTCGACAGCCTTCAGCCTGTTTCAATTTGAGTCGCTCTGCCGACTTCTGGTACAAGAGCCTCCGGTCTGGTCCGTCAGGCACTCTCTTGGCGGCGAGACTCAACGACAAGGAGGAAAGATGACATGGGTGACGACTTGCTGAAGTATCTCGGTCCGTTGGCGGCGTTGGCCGGTGTGTGGGAGGGCGACAAGGGCGCCGATGTGGCGCCTGACGACAACCGGGACACAGAACACAATGCCTATCGCGAACGGTTGACCTTCGAGCCGTTCGGTCCGGTCAACAATCATGAGCAACAGCTGTACGGCCTTCGTTATGCGACCGTGGCCTGGCGGTTGAGCGACGGGGCGCCGTTTCATGAAGAAACCGGCTACTGGCTGTGGGATGCGGCGGCGAAGCAGGTGCTGCGCTGTTTCATTGTTCCACGAGGTGTCACGGTGCTCGCCGGAGGAACCGTGGAACCGGACGCCACGTCGTTTCAGATTTCGGCGGATGCCGGATCGGATACGTATGGCATCTGTTCGAACAAGTTTCTGGATCGGGAGTTCAAGACCGTCCGGTATGAACTCACGGTGACCCTGCATGGCCCCGACAGTTTGAGCTACCACGAAGATACGCAGCTGAAGATGAAGGGACGGAGCGATGTGTTTCACCACACCGATACCAATCGGGTGACCCGGGTCAGGTAGCAGGTCGTCCGAGACCCGAACACACGCCACCCTCGCCATTCGCTCTCAACTTGTCAGCCTGTTATAGTGAATGGAGGAAGCCCCTCAGGGCCATCTGGTGTATTCATTTATGAAGGGGGTCATACATGACAAAATCATTGATCGCGTTGACAGGATTGCTCTTGCTTGCCGGTTGTGCGGGATTGCCGCAAACGACAAGGACGGCGGTGATCCACGAGGTCAAATTCGAAGAGCACATGATGCCCGCTGAGCTGACGGTACATGTCGGCGATGAAGTGCGCTGGGCGAACCACCGCACACTTCCGGTATTGATTGATATTCCCGGGCTCGATGCGGACATGTTGTCCTGTGAACGTGAGTTCTCGAATATATTCGGGCGGGCGCAAGAGCTCTTTGAATTGGCCCCGAATAAGAGCGCGAGCCTCTGTTTCAACAAGGCCATTGTGATTAGCTATAACGCGCGTATGCGATCGGCCGCACCGGGCGGTATGCAGATTGAGCCGGGAACCATTCGAGTCGTGGCTCCCACGCAGTAGTGACTGAGCAGGCGGCCGGCGCTTTGGTTGTGCCCGACCGCTCCTCCCTCCCTCCGCTCTCCCCGGAGTCGCCCGCGTGGCTCCGGGGCGCGAGTCGAAGTCTCAAGATCGACATGTCTGCTTGAAAAGGATGCCGTACGTGCAGCGTCAAGCGTGAAAGGTGAAACGTACCTCGCGGGGACTCAGAGCGTATGGCTGATGGCCTAAGCAGTGGTAAAGACTCTCTGTCTATTTCGGACCATACGCTATGAGCTACGCTATCGGCTCATTGATCCGGAGCGAGCGACGCTTCACGAACGACGACTGATGAGGACGCCCTTTTTGCGCATCCTGTTAGAGCACCGTGGTCCAGGAGGGACTGACGGCGAAGGCGGCGTTGATCAGACCGACGTGGGAATAGGCTTGAGGAAAGTTCCCGAGCTGGGTGCGGGTTTCGGGGACGAAATGTTCTGAGAAGAGCCCGAGATGGTTTGCGCCGGTCAGGACCTGGGCCATGATCTGCTGCGCCTCCGCCATCCGTCCAAGTCGCGCGAGTCCCTGGACGACCCAGAAGGAACAGATGACAAAGCTGGATTGTGGCCGGCCGAAATCGTCGGTGCGCAGGTAGCGGAAATAAAATCCGGTTTCTTTCCCGCCCGCCTGCACGGCCAGCGCACGCGCAATGCTCTGCATCGTGGATTCGCACACCTCCCGGTTTGGAAACCCGAGAATCGCCGCCTGGGCCAGCGAGGCATCGTAGGTGTCGTCTTTGGGGCCGTTGCGTAGCGAGCCGTCTTTGGTGGCGTTCAACAGCGCCTGCGCGGCCCGCGCCCGCGCGGCATCGAGGTCGAGCGTCAACGAGGGGAGAAATCCCGCCTTGTGCATGCGATGAGCCCGATCGAGCCCGGCCCAGCACATCAGATTCGAAAACGAATGTTCCTGCCAGCCGTTGCGAATCTCCCACAACCCTGCATCCGGCTGGGCGATGGTTCGATCGCAGAGTCGGGCCAGGTTGGCGACGAGTTGTTCCTGGTCCTTGGTCCGGAGATCGTAGAAGCGGTTGTCGGTGAAGATCGGGGTCAGCGCGAGGACCAGTTCGCCGTAGACATCGTTTTGGATATGTTCGGCGGCCTGATTGTGATTGCGCACCGGCGCGCTGCCGCAGAAGCCCGCCCAGTTCCGGTGTTCGGTTTCCGGCAGCGGGAGATCCTGGCTGAGCGTATACACCGGAGCGAGTCGCTCCCGCGAATGTTCATGCGTATAGGCGATGTTGAGCAGGAATTTGAGAAACCCTTCCATCTCTTCGAAGTGCCCGAGATTGTGAAAGGCAGTCAGAGAAAAATAGGCGTCACGCAGCCAGCAGTACCGATAGTCCCAATTCCGCGGTCCGCCCGGTTCTTCGGGGAGGCTGGTGGTCAAGGCGGCGAGGATGGCGCCCGTGTCTTCGTAACAATGGAGTTTGAGCGCGAGCGCGGAACGAATGACTTCTTCCTGGTGCAGCACGGGAATCGAGCAATGTTTCACCCACATGCGCCAGTAGCGGGTCGTCTGGTCGAGGAACTCGTGACTGACCTTGGCGAGATCGTCTTCGATGCCCAGGCCCCAGGTGAGCGCAAAGTACGTTTTCTCGGTGAGGGCGAAGGGGCGTTCCTCGTACAAGTAGGTCAGGGGCATGTTGGTCAACAGCCGGAGGTATTCCCCGCGGATGTCGTACCGGACGTGACTGTTGCCGCGCATGCCGCGGGTATAGTCTTTTCCCCATCCCGTGACCGGGCGGCAGCTCACGCGGATGGAGGGAGTGCCGGCCAGCGGTTCGACGATGCGAAAGAGGGCGGCGGGACGGTACACGCGGCCGTACTGCTCGAAGCGCGGGCAGAAGTCCGTGATCCTGAAGGCGTCGCCCTTTGACGTGGACACCTCGGTCACCAGGATATTTGTATTAGGAAGGTAGCGTTGCGTTGTCTTGACTTGAGCGGAGCTGGTAGGGCTTGATATGGAAAAGTGCCCTCCCTCCGGATCGAGGATTCGACCGAAGACCGGATCGCTATCCGGTCTTGGCAGACAGAGCCAGTCCACAGACCCGCTTTCATGAATATGGGCGGAGACGTGGCAATTGCCGATGAGTCCGTAGGGGTACATGCCCCCGACCATAAGAGATTTTCATCTCAAAGTAAACTGCAGGAGCAACAATGCGGCTGTCCCTCCGGTTTATCCTTCCCCTCTTGCTGGTGTTGGGAGTCGTGGCCTATAGCGTCGTGCCCCTCGTCGATTCGCTCACGCTGAAGTGGTTCACGCGCGACCTTGAAAGCCGATCCAAATTACTGGCCAGCACGATGGAAGTGCCGTTGGCGGACCTGGTCGTGTCGCGTTCACGCACGAAGATCTTCGCTTACTTTCACAAAGTCATTCAGGACGAGCGGCTCTATGCGCTGGGTTTCTGCGATACTCAGCAGCGCCTGCTCTACCAGACATTGACCTATCCCGACCAGCTGTCCTGCGAAAGTCTAGCGCACCTGGCGCCGGGCTCCTCGGAAGTGGTGGAGTTTGCGCAGGGACCGCTGCACGTGGTGGTCGCGACCATTCAGTCCGGGGGCAAAGCGCAGGGCCGGCTGATGCTGGTCCACGACATGAGTTTTGTGCACCAGCGCAGCACCGATACGAAGTGGTATATTTTTTATCTCTTCGTCGGGCTCGCCGGGCTGATTTCAGCGGTGACCGTGCTCGTCGCGCAGCTCAGCTGGCGAGGCTGGGTGGCCGGGGTGCGGGCCATGTTGACCAGCAAAGGGTTGCCGCCTGAATCCGCCGGAGCCCATTCGTCCGAACTGCATCCGGTGGCGCAGGATCTCCATGCGTTGGTGCGGGAATTGGAAGCCGATCGACGGATGCGCGATGAGAGCCAAATCACCTGGAGCCCCGCCAGCCTCAAAACCATTCTGCATGAGCATCTTTCCGGCGACGAAATTTTGATTGTCTCCAATCGGCAACCCTATATCCACAATCGACGCGGGCAGAAAATCGAGGTGCAAGTACCGGCCAGCGGGCTGGTGTCTGCACTCGAGCCGGTGATGCGGGCCTGTTCGGGCGTGTGGATCGCTCATGGCAACGGTTCAGCGGACCGGGATGTCGTGGATAGCCGGGACCACGTACGGGTGCCGCCGGACCATCCTTCATACGATATTCGCCGCATCTGGTTGTCGCCCGACGAAGAATCCGGCTTTTATTATGGGTTTTCCAACGAGGGCCTCTGGCCCTTATGCCACAATGCGCATGTCCGTCCGACGTTCAGGACTTCCGACTGGGAACAGTATGTGGCCGTCAACGAGCGGTTCGCGAAGGCGGTGGTGGAAGAAGCCAAGACGGATGATCCGGTGATCCTCGTACAGGATTACCACTTTGCGCTGCTCCCGAAGATGGTGCGCGAGAAGCTGCCGAACGCCACCATCATCATGTTCTGGCATATTCCCTGGCCCAACTCCGAAAGCTACGGCATTTGCCCGTGGCGGCAGGAGATTTTGGAAGGCTTGCTCGGCAGCAGCATCGTCGGGTTTCACACTCGTGAGCATGGAAACCATTTTCTGTCCTGCATCGATCGCATCCTTGAAGCGCGCATCGACCGCGACAGCTCCACGGTGTCCTACGGCGGGCGCCTCACGGCGGTCAACCCCTACCCGATTTCCATCGAGTGGCCGTCGCGCTGGTTGGAGAATCAACGGCCGGTGCCGGACTGCCGGGTGCATATCCGCGAGCGTCATGCGATGGGACCCGACCGGCTGGTCGGGATCGGTGTCGACCGCTTGGACTACACCAAGGGCATCATCGAGCGATTTCTCGCCGTCGAACGATTGTTCGAGTTGCAGCCCGAGTGGGTCGGCAAGTTTTCCTTCATTCAGATCGCGGCGCCGAGCCGGACGATCATCGACCAGTACCAGCATTTCCACGATCAAGTCTACGCGCTGGCTGAGCGCATCAATAAGCGGTTCGGCCGCGAAGGGTATGAGCCGATTGTCTTGAAGGTGAAACACCACGAGCCGCCGGATGTGTATGAGTATTACCGGGCCTCCGAGCTCTGCTTCGTCACGAGCCTACATGACGGCATGAACCTGGTGGCCAAGGAGTTCATTGCAGCCCGCGACGACGAACAAGGCGTGTTGATCCTCAGCCAGTTCACCGGGGCGGCGCAGGAGCTGCCTGAGGCGCTGGTGGTGAATCCCTACGATATCGACCAGTGCGCGGCGGCGCTGCACATGGCGCTCTCCATGACCCCGAAGGAACAGCGCGCCCGCATGCGGAGCATGCGCGGACTGATTCAGGAGTTCAATGTGTACCGGTGGGCCGGTCGCATGCTCATGGACGCAGCCCGGATGCGTCGTCGCATTCGCGTGATGAAGCAGGTGGGACAAGCCTCGGGACGGGGGCGATAGTCACACCGATGCAGGACGTGCTCAGCGCTCCAGGCAAACGCATCCTGAGTCACTTGGCCGGGCAGGCCGAGGCGTTGTTTGCCTTCGATTTCGACGGCACGCTGGCGCGAATCGTTCAAGACCGGCATGCTGCCGTCCTCACCCACCCTATTCGCGATGCCCTGCATGCCCTGGCCGTGACGGCGCCGACGGCGGTCATTTCGGGGCGCTCACTCGACGATCTTCGCCCTCGCGTAGACGGCATTCCCGCCCATCTCATCGGCAATCACGGGCTCGAAGGGTTGCATACATCGGAGCGGGTCATGCACCAGGCCCAGGATTGCTGCCGCGCCTGGCTGAAGACGGTGTCCAAAGACGAGCGAGATCTGACGCGAGCGGGAGTGGTGGTCGAGGACAAGACCTATTCGGTCACGTTTCATTATCGGCAGGCGTGCTCACCGCAGCTCGCGCGTGAGGCGATCTTTCATACCGTGTCGATGTTGTCGCCTGCGCCCAGGCTCGTGTTGGGCAAAGCCGTGGTGAATGCCATCCCCTCCGGCAATCTGCACAAAGGGTCCGCGATGTTAGAGCTGATGCACCAGCTGAAGAGTACCGGTGCCCTGTACGTCGGCGATGACGATACCGATGAGGATGTGTTTTCGCTGCCGGATGAGCGCATCGTCACCGTGCGGATCGGAAAGAAGTCTGCATCTGCCGCACAATGGTATCTTGCGCGGCAGTCGCAGATCGGACTCTTGCTGCAATATCTTACCCGGGCGCGCAGCCGTAGGGCCTCTGTCTAGCCCGGACTATTCATGAATACCTGCTCCGGCGTCCGATCCTCTCGCCCGGCGAGGTTGTTCTCGTTCGGCCTCCTCGACGGACTGCGAGCACGCCTGCGTCGGCCTCACGTGCGAGCAGCCTCGGCGGGCTTCCGTCTCGAACGCCTCGCGACGGCATTCATGAATAGTCCGGGCTAGGCTTCCTGTGCGGCCACCCCTTTTTTGTACTGACCGTAGACGTACACAGGAATATTCAGGTCTTTCAAGGCCTGCTGGAGCAAGGGATAGACCTTCTCCCATTCCAGTCCGCCGACTCCCGTGGCCAGACGCGGCAGCGCCAGGCTCTTGACCTGATGCTCCTGCAGTTCCTTCTTCAACGCCTGGAGCGCATGATTGACGTTGGGCAAGGTGGCCTTTCCGGGATGATCCTGATCGCTGGCCGGCGGCTCTTGCGTAAACAGATTGATGATGACCGGGGAATTCGGACCTTTCCAGGACCAGGCGCCGCCCGGGTCGGGATTGTACGTTTGGCAATAGTGGCGAAAATCTTTGTACATGCCGGGCCACTGCTCGCGGAGTGACAAGGCCAAGCCCTGTTTGAAATTGTCGTGGGGGGCAATGCCGTGTGCGATCGCGCCGGCGGTGGATAGAAGGATGTCTCCGGTCACTTCCTTGAGCATGACTGACGCCTCCTTGATTGAGGAATACGGTCCTGTCTTATCCCATAAGGCTGCGTCCGGTTTAATCAATGCACTGCTGGAAGAAATTTCATCCGCGACCGGGAGTGCGACTCGTTCTATCGCCGAGTCAGCCGCTCGCCATGACGGTGTGCAGGCATCTGTTTCATGAAGTGGTCGTGGGAGGAAGCGCGCGTCTCAGTCAGCGGAGGGAGGCACTATTGTGGAGAAGGATGAGATGAAGGCTTATCGCATTGAGCCTGGCTGCCGACTGGTATTAAAACGGTTCGATCCCGATGACACCGGGGCGTACAAGAAGAACGAAGATGGAAAGGCGAAGGCCAAGGCGGCGGCGGATGAACTCATTGCGACACTCGATCAATTGCAGGAACGTCTCTATGCCAACGGCACGCGCGCCCTGTTGATCGTGCTGCAGGGCATGGACACCAGCGGTAAGGACGGCACGATCCGGAGTGTGATGTCGGGGGTCAATCCGCAAGGCTGCAAGGTGGTGTCTTTTAAGACGCCTTCCGCTGAAGAGCTCTCTCACGACTTCCTCTGGCGCGTACACCAGAAGGCGCCCGCCAAGGGCCAGATCGGAATCTTCAACCGCTCGCACTATGAAGACGTGTTGATTACGCGGGTGCATGGTTGGGTCTCGGACAAGGTGGCGAGGCGCCGATTCAATCAGATCAAGGAATTCGAGGAACTCCTTGCCGAGAACGGGACAGCCATTCTGAAATTCTTTCTCCATATTTCGAAAGATGAACAGAAGGCCCGGCTGGAAGCCCGCATTCACGATCCCGAAAAACGGTGGAAATGGAATTCCGGGGATCTCGAAGAGCGCACACTGTGGGACGAGTATATAACGGCGTTCGAAGAGGTGATCGCGGCCACCAGCACGGACCAGGCCCCCTGGTACATCGTGCCGGCCAATCGAAAGTGGTATCGCAATCTCGTGGTGGCGGAACTGGTCGTTCAGGCGCTCACCGCGATGAAGCTCTCGACCCCTCCGGCCCCGAAGGGAGTGAATTTCAAGACGCTGAAGATTGTCTAGCAGGCTGCGGAAACAGTCCACCAGCGGCGTTCTCGCAAGACACGGCCACCTCACCGCCTCGGCGGCGTTCACAAACGTGACGCGCGTTATTCCGCGCGTCGTGAACCTCAGAGGCTCACCTTACGGCGAGAGTACGATTCGCCTCTTCGCTTGCTGCGGCCTTGCTGGACGGCCTTTTTCCGCAGCCTGCTAGGAGCCTGTCCGACATTAGGAAACACGAAAATTTCGACGTGCACATTTGGCTCAGGATCAACGATCTCGCTTCGGTCAATATGATTTCATCCCCCCAAATCGGTCTTTTTCGGCAATGTCGGACAGGCTCCTAGGGGGCGGGTGCTCGCATGGGCGGGCCCCTACGGTCCCGGCTGGTGGCGGCCACTACACTCGGTTACACTGCAGCTTGTCTTGCAGGCGCTCGTCTAACCAGGAGTGTGAATCATGCAGAGAAGATGGCCGATTGTTGTCGCGACCGTTGCGCTGAGTCTCGCTCCCCTCTCTGCGCGCGCCGGTGAGTTTGAAGGCGTGCTCCACATGACGACCAGTCACGCGGACACCGGTATGAAGAGCGCGATGGACTGGTATCTCAAGGGTGACAAGGGCCGCATGGAAATGTCGCGCGGCGAAGGGCGCACGAGCGTCATGATCTTCGACGCTACGACCAGAACGATGCAGATGGCGATGCCCGGGCAGAAGTCTTATATGGAATTCAGCCTGGCGGGTGAGCGTGGAGAACATCTCACGGAGGCGTTTGAACATCAGATCGTCGAACGGACGGGCAAGACCGAAACGATTGCGGGATCTAGCTGCGAGATTTGGCGCATCACCGACAAGGAACCGCATCGACTGAAGAGCCACGTCTGTGTGGCCAAGGGATTCGGAAAAGCCGCGACGTTCTGGGCTGATCCGAAGGATGCGCGGCGGTCTTCGCAGCCCGGCTGGATGAAGCAACTCGCCGAGGAGGGAGGATTCGCCATCCGGAGCATTCAGTATGACGAAGCGGGCAAGGAATCCATGCGCATGGAAGTGACCAGCATCGACAAAAAGAGCTTGGATGCCGGCCTCTTTGCCTTCCCGGCCGACTGGGCGAAGCAGGACATGTCGGCGATGCAGGAACGGATGAAGGCGATGCGCGAGCAAAAGGGGCAGGGTGCGGCGGATTTCTCCAAGATGATGGAGGAGATGAAGAAACGCAAAGCCGCGCGCCGCAGTGCGGGTGAGCCGGCCGGTGAGGCCGGGCGGCAACCGGATATGCAAGAGATCATGAAGCAACTCGGCGAGGCGATGAAAAAACAGCCGGTACAACCGCAAGGCGGACAGTAGTTCCACGCATACGGACTGAAAGGAGAGCGACATGCGTACGGTCATGCTGGGCCTGGCGGGAGGCGTCCTGCTGATGGCTGTTGCGGTAGTGGTGTCGGCGAGTGATTTTGAGGGCCTCATGCTCCTGAATGAGACGAGCGACGGGACGACCATGCAGCAGCAGTGGTTTCTGAAGGGCGACAAGCTGCGGTTTGAGGAAACGGGCCCGGATGCGGACAAGGGCGCCATGATCTTCGATGCAAAAAAGAAGGTGATGTACAGCCTTCAGCACGACGAAAAGATTTATATGGAAATCCCCACGGGGGAGACGTCCAAGGCTGCGCCGGACATGTCGGAGGATGTTGTGGTCATCAAGGCTGGAAAGCGCGATCAGGCCGCTGGGTATCCGTGCGAGATCTATCATACGAAAGACAAGTCGGACGGCAGCACCGGCGAGCTCTGTATCGCGAGGGGGATCGGGAATGCGGCCATGTTCGGGATGATGAGCGCACAAGCGGGCGGTGCTTCGTTGTTGCCGGGGTGGATACGTGAACTGTTCAAGGACGGCGGGTTTCCGATCAAGGGTGTGGATCGTGACGCCAAGGGGAATGAGGAGGCTCGCTGGGAAGTCGTGAACATCAAAAAGAAAAGCCTCGACGATGCGTTGTTCCTCCCTCCCGCCGACTACAAGAAACAGGACATGGCCGTGATCAGGCCGCAGTCCGGCGATGCGATGAAAGAGAGGCGGTCACCGGCGGACCGGTAAGGCTGCGCGCTGCCTGCCATCGGATGACGGCGGTCGGTCGGGCCGTCACCGGGGCACCAACGAGACCCTGTATTGACAGAACTTTTCGAGGAGCGTAGATAGGATTTGCGGCCCGACTCCATCGTGGTAGCTGGGAGACCGGACAGACCGCGCGGCTGCCGTCTAGATCTCCCACTGAGTCCCGCAACGGAAAGGAGGGTGGACGATGAACGATACGACTCCACCTGGCCCGTACGGCCTGCCGGATTGAAGGCAAGCGTCTCGTCGGTTCTGTCGGCCGGTTCTCTCTCGGCTATGCCTTGCGGCATCGAAGACGCACCGATCTCCATCATCGCGTCATGCCTCTAAGCGGAGGGCTGGTGTCGGTTTCTACACGTCGCCTGTTGATGGCAGGCTGTTGTTCTCCGGCGAGATGTTCTTCCCTCTTGTTCGACTCGGCGGGTCTTCACGGGCCGCTACATCACGGACAGCACTCGGCGTCCTAAGCGCCACCCAAGGGCTCCTGTCCAAGCAGGGGCCCTTGCCGTAACGAGGGCTCGAACCGGCCTATCGGATTCGGATCAGGAAATATGACTAGGGCCGATTTTTCTCTTGACAGGATTTTCTAAGGAGCGTAAGACGGGACTGTGTATTCCAAGGGCTGTGTTAACCGTGACGAGGCGATGGACAGTGCGCGCCTGTTCGGGAGACCTCGCCACTCCTCAACCGGGGAGGTTCACAGATGGAAGAACTTACGCCACCGGACTAGGGCGGCCCGCAGAGTTGAGGGTGGGCTGATCGTCGGTCGGGTTTGACGATCCTTCGCTGGCTTGTGCCTCTCGGCACTATCCGATAACCGGATAACAGCCACCCAAAAAGAGAAGGATTCGATCCAAACACGAGGCACACAAGTTTCCTGGGGTAGACTATCCCCCGACGGACATCCTGATACCCTGTCTTCTCGAACGGGTCCTGAGTTTCCGACAACATAATCGACTGTCGGCGTCCCAAGCGCCATCCACGGGCGACCTCCCACCGCAGTGTAGGGTCGCCCGTGGCATTTTATGCGACCCGGTCTTCCGCCCTTGTTCCTTCCTTCTTCCATGGCATACAGTCCCAAGAGTTGCTGATTCTGAATCACGTGCCGTGCCATGGGAGGTCCCTATGTCTTTTCTTGACGTGTTTGTTCGCGGAGATGTCATCGACCCTGCCACCTTGGTCGGGGCTGCGTTTTACGCGTTCTTATTTATCCTGATTGCCTGGTTCCTCGCTCGTATGATCCGGTTGGGCGTGCGCCGGGTGGCGTCTCTTCTGAGCGATCAGGCGGCATCGACGCTGCTGATCAGGCTGGGCCAAGTGGTGGTCTATACCCTGGCGGTCATTCTCTACTTCAACGCGATCCCGCAACTGCACTCCGTGGGCACGGCGTTGCTGGCGAGTGCCGGTGTGGCGTCGATCCTCTTCGGCCTGGCGGCGCAGACCACCCTCAGCAACCTGGTGTCCGGCTTTGCCTTGCTGTTTTATCAGCCGTTCGAGGTGGGCGATCGTGTGCAACTGTCTGCGCCGACCGGACTCGAAACCGGCGTGATCGATGAGATGACCATGGGCTATATTTTGGTGAAGACAGTCGATGACCGTCATATCGTGGTGCCGAATAGCGTCGCTGCCCAGCAGATCGTGGTGAAGCTACGTGCGTCTTAACCCGCATTATTCATGACGGTTCGTCACGAAATCGCTGAGGCGCGTCGCGAGACCGGCGCGCGGAGCCCGGAGGCCCCGACGCGTACTCGTGCAGTACGTGAAGGGTCCGATGGGCGAGCCCGCCGGCCGAAGGCTCGTCGCAGCAGCGGATCGGCGGTTGCAGTAGAAGCGCTCATGAATAATGTGGGTTAAGAGCATATAGCAAATGGCGTATAGCTTAGAACAGTGACGGGGCCGTTCTCTTTCCGAGCCATAGGCCATAAGCCATCTGCTCTGTTCCGAGTTCAGATACGATCCGGGAAGTCGGAGATGATGCCGTCTACGCCCAGGTTGCGCATGCGTTGGATGTCCTGCGGTTCATTCACGGTGTAGACGAAGACCTGTCGTCCGAGGTTGTGATACGTCTGCAGCAGCATGGGTGTGACCGTCGAAAAGTGGAGTCCGACATGGGAGGCATCCAAAGCGACGACATCCGCCACAGGGTCCGGCGGCAGCCGGCGGTGCTGCAAGACCATCATCTTCGCGTCGGGATCGGTTTGCCGCACGCGCTGCAGCTCCGGCATCAGAAACGACGCATAGATCAACGGTCCGGGGAATCCGGTGCGCTTGACGATCGCGCAGGCCTCGTTGCCGATTCCCTCCACTTTTAGTTCGAGAATCATACCGACGGCGCGCCCCGCAACGTCCAAGGCCTCCTCCAGCGTGGGGACACGCTGCCAATTCCCCGCATCGAGCCGTTGCATCTGCTCGAGCGACATCTCGGACACGTGTCCGCTCTTGTTGGTGGTGCGATCGATGGTGTCGTCGTGCAGCAACACAAGATGACCGTCGCTGGTTGCGCGGAGGTCGATTTCGATGAGATCTGCGTGAAACGAGCGGGCTTTCCAGATAGCGGCGAGAGTGTTCTCGGGGGCGTGGCCGGCGGCTCCCCGATGACCGATGCGAAGGACGGTGGCGATAGCGACCTCGCGTGAGATGCCCTGGGAGAGGGCCCTCCCCGATCCTGCGTTGACCGGTTGCAGGGAGGGGCTTTCTTTTTGAACTCCACTTCCCTACCATATTTCGCGTCAGTCTGCAAAGTATCTCCTGAGCCAGGGGCCATTCGGTGAGCGTCGTTGGCGGCGGAGGCTGCCCAGGAGTGTGAGGCTCGACCGGCGTCAGGTCGGCGAAGTCTTCGACGAGAGCGAATGATGAGGCAGAGCACGTTCCCCTACCGGTGACTCCTCTGCGAGTCGCCCTGTGCGAAAGGAGGCTGCCATGCTTGTCCAGGATGTCATGTCTACCGGGGTGGTCACGGCCAGGCGAAATGAGTCGGTCCGTAGCGTGGTCACCAAGATGCTGAGTCGTCACTGCGGCGCCATTCCGGTCGTCGAGGACGGCGAGTTCTTGATCGGCATGGTGACGTTGCGCGATGTCTTGATTCCCCTCTATCCCAATTACGGCGAGTATATTCATGACAACGTGCACAGCCGGGATTTTGTGGAGATGGAGGAGGGCTATGCGGACGTCCTCACGCAACGAGTCGAGGAGGTCATGAGCCTGAATCCGCTGACGGTGACGCCACGGACCCCGGTGCTTGAAGCCGCGTCCTATATGGGCTTGAAAAATTTTCGCCGGATTCCGGTGGTCGAGAAGGGGACATTGGTCGGGATGGTCAGCGTGGGCGACATCAATCGAGGGCTTTTTTTCGAACGAGGGCATGCCGTGATGGATGAACGCAGGGTCGCACAACCGTCAGGGCGATAGAGCGGTTGCGGGACCGAACGGGCAGCTCGTAGAATAACCTCTTGTTGAAACTGCCGACGGCTGTCACCGTCTGCGAAGGAGATCTCATGAGTCTGGCCGACAATAAATGCATTCCATGTCGAGGCGGAGTTCCCCCCCTCCCCGCCGATCGTACACAGACCTTGTTGCAAGAGTTGGGGCGTGGGTGGTCGCTGAACGCCCAAGGCCATCTGGAACGGCTCTATACGTTCAAGGATTTTGCGCAATCGTTGGCCTTTGCGAACAAGATCGGCGCGGTGGCTGAAGCCGAGGGCCATCACCCGGATCTGTATGTGGCCTGGGGAAAATGTACAGTCGAGATCTGGACACACAAGATCAATGGGCTCACGGAGAGCGATTTTTATCTGGCTGCCAAAGCGGATCGAGAGTTTGAACCGTTCCGGGCGGGGACCTAACCAGGAGAAGTCATGGCGCATCTACTGCGACAGCCGATCCTCTCGCTCGGCGCGGACGTTCTCGCTCGGCCTCCTCGACGGATTGCGGTGAATACGCCTGCGTCGTCCTCTCTGCGGGCGCCCGCGGCGAGCTTCGGTCTCGACCGTCTCGTGACGATGTCCATGACTTATCCGGGTTCGGCCCCCGCCTTGTGCCGGCCGGACTGGGGATCTTATGAGTAGCTCCCAGGCCCAGGTGGCGCTCGTCAACATGCCCTTCAGTTTTTCGAAGTATCCCTCCATTCAGTTGGGCACGCTGTCGGCGCTGTTGAAAGCGAGGGGCATCGGGGTCGAGTGTCATCACCTCAATGTGCGATTCGCGCACAAGATCGGGATTCCTCTCTACGAATCGATTTGCGAGACACGCGCGCTGTTCGGCGAGTGGCTCTTCTCCTATCTGCTGTTTCGCGACAACCCCAAACGGGCCGAGTATCCGCGGGTGTTCAAACCGGTGTTCGAGCAGATTGCCCGGGAGAGCGGCCAGCCAATGTCGTTCTTCGAGGAGATGGCCACGCGGACCGCGCCGCAATTCCTGACCGGAGCCATGACCGGCATCGATTGGGGCCAGTACAAGATCGTGGGGTTTACGTCCACCTTCGATCAAAACGTGGCTAGCCTGACCATGGCGAAGCTCATCAAGGATTTGTATCCGGACGTGAAGATCGTGTTCGGTGGCGCCAACTACGACGGCGAGATGGGGCTGGAATATTTTCGCGCCTTTCCGTTCATCGACCATGTGGTCGTGGGTGAAGGTGAGGTGACGTTCCCCGCATTGGTGGCCCATATCTTGAGCGGATCGACCGGACCCTGCCCGAAAGGGGTGACGTATCGGGAGCAGGGCGACATTCGATGTGAGCCGAATACCGCGCTCTTCACGGAGTTCGCGCAGACCGGCCCGCCGGACTACGACGACTATTATCATCTTCTGGCCGAACTCGGCACCGAGGCGTCGCGCGGCCTGGATCGTATTCTGTTGTACGAAGGCTCACGCGGTTGTTGGTGGGGTGAGAAGCACCATTGCACCTTCTGCGGGCTGAATGCGCAGAGTATGAAATTCCGCGCCAAGTCGTCTGAACAGGTCGCTCGCGAGATGGCGTATCTGTCGAGTCGCTACGACACGACACGGTTCCGGTTGGTGGACAACATCATCGACATGAAATATGTCGAGAACCTATTCGGCCGGTTTGCCGCCGAGCACTGCGATCTCGACGTCTTTATTGAAACCAAGAGCAATCTGCAGAAGAGCCAAATCAGAACGCTGGCCGTAGGGGGCGTGAAGTGCATGCAGCCCGGGTTGGAAAGCCTCAGCCTGTCACAGCTGAAGGCCATGGACAAGGGCGTGACGCCCATGCAGAACATCATCTGCCTCAAGTGGAGCTGCTACTATCGAGTGGCAGTATCCTGGAATATTCTGCTCGGCTTTCCCGGCGAGACGAATGAGGACTATCGGCGGCAGATCGATCTCCTGCCGTCCCTGTTCCATTTGCAAGCGCCGGAGGCGACCGGGAAATTCTGGTTGCAACGGTTCAGTCCCTACTTTACGAGACCGCATGAGTATGGCGTGCGCATCACGGGTCCGGGGACGGCCTATGAATATGTGTATGATGCGGCGCGCGTCGATCTGCGCAAGATCGCCTATGATTTCGAGTATGAACTCGACGGCTGGCCGGTGGATCCCCACGTCTATCAGGAATTGATCGGCTTGGTGGAGGAATGGCAGCGGCTGGCGCGCAGCAGCGACCGACCGTTTTTGTATTACTCCAAGGCCATGGAGTACGTCACGATCTATGACGGGCGTCATCCACAGATGCCCACGAGACGACGGTACGACTGGCCTGCGGCGGGTATCATCGAGGCCTGCAACGAGGCGGCGAAGAGTCGGGATCAGATTCGCGCGGCGCTGAGCGAGGCCAAGCGTGGCAGGGTATGCTCGGAAGACGAGCTGACCGAGGCGCTTGGCATCTTGACGAGTCGTCGCGTTCTGTATGAAGAGCGCGGGAAGTATTTCACACTGGCCATACCCGAGCACCCCTACTACTAAGCGGATACTGCGGGCTCTTCGATCGTTCTCCCCTCCCCTACATCGACAGCTTCTCGGCGACGTTTCGCATCTGCACGCCGTGTACGAGTGACGCCCCGCCGCGGATCGCACAGGCGACGTGGACGGCTTCGGTCATTTCTTCGGTATTCGATCCCTTTTCCAGGCAGGCCTGTGTGTATGCATCGATGCAGTAGGGGCATTGCACGGCATGGGCCACGCCGAGCGCGATCAGCGCTTTTTCCCGCTCGGTCAACGCGCCTTCGGCAAAGACGGCGCTGTAATAACTCATGAACTTTTCCCACAGCACCGGGTTGCCCTTCCCCATGTCTCCGAATTTGCCGAGATCCTTTGAGTGGTAATAACAGTCCATGGATAGCCTCGCAGGGTGAGTAGGTGTGGTTCGCTCCGGACCCGATATGACGTCGGTGGGCGATCAGCGGATTTTCAGTGTCCGATGCCTCAGGCGTTACCCGGAGGGGTGGGATCGGTCTCCCCGAGGGCCTGAGAAAAACGGTGTCCGACGATGGTGGTGACTTTGCTCATCAGCTCGCCGAGCTCTTTCCATTCTTCCGCGCTCAAGTCTGCCTTGATCTGAGGATGCAGCGCCCACTCGGCATTGACGAGTTGTCCTTTGCGTGACACGTGGACGTGTAAGAGTTCGACGTCCCAGACATCCTGCGGATTCGCCGCTGGGGCGACTGGTTTTTGCGGGGGGACTTGGCTTGCCATGGTGCGTGCGCTCCTTCAATCTGACATGTGAGAGCGGCATGATACCGCATCGAAGATTGCGCTGTACATGGGACGGCCGGCGGCGTGGCGTGTCCGCTGTCGGAGATGAGTTGCCCGAGAGTCCCCGGCTGAAATCGATGCTGATCAGTGAGGATCGGGGTGTTGGTTGATGGCGCGAAGCAAATGCTCGTGAATGTGCCCGTTGGTGGCGACAAGCTCCTGTCCGTATAATGAAAATCGGTCCCTGCTGAATCCTGACACGACTCCCCCTGCCTCCCTGAGAATCACAACGCCGGCGGCCATGTCCCATGGACTCAGCTTCACTTCCCAATACCCGTCGAATCGGCCGGCCGCCACATAGCTGAGATCCAATGCGGCTGAACCGGTGCGGCGCACGCCCTGTGCGCGAAGTGAGATGCGGGAAAAGTGGTCGAGATTATTGTCGGTGGTCTCACGGATGTTGTACGCGAAGCCGGTGACCAGCAGCGAGTGCTCGAGCGTCTCAATCGTCGACACGCGAAGGCGTTCGCCGTTCAGGTACGCGCCCTGCCCCAGAACACCGGTGAATAACTCACGGCGAACCGGGTCCAGCACGACACCCACGATGCATTCCCCGTCACATTCCAGGCCGATCGAGACGGAGTAAAACGGGAATCCATGGGCGAAGTTGGTGGTGCCGTCCAGGGGATCGATAATCCATCGATATGGCGAGTCCGTGGCCCCGTCCTCCCCGCGTTCCTCGGCAAGGATCCGATGGGACGGGTGGGCGGAGAGAATGGTGCGCACGATGCTTTCTTCCGCGCCTCGATCCGCATCGGTCACAAGATTGATGGCCGCCTTATAGTCGATGCGAAATCCGGAGCGGGCATGTTCCAGGAGCACGGTTCCGGCTGCTTCAGCCGCTCGAATCGCGGTCGCAAGAAACAAGGTGCGGTCTTCTGAAGAAGGACGCTTAGGTGTCTGCATAGATTCTGCATCCTAGCATGACTCGCTTCCAGGTTCCGCCTAGGACTTCGCCTTAAGCTGGTAATTCACCGTAACACGTTGAAAAATAACAATACTATAAACGCTTGTTCTTGTATGGCAAGGCTTGGCTAGGCATTGTATGCATTCGACTTGTACACGCGTAGAATGCGATCAAATAGTTGTTTTGAATCACTTGACAGAAAATGAATCACTTGCTATAAAGCAAGTATGCTTTATTGAGGACTTGCTTGTGGAAGAATTGACCGACATTCTGGTGGGCCTGGAGCAGCGGATCAGCGCCTATCGGAATCGCTACCAGGAGCTTGAGAAAAAGCGGCGTCGGCTCGACGACGAAATCGCGATGATCAAGAAATACCTGGAGCTGGCGGAAACGCTGTACCGCGTTGAAGCCGACAAGGCCAAGCTGGCGAGCCTCTCCAGTCAGATTATTACCGATGAAAAAGGTATTCGACCTCTCCCTGTGACCGATGTCACGGACCAATCGCGTGAAATCCTGCTCGGCAAAAGCAAGTACGTCGGAAAGAGCGTCCCGGAGGCTGCCTATCAGATTCTCCGCGAATCCAGCCGGCCGATGCATGCCAAGGAGCTCTTGCAGCGCTTGTTGGAGGGCGGTTTGCAGATCAAGGGCAAGACACCATTGACGTCTGTGGCGACATCATTAAAGCGGGATAAGCGATTCCAGAAAGTCGGACCGAACACGTTTGCGGTGATGACCCAGGAGTTAACGGCAGTCGTGTAAGCGGGCGGAAGAAGTTCATATCAACTCTAAATGTGTGAAGGGAGGTGAGAGTCTTGGCAACGAAGAAGGCAGCGAAGAAACCAGCGAAGAAGGCAGCGAAGAAGAAGTAAGTCCCACCAGGATTTACACGCCGGGGGTAAGGCCACTTACCTCCGGCGTTTTTTTATGCCTAAAAGCAGCCATGGCCTTATGGGGCATAGGCATAGGAGTGTATCTGCGTATGCGGGTGCTTAGAAGCAGCGGTTAGATCGCGAGGGATGGTGCGGGGCGAAGGAGCCCGAGCGGAGAGCGAGATTCGGATGCCGCGACTGCATGTTCCCCGGTGATGAGGGCCCATTTGTCGCGCTGAGCCAGGATTTGCTCAACGAGTCTGGTGTGCATGGCATGACCTGATCGTTCCGCAACGATATGGCCGATGAACGGGAAGCCGAGAAGCGCGATATCGCCGATCAAGTCCAGGACCTTGTGGCGGACGAACTCGTTCTGGAAGCGCAGGCCCGATTCATTCACGACACCGTCTTTGGACAGAATCACGGTGTTGTCCAGTGTCCCGCCTTTTCCGAGGCCTCTGGCCCACAGGGCTTCGACTTCGTGCAAAAATCCAAACGTGCGAGCCGTTGCAATATCCTGCTCAAAAGCCGAGGCGGAGCAGGCATAGGTGTAGGACTGGGTTTGGATCAATGGATGATCGTAGTGAATGGAGTACGTGATCTTCGGGGTGGAAGACGGCTCGATTCTGACTCGGCGTGCTCCATCAACAACCTCAATGGGTTGCGTGATTTTCACATACGATTGGCGACGGGTCTGGGGGATCACGCCGGCCGCACGAATCAATCGCACGAAGGGGCTCGCGCTGCCATCCAGCACGGGGACTTCCCCTGCATCGACTTCTGCGTACACGTTGTCGACTTCCATGCCGACCAAAGCCGACAGGAGGTGTTCGATGGTCTTTACTTGACGGCCGTTGACGCTGATGGCCGTGCAGAGCTCGGTCGGTACTTTATTTGAGACCGCAGCCGGGAGGAGGGTTTCCTCCGATCCGTTGCGATAGACAAACACGATTCCGGTATTAGGGGGAGCTGGGCGGAGTGTCAGCGTGACCGGTTGGCCTGAGTGGAGCCCGACACCCGAACATGAA
The DNA here is from genome assembly GCA_919902505.1 of Nitrospiraceae bacterium. Lineage (GTDB taxonomy): Bacteria > Nitrospirota > Nitrospiria > Nitrospirales > Nitrospiraceae > Nitrospira_A. The sequence goes on from CAKKRE010000027.1 coordinate 70,957, forward strand.
ACTGGTGATCCGATCGTTTGCTGAAACCGCACGGTGCCTCCTCCGTAATGTGTACTCCCATGTGAGCAATGCTTGTGCCAAGCATTGAATTAATCGTAAGACATTGATATATATTGAACTATGTTGAATAGTTGAAAGTGTTCACTGTGGTGAAATTCACACAATTGTATCTTTTGATGGAAGGGGCGAAGCACGGAAGTGTTTTGTTTTCAATGGGTTAACTGATGGTATCCGGCTGGTGTCGAGTGGGAACCACGTATTCCGGCATCAGCATCGAGATCCGTGCCTGGGCTCTGCATTGGTGGCGCGGCCTTCGTCAGGGTCTCGGTTCCAACTCGATCAGCCCTTTGCGGATGGCCAGAATCGCTGCCTGGGTCCGGTCATACACCTGCAGCTTGTGAAAGATATTGCGGACGTGGTTTTTCACCGTCTTCTCACTGAGATCCAAGTTGTTGGCGATTTCTTTGTTGGTCTTCCCGTCTGCGACGAGGCGCAGGACCGTGATTTCGCGTTCGGTCAAATCGTGTTCAACCCAAGCCGGCTTCTTGCCCTTCTTCTGTGACATGAGGGAGAACTCGGCCAGGATCTTACTGGCGACCGACGGATGAATCAGCGACTCGCCCCGGTAGATCGCCCGGATGGCCGCCACGATTTGTGAGGACTCAGAGTCTTTCAACAGATACCCGGTGGCGCCGGCGCGCACGAGATCGAAGATGTATTGCTGCTCTTCGTACATCGTCAGGGCCACGATGCCCATGTGAGGGAATTCCCGCTTGATTTGCCGGGTGGCTTCGATGCCGCCCATGCGGGGCATGCTGACATCCATGAGAATGACGTCCGGCATGAGAGTTTTGGTTTTCTCCACGGCTTCCACGCCGTCTTGCGCTTCACCCACCACGTTGATGTCGTCTTTGGTCTTGAGGATAGCCGCCAGGCCTTCGCGCACCACGCGGTGATCATCAGCGATCAGGACCTTAATTTTTTCCATGACGAATCGTCTCCTTGTCGGCTAGTGGGATTCGTAACACGATGCGCGTGCCGCGCCCTTTCTTCGAGTCGATCGTGGCTTCCCCGCCCACCAGTCGTGCGCGCTCCAGGATGCCGCGAATGCCGAAGTGATCCCACTTTTCGGGATCGCGCAGGACCGCATCCATGTCGAATCCGATCCCGTTGTCGGAAATGGTCACTTGCAACAAATCAAACCGAATATCGAGCTGCACCGACACCCGGTCGGCCTTGGCGTGCTTTTGCACGTTGCTCAGCGCTTCTTGCACGATCCGGAACAGGAAGATCTTGGTGCGCGGGAACAAGATCGTTTCGTCTCCAGTCACGGAAAAGGCCGTTTTGATATGGTACTGGGTTTCGTAGGACTTGAGATAGTTCGTCAGCGCCGGAATCAGCTCCATTTTGTCGTAGTGGAGCGGACGCAGATTGAAGATGACCTGCCTGGCTTCCTGGATCGCCAGTTTCAACTGAGCTTTGGATTCACGAATTGTGGCCAGGCTGGCCTTGGGATTTTTTCGCAGCAACTCTTGAGAAAGTTCCAGCTTAAAATTCACACCGGCCAGGCTCTGCACCAACCCGTCGTGAATTTCGCAGGCGATGCGCGTTCGTTCCTCTGTCACCGCCGCGCCGGTTTCTTTGACATACAAGCGGTACAGCGACTGATACTTGTTCAAGGCCTTTTCGATGTCCGCTGTGGCACGGATGCGGGCCTCGATCAATTGCCACATGAATTTGGCGCTGGCGCCCCCGATGACCGAGACCCCCATGCGGCGAATGTCCTGCAAGTATTCGCCGACCTCCGGGTTGCCCGACACATCGATGACCAGATCCACCGGCCCCATTTTCAGCAGTTGACGATAGTTGCGCGTCACGCGGATGTGCAGCCGTTTGGCGAGGCCGAGGCCGGGTGCCTGATCGCTGATGTCGGCCACACCCACGATGCGGACCAATGGGTCGTTGGCGAAAATCTCCATTAATGCGGTGCCGCCGCGACCCGCGCCGATGATGACCACGTGTGTGGCCCCCGGCGATCGGCGTCTGCTTGGTCGCTTGGCTGTTCGTCGGTTGCGGGTGACTTTGGTCGTTGCCATGGGTTCAGAGCCTATCGGGAGTGCGCAGGTCTCTCCTCTGTTGGTGCCCATCCTACCGAGACCTACACCGAGCGGACCGATCCGAAACAGCGAAGAGAAGGGGAGGGCTTAACGCTCCCGGCGCTGCTGGGCCAGGGCTTTGATCTCGTCCATGAACTGGTCGATGTCTTTAAATTCTCGATACACGGAGGCGAATCGAACATAGGCGACCTGATCGAGTTGAGACAGTTCTCGCATGACTTCCTCACCGACGGCGGTGCTCACGATCTCGGTTTCACCTAAATCCTGGATGCGCTTTTCGATGCGATCGGTGACGGTTTCGATGGTCGCGGTGCTGATCGGGCGTTTTTCGCAGGCTTTTTTGAGCCCGGACACGATCTTGCTCCGATCAAACGGCTCCCGTCGTCCGTCCTTTTTTACGACGGCGGGCATGGTTTCTTCGACCCGTTCGTAGGTGGTGTACCGGCGTTTGCACGACAGGCATTCGCGCCGCCGCCGGATGACCTCGCCTTCTTTGGCCATCCGCGAATCGACGACTTTGTCCTCGACATCGTCGCAGAAAGGACACTTCACTGGCGAACGTCCTGCCTAAGCGGGAGACGAATCGTAGGCATGAAAGATGGGAAAACGATTACACAACGTTTTTGCTTGCGCCCGCACCTCGGCCTGCACCTGCTGATCCTGGGGATGCTGCAACACGCGATCGATGAGCGCCACGATCTCACCCATCTCCGCTTCGCGCATGCCGCGCGTCGAGACGATGGGGCTGCCGATCCTGATGCCACTGGCCGTGGCCGGCGGCTTTTCGTCGTAGGGGACGGCGTTCTTGTTGACGATGATACCGGCGGCGTCGAGGGCGGCGTCGGCCTCTTTCCCCGTGATGCCTTTGTTGGTGAGGTTGACCAGCATCAGGTGGGTATCGGTTCCCCCCGACACAATTTTATAGCCACGGTCGACGAGTCCCTGCGCCAGCGTGCGCGCGTTGGCGAGCACCTGCTGCTGGTACCGCTTGAACGCCGGCGACAGCGCTTCTTTGAATGCGACGGCTTTGGCGGCAATTACATGCATGAGGGGGCCGCCCTGCAGACCGGGGAAAATAATCTTATCGACGGCCTTGGCGTATTCAGCCTTGCACATGGTGACGCCCCCGCGTGGGCCACGCAGCGTCTTATGCGTCGTGGTCGTGACGAAATCCGCGTAGGGGACGGGATTGGGATGCAAACCGGCCGCGATCAATCCGGCAATGTGCGCGATATCGACCAGCAGGTATGCGCCCACCGACTTGGCGATGTCCTGAAACTTGGGGAAGTCGAGGGTGCGGGCGTAGGCGCTGGCTCCCACCACCAACATGCGGGGACGACATTCCTCGGCGATTTTCTGAACCGCTGCATAATCGATGGTTTCGGTCTGGCGATCGACGCCATACGAAAACGCACGGAAGATGATGCCGGAGAAATTCACCTTGCTGCCGTGGGTGAGATGTCCGCCCTGGGCGAGGTCCAATCCCAGAATCGTGTCGCCCGGCTTGAGCACGGACAGGTACGCGGCCATATTGGCTTGCGATCCCGAATGCGGCTGCACATTGACGTGCTCGGCGCCGAAGATCTGTTTGGCGCGTTCGATGGCGAGGCTTTCAACCGTATCGACATGTTGGCAACCGCCGTAATAGCGCTTGCCGGGATACCCTTCGGCATACTTATTCGTCATCACGCTGCCCTGGGCGGCCAGGACCGCGGGGCTGGCGAAATTTTCCGAGGCGATCAACAGCAACTTGTCCCGTTGCCGCTGCTCCTCGGCGACGATAGCCTCGTAGGTTTCAGGGTCGGTTGATTTCAACGCGTCCAACGAACCGATCAGCTCCTGCATGCTTCCTCCGAGCGCAGCCTTCTCTCCGGTGGCCACGCATGATCCCGCAACGGGTTATGCGGTTGGTGCGGCTTCTTCCGGCTCTGCTTGCTCTTCTTGCTTCTTCACCACATGGACCGCAATGGTGGCGGTGACTTCGCGCGGCAGCTTGATGGCAATGGCGAAGGTGCCGAGTTCCTTGATGGGCTGGGCCAGCTGGATCTTGCGGCGATCCACGGTGAATCCCTGCTCAGCCAACCCTTCCGCAATATCCTTGGCCGTCACGGATCCGAACATCTTGTCGTCTTTTCCGACCTGGGCGGCAACGGTCAGCGAGACCGCGGAGATCTTCTTGCCGTGCGCCTCGATGTCCTGCTTTTCCTTCTTGGCCTTCTCGGTCGCGGCCCGCTTGGCATGTTCGAATTCTTTGATGTTCCGGCTATTGGCTTCAACGGCCTTCTTGCGGGGCAAAAGATAGTTCCGGGCAAACCCGTTGGAGACGTCCAAAAGGTCGCCGAGGTCGCCCACGCCTTCGAGTGTTTCTTGGAGAATCACCTTCATACTGCAACTCCTTCTGTTGGAAAGGGAAAAAGCATACTGGCGGGCTGTGCAAAAGTCAATTGATCCGGAGCCACCGGACGGTTTTCTTCATTCGGCTCGAAATGGCGGCGCAGGCGCTCAGTGCGTCTCTTTCCCTTCATTGTCGCGTTTCAGCGGTGGATTGTTTGTGCGAGCGCGCTGCTGGACAGGATCTTTCGGAACTCTTTAAGATACGTTCCCGATTCGATGAACGATGCGCTGACGGCTGTGCGACCGGCGTCGCAGGCTGCGCCACGACGACACGCGGGGGAAGAACGGAACATGACCACAATACCAGGCACCTTGCCCGATCTCCTCGAACACCTGGCCGTAACGCTGGAAGGTGATGCCGCGCGCGGCACGGAGCAGGGGCTCGACCAATCGATTCCGCTCACCCGAGGCCGGTTGCTCCAGACCGTCGGGAATCTGCACCTGTATGAGTTCTATCTCTCCGCCGACGTGGTGGTGGGAGCCGATGTGTCTGCGACTCTGCTCCTGGGCGAGGAGGCCGAACCGACGGAGGGCATCGTGCTGTGTCAGGACGGGGAGCGCCTCGTGCTGCAATTGTTCGATGCCGTCGGCGATGTGGTGCCCAACGCCACCCTGGTGCCTGATGCCGGCGGATTGGCCCTGACCACCAGCCGCCGTTTGGCCGAGATGAGCAAGACGGGCGCCTCCTATACACTGGGCCCGGCGGAGCGGCTTCTACCCGTTCTCGAAGCGGGGCAAACCGGAGACCGCGCCGCGCTGGAGGCCCTGGTTCCAACCTCCGTGCTGACGCCCTTGTGGCAAGACGACCTGACGGCGCGTCGGCAAAAGCTGGCCACGCTCGTCATTGAGCTGCTTCGTGGCAACAAACGCATTCTCCTCGTCGCCCCCGATCATCAGAGTGCCGATGCGATCACCCTTCTCACTGCCCGGGCCATGAAGGCGGCCGGTCTCACCTTCAAGAGCTGGTTGAGTCGGTATGAGGTGGCGATCGGAAAAGAGAGTGCCGGCATTCCCCTGCCCGAGCTGGGGTTCGAATCGCAAATGCATCAGTTCTATGCCAAGTCTCGATCCGACAAGGCGGTCTTGCGTAAAAAGTACGATCGGTTCCGTGAACTCACGCCGATTCTGGCCTACAAGGCCCAAAAGCAGAAGGATCTGGACGAGGTGCGGTTGTTGGAATGGCGATTGGTGACCCAGTTGACCGATTTCCTGGCCAAGATCAAGGACATCGACCAGACCCTGACCGACTATGAACAACTCCCCATCTGGAAGCGATTGTCCATGCAGGCGGTAGGAAAAAACGTCGAATCGCTGCGTGAGTACAAAGCGATCTATGAGCGGCACTGTGCCGGGCTTCGCCATGAGGTCGACATCGCCAAGGAGCGGATTGCCGAATTGATTCCCGAGGCGACGGTCCCGAAGGAGCTCAAGCCGGAATTTGCCGAGCTCAAAGAAGAAGTGATCCGGTTGGGGGGCACGAAGAAGATTCGAGAGCTGCTGGCGGCCCAGGAGGATACGAACCGGCAGGCATTCGTGCAGAACCGGCGAGTCATCGTCACCACGGCGGCGCGGGTGGCGGCCGATCCGTTGTTTCGCAAGGTGCGGTTCGATGTGTTGATTGCGGACGAGGCCCCGCGTATTCGCGCAGCCTTTTTGTTGGCGTCGGCCGGGTTGGTTCGCGAACGGATTGTGCTCAGCGGCGACCTGCGCGAGGTGACGACCGGTGGCGCCTGGAATCTCACCGCCGGGGTCTTGACCGCCGGGTGAACCGGTTTCACCTCAGCCGACGGATATTTTCGTGTCCCTCACCTTGACGGGTCGAAACCGATCAGCGATAATCCCACTCCATTCCTCAGGCCGAAGTGGCGGAACTGGCAGACGCACTGGTTTCAGGTACCAGCGCCCGTAAGGGTATCCGGGTTCAACTCCCGGCTTCGGCACCATACACAGCTTGCTCGACCCGGAGCCTCTCTAGATCGTTCTTGGCGACGGGATAAAACCCCTCAGTGATTCCATTTTGTTCTAGAACCCAAGTCTTTGGTCGGTGAAGCAGAGGAGAGCCAGTCAATGAAGCTTCATGTCGTCATTGATCAGGATGAAGCCGGATATTACGTCGCGGAAGTTCCAGCTCTGCCTGGCTGCCTCTCACAGGGCAAAACGCAGGAAGAAGCGCTTGTGAATGTCAAAGAGGCGATTGAAGGCTGGCTCGAGGTGATGGAAGCCAAGAGTCAACTTGATACGAGGCGGACCGTTGAGGTCGTTGTCTGATGGCGGAGCGCCTCAGGCTCTGTTCGGGTGCTGAAGCGGTGGCGAAATTGCAGCGAGCCGGATGGGCGGTCTCCAGACAACGAGGCTCCCACGTCATGATGGTCAAAGCAGCTTACCAGTACACCCTCTCGATCCCGCAGCACGATGAGTTGGGCCCCGGTCTTCTCCGAAAGCTTATCCGCCAAGCTGGTCTTACTGTTCAAGAGTTCAACGACCTGTAGCGTTCTTCCATTCCCGTAGCGGTAAAGCCAGGCCGCTACTTCTTGGTGCCTGCTGTGCATTTGAACAAAATAATTTATCGTAATGGTTCTCTCGAACAACCCCCATCAGTAATCTAGGGACGGTCTGATTAATTCCCAATTTTGATCAGTCAGCGCCTAAAACACAGGGAATCTAACTCGTCGCTGTCTTGTTCTTCCAATTAATCAGACCGTCCCTAGATCGTTTTTGGCGACGGGATAAACACCTCCAGCAGTAGGCTTCCTCTTTTTGCCTTTCGAGTATCTTGCTCGAGCGCAAGCTCCTCCTATCTCTCCATTTCGGCCATTTGACATATGCTCTGCGTTATATCAATTTGACGCCGTGCATTTGACATAACAGTCCGCTTAGATCAAATTGGCTCGGCAGGAGCCAAGGAGGTTCATGAACATCAACGAGTTCAAGTCAGGGGGGTACGAGCAACAATACGAGTACCGCAGCTTCCTGCCCACGCCGATCAACCGGGAATGGGTCGTGTCTGATCCCCAGATTCTCACACTCCTGGAAGAGACGAATCGTCTGCTCGGGGAGTTGAACGCGTTTTCTCAGCTCATCCCGGACGTGGATTTTTTCATCCGAATGCACATTACCAAGGAAGCCACGACCTCAAGCCGTATTGAGGGAACTCAGACCAATATGGAAGAGGCGCTGATCGGCAAGCTCGACGTCGATCCGGAAAAACGCGATGACTGGCAGGAGGTGCATAATTATATCCAGGCCATCAATTTCGCGATCAAACAGTTGGCTCAGATGCCCTTGTCCAATCGGCTTTTGCGAGAAACTCACGCTGTGCTGCTGCGCGGGGTGCGTGGCACGCACAAGCAGCCGGGAGAATTTCGCATTAGCCAAAACTGGATCGGTGTCAGTCTTAACCACGCCACCTTTGTCCCGCCGTACTATCTCCATGTGCCGGATCTCATGAGTGACCTGGAAAAGTTCATGCACAACGACCAGATTCACGTCCCGCATCTGGTCAAAATCGCGCTCATCCACTATCAGTTCGAAACCATCCATCCGTTTTTGGACGGAAACGGACGGTTGGGTCGCCTGCTCATCGTGCTCTATCTCGTCGGCTCCGGCCTCTTACGCAAGCCTGCGCTGTATCTCTCCGACTTCTTCGAGCGTCACAAGGGCGAGTATTACGATCAACTGATGGCCGTTCGTACGACTCAGAAATTGGAACCGTGGTTACGATTCTTTCTGCTGGGCATGCGCGAGACGACTGCCTTGTCCATCCAAGTGTTCAGGGACATCCTGGCACTCAAGGAGCGGATAGAGCGCAAATGTATGCCCACTTTCCATGTACGCCGCCAGGCTAACGCGCAGATGCTCATGAAGTCTCTCTACCGAGCTCCGGTGATCAACATCAAAATGGTCACCGATCTCATCAAGGCACAAACCAATACCGCCGCTGCGCTCATCGATGACTTCGTCAAGCTCGGCATTCTTCGTGAGCTGACCGGACAGAGGCGCAATCGCCTGTTCATCTTTCAGGACTATGTGCGCCTATTCAAAAAATAGTGCCATGTTCAAACAGTAGGAACGTTACCAACGCAAGCGCCAGGTAGCCGCACCCCATGTAGCCCTGGTGGTTCGGCCCTACCACTCTTCACGCGAAGTTTGTACCATGCGGAGCAGGCCTTGCGAGATCCCATGCCCGGCGCGTCCAACAATCAACCGTCTCACCTCACTCAATGTCTGTCGATGTGAAGCCTTCTCATACGCTGGTCGATGTTCCCGGCGGCGAGCCTCTGCTGGGCCACCTGCGTGCGTTCAGGCGGCAACCGCTGGAGGCCATGTCACAGTGGTGGCGCCGGCACGGCGACGCGCTGCGCTTTCGGCTCGGGCCTAAGACGCTCTACCTCCTCAGCCATCCCGATCTTGCGGAAGAGATTCTCGTCCAGCAGGCCGATCGTTTCGTGAAAGTGTACGAGCCACAGCGTCCCACCGGCCTTGCGTTGGTCTTAGGGAACGGATTGGTGACCAGTTCGGGCGAAGTCTGGAAGCGGCACCGGCGCATCATCCAGCCGGTCTTTCATCGCGCCCGCATGGCGGCGATGGCCGAGCGTATGGCGCAGGTGGGCGAGCAGCGGATCGCGGGCTGGATGGTCCACGCGGGACGTCCGGTCGATATCGCCGACGAAATGATGCGGCTGGCCCTCGAAGTGATCTCGCACACGATGTTTCACACGAACGTGGCGGACCATATCGACCACATCAGCCATGCGCTACGGGTCAGTCTGAAGTATGCGTTCGATTCGTTTCACAGTCCCCTGCGCTTGCCCCTGTGGGTGCCGACCCCGCGCAACCGTGAATTTCGTCTCGCGCTGCAGTTCATGGACAAGCTGATCTATGGATTGATCGCCGAGCGGCGTCGTACCGGGGCGCAGCACGAGGATCTCCTCGATCTCCTCCTCAGGGCCCGCGATGAGGACACCAGCGCCGGGCTGAGCGATCAGGAACTGCGGGATGAAGCGCTGACCATCTTTGCAGCCGGACACGAGACCACCGCCAATGCCCTCGCCTGGACTTGGTATTTGCTTGCCACTCACCCGGAGGTAAAGGCACGCTTTCACGACGAGGTGGACCGGGTGCTGCAGGGTCGAACGCCTCAGGCCGACGATCTGCAACAACTCCCGTACACCCGCGCGGTCTTCGATGAAGCGGTTCGTTTATATCCTCCTGTTCCGGCGGTCCAGCGAAAGGCCGCCACCCGCACAACCATCGGCGGGCTGACCCTGCCTGCCGGGGCGCTTGTCCTGGTGGGCATCTATCACCTGCACCGACACCCGGCCTTCTGGCGCGATCCAGAGCGATTCATGCCGGAGCGATGGCTGGAGGGCGAACGGCCGGCTCCCCGATGCGCCTATCTGCCGTTCGGCGCCGGACCCCGGGCCTGCGTGGGGACGCACTTCGCGACGATAGAAGGGCCGCTGCTCCTGGCGCTGATCGGCCGCTCCTACGATCTGCAGCTTGCGCAGGAACACGTCGAGCCTGAAATCATGGTGACCTTGCGCCCGAAACACGGCATCCGCATGACCATCCAGCCACGACACCAGTCGGTCCACTCCGCCTAACGCGAGCGGGGTTTCATCCGGACTGGCTGTCGCTGTCTCTCAGAAGCACCAGGGATGGAAGGCCGATCCGGCAGTCGTCGCATTTCTTGCAGAAGTGGTTTAGCACCCGACCGGGGGCATCAACCAGTTGGTGATGTAGACGTTCCGAACCTGTCCTTTGGGAAGCAACTTGTTGATGGCGCGTCGAATGTCTGCTCGCAAGGCCGGTAGCTGCCCAGACGCACGCAGATCGTTGACGGCATAGGTGTGGAGGAACTCCATGGCCTGCCGTCCTTGTGGTTACCGCACGTAACTGAGCTTCAAGTGGTAGCAGGATCCGCATTGTTGAAGAACGGTGAGCGTGAGTCGGGTATTGCCGTCGATCACCGATGCCGTGTCGCCAACACCATACGGCGCTTCATATAAATAGCCTTGCTCAAGGCTCGAACTGACGGTTTTCGGATGCACCACGACCGGTGAGTGGCCGGTTGGGACTGTCGAATTCACGCTGTACACCAGCACCCCCTCGCGCGGACGTTCGTTCGTTGCGCCTTCCCTGGGTTGCGCCAATTCCACCACGAAGACTTTGCTCGGGCACTGAGGGTCGTCGATGGACAAGACAACCATCGAGGTCCCGTACCGGCTCGATAGAGGGCTCAGGGTGATGTATCGCTCCTGCGGACTCTCGCTGAGGTAGATGGTTCTCGACGTGTCGAGCCAGCCGTTCTTGTGCCGATGCCAGCCGATGAAGCTGGTGCAGTGAAAAATGTCCGACATGATGTCCCAGCATCCCGCACGTGACGTGTCAGCGTCTCCACCATACGGGTACAGGTCAGGGAGGCCGAGGAGATGGCTGACCTCGTGCACGAGATTGATAAAGCTGTTGCGGTAGCTGTCCTGGCCGAATGTCACGGCGAGCCGGATTTCCCCGCTGGCTGATGGTGCGCCCTGCCCAGGTCTTGCATTAAACGCCGGGGAATCTGGAAATCCTGCGTTCGGCGGGGCCACGATCAACACAAAATGATACTGTGAAAAATCGATTTCGCCGGCGAACAGCCCCGCGGCGTCCGCAATGTATTGCCGATGGGATGTGAAGTCGTGGCAATTGTAGCGGCTCGAAGGTTGCGCGAGTCGCCGCCATCCGAGGTGAGACAAGACGTTGACGGTCAATGTAAAGGCGCCGTAACTCTGATCGTGAAACAGTTGCTGGGCCTGGCCGTTTCCCTGCAGATGGGCCCCCTGCTCGGCGGGAACGCAAGCTCCAGCCGGCGCATCCGGAAAGTCCACGAACAACATCACGGCGTGTAATGTGCCGACAGGCCTTGCGTAGAAGGAAAAGTCTGTGCAGCCCTCTGGGCAATAGGCATCCGCTGCCTCCTTGAGATCTGGAATGGCCGCCTGCCCGGGGATGGGGGTGAGTTTGGTGAGGGTCCAGCGTGGATGTCGTGGGCGACCGGCCGCCTGCCGCGTTGTGAGCGCGGCTTGCTTCTGGAGGCGGAGGCAGGTTTGTGGCCCGGCAAGGTCATTGATGAGCGCGCAGGTACCGCTGCGGTTCGACTGCAGGTTCCAGGACTGGCCGGTTGAAAGAGTGGTCGGGCTCAGGCAGACCGAACCCCGGTTGTCCAGGGTCAGGCTCAATCCATCGCCCAGGTAGGCGGTTCGCAGTGCGTACCGGTTGCCCTCGATCGGTATCAGTCGCCAATATTGCCCGCTCGATTCGGCGGGCTCCGCGAGCGTGACTCGACCAGAGCCATCCGGGGCGACGTCCAGAGCCTGTTCTTTCCCTGCGATGCGCGTGGTGATTCGGTAGTAGTGGGCGTGGTCGAATGTCATCGCGTTGAGCGGCCTCGACGAAGGAGTAATTCGTCCACGATAGCTGAAAACTCGCCGTCTGGGAATACGGGGCTCATGCGGGGGCGTCCTGTCTGCACCCGCCGCTGTCTCGATGACAGTGCCGGAGAGGAGAAGCGGCGAACTGTTTTGAGGGTCGCAATGGCTTGGTTGAACCTGCGCAGGCATTTCCAGGACAGGCGTTGTGGCGGCCGGTGAGCCAGAGCCGGTTTCCGGCAAACCATCCATAGGCCTTCGTCATAAGTGGAGCAACCATCGGGAGTCGGCTGAGGCGGGACAGGAATCCCAGACCGACCGCTTGCCAGATCGCACGGAAGACCTCGACCCCGGTGATGACGGTGCCGTCCGCCCACTGGGCGTGAATCACTGCGCTCAGATCTGCGACAGCCAGGCCGGTCGGTGCGGCATCGAAGCCGGCAAGATAAAAGTCGAGCAGGGTGAGGCGTTGTGTCCTGCCCAGGCGCTTCATCAGCGCCATTTCTCGGACGCAAATGGGACAGGCTCCGTCGTAGAACACGGTGAGTGGATAGACAGCCATCCGAACGGTGCCTCCCTGTCATCCCGGGATCGTAAATCGCCGGGTGAATCGCTCCAGCACCTCGTCCAACTCGCTGAAGGTGTCCAGGACATCGATGCGGTATTGCGCGAACTGATCGCGCATTACGCGCGCGCCGTGGCCGCCGGCCATGACCGTGGTGACGGGTTTCAATTCTTCCGCGAGCGAGTTGAGTCAATTCCGCTGCGTTGCTTTCCTGCAGGCGCAAATCGAGCTCCACCTCCATGAAGCCAGAACCCTGGTGACACAGGCGCAGGAGGCGGCCGACCGGGGAGACACGGGGAAGGTGGAACGGCTTGTCGGTGAGATCAAGATTCATACGGCCCAGGCAATCGCGGGGAGCAAGGAGCAGAAGAAATGACTCAAGGTTTGACCAGGAGAAGAACCAGGTGGAAATGCATGAGCCTGTTCGTGACGGCAGCCTGTGCGGTCGCCCTGACACCTGTGCTCGCGGCGCCGACTCTCAAGGAGCTTGATCCGGTTCCGATGGTCACCGTTCCGGGCGGACTGTTTCTGATGGGCAGTGAGAGTCCCAAGGGGCGAGCCGACGAGTGGCCACCTCGGCAGGGCGCTCGGCAATCGGCGTCATGTGAGGGATCTGGCCGCGTCGGTCTGTCCCTCGCGCCCGAGGCCGGCGCGCCTTGCGTGTCTGACGCAACGCCGCCAACAGCTCGCTCCGCAGGGTGCCGCGGGGCAGCACATACAGGCCCACATAGATGGTCTCGGCCGAGAGCTGTTTCCGCATGTCGTCAGGATACGCGCGTCGGAGGCGTCCGGCAATCTGCTCGGGCGAGCACCCTTCGGCCAGCTGCGTCCGCACGTACTGCCACAGCCAGGGATCCAGGAGCTTGCGCGGGCGACGCGGTTGACGGGCCCGCGCCGATGCCAAGGTGTGCGCCGTGCAAGCCCGATACGGACCTCGCACCGCGTTGCGGGCCCACTCGCGGCTCACGGTGCAGGGGGCCCGCCCCAATACCGACGCCATCGTCCGTAGCGAATGGCCATGGGCCAGCCCCAGGCTTAAGGTTTCACGTTCTTCGGCACTCATGTGTCGATAGGATCTCGGTTGCATGGCAACACCGTAGCCCATCCGGGCCTGAAGTGTTGCACTTGGAGTTAGAACTCAAGCAGCGAAATAAGCCATGAACAGGCGCGAGGAAGTGAGGCCGGTCCGAAGCAGTGCATAGCAGGAGGTACCGCGACTCCGCACGCGGCCTCCCGTTGAGGTGGGCGGGTTCTTCCTTCGGAGGAATCCGTCCCCTCAGCGAACCAGCTGATGACGCGGAGAGAGTACGGCGCCGCCCAGGCGCCATGATCAGGAGGCATTCATGACCCAGATGATCGCATATGGCATCGCGGCGATGGTGGTGAGTATCGGGGCGGCCCTGTTCGTCAGGCAGCGGCGCGCTGCCTATGTGGTTGTGCGGTACGCTCGGTCGGAAAGGCCGAGGGTGCAATAGGGCATGGGTGGGCACCGGAACGGGAGCAGTCGTATGCAGTGGACTCGGTTCAGTTCGTGGTCGTCCATTTTTTTCCCAGTCGGGGGTTCCAATGGAAACACATGGGACACCAGAATCTCTCTCGACTCCGCAGCCCGGGCATCACATCTGCCCGCGTTGCGGAGGATTGTTGTTGACACAGCACTACATCGATTTGCTTGATGATACCGGTCAGATCGATATTACGGCATGGCATTGCACGATGTGCGGCGAGGTGCTCGACCCGGTTATCCTGAAGAATCGCCGGAGCCCGCCGCCGAACCTGCTGTATGGCACGAAGCAGAGAAAGTTCAGTCAACGCGTGACGGCCGTTTCCGACAGCAGGCCTGTGAAACAGTCATCGGACGATCGAGCTCCGGACGAGAGTGACGAGGAGTCGGCTGATGAGGCTGACCAGGACGGGGCACCGTAGCCGTGGACTGCGTCAGACGGGAGGACGGACAGATGAAGATCATCGTCACCGGCGGAACAGGATTCATCGGCCATGCGTTGGTCGAAGAGTTGGCGCGGCAGGGGCATGAAGTGGCGGTGCTCACCCGCAAGACCGGTCACGGGCCACAGGCTTCCGTCCGGTGTGTCGAATGGGACGCTCGTTCTGCCGGGCCCTGGCAGTCTGAAGTGGCCGCTGCGGACGTCGTGGTGAATCTGGCCGGTGCGCCGATCGCCGAGGGGCGATGGACGGACGCCCGCAAGCGGCTCCTGATGGAGAGCCGGATTGTGTCGACCAAGCTGCTGGTGGACGCATTGGCCGGCCGGTCCGCGCCCCTTCCCCTGTTGATCAGCGCATCGGGGATCGGCTACTACGGCCCTAGCGACGACCGGCTTCTGGATGAGGCTTCGCCGATCGGTCGAGGCTTTCTCGCCGAACTTTCTGCCGCTTGGGAAGCGGAGGCCTTGCGCGCCGGTCAGCTCGGGACGCGTGTCGTACTGTTGAGGACCGGGATGGTGCTCGAACAGGGTGGCGGCGCCTTGCCGAAGATGTTGTTACCGTTTCGGCTCTTTGCCGGAGGGCCGGTGCTCCCTGGCACGCAATGGGTATCATGGATTCACCGGTCCGATCTCATCGGGCTCATCCAATGGGCCATCGCGACGGCGACGATCTCAGGTCCTGTGAATGCCGTGGCGCCTGAGGCGGTCACCATGAAGACGTTCTGTGCCACGGTCGGCAAGGTGCTTCATCGTCCCTCGTGGCTTCCGGTTCCCGGCCTCGCCTTGCATCTGGCGCTGGGTGAGTTGGGGACGTTGATGACCACCGGGCAACGTGTCGATCCGGCGAAGGCGAGAGCCGGGGGGTATACCTTCCGTTATCCGACGCTGGAGCCGGCCTTGCGGGCGATCGTGGACAAGGAGGATCAGGCATGTCTGCCCTCCTCGACCCGGTGATGCAGTATCTGCAAGCACTGGCTGTTGCGGTTTTGGTCGGCAAGGTCGTGCTGCTGTCGTTTGTGGTGGCGCCGATTCTGGCCAGGAACCTGGACCAGGAAGCGTTTGGGAAAGTCGTTCGCCGGCTCTTTCCTGCCTACTATGTGCTTGGCATGGGAGCCGCTGCGGCTGGGCTGTTGTCGGTCACCGTGCTCGGAAGCACACGTGGGTGGAATCTGCCGGTGCTGATCGCAGGCGGTATCTGGCTGGTCATTCTTGCGGCAGAATCCTATTGCCGGTCGCCTCTCACTCCGCAGAGCAATGCGATGCGTGATCGCCTGAAGGAACAGGAACAGCAGGGTGTCGTCGATGCGACGTTGAAGCAGGCCTGGGATCGATTGCATCAACGGTCCTTATATCTGAACTCGCTGGTGTTGCTGGCAGGACTATGTTTAGTGGGCGTTGCGCGTCAATTGTGATTGTCACGAAGGGAGACGGACGATGAAAAAGCACCTCAATACCTCCGTTTACTTGGTCGTAGGATTCTTAAGCATCTGCCTAAGTTACTCGTCTGCCGCAACCGGCACAGCCTGGGCAAGCGACGGGCAGGAGAAGGCAGGGGCACCGGCACCCAGTTTCAGTCTGGAAGCCACAATTCCGGATGGCGTGATCGGAGTGTCGCTGCACGTCGGAGCGGAGCGCGTGGGTGAGACGGCGGTGCTCTATGTGGCGCAGGTGTTGCCCGATGGACCGGCGGAGAAGGCCGGCCTGAAGCAAGGGGATGAGCTGACGACCGTAGACGGGGTTGCCGTGACCGGGAAGACCTACGAGCAAGTGGCCCTCATGGTTCGAGGCGAGCCCGGGTCGGTGGTGAAGTTGGGGGTGAAAGGCGAGGGCGGTTCGCGCGAGGTCTCCGTGACCCGTGTATCGGGCCAGACTCTGTACAAGGGACAAATGGGATCACACGGCGGCTCGGGCCGATAGGTGGCATGTGAAACGGATGCTTGCGGCGCTCGGATTGTCGATCATCGTGGCCGGACAGCTCACAGTCGAGGCGCAGGGACAGATGGCGCCCGTCTCACGGACCTCGAGCGTTGAGAGAACAGGGTTATTCCTAATGGCAGGCGACTATCGCCGGGCGCTGGAGGCCTGTGAGCAGGCCATACAGGAGCGGCCGTCGACAGAAGCCTACCTTCAACTCACCTATGTCTACCAGGCGATCGACGCCTACCTCGAACAGCTCTCCAAGGACGAGAGCTGGACGGCCGTGGAACAGCTGTATCTGAACCTCGCCTATCGACACACGGAGGATCTCGTCGATCCACCGGGCGGCCTGGCTCGCATGGCGAAGGAGATGATTCAGACCAGCGTGCGACAGCAATCCGATGTCAGCGCCGCGATGGCGGTGCGGTTGAACAAAGCTACGGCCGACCGGCTCTGGCAGGAGCAGGCGCAGTGGCGGCACACACATCCCACCGAATGGTGGCGGGCGTTTCCAGATTCCTGGGTTCGATGAATGAGCACGGACCCACGGAGCCCGTCCGCAGGGAAGGAGCGTGAAAACATGACCGGGCAAACGACTTCACGGGGCCTCGACATCAAACTCTTCGGGGCGCTCTTTCTGCTGGTGGGATTGATCGATGTGCTGATCATCGAATTGTTTCCCGCCTATGCGCTCAAACTGTTCGGCGTCACGATCACCGGTCCGCTGGCCTACATGGTCAAGTTGCATTCGCCGGCCGTGCATTTTCTGATCGGCTACGGGTTTCTGTTTCTGCGTCCGTGGGCCTGGGGGTTGGCCATGGCCTATGGGGGCTTCGGCCTCACCAGCGAATTGATGAATCAGTTTCAATTCGGCTTTCATCAATTGCGCACGGGCTTCATGGCCACCACGGCCCTGTTTCTCTGTTATGTCGCCTGGCGGCGAATCCTGTTCGCCGATCCTGTCCCTCCGGCGCAGCGACTGGCCTCCTCCTCTCCCGAGGTTCCCTTATGAAAGGTCTGGTCTGGTTTCGTCGAGATCTCCGGCTCCGTGACAACCCCGCCCTGTCGGCGGCGTGCCAGGACTGTCAGGAGATTGTGCCGCTGTTCGTGTTCGATGAACCGCTGCTGCGTTCCCACGCGTTCGGCTCAGCCTGCGTTGGGTTCATGCTGGGGTGTCTGGAGGAGTTGCGCCGCTCCCTGGCCCTGCACGGTGTGTCCCTCGCCTGGCGGATGGGCGATCCGGTTGAATCGGTCATGCAGGCGGCAGCCGACTTCAAGGTCGATGCGGTGTATTGGAATCGGGACTATGAACCGGCGGCGCTGGAGCGGGATCGCACGGTTCAGCAGCGGTTGGCACAGCAGGGCCGGACGGTCAGGACGTTCAAGGACCATGTCGTATTCGAAGCAGAGGAAGTGCGGGGACTGAGCGGAGACCCGTTTCAGCGCTACAGTGCGTATCGCGATCGCTGGTGGGTGAAGTGGCGGGCCGCCGCCCCGCCTCTGCTGGGCATTCCCTCGTTCCCGACAGCCGGCAAAGGGTCGGCTTCTGTCCTACGAGAATTACCTACGGTGACGGATCTGGGATATGAGTCGGTGCCGATGTGGATCGAGCCGGGTGAACAGGCTGCGCATGCCAGACTGCAGTGGTTCCTGGGAGGCCCGGTCCATCAGTACGTGACCGGCAGAAATCTTCCGGCCATCGACGGCACCTCGAAGTTGTCACCCCATCTGCGCTTCGGGACGGTCTCCGCGCGCACGTTGGTGCATGCGGCGCTGAACGCGCTTGCACAAGGCGGCGCGGTGTCGCGCGCGGACGTCTTCACCTGGATCGATGAACTGGTCTGGCGGGAATTTTTTCAGCAAGTCCTCACGGCGTTTCCCCACGTGGCGCATGGGCCGTTCAAAGCGAAGCCGGGACTTCCCGAGCCCAGACCCGCGGGGCCTGAGCGCGACCGGTTGTTTGCCGCCTGGTCTCAGGGTCTCACGGGCTACCCGATTGTGGATGCCGGGATGCGCCAATTGAACCAGACGGGATGGATGCACAATCGCGTGCGGATGGTGGTCGCCTCGTTTCTGGTGAAGGATCTCCGGATCGATTGGCAGAGCGGAGAGCGCTATTTCATGGAACGGCTGGTCGACGGAGACCTGGCCGCCAACAACGGCAACTGGCAATGGTGCGCCTCGACGGGGACGGATGCCATGCAGGGCTACAGGATTTTTAATCCGAGAATCCAAAGCGAAAAGTTCGACGCCGAGGGGGACTATCTTCGCCGCTACGTCCCGGAACTCAAGCACGTGCCCACGAAATGGATTCATGAGCCGCATCTCATGCCGCCGTTGGAACAGGTGCAGGCCGGATGCTGCATCGGATCGGATTATCCGGAGCCGATCGTGGACCATCGGCAAGCGCGCCAGGAATATCTGGATCTCGGGAAGGGGCAGGTGAAGGCATGATGACCACTCCGCTTCGCCTGGGCATCAGCCGGTGTCTGCTTGGCGAGGAGGTCCGTTTCGATGGAGGACACAAGCGGGACGTGTTCCTGACCCATGTTCTAGGGCGCTACGTCGAGTGGGTGCCGGTCTGTCCGGAAGTCGAAGCCGGGCTTGGCACGCCTCGTGAAGCGATGCGACTCATCGGCAATCCCCAACAGCCGAAACTGGTCGCCATCAAGAGCGGGCGGGACCACACGCCGGCGTTGGAGACGATGGCCGTGAAGCGCCTAGGTGCTCTTGAGGAGTTGGACCTGTCCGGGTTTGTGTTCAAGAAAGACTCGCCGAGTTGCGGGGTGGAGCGGGTTCGCACGTACAACGAACATGGGATGCCGGGCAGAAAGGGTGTGGGATTGTTTGCGCGGGCCTTTCTCGATCGGTTTCCGCTCATTCCGGTGGAGGAAGAGGGGCGGCTTTGCGATCCGCTGCTGCGGGAAAACTTCATTGAGCGGGTGTTCTGCTACCGTCGTTGGCAGGATCTGGTGCAGAGCGGCGTCACGAGGCAGGCGTTGGTGCAATTTCATACGGTCCACAAATATCTGCTCCTGGCCCATAGCGCCCCGCACTATCGCCAGCTTGGGCGTCTGGTTGCGCAGGTGAACGAGTATCGCCCCAAGGATCTGGCCATCCGGTACGGCGAACTGTTTATGCAGGCCCTCGCGGCGAAGGCGACGGTGCGAAAACATGTGAACGTGCTCCAGCACATCCTGGGTCATTTCAAGGAGCGACTGGATGCGCAGGAAAAGGCCGAGTTGTTGAGCGTGATCGGGGACTATCACCAGGGACTCACGCCCCTGATTGTTCCGCTGACATTGATCAAACACTACGTACAGCTCTTCGATGTCGAATACATTCGCGACCAGGTCTATCTGAATCCGCATCCGAAGGAGTTGATGCTCCGTAATCATGTCTAGCAGGCTGCGGAAACACTCGATGGGTGCGCAATACATGACGATCCCCTCATGCGCCCTGTCGGTATTGCACTAACCTGCAGGATGCGCAAACAGGCCGTCCAGCAAGGCCGCAGCAAGCGAAGAGGCGAAATCGTACTCGCGCCGTACCGTGAGCCCCTGAGCGTCGCGAGAACGCCGCTGGCGGACTTTTTCCGCATCCTGCTAGAAAGGAGCGGCTATGCCGCACGTAGTGATCGAATCGACCGGTGAACTCCAGGATGTGTACCAAGCCTTTGCTCCGGTGGTGCAGCGGGCGGAGGGCGAGATTTTAAAGGTTCAGGAGTGCTACCTGGCGAAGAGCGGCCGGGAAGCGCTGCTGGATGCGGTCGTGATCGAGCAGGGGGCGGCGCGCAGTTTTTTCATCCAGCTGAAACGGCACGAGACGACCATCACCGTCCGCCTTCTTCCGGCCACCGATCCCGAAAAGACGCCGGCCGTCAAAAAGGTGATGGCGCTGGTAGCCGGACTCATCCGGAAGGTGTACCCGGCGAGCCGCTACGGGCAAGACCAATCTCCAGGAATATCTGGATGTCCCGGTGTCGATGTGAGTGCAAGCAGGTGTGAATTTCAATCAGAGGAGCGATGACATGGCAACAGTGCGACAGGGTGTGATTCTCGTCGGACATGGCGGTATCCCCAGAGGATGCCCGCAGGACTTGGTGACGAAATTGAAACGGCTGGAGGGGCAGCGGCGCGCGGCGAAACAACCGGCCTCGGCCGAAGAACTGGAATTGGACGCCAAAATCCGCCAGTGGCCGAGGAACGCCGAAACGGATCCGTATCAGGCCGGGCTTGAAGCGGTGGCGGCGCAATTGCGCGCGAACCTGGGCGATGTGTTGTTCGCCGTGGCCTATAACGAGTTTTGCGCACCTACGCTGGAAGAGTCGGTCGATCAACTCATCAAGCAGGGAGCGACCCGCATCACGGTGGCGACCACGATGTTCACGCCGGGCGGTTCGCATTCGGAAGTTGAGATTCCTGAAATCCTCGATCATCTTCGACCGCAGTATCCCGGGGTCGAGTTGCGCTATGCCTGGCCGTTTGATTTGAGCCTGGTTGCGGGGACCCTGGCCGAGCAGGTGCGGCGATTCTCCTAGCCCGGATTATTCATGAATGCCGACGCGAGGCGTTTGAGACGGAAGCCCGCCGGGGTTTCTCGCACGTAAGGCCGACGCAGGCGTACTAGCGGTCCGTCGAGGAGGCCGAACGAGAAAAACCCCGCCGGGCGAGAGGATCGGACGCCGGAGCAGGTATTCATGAATAGTCCGGGCTAGCCCGTAGCGAACATGTTGCTGTTTCTCGTGAGGTTGGCGGGACACAGGACGGGACGTGGATGAGTCCATTGGAGCGGCGTTGAATGAGTGATTTCATCTGAGCAGCGACCCGTGTAAAATCAGCCCCCATTGCGGGCGACCTCTCCAAGCCGCAGTGGCTGAAAGCTAACGGGTTCCATTGGAGCACAGGACCTATCATGCTGCAAGACGATCTCATCGCCGCGTTTCACAAGACCCAGTCGTTCAAGTGGGATCCGAAGGGCGGGTTCAAGCTCGCCTCAGGGTTGATGAGTCCGTTTTATGTCGATTGTCGGACCTTGATGGCCTTTCCTCACGCGCGTCACCTGATGGCACAACGGGCGTGGGAAGTGACCCAGGCGCTCGACATCGATTGTCTGGGAGGGTTGGAGATCGGAGCGATCTCGATTGCGACGACGATTTCAGACTTCGCTTATTTGGCGACGCCTCGTCGGGAGTGGCGGACATTTTTTGTCCGGAAGCAGCCGAAGGACCATGGGTTGGGCAGATTGGTTGAAGGTGTTGTCAAGGCGGGAGATCGGGCCCTCATCGTCGATGATGTGTTAACCAGCGGGGGGTCCGTGCTGAAGGCCATCGCGGCCGCGCGGGAGGCGGGGTTGAAGGTGACCGATGCATTGGTCATCGTCGATCGGAAAGAGCAGGACGGCCGTGCCCGCGTGGAGGCCACCGGCGTGAAGGTCGTGAGCCTCTTGACGATCGATGATCTCATGCAGGGGCGTAGTATTCCTTCCTAGCTCATTTACATTGGAACTGAATGCCCCAACGGCGTTCCTCGACGATATCGTTCGAGCCCGCGATGGGGCTGGCTTGACGCAGCCGTCCCTTTGTTTCCCCTTCACGCACCGTCATCCATCCCCCTGGGCATTTCTGCTCCATGAGCCGCACGGCTTCCTTCCGGAAGGACGAGAGTAAGTTGCCCTGTTCGGCGCGATAGGGGTAGACGACCACGCCGCCGTTGTCGACTTCTTTGACCATGATGGCCCCTTCCCCGCATCCGGAGGCACCCAGGAGCAAGGAAACGGCAACCACTCTTGACCAGCTTTTCATAAGGCTCCTATCATAGGACGTTCGTCAACCTTCCCGGTATGAGCAAAGGAGCGGCGACCATGAGATATCTGAGTGGTCTTGTCTGCGTGGGCGTACTGTGCGGTCTCCTCCTGGAGTGGCCGCAGTCCACCTTCGCGCATCATTCCTATACCTTGACGGTTCAGCAACTGCGAGCCGGTCTGCTCAAGGCACCATCGACCGGGGCGAAGGGGTTCCTGTTGGTCGATGTGCGTTCGCCCGAGGAGCATGCGTCTGGCGTGATTCCGGGGACCGATCGAAATATCGACTTTCGCGAGATGAAGACGCGGCATCGGGAGCTCGGCGCGGCCTTGACCGACCATATCGTCGTGTATTGCCAGTCCGGCCATCGCAGCAACATTGCCGCCGAGACGTTGGCCGATTTGGGCTATACGCACGTCTACAATGTTGTGGGCAGCATGAATGCCTGGACGGAGGCCGGTTTTCCCGTCTCGCCTGCTCGCTAGGTCTGGTCATCGGCCGCGTGATGAGGCTGCGGTGTTCGGGGACGGTAGGCTGCGCGTCGGGGTCCGTGGGCTGATGCCGATGACGGTCGGCAGTGGAATATGCACGCCGGTATTGCCCGCCAGCAGCGATCGCCAGGTGGCTTGCGAGGTGGTTTCCTGGGCGGCATGGAGAAGATCCGGGCTGGCGATCAGATCCGAAGAGGCGCCCCCATCCATCGCCATGGCCTGTTGAATCGACGGGATCTGTCGGTGGAGACAATCGGCCAGGTGGTGGAGCGAGACGACATCCACCGTTTTGATCACAAGAATTGCACCTGCCCCTTCTTCAGCCACCACGGTTTGAAACGCCCGTTTCCCGCTGTCCCGGACCCGGAGTTTTCCCGTCCGGTCGAACAGCATCAGCGATTGCGCGGCCTCCCGGTAGGGAGGGGCGTCTTCTGTAAATCCGTCGAAGGCGAGGTCCAGCACACGGGCCTTCCGGAGCCTGCCGTCGGTCGGTTCCGCTGCGAAGAGTCCCTGCCAGGAGTGATGTTTTTTCGTGCCGAGTGACCGCCCTTCTTTCAATAAGACGCCCAAGTACGAGTAGTCCTCTCGAAACAAGCCCGCATTGAATAAGACGTACGCATCGGTCCGTTGCTGCCAGTCGTGGATCGAGAGCGGGGCGCGGAGACCTTCATCGCGATACTGATAGATGGAGAACCGAAACCGTTCCGGGTCGATGTGCAGCATGAGCAGGGACGGAACCTGGGGGCAGGCTTCGATGGGGCTCCAGAGCGCCACCTGCATGCCTATGGTCAAGCGCTCCCATGGCACCCCGACGGGAGGCGCAGCATCGGCTACGAGTCCGCTGCTGAGGCAGAGCGTGAGCAGGCACCCGCACAGGAGCTTCAGCCGGCGAACGGATCGTCGGTCTTTCAGGCAGCGGCCACGCATGACGAGCGTCTCTCCTTCCTCCTGTCGACCTCTGTGAGTGTGCATTCCCAGTCTCGCGCGACCTCAGTATAAAAAGGATGCGCAAAAGGGTCAAATGTCCGGTGGTGTCTGCGGTGTACGTAGGCGCGGCGTCAGGAGGCTCGTGCGGTGCGCGGTGCCTGGTCGGGTGGAAAGTGGTGTGGTGCGCTCCCCGTCGCGGGAGTGGAGGAATCGAGCAACGCGCGTACTGTGCGCAAGAGGAGGTCGGGGGCGAAAGGTTTTTGGAGGAACGTCGTTCGATGCGGGTCCATGCCGCTGTTCACGGAGATATCGTCCAAATAGCCCGACATGAACAGCACCCTGAGGTTCGGCTTGATGACGGAGAGATGTTGCGCCAGTTCGCGACCGTTCATTCCCGGCATGACCACATCGGTGAGCAGAAGGTCCACATGGTAACTCTGCTGTGTGGCCGTGAGACAGGCCTCGACGCCATTCTTGGCCTCGATCACCTGATAGCCGGTTTTGACCAACTCGTGACGGACCAGGTTGCGCACCCCGCTATCGTCCTCGACGAGAAGAATGGTTTCCGATCCCTGGCGCGGGCGGCCTTGCGGTGCAGTGGCATCTGCGGCAGAGGCTTGCGGGTTGACGCGCGGGAAATACAGGTCAAAGGTGGTGCCATGCCCGACCTGGCTCCACACATCGATTCCGCCTCCGCAGGTGGTCACGATGCCGAAGACCGTCGACAGACCCAGGCCGGTGCCTTTGTGTTCTTCCTTCGTCGTAAAAAACGGTTCGAACAGATGGGCGAGCACGTCGGCATTCATGCCGCATCCGGTATCGGTGACCGTGAGTTTCACATACTGTCCCAATGGCAGCGGGTGGAGATGATGCATCGGGGTACGCGCCAGTTCCGTTTGCGACGTTTCGATTGCCAGCAGACCCCCATTGGGCATGGCATCCCGGGCATTTACGACCAGATTCATGAGGACCTGTTCCAGTTGTCCGGGGTCCGCCTTCACATGGCCGTTAAAAGGATCAGGGCGGATCACAAGTTGAATGTCTTCACCGATGAGTCGCCGGAGCATGCTTTCTACATTGCCGACGACTGAATTTAAGGGCAGGATTTTCGGTTCCAGCGGCTGCTTCCGGCTGAAGGCCATCAGTTGGCGAATCAAGCTCGCCGCTCGCTCCCCGGCCTTCTGCATCTCTTCGATCTTGGCGCGGATGGGATTGCCTGATGGCAGTTCTCCCAAGAGCACCTGGCTATGTCCCATGATGACCGTCAACAGATTGTTGAAATCATGGGCGAGTCCTCCCGCGAGCCGCCCGACGGCTTCCATCTTCTGGGCCTGACGAAATTGCTTTTCGCTCACACGCAGCGCGTCTTCCGCCCGTCTGCGTTCCAGCCGCTCGTCGAGTTCGCGCAAGGTTCGTTTGATGGAGGGGACCAGGCGTCCAAGGCGCTGCTTGGAGATGTAGTCGGTGGCTCCGCGCTGCATCATGTCGATGGCGCACTCTTCTCCTTGGGCGCTGGAGACAAAGAGAAACGGCATGTCCGGATGCAGGGCTCGCGTCAGGGAGAGGGCGTCGGCGCCGTCGAAACCCGGGACTGCGGTGTCGGCGAGAATGAGACTGAACCCCTCCTGGCGGAGGGCAGCCAGAAACTCTTCCCGTGTCTGGGCGCGCTTGAGCTGGCACAGAATGTCGGCATCGTTGAGGGTAGTGGAGATCAGTTCCGCGTCGGCGGAGTTGCTCTCGAGATGGATGATGCGCAGCGGCTGAGTCATCGTGTGTACCGAGAACAGGGGGCCTGTCAGGGTTACGTCGATCGGCCGGTTGGGCGGCTTGCCCCTTCGGGCGGGGGCTCGTTGATCATCCCCCAGAATACACCGAGCTCCTTCACGGCTTTGAGGAACTGGTGAAACTCGACAGGCTTGACCACATAGGCGTTGGCGCCTAAAGCATAACTTTCAACTAGGTCCCGCTCTTCCCTGGATGATGTCAGCATCACGACGGGGATGGGTTTCAGTGCGGCGTCGCTCTTGATGGTGCGTAGGACCTCGAGGCCGTCGACTTTCGGCATCTTCAAGTCAAGGAGCACCACTGCGGGATTCCCCTGGAGCCGGGCTTTGAAGTGGCCACGGCAGTAGAGGTAATCCAATACTTCCGCGCCGTCGTGACAGAGGATGACCTTGTCGGCCAGGTGATGTTCCTCCATCGCCGCCAGAGCGAGCTCGGCATCGCGTGGATTGTCTTCCGCCAGTAATATGGGTTTGGTCAGGGTCATGCCGATGTCCTCGCCAAGGGGAGGCTGACGTAAAAGGTCGCGCCCTCGCCGAGCGCACCTTCTGCCCAGGTTTTCCCGCCATGCCGGTGAATAATGCGTCTGACATTGGCCAGTCCGATACCCGTCCCCTCGAACTCATCGGCTCGGTGGAGCCGCTGAAAGACGCCGAACAGCTTGTTCGCGTAGCGCATATCGAATCCTACCCCATTGTCGCGTACGAATAACACCGCTTCCTTCTGCCCGTTGTCACGGCTTCCGATCTCGATCGTGGCCTGCGACCGCGTACCGGTAAACTTGACCGCGTTGGCCACGAGATTCATAAAGACCTGTCGTAACATGGCTGCGTCCCCCGTGACGTCAGGGAGTTGAGCGATTGTCCACGAGATTGTTCGATCTTGCAAGTCATGTCGGAGATCGTGCAGCACGGAGGCGATCAACTGGTTCAAGTTGACCGTCCCGCGTAGCATTTCCTGGCGCCCCATCCGCGAAAACACTAACAGATCGTCGATGAGTTGTCCCATCCTGGTGGCGGATTCAGAAATCGTTTGTAAGTACCGCTTCGCCTTGTCGTCAAGCGAGATGGAGGCGGCCTTGGCCAGCAACGACGCGTAGCCGTCGATATGTCGCAACGGGGCTCGCAAGTCGTGGGAGACGGAATAGCTGAATGCCTCGAGCTCTTTATTGGCCGCCTCCAGCAGTTCGCCCCGGCGTTGGAGTTCATCGGCGATCCGCCGTCGTGCCGTAATGTCATGCCGAATCAGATAGTACACAGCAGCCAGCAACACGAACAGCAGAAGGGCGCCGATGATCAGGAGGATAATGCTGGAGCGTGTCGTCGTGGTGGATTCGATGACGCGTTGCGCGAGGGCCTTGGTTTCGTCCTGTTCCATCTGCGCTTGCAGTCGACGAGCGGAATCGAGCGCTGTTTTGGCGACACCGGCCAGGGCCATTGTCCGGACGGATTCGAACCCTGTCTCCTTTCGCAGGTCGATAGCGGCTCGCTCTTCCCGCAGTTGTTGGGTGATCAACTGTTCCAGTTGGGTGACGCGTGCGCGCTGAATGCTGTCCGGCTCGGTGAGCTCCCGCAGGTAGCCGAGGTACTCCGATGCGCGTTCCTGAAGGGTGTTGTAGGCAGAAAGGTAACTTTCGTCCCCGGTGACCAGGAATCGTCGATGGCCATTCTCGGCATCATCGATGGCCTCCCCGGTCGCGGCCAGGGATTGGATGAATTCGTGACTCCGTTGGTCGTGATGACCATTTCGGATGAGAACCGTCATATTGCGATACGAAATGGCGGAAATGACCAGGATGCCGGCAAACACGAGGCCGAATCCAGCGAGTACGCGTTGTTCAATGGAGCGTTTCTGAAATGCCAGAACCAACGGCCCAAGCATAGAAAGACGCGAAAGAATACGTGCGCTCCAGGGAAGGGCAGGAAGGACGGACTCCACGTCTGTGTTGACGGCCTGTTGGGGTTTCGGTTCGTCCATACCCATGCGAGATCCAGGCGGAGGTATTGAGAAGCGTCCGAGCAAGGCTGCAGAGCCTCGGCGAACCGCTCAGAGATCAGGAGCTTGTATTGTAGCAGAAGCTATTGATAAGCGAAGAGATTTGATTGAAGTCGTAAGGCGGATCGGAGATGGCCCTTACCCGCCGAACGGTACGACTGGTACGGGAATGGAAGCGGCAGGGCCTAGAAGATTGGAAAACATCAGCGTGGCCGCTACGGCCCAGTCGAGGAACGGCTGTGGATAGATGCCGATCACGAGTGTGCCGGCCAATCCGACATAGATGACCGCCCGCAACGGACCCGTCGTCTTGATGGGAGAAGAATCGAGCGGTTCGTTGATGTACATCTTCTTGACGACGATCAGGTAGTAGTACATCGACACGACGATGTTGATGAGGCCGACCGTAATCAGGATATAGAGCCCCTCCTTGATCGCGGCGACAAAAATATACAACTTGCCGATGAAACCGGCGAGTGGGGGAACTCCGGCCAGCGACAACAGGAAAATCAGCATGGCAAAGGCTAGAAACGGCGAGCGCCGGTTGAGTCCTTTGTAGTCATCGATTTCATCGCTGCCCACTGCATTACTGATCGCCATGATGACGGCGAAGGCTCCGAGGTTCGCAAAGAGATAGGTCAGGAGGTAGAACAGAATGGAGTCGGTCCCCATCTTGGTCCCTGCCGCCAGGCCGATGAGCACGTTACCGACTTGTGCGATACCGGAATAGGCTAACAGACGTTTCACATTTCGTTGTGCGATCGCCACGATGTTGCCGTAGGTCATCGAGAGGATGGAGGTCGCCACGATGAGCAATGCCCAGGCCGGTTTGAAGGTCGCCAGCGCCACTAAGAAGAGACGCAGCAAAATTGCAAAGGCGGCTACCTTGGGTGCGATCGACAGGAAGGCGGTGACCGGCGTCGGTGCGCCGTGGTAGGTGTCGGGGATCCATGAATGGAACGGGACCGCGCCGATCTTGAATCCCAAGGCCGCAAAAATGAGCAGGAAGCCGATGACGAGTCCGGTCGTCGGGGCTGCGCCGGTCATGTCTGAGAAGACGAGCTTGCCTGTTTCGCCATAGACCAGGCTGATGCCATAGGCGAGCAAGCCCGCCGCAAAGACTCCCAGGATGAAGAACTTGAGACCGGCCTCGTTGGATGCCATATCGTCACGGAGATAGGACACCAGGACATAAAAGCCGAATGTCGCGAACTCCAGGGTGACGAAGAGCGACAGCAAATCGTTGGCGGAGGTCATGAACATCATGCCTAATGCCGACATCACGACAAGGAAATAGTATTCGCCACGGAAGAAAGCAAAGCGGTGCACATAATCGATCGACAAGAGAATGACCAGGATCGTGGCGAGGAGGATCATCACTTTGAAGAAGATGGCCATCCGGTCCAGAACGAACATCTTGCCGAACAGGGTGCCGGTGATGCCGGTCACATCGAACCAGGCCAGGCAGGCCAGCGTGATCACTAATCCAAGAATGCTCAGGTAGGCGAGCTGTTCCTGGACGATCCGCTTGAACGAAAAATCGACGATCAGGATGACGCACAGCCAGGCCGTGAGGAACAGCTCGGGTAGCAGAAGCAGGAGATCGCTGACTGACAGGGTAAGGGAAAAAGTCATCGCGGGGTCACCTTCGCAAGTGCTTCATGGGAAGCAGATGTGGGCACGGTTGGCGAGGTGGCATGTGGAAGGTTCATAGGGTGCTCCGCAACCGGGACGACCTTGGTGATACGAGCGATCAAGGGATCAACCCCGGATCGGACGACGGAGTAGAGGTGCCCCGGGAAAATTCCAAAACTGATGCTGACGGTGATCATGATCAGCAGCGGCATACGATCAACGACGGTCACGGCATCATGTGAGTGGCTGTATTTCTCCGCCATGGATCCATAGAACAGGCCGCGCATCATCTTGAAGAGATAGGCCATGGTCAGCACGATACCGAGAACGGCCACGACGACCTGGAAGGGATATTTGTTCCAGCTGCCGACGATGATCATGACTTCAGCGATAAAATTCACGGTGCCGGGCATTCCGATCGAGGCCATGCAGCCAATGACGAAGGCGGCGGAAATAAAAGGCATCCGGTTGGAGAGCCCTCCCAGCGAGGGAATGTCGCGAGTGTGGGTTTGATCGTAGACCCAACCGGCCATGGCGAAGAGCATCCCGGTGGCCATGGCATGAGCGAACATATAGATGACGGCCCCGCTCAGGCTGATGTAGTCGAGGGCAGCCATTCCCAGGAACACGTAGCCCATATGGCTGGAGCTGGAATAGCCGATGACGTATTTGGTGTCCTTTGCGTAATAGGCGACGAGCCCGCCGTAGATGATGCTGAAGATGCACAGGACCGCGGCAATGGGCATGAGTTCGCGGGTGGTCTCGGGCAGGATTTCGAAGGCGACCCGGATAATCGAGAAATGTCCTAATTTCATCAGCACGCCCGCGTGCAACATGCTGGTTGCAGCCGGGGCGGCCGCGTGGCCCACGGGAGACCAGGAGTGCAGCGGCCAGATCGGAGCGATCGACGCAAAGCCGAAGAAGATCAACAACCAGATCAGCGTGGCCAGGGGACCGGAGAAATGGGCCTGCTCGCGCAAAACCAGAATATCGAAGGTGTTGAGTCCTGAGAACTTGTAAATCAGGAGAATGCCCATCAATGCCGCGACGGCGAATGCGGACAGAAAGAGGACCAACTTCATGGCCGCATATTCTTTGCTGTTCGCGCCGAAATTGAAGATAAAGCCGACGGAATCCCGCTGCTTGAGGCCTTCGGCGTCCGTCATCTCGAGATACTTTTTGGTGTGGCTCCCCCACATGCCCAAGAGGAGATACATGGGAATCACGGACATTTCGTAGAAGAAATACAGGAAGAACAAATCCAGCGACATGAATACGCCGATGGTCGCCGCGGCGAGAATCAAGATCCAGATGTAGAACTCTTTGACCCGGTCTTTGATGTGCCAGGAGACGAAAATGCCGGCGAAGAGAAGGATGCCGGAGGCCAGGACCAGCGGGGTGCCGATTCCATCCACACCGAGATGAAGGGAGATCCCCAGCTGTCGTGACCATTCGATCCGCTGGATAAATTGGTAGCCGCCTTTCAACGGATCGTAGGCATAGAAAAGATAGACTGAAGCGATCAATGAGACAAAGGCCGAGCCGGCTGCAATGCCGCGGACCAGCGAGAGTTGGCGGTTGGAGACGAAGATCAGGGCCAGGGCCCCGACAAACGGCGCGAACAGAATAATGAGCAGCGTGTATTCAGCCATGGTCCTACTTAGCCGGCACGTGGATGACAGTGTCTACTGAGGCCACTTTGGCACGATCCAAACGATCGACGAGGGCTTGAATCGATCCATTCATCATTCTCAGGAAGGGTGACGGGTACAAGCCGATCCACAAGATCATCACCGAGAGTGAGAGTGCGATGGTGATTTCCCGCATGTGCAGGTCCTTGATCGTGGCGGAGATATTCTTGCTCAGCGGGCCGAGCATGGCACGCTCGTAATACCACAAGAAATAGGCCGCTCCGAAGATGACGCCGGTGACCGCCACGGCGCCATACCACCATTTGGCTTTGAAGGCGCCGAGAAGGATGAGAAATTCACCCACAAAACCATTGGTCCCAGGGAGCCCGATGGAGGCCATACCGATCAACAGGAGGAACGAGGCCAGGAGCGGGACCTGTTTCGCGAATCCTCCGAAGGAGGACAATTGGGAACTCTGTTGTCTGGTGGATAAGAAGCCTGCCATGAAGAAGAGGCCGGCGGTGCTGAACCCGAGGTTGATCATGGTCAGGAGGCTCCCCTGCATGCCCTGGAAATTCAGGGCAAAGAGCCCGACCACCACAAACCCAAGGTGGCTGATGCTGCTGAATGCGAGGAGGCGCTTGAAGTCCGATTGAATGAGTGCCACCACCGCTCCATACAGAATTGCCGCGAGGGCCAGGACCATGACGATCGAGACGACGCCTTCGCTTTTCGATGCATCGGGAAGCAACGGGAAGGTAAAGCGAAGGAAGCCATAGGTGCCCAATTTCATGCCGGCCAACATGACGGCCATACCGATGGGTCCCTCAACGAGGGCATCAGGGAGCCAGGTGTGAAATGGGAACACCGGCGCTTTGAAGGCGAATCCCATGAACATCAGCCAGAAGATCAAAATCTGCTGGGAGAGCGGGATCGGGACCGAGAGTAACTCCAGCAGGTCGAATGAGTAGACGTGGTCGAGGTGGTGAGTCACGGCCCACTGGTGATAGTTGATGTCCAGCAAGGCGATGCCGACCAGCATGAAGACGCTGCCCAGGAGTGTGTAGAGCACATACTTGAGGGCTGCGTAATGGCGCTCTGCTCCGCCGCCCCACAATTTGATCAGGAAGTAGCTCGGGATGAGCATGAGTTCCCAGAAGACGAAGAACAGAATCAGGTCGATCGAGGCAAAGATACCCATGGTGGTGGTCTCTAGGGCCAAGAGCGCCATGAAGTACAGGCGGACCTGATTGCGCACGGTATCCCAGGAATAGATGACGACGAGCACGGTGAGAAACGCAGTCAGTCCTACAAAGAGCACGCTGATGCCGTCGACGGCGAGATGGTAGCCGATGCCGAGCGCCGGCATCCAGCGCGCATGCTCGGCGAATTGCATCGCGGCGGAATCCGGCACGAAGCGCACCAGTACCAGACAAGCCAGGGCCAGTTCCACCAGGGTGATACCCAAGGTCGTCGTCTTGAGGAGATCTTCGTCTTCGATCAACCAGAGCACCGCCGCGCCGGCGAGCGGCAGGAAGATCAGATACGAGAGGATCGGGAATCCAAAACTGAACTCTTCAAGCATCGTGTGTCCAGAAATTCTGCTGCGTCAGCGTGATAAATACCCGTTGGAACCGCTTCCGGTCCAAATTAAAAGAATGAGGTGCGCGAGAATAAAAAGTCCCGCCACAATGATAGCCGCGTACTGATGCACCATGCCGGTCTGAAGCCGACGCCACGAGCGGGCCAAGCGGTGGTTCGCATAGCCGATGATGTTCAAGCCGGCATAGACCACATGTTTTTCGGTCCAGGTGATGGCCGCCGAACTGGCGTCTGTCCCCCGATCGATAGATCGGACGAGGCCGTCGATGATGGTCCGGTCAAACCAGTCGCAAAGTCTCCCGATCTGCTTGGTCGGTTCCACGAACAGCCGGTCGTACAGTTCGTCGACAAAGTACTTGTTCAGCAGGGTTGTATACACGCCCGGCATCCGTGCGGCGAGCGCATCTGCTGCGGAGGAGGGCCCGCTGTAAAAGTAATGCGCCAGTCCCCAGCCCAGGAGCGCAATGACGGTGGCCGTGCCCATCAGCCCGAGCATCAGCGCGGGCGCGGTAGCGTGCTCCTCTCCGGCCACGCCTGCCACTGAGTGCAGGAAGTGGTGGAACCAGCCGTTTTCAGGCGGAACACCGGGGAAGCCGCCAATGACGGAGAGGGTGGCCAATACGACGAGGGGCCCGATCATCACCATGGGGGATTCGTGCACGTGTTCGGCCGTGTGGTGATCCAGCCGCGAGGTGCCATAGAACGTGAGATAGGTCAGGCGGAACATGTAGAACGACGTCAGGAATGCGCCGACCGCCGCCATGCCGTAGAGCAGATAGTGATGCTGCACGAAGGCATGACCCATAATCTCGTCTTTGCTCCAGAAGCCAGCCAAAGGCGGAATTCCGGCGATCGCAATCGTGCCGATCAGGAAGAGTGTATGGGTCCAGGGGATCTTCGACTTCAACGCGCCCATCTTGCGGATATCCTGCTCGCCGGACAATGCGTGGATGACGGAGCCCGCGGACAAGAAGAGGAGCGCTTTAAAGAACGCATGGGTCATCAGATGGAAGACCGCGGCCGTATACGCTCCGAGACCACAACCGAGGAACATGTACCCGAGTTGGCTGACGGTTGAATAGGCCAGAACGCGCTTGATGTCGGTCTGTACCAGGCCGATTGTAGCGGCGAAGAGCGCGGTGAGTCCGCCGATCCAGGCGACGGTCGTCATGGCGGTGGGCGACAGATCGAAAATGGCGTGATTGCGAACGATCATATAGACGCCTGCCGTGACCATGGTGGCCGCATGGATGAGCGCACTGACCGGGGTCGGCCCTTCCATCGCATCGGGCAGCCAGGTATAGAGCGGGAGTTGCGCGGATTTTCCGACGGCCCCAACCAGCAGGCAGAGCGCGATGGCGGTGGCCATTTCGGGTGAGAGCTGTGCGGCGTTCTGCATCACCTGGGTGTAGTCGAGGGTTCGGAAGTTCACGAACACCAGGAAGATCGCGAGGAGGAATCCGGCATCACCGATTCGATTGACCACAAACGCTTTGGTGGCTGCTTTGGCGGCGGAGACCTTGTCGTAGTAGTACCCGATCAACAGATAGGAGCAGAGTCCGACGCCTTCCCAGCCGATAAAGAGGACCACGTAGTTATTGCCCATCACCAGCAGGAGCATCGAAACCATAAAGAGGTTCATGTACACAAAGAATCGCGTGAAGCCGGATTCTCCGTGCATGTATCCCACGGAGTAGACGTGGATCAGGAATCCCACTCCGGTGATGACCAGCAGCATGATGCAGGTCAAAGGATCGATCAAATAGGCGAGATTGATGGTGAGATCGCCGCCGAAAATCCATTTGTAGGCGACCACTTCACGAGCCGCGCCTGTTCGCAGGGTCTCCGTGAAGACGGCCAGCACACAGAGGAAGGACATGAGGACCGATCCCCACGCAAACCGGTGAGCCAGGTCGTGGGAATACCGATGCCCGAAGAGGCCGTTCACAATGACGGCCATCAGCGGGAACAGGGGAATCAGTTTGACGATCAGATCAATAGAGTCGGACACGTTACCACTTCAACAAATTCATTTCGTCGACGTTGGTTGAAATCTTGCCGCGGAACACCACGATGATGATGGCGAGTCCGATGGCTGCTTCCCCCGCTGCAATGGCGATAATGAAGAGGGCCACGATTTGGCCCTGCATGGCTTCCAGGTAATGGGAGAAGGCGACCAGGTTGATGGTGGCCGCGTTCAGCATGATTTCGACCGACATCAGCACAATGATAAAATTGCGACGGATCAGGACGCCGAGCAACCCCGTCGCAAACAACACGGCACTTACAGCCACATAGGCGGACAAGGGAATCATGCGTCGCGCCTCGTTTCGATCGACCTGGGGGTCTTTGCGAGGACGATCGCGCCGACGATGGCTCCTGTCAGGAACACCCCGATGATTTCAAATTGCAGCAAATACTCGCTGAACATCTTGATGCCGATGGCATGAGCATCTCCGTTCAGCAAGATCGCCGCCGGTGAGGCATCGCCCCTGGAGCCGCCGAACGGGGATCGCACCAACAAGAACAGGAGATAGGTCAAACCGATCGCCGCTGGAGCGAGGAGATAGGGAGCCTTGGCGTGGAAATAGCGATCGTCGGTTTTGAGGTTCAGCAACATCAGGACGAACAGATAGAGGACCAAAATGGCGCCCGCGTAGACGATCACTTGGACCGCCCACAAAAATTCGGCGTTCAGCATGACGAAGAGGCCTGAGACGTGAAGGAGCAGGGCCAGGAGTGCCAGACCGCATTGCACCGGATTCTTCAGCGCGACGGTCAGAATGCCGGCGACAATACTCACCACTGCAAAATACGCAAAAAACACGAAGGCCATAACGGTACGATTCAGCTCAAATGTTTGGGTTGTGACTGTGTGGGTTTGAGAACCGACTGCGGAAAGTAATAACGATACTCCCGGCTCTCGTCCGAATTCTTCTCTTGGTTATGGACGTACAGATATTTTTTGGCGTCTTCAAGGTGGCGTTCGCCGATCTCGTAGAGCCGTTTCTTGTCGAAGAGGAGGGTGCGCTTATCGTGGGTGGAGTATTCATACATTTTGGTCATCGCCAGCGCGTTGACGGGGCAGGCCTCCACGCAGTAGCCGCAAAACACGCACTTGGTGATGTCGATATAGAACTCGCTGGCAAACCGCTGCAAGGGACGTTCAGGGTCTTCCTGACTGATGACTTTAATGCAACGGGACGGACAGGCCGCTTCACAGAGGTCGCAACCCACGCAGCGGTCCCTGCCGTCTCCGTAGCGAAGCAGCCCTAATGCGCCGCGGTGACCGTCGGGGATCGTGCGTTGTTCGCGCGGGTATTGGAAGGTGATGGGGCGATGGAACATGTGCTTGAAGGTCACCTTCATGGCGTCCCAAATTTCATAGAACAACGCCGCGTGCAGAATTTTCTTGGTCAAGGCCCCGACACTCATTCCCACCACCTCTGACGACATCTAAAAGACGGACGAGCTTACTCTTACGCACCAACCTTTTCAATCGTGACACGCGTAGATTTGAAGTACGGCACTCCCGTCACTGCATCCACCTCCACGGTCATCAAGTCCTTCACAGCCGGCTCATTAAAATGCTCGGGGAAGAAGCACGATCCGGGTTGGATATCGGGATCGGCTTTGACGCCGGCTTGTATGGAACCCTGCCGCGAGGTGAGGCGAATGGTGGATTGGTCGTTCAGCCCGAGCCGTTCCACGTCGGCTGGATTCATTCGTATACGCCCGTTGTTCGGTTCGATATTGATGAGCCCCGATGCACGCGTGGACATTTTCCCGGAGTGATAAAGCACTTGTCCGGTTAGTAAGGTAAAGGGCTGCGTGTTGCCGTTCGACGTCGATTGTGCCGTCTGGCGGTGATACCGGCTCGCGACTTCAGCCGCGTAGCCGTTCGACAAATAAGCGTCGGCGGACGGCGAGACGCGGCGAGGCTGGCCGAGATTGTAGTAACCCGGTAGCAGCTTCATGATTTCATTCTGCACGTCTTGCGGCGATTCATAGGTCCAGTCGTATCCCAAACCGTTAGCCAATGCGGTCATGATATGCCAGTCCGGCAGGCTTTCCCCGACCTGATCCACTGCCTGGCGCACACGGAGCACTTTGCCCTCCAGATTGGTGAAGGTGCCGTCCTTTTCCGCGTAGGTGGCAGCCGGGAGGACGACATGCGCCATTCGCCCGGTCTCTGTGAGGAAGGGGTCTTGAACGATGAGCAGTTGGAGCTGTTCGAGCGTCCCCTTCACATCCATGGAGGCGGGCAAAGTGGCCAGGGGATTCTCTCCGATGACATACAACGCCTTGATTTGGCCGTTTCGAATACGGGCGAGAATCTCCAGAAAATTGGCGCCGCTCCCGCTGGCAGGAAGAGTTGCGTCCCAGGCTTTCCCGAAGCGTTCCCTCGCTCCTGGATCATCGAATCGTGCCTGCCCGGGGAGGAATTCCGGCGCGACGCCCATATCCACTGCGCCCTGTTCATTGATTTCTTCTGTGACCGTGGTCACGCCGCATCCTGGTTGACCTAACTTGCCCGTCACCCAGGCGAGATCAATCAGCTTGAGAACATTCTGATAACCGTTCGGCTGCCGGACGATGCCTTCGGCACACAACGCAATGGCGCGCGGGGCTTCGGCAAAAATCGCGGCGATTTCCAGGATCTGCTCGACTGCAATGCCGGTCTGTGCGGAGACCTGTTCGAGGGAGACCTGTGCCAGGGCTTGCTTCAATGCGGAAAAGGCCTGCGGATGCCGTGTGGTGCTGGCTTCATCGATCAGGTCCTGTTCGATCACCGACTTCACCAGCCCGTCGATCAAGAACGATTCGCTGCCTGGCTTGACCACAAGCGGATGCGAAGCTAGTTGCGCGATGTTGGTATTGGCCGAGTCGACGACGATGACCTGGGAGTGATACACGCGGATGGCTTCCTTGATGCGGACAGCCGTCAGCGGGTTAGTTTCCGTGATATTCGAGCCGATGACCAAGATGGCGTTGGCTTTGGTCAAATCTTCCCAGTCGTTGAGCGGACGGCCGACGCCGACCGCATGCCGGACGGCATGAACATAGTTGAGGTGGCCGTAGCGGGCACTGCTGTCGAGCTGGTTGGTTCTTAGGCCGGCGCGCATGAGTTTCTGGAACAGATACAATTCCTCGTTCGTGCAGCGCGCGGTAATCAGTCCGGCGATCGACTCCGGTCCGTGCTTCCGATGAATGTCGGACAATCGATCGATCACAGTCTGCATGGTGTCGAGCCACGGCGTTTCCGTCAGCGTCTCGCCCGTGCGGACGAGGGGCTGCCGAAGGCGTTGTTCGCTGTCGATGTACTGAAACCCAAACCGGCCGCGAACGCAGAGTCCCCCGTGTCCCTTGGCAGTTTCAGTCCGGTCGCCCCACTTATTTTTCCAGGAGAGCGGCGAGGTGACGCGGACGACTTCGGTATCTTTGGTTTCGAGATGCATCTGGCAGCCATCGCCACAATAGTTGCAGGTGGTGGTGGTTTTTTTCATCTGCCAGGGCTTGTACAGGTACTTGGAATATTTGTTCGTGATCGCGCCGACCGGACAGACAGCCAGGCAGTCTCCGCAGAATTCACAGGCAAGGGGTTGGTCCCCTTTCGCCACGACCTGGTTGAATCCGCCCTTCTTCATGAATTGCAACGCATCGATCATCAGCACATCTTTGCAGACGTTGATGCATTCCGCGCAGGCGATGCAGCGATTCATGTTGAAGTCGAGTACGAGACTCCGCGTGTCTTCAGGAATGAACTTTTGCTTCGCATTGGCGAGGTTGGTCACGCCATGCTGGAAGGCCATGTCCTGGAGCTCGCAATGCCCGTCTGCGTCGCAGACGGGGCAGTCCAGCGGGTGAACCGAGAGATGTTTTTCGACGGCTTTCTTTCGTGCCGCGAAAAGGTCGTCGCCGTCAGTGCGGATCACCATACCGGCTGCCGCCTTGGCAGTGCAGGAACGGACCGGGGCCTTCTTGCCTTCCTGCATGACCAGGCACATACCGCAGGATCCGAAGGGATCGAAGGTATAGTGATAGCACATGGCAGGAATAATCTTGCCCGTGCTGGCAATGACATCGTACAGCGAGACGCCGTCTTTGGCCGATACCGTCCGTCCGTCGATCGACAGTTCGATCGTGGCCGCTTCGACATCTGGATTGGTTGCTGGTTTCAAACCCATGAAGTTACCTCAAGTCAAAAGCGATGGGGCGAAAGAATGAATCAGCGCCGCTCACTTTTTCCTTTGTGCTGTATCGGTCTTCATCGATCGCATTCCCCCATGACGATATCGTACGTGCCGAAGATCGTCACGGCGTCCGCGATCATGTAGCCTTTCGACATATGATCGAATGCGCCCATATGGATAAACGACGGGGCGCGGATTTTCAGCCGGTATGGCTTCCCGCCACCCGTGCTGACGATGTAGAAACCCAATTCGCCTTTATGCGCTTCGGTCCCGCAGTAGATTTCTCCGGGAGGCGCGTTAAACCCTTGCGAGAAGAGTTTGAACTGCTGAATCATGGACTCCAGGTTCGTGAACACGCGTTCTTTCGGAGGCAGAGTCACACTGGGCACGTCCGCCATGATCGGACCGTCCTGGATCTGCTCAAGGCACTGGCGGATGATCTTGACACTTTCGTAGATCTCTTGCACGCGGATCCAGTACCGGTCATAGGTGTCGCCGTTCTTGCCGACCGGGACGCTGAATTCACACTTGGGATAGGCGGAGTATGGCTCGTATTTACGAAGATCGTAATCCACGCCTGAGCCTCGTAACGTCGGTCCGCTCAAGCCAAAGCTCAGTGCATCTTCGGCCGAAATCACGGCCACGCCTTTGGTGCGCGCCAGCCAGATGCGGTTCTTCTCCAGGAAGATCACGTACTCATCGATCTTCGGAGGGAAATAGTCGAGGAACTGGTTCAGCTTGGCGAACAGGGACGGTGTGAAATCGCGCTCGACGCCGCCGATACGGTACCAGCTTGTCGTGAGGCGAGCGCCGCACAGTTCATCAAACCAATCGAGCAGAATTTCACGGTCCCGGAAGCAATAGAAGAAGACCGTCATCGCCCCGATGTCGAGGGCCTGCGTGCCGAGCCAGAACTGGTGGCCGATAATGCGCTGGATTTCCGCGACGATCGTGCGCAGGTACTCGGCGCGGTCCGGCACGGTGATGTTCATTAGCTTTTCGACGGCGCGGCAATACGCGAAGTTGTTGTACATCGCACACACATAATCGAGGCGGTCGGTGTGCGGAATGAACTGATGATACGTGCCTTCTTCAGCCAGCTTTTCTACACCGCGGTGGAGAAAGCCCATCACCGGGGTGGACTTGACCAACCGCTCGCCTTCCAGCTCGAGGATGACTTTCAGCACGCCGTGCGTGCTGGGGTGCTGCGGCCCCATATTGAGGAGCAGCTCTTCCGTTCGCAGGGTTGGAAGCGTCGCGTCTTCCGGATGTTCCGGGTCGACTTTATAGACTGTAGTTCGTTGATCTTCGAACTGTGCCATGATCGTTTAGTGGTCCAACATCGCCGCCCTACTGGGCTGGTTCATCCAAAAATTCAAACGTATCGCGCCATCCTTTCCCGCGGAGCGGGAAGTCTTTGCGCAAGGGGTAGCCTTCTTCGTACTCGTCGGGCATCAAAATGCGGCGAAGGTCGGGATGGTTCCGAAACCGGATACCCATCATGTCGTACACTTCGCGTTCCATGAAATCGGCCCCCTTCCAGATGTCGGTCAGGGAATCCACGATGCAGTCCGACTCGGGAACCCGAGTTTTCAGACGAATACGCTGCCGGGTTCGAATCGAGTAGATCTCATAGACCACTTCGAAACGTTCCTCGTCATCCGGCCAATCGACCGAACTCACATGGACGATGTAGTCGAATCTCATGGCCGGGTCGTCCCGCAAGAACTTGCCGATGTCGTGCAAGGCCTCACGCTTGACGGTGACGGCAACATCCCCGCGCCACTCCACCACCTTGGTGCAGGCGCCCGGAAAGGTGTCTTCGATGCGTTTGGACAGTTGACTCATGCTGTTCGTTTCCGCCCGTCAGACCTTCAGCGCGTCTTTCACTTCTTTCGGCTGCGTGAGGAACACACGCTTTTGCATGATGCGCTCTTGCAGTTTCAGAATGCCATCGAATAAGGCCTCCGGAGTCGGGGGGCACCCCGGCACATAAATATCGACCGGCACAAATCGATCCACTCCCTGCACCACGCTGTAACTGTCGTAAATGTTTCCGGATGTTGCGCACGATCCCATGGCAATCACGTACTT
This sequence comes from Nitrospiraceae bacterium, assembly GCA_919902505.1. Taxonomy (GTDB): domain Bacteria; phylum Nitrospirota; class Nitrospiria; order Nitrospirales; family Nitrospiraceae; genus Nitrospira_A. The sequence goes on from CAKKRE010000027.1 coordinate 111,456, forward strand.
CGGTTCCGGCATTTGGTCATAAATCTTGCGAATAACCGGGGCCATGCGACGGCAGACGGTTCCGGCCACGATCATGAGGTCGGATTGGCGGGGGGAGGCCCGAAACACCCCGGCACCATATCGATCCATGTCGTAACGGGACGAAACGGCGGCGATCATTTCAATGGCGCAGCAGGCCAGTCCGAAGGTCATTGGCCACAAGGACCCCTTTCTGGCCCAATTCACGGCTTTTTCAACCGTCAAGGTGATGACGTCGGGAGTCCCGTCTTTGTCGTGGCCTCCCAGTTGAATTAATCCCATTCCAAAGCTCCTTTTCGCCACGCGTAAACATAGGCGACGAGGAAAAGTCCGATGAAAATCAGCATTTCTACAAGACCGGTCAGCCCAATTTTGTTGAAAACAATTGCCCATGGATACAGAAAGATGACTTCCACATCGAAAATGACGAACAGCATGGCAAAGATGTAGTAGCGAACAGGGAATGGCATCCGGGCATCGGAAAACGGTTCAGATCCGCACTCATAAGTGGAGAGTTTTTCCGGTTCCGGGTACTTCGGCTGAACGAAGTAGCTGATCAGCAAGGTGCCCGCGCCGAATGCCAGTGCGACGAACACGAACACCAGGATGGGAAAATATCGACTTAGGTACTCTAAGAGGAGCTCGGAACCGGCCATTGGCTCGAACCTTAACGGGTTTGAGGGCTTATAGGGCTAATTAGGAGGTCGGAATCTTAGCCCCTGCCTATTTTTAATAGCAAGCGCACAAAGGACCTAGGCATCTAGTCCCGAAAGTCCTAGAATGTGAATACTGTCCAGCAGTTAGGAGTTCGCTAGATTATGGTCAGGAGCTGGGATCGTTTGTCTTTTTCCTGGGCAGGGTCGAGGTGGTGTCGGAGGGCGAGTGGTGATTGGCAGTGCCTGTTTTCATCTTCTCGGCCGGGGTTCTCAAGGCGCTCGGCGGGGAATCGGCGGTGATATCCCATTCCGACTCCATCGGCGTGGCAGTTTGAACCTTCAATCTGCGGGGCATTTGAGTGTTGATGCGCCGCTTCTCTGTTCCCACACCATACCTCAGCTATTCAGACGCCGTGCTCTCGATGCCTGCCGAATCGTCACTTCGGTGCGAGGCTCACGATAGCACCCGTGGAGACCTGAAGCAAACCGTCCAGCGCCGTCCCGTTTCTTGACAAGCCCCTGCTCTTTGCTAAGGTTGCTACAGATAACCCTTCTAGGTGTGATCAATATGAGGACATTACCCATGCGCGCCAGCCTGATCATCCTGTCTTGCAGTCTCGCAGCTGTGACGGCCCTCCCTGTTCATGCTCAGAACGCTCAAAGTGTTCGCCTGGGGGAAGCCGCCCTCACGTATGCCGCCGGTTCGATTCGACAGGAGATGCCGATTGACGGGGTGATCAATGTGATATCCGGAGATAATCAGCTTTCCGGAAACCGGATGATGTTGGGCTGGTCCGGGACCGATACTCTCTACCTCAAATTGAAGAATCCCGGTGATGCGGTGCTCGGTGACCTGTACACCGTGTACCGGCGCTCGCGCAAAGTGTTTCACCCCATGACCAAGCAGTACATGGGCTATATCATCAATAGAGTGGGGGTGGTGAAAGTCATTCAGATAGACGCGGTGCTGGTTGGCGTCCAGGTTGTTCGGTCCTATGGTCCCCTCTCCCCTGGCGATCCGGTCATGCGGTTTACGCCGCCTTCAGCAGAAGAAGTCGTCGAGACCGTGGCAGACGCGGGTGAGATCGATGCCATGATCGTGGAGTTGCAGGCCGACAAACATATGTCGCTCGTGTCGCAGGGAAACCTGGTGTATCTCGATAAGGGAACGGACGACGGTCTCCATCCGGGGCGTCAGATGGAAGTCTTCCGCACTGGCGGCGGGCTTCCCGAGCGGAAAATCGGGGAAGTGAAGATCCTTTCCGCGGAACCGCGCACGGCCACCGCGTTGTTGTCCAAGGCGACGGCACGCGCTCTGATCGGTGACCGCGTTCGCCCCAAGCACGCGTCGCCTGTTGAGGTCGTGCAATATGAGAACGGGGACTCGGATGTTCCGGCTGCGACGGTCCAACCGGTGCTGAACGCCAGGACGGACAGCGCTGCCGCGATGCCGAGCGAGTCCCATTCGATGAGCAAACCCAGGGTCGAGCGCGCTCATGGAAGCACCAGGATCAATCTCGATGATCTGGCAGATCAGTTGGAATATGAATCCGGTGAGGTGAAAGTGAAACCTGCCGGCGTACCCATTCTGGAACAATTGGCGGAGTATTTGAGGACTGCTGCGGTCTCTCAGCAAGTGCGCGTGGAAGGTCACTCCGACAATATGGAGATAGGGCCGTCGCTCAAAGGAGTATTCCCAACCAATTGGGAGCTGTCAAAGGCCCGTGCCGCCGAGGTCGTGCGGTATCTGATCGAGAAGGGCGGCATGGATTCAGCGAAGTTGTCTGCTGTGGGGTATGGAGCGAGCCGTCCTGTCGCCGGCAATGGGACCGAGGAGGGCCGCAAAAAGAACCGCCGCATCGAGGTTGTGCTCGATTCGCCGGAGGAGGGGCCCCAGGCCCAGTCCGCGAAGGCGCCGCTGAGTGAGAGCGCCCCGATCCCGGCGCAGTTTACGTATAACCAACTGGACGCGGCGCCGGCATCCACCCCAGTCGTGCCGCCCGCCTCAGCAACCCCGTTAGGATCGGCGTCGGTGGATGCACCGATCGCTCCCGCTCCCTCGGATGTCGCAGTGCCGGTTTCGCCTGTCGGCGGTGAAACGGCCTCGCCCCCACCCGGTTCGTAATGAGTGACGGCGACCGGTCTCTTCCGAGAAGGCCCGTCGCCACAGGTGTGTTGATCCTCCCCCCTGGCCGATAGACTCTCGCTTCCAGTACGGCGTCCCGTCAGCGCCCTTCTCGCAAGGACTGTGATTGTTGCTCTCATCCGGTGTTGTTAGAATGCCGCATGTTCGATCACCGTTCGTCTGCAACTCCACCGGTGGCTCCTGGGCCTCCCCTTACATATGCCGATGTGGTGCTGCCGCGCCGCCTTCACCGGCCTTTTACCTATGTGATCCCGTCTTCACTCAAGGGGCAGGTCGCAATCGGGCAATCAGTGATCGTGCCGTTTGGGTCCCAGGACCTTCACGGTCTTGTCACGGCGGTGTATGACCGCCTTCCGCTCGGCGCTCCCGAGCAGGGGCTAAAAGCCGTCCGCTGCCTTGCCCCAGCGTCTCCAGACCACCTGCTCACCTCCAGTCAAATCGATCTCAGCCGGTGGGTAGCCGACCGGTATGCCGCACCGTGGGGGCAATGCATCAAGCTTGTGGCGCCTTGTGTCGATCAGGTCGATCGGCGGCCATCACGGTATCGGCCAACAGAGCAGGGCATGGACAATTCGTCGTTGCCTGAGGGCTTGGGAGAAGTGGAAACTCAGGTACTCTCGCGCCTTCGTCGTCGTCCCAAGGGCATTACAGAGGGTACCCTGGCACAGGGCGACAAGTCCCATGTCATGCGCGCGTTGCAGATACTGATTCGAAGAGGGCTCGTGGTGCGCTGCGAAAATGCGGTTGTCCCAAGGGCGGCTCAAGCCAAAAAACCCCCCTCTCCGGGGGCGGAGCAGGCGGTTTTTGCGAGATTGACAGTTGATGACTTACCGCCACCACTGGAGGCGGTAGCGTGGCCTGATACCGTTGGCCGGGCGCTTTCGCAGGGCGCATACGGCTCGTTTCTGGTTCAGGGGGCTCGGGCCACCAGACTCTGGTGTCTTGTGCAGGCAGCCCGGGCCGCTATCCGTCGTGGGCGGCGTGTGTTGGTCGTCACGGGTGACGTCGAGAATGCCGGTCGATTGGCCGATGCCCTGGCGGCAGCGGGAGAACGGCCGTTGCTCCTGCACAGCGGTCTTTCGGCACGGGAACGCGCAACAGTGTGGCAATCGGTACAGGATTCGTCGGCCACGATCCTGGTCGGCACCCGCATGGCGGTGTTCGCGCCCATCGATCGATTGGGATTGGTGTGGGTGGAAGGTGAGGACGATGCGTCCCTTAAGGAGGAGCAATCGCCCCGGTACCATGCGCGGGAGGTGGCACGGCGGCGGGCCTTCTGCGATCGAGCCCTGTTGGTGCTGGCCTCGAGCCATCCGTCGCTTGAGAGTTGGTCGGCGGTTCAGCAAGGGGAGATGACCGCCTGTGTCTACCGAGACCCTGCAGGTTCTCCGAGGGTGCAGGTCATCGATGTGAGGGAGTACTCCAGGGAGACCCCGGCGGGAACCTTGTTATCGCCGCCGCTCTATGAGGGCATTCAGGAAGCCCTGCGGCAGAACGCACTGGCGATTCTCTATCTGAACCGCAAAGGATTTGCGAGCGTCTTGCATTGCGGGGATTGTGGCGCGATGCCGCAGTGCGATGCGTGTAGCGTGGCATTGACGTTTTTCCGGCGCAGTAATCATGTGCGGTGCCATTATTGCGGGCGAACGAAACCCGTGCCGGATCATTGCACTCGGTGCCAATCGCTCAAGTTGGAGCCGGTTGGGTCAGGTACGGAGCGTATCGAGGAGGCCGTACGGCGAAAGTTCCCTCTGGCGCGGGTGGGCCGTATGGATGGTGAGACGATTCGCCGCCCTGCTGATGCACGGGCGTTCAGTCGGCTGCTTGCCGCCGGTGAATTGGACATCGTGATCGGCACGCAGATGTTGTTCCGGTTTGGCCTTCAGGCACGGGCGGCGTTTGTCGGGGTTCCGGATGCGGATGCCGGTCTTCACGTGCCGGACTTTCGCTCGGCGGAACGGATGTACCATGGCTTGGTGGATGCCGTGGAGTTAGCTCTGCCCGCTCATGCCGGAGGCGTGGTGATGATCCAGACCCGGTTAACGGATCATCATGCGATTATGGCGGTGGCCGCTGGTGACGATTCCGTGTTTCTTCAGCAGGAGCAGGCTTTTCGACAAATGCTTCAGTACCCGCCTCTGACGTCGCTTGTGAGGTTGGATGTGTCCGGGACGCTGGAACCGGTGGTCGCCCAAGCCGCCGGTCGCTGGGCGGCGTTGTTACGGGCGGAGGTGGTGAGTGTCGGAAATCGGGGGACCAATGCCGGCGACGGTTCGCCTCTGCCGCAGCGTTCCACTGGTTTTAGTGGAGAGACGAGCAGCATCGTTATCCTGGGACCGTCTCCGGCACCGCATGCCATGGCGCGAGGTCGCTATTGTTGGCAGATTCTGGTCAAGTCCCTGTCTCTTGAAGCAGGCAAAGAAATAGTCGTGCGGACCCGTGAAGTGCTCGATCGGGAATCACGACGAGGTGGCCTCCGGTTCGATATCGATGTCGATCCGGTTGCCATGGCGTGACGAGAGTCAGCGCCTGGCCCGTTTCTTCTTGCTCCGTGCCGGGACCGGCCCGTTTCCGGGCGGTGGTGCCGGCGGGGCGTTCTGTTCGCGTATACGCTTGAATAGTCCAAACGCGAAGGTGATCCAGAACACCGATGTGAACAGTCCGAACAGCACGGCGTTCAGAATCGTTTCCATCTGCTCCTCGGTCGGCTGACTTCCTCCCATCCTCATTCGAATCATGGTCACAATCGGCCAGGTCATGCTTTCGATACCGAGGCCCATGGTGGTCCAGGCCCAGACGGCCGCGATGCTGCGTCCCTGCCACCAGAGAAAGGCAGTCGATGCGGTGGCGACGAGCAGGGCCCAGGCGGTCGCCGCCTGCTCCCACATGACGAAAACCCCGATTGCGACGACGATGCCGCCGAATACCGCGTGTAGCTGCGGAGTCCACCACGTCTTCATGATCACATCTTTCTTGTATGCTTGTATGTATGAAGGGGACCGGAAAGCGGGCGCTAGTGTGCGGATCGACGTGCCGGAAGTCAATGTGACAGTGGGGCGGTATGACGAACGGACCAGATGAGGCAGGCGTCGGTCAGCCGGCGATCTCGGCTTGAACCGCATCCAGGAGCTGTTGCATGTCGAAGGGTTTCTGGAGCGTGCGGCGCGCGCCCAGCATACGGGCCACATCGAGGAAGTTTAAGATGCCGATCATGTCGCTTCCGCCGGTGATCGCCATAATCCTGGCCTCGGGAAATTCGCGACGGAGCGTCAAAATGCTCTCAAGGCCGTCCTGGTCCGGCATCAGGATGTCCATAATCACGAGATCGGCCGGGGATTGGCGATAGTGGGACAGCCCTGCTTTGCCGTCGGCCGCTTCGCGGACATGATAGCCTGCCTGTTCCAGCGTGCTGCGAATCAGTCGGCGAATCGCTTCTTCATCATCCACGATCAGGACCGAGGGCATAACATTCCTCATAGGAGTATTCGTGTTCGAGTGTCTGGGTATTGGGTTGCGGCTCTCAGGAGACGGCCGGTGGCGGCTTTCCGGCACCGTTTAGCTACTACAGTGAATTTACCGCTCTTTGTCATGCTCGGCAAGAAGTTCCTTCGCTTCCGCGAGGGGTGCGGTGCGCTCGCGGCTCGGTTCCTGAACCACTGTCTGAGAGGGCTGAAGCATTGCGGGCAGATAGACCTCGATGGTGGTGCCCTGGCCGGCTGTGCTGGTAGCGCGGAGTGTTCCGCCATGCTCGCTCACGATTCGCTGCAACTCCACGAGACCCGCTCCTGCTTTGCTTCCCGTCGAGGGGGGTGCGAAAAGCGGATAGATGATCGGCGCCCGGATGTCAGGGGGAATGCCTTTACCGGTATCCGAGATCATGAGGCGCACATACTGACCTGGTGGGAGTGGAAGGTCGTGACCGGTCATCGAAGCGTCAAGACCCATATTGTCGAGGCGGACCTCCAAGACCCCGCCGCTGATCGTCATGGCCTGTTGAGACCGTGCCAGCAGGTTCAGGCAGAGTTCATGGATCTGGGTTGGGTCGGCAAGCACGGGGTTGGTTGCGCCGGGAATCCATTCGCGGAGGCTGATGGACTCCGGCAATTTCATCTTCAGGACTCGCAGTGTTTCTTTGAGGAGGATATCCAGGGAGAGCGGCTGTTTCGCGCCGTCCGTCTGTCGACCGACCATGAGCATTTGTGTGACGAGATCACGAGCCCGTTTCGACGCGAGGACTACCTGCTGGATGTGGCCATGGACGCGACTGTCCGGCACGAGTGACGGGAGCGCCAAGTCCGAGAACCCCATGATGGCAGTCAGGCAATTGTTAAATTCATGGGCGATGCCGCCGGCCAGCGTCGCCACGGTCGCCATTTTTTTTGCCCGATGCAGTTGCCCGGCGATGACCTTCCGTTCGGTGATATGGGTGCCCAGAATTTGGATGGCTGGATGTCCATCGAAGATGACCGGGGCCGCTGTCAATTCGACATCAATGACCGTTCCGTCAGGTCGTACCAATTGTCGCTCGACTGAGGGGCTGGGCGCCGCTTCCGCCAGGGGGAGATCGTGGAGAAACTCTTTCGGGAAGAAATCCCACAGCGGGCGGCCCTCGATGGGGTGTGCGGTCGCGAGTCCGAAAAGCCGGGCACCGGCTTCATTGATGAACAGGATGGCATTGTCCGCATGGACGAGGATTGCATGGGGCGACTGTTGCGCCAGCGTCCGGTAGCGCTCCTCGCTTGCGTGCAGGGCGTCCAGTGCCAGTTGTCTGGGGGTAATGTCGCGCACGATGCCGACGTAACCGCCGGAGGGTCCTCCGCCGCTGCGCAATGGGAAGGCTTCCGCCATGACCCAGCGCAGCGAGCCGTCCGGCCGCCGGAAGCGAAACTCGCGTGAAAAGCTGCGCTCGGCGTTGGTGGCCCCAGACCATTCGCTGCAGATTGGGTCATGGTCTTCGGGTGCCAGCGCATTGCGCCAGCATTCCCCGGGCGTCGGTGCGACGGGAAGTCCGGCGATGCGGCGCAGCCGCTCGTTCAGGTACAGCGTGCGGCCTTCGGGGTCCGACAGAAAGATGCCGATGGATGCTTGACCGGACAGGGTTCGGACAAGGGCCTCAACGGTGCTGAAATCTCCCGGCGGCGGGAGGGCCGTTGTCACGTCTTGCGCAGTCACAGGTGCCTCCTTCGTCTGGTATGAGCGGGCTGCATTCTCAGTGGACGTTCCCTCACCATGCGTGGATGCGAGAGGGTTGGCGGGACTGCTTCGGCGGAACGTTCATTTGGTATGACGTGTCGCACTCACCATCCAGTGAATAGGCTTGCACGCCGCACATCATAGCATCAAGCCGGAGTAGGCGGTTAGAGATGATTGATAATTGGGAATGTAATTGGGCCCTAGTGGAATAGGGCCGTTTATCTGTGGCAGAGGAGTCACCGCAGAGCCGTCGATCCTGGCTGGTGGCTGCGCAACGAGCCGGATGGCGTAGGTGCTGCGGGGTGCACGCTGCCGGAGAGAAGAGGCGCCTGAAGGAGGATGGTGCTGAAGGGAACGTGCCGTATTTGCGGCGAGTCGCTGATGGGCCGTGAGTTCGTCAGACGACGGTTGAGTTTGGTGCCGAAGGCGGGACTTGAACCCGCACGGCTTGCGCCACACGCCCCTCAAACGTGCGTGTCTGCCATTCCACCACTTCGGCAACCGAGAGTCTCTCCGTCGAAACATGAAGCGAGGTACACACAAGCTAGACGGCGGTGAACCGCGCATTCTCGCTACGCCGGTGCCAGGCCTCAGAGGAAGCGCATTATAGAAGTGGTCCAAAATGCTTGTCAATCAACTAGTTGTCCAGTAGAATTCACGCGTGCTGCGCGGACCTGCCGCAGATCCTTCCTCATCACAGCGATCAGCAGGCCAACAATCGAGATGACGCCTCTCTCAGTCTCACATATTTCGGGCACCAGTCGGCAGACTGACATTGCCGCGTTGTTTGATGTCGACAATACCTTGCTCCCCGGTCAGGCGAGCGAAGTCCGTTTTTTTCGCTTTCTCTGGAAGCGGGGTCTTGTCGGGTGGCGCGAGCTGCGGGACAGTGTCGGCTGGGTGCTTCGCAATGCGCCTCCGGTGTCATTGCACCCCCTGCGGGAACGGAAGCTTTATCTGGCCGGGAAGGCTGCGGCAGAGGTTGAGTCACTGGCTGAGGAGTTCTGTCGTGCCGAGCTGTTTCCGCGTCTTTCGGCGCAAGGGCTTGCTCGCATGGACGAACATCGTCGGGCGGGGCACCATATCGTGCTGGTGACCGGATCCCTCGACTTCCTCATTGCTCCGTTGGCCACCTTGCTGGAGGTCCCCACCTTGCTGGCCGCGAAACTGGAACGGCAACAGCGTCGTTTTACAGGCCAGGTCTGTGCCCCCCTTCCCTATGGGCCCGGCAAGCGCGCATTGATCGCCCGGCTGACACAGGAATCCCGCATTGATCTGACGCAGTCGTTTGCCTATGGCGATAGTCCCGGCGATGTGGAGTTGCTGGAAATGGTGGGGCATCCATTGGTTGTGAATCCGATTCGTGGAATGGATCGCATTGCGCGACGCAATGGATGGCCGGTGACGACATGGAAATGAGTCCCCCGGTTCATCCATCAGTGCGCCGCTAAGCTGCTAAGTCAATCGGCGATGGTCAAGATTACCGAAATTTTCCACAGCATCCAGGGCGAGTCTACCTATGCCGGCCGTCCCTGCGTATTCGTCCGGTTGACCGGTTGTCCGCTGCGTTGCACCTGGTGCGACACGGCCTATGCTTTTTATGGCGGCCAGGACATGACAATTGACGATATTGTCGCTCAGGTCCGCGCGTTCGATTGTGATCTTGTGGAAGTGACCGGAGGAGAGCCGCTAAGCCAGCCGGCGTCTCTTCCGTTGTTGACTCGCCTGTGTGATGAGGGCTTCGAGGTGCTCGTGGAAACCAGTGGGGCCATCGATACCACGGGTGTGGACCGGCGGGTGCATGTGATTCTTGACGTGAAATGTCCCGGGAGCGGAATGACCGATCGCATGTGTTGGTCGAACCTCGACCGGCTCGCGCCTCAGGATGAAGTAAAATTCGTAATCAAGGATCGGGCGGACTATGAATGGGCGCGAGAGGTGGTGCATCGCCACGATCTTCCGGCGCGGTGCACGGTGCTCATGAGTCCGGTGTTCGGTGAAGTGGAGGTGCGGCATTTGGCAGAGTGGATGTTGGCCGACAAGTTGCCGGTGCGGTTTCAGTTGCAAATGCACAAATACATTTGGGCGCCGGATATGCGCGGCGTCTGAGGGGGCGAGGCCTTGAACACAGGCGGTCTGTGAACGGCAAGAACCAGGGGAGGATTGATGAAGAAGATCCAAGTTCACGCACAGGTCGGACGGGCAGAAAACGAGGCCTCCGAGGTTCTGGTGTTGCTCCACTGCGAGGGCAACGCCGATCTCACGCAAGAGGCTGCGGCCATCGATGCTCAACTCGGGGGGCAGCTTGCCACGTTGATTCAGCGCGGAGAATTCGAAGGGAAGCTCGGCGAAGGATTGCTGGTCCATACCCAGGGCAAGGCCAAGGCGAAACGGCTGTTGCTGGCAGGGTTGGGTAAGGAAAAAGATCTGCGCTTGGATGCGTTCCGTCAGGCGCTCGGCACTGCGGTCAAACGTGTCCGTCAGGCCAAAGTGACCTCCTTCGCCGTGGTGCTGCCGGCCGCCATGCTGGAGGAGATTCCCGTCCAGGATGTGGCGCAGGCCTTGGCGGAGGGCGCCATCCTCGGCAACTATCAATTTACCGCCTATCGTAGCCCCAATGGAACCAAGCCGATCGACGTCGAGCGTCTGACGATCTACACGTCACAAGCCTCGCTGCTCCCTCAAATCACCGAGGGAATCCGGCGCGGTGTGGCGACGGCTGAAGCGACGGTGCTGGTTCGCGACCTGTGCAACCATCCGGCCAACGTAATGACGCCGACGCGCATCGTGCGTGAAGCCAAGGCGGTGGCCAAAGAATCCGGTGTGCGCCTGAAGGTGCTCGAACAAAAGGATATGGAACAACTCGGCATGGGTGCCTTGCTGGGTGTGGCGCGTGGCAGCCACGAACCGCCGAAGTTCATCATCCTGGAATACAAAGGCGCCAAAGCGAAGAAGGGAGATCCTCCGGTGGTGCTGGTGGGAAAGACCATCACCTTTGACACCGGCGGCATTTCGCTGAAGCCGGCCGAGAACATGGAACATATGAAGGCCGATATGACGGGCGGCGCTGAAGTCCTGGCGACGATGCGAGCCGCAGCGCGGCTCAAGCTTCCTCTCCACCTCGTCAGCATTCTGCCCGTGGCTGAAAATATGCCGGGTGGGCGCGCGATGCGGCCGGGAGATATCGTGACGACCCTCTCCGGCAAGACCGTCGAAGTGCAGAATACCGATGCCGAGGGCCGGCTGATCCTGTCGGACGCCTTAGCCTACGCCACCCGCTACAAACCGGCGGTGTTGATCGATATCGCGACACTGACCGGTGCCTGCGTGGTGGCGCTCGGTCAATTTGCCATCGGGATGTTCGGCAACAACGATCAGCTGAAAGAGCATGTTCGGAACGCCGGTCAACGCGCCGGCGAGCGCGTGTGGGAGATGCCGTTGTGGGAGGAGTATTTCGAGCAGCTGCGCAGCGACGTGGCGGATATGCGGAATATCGGCGGCCGGGGCGGCGGGATGATCACCGCCGCCTTGTTCCTGAGCAAGTTTGTCGGCGATTGCCCATGGATCCATTTGGACATTGCGAGCACCGACTGGAGCGAACGGGAGCGAGCGTATCTGCCGAAGGGTCCGACCGGGATCGGCACACGCCTGCTCATTCAGTTTCTCCTGGACCGCACGTTGCCGTAGGCCCTGTCTTCGGTACGTGAACACAACGGGGGATCTGCCTGCTTCTCACCAGATCGTCGGAGTAGCGAGTGATGACATTACGCGAGCAGATCGGTCAGCTTTTTATGATGGGCTTCACCGGGACCACGGTCACCAAAGACCTGGCCTCGTTTCTGACAGCCTCCAAGCCGGGCGGCGTCATCTTTTTCCGCCGCAATCTCGAGTCGGTTCAGCAGATCGTCGATCTCACCAACGGGCTGCAGAAACTGTCGCCCGCTCAGCCGCTGCTGATCGCGATTGACCAGGAGGGCGGCCGGGTGTCCCGGCTGCCCGCCGAATTTACGATTTTCCCTCCCTGCGGGCAGCTGGGGCAGTGCAATTCCAGTGAGCTGGCCTACTCCGCTGCAGCCACCATTGCGAAAGAGTTGCGGGCGGTGGGGATCAACATGAACATGGCCCCGGTGTTGGATGTGAACAGCAATCCGGACAATCCCGTGATCGGTGACCGGGCATTCGGCGCCACCCCCGATCTTGTCGGCGAAATGGGGTTGGCGACCATCGGAGGGCTGCAGGACAATATGGTGGTGGCGTGCGGGAAACACTTTCCCGGCCATGGAGATACGGCGACCGATTCGCACAAAGAGCTTCCCGTCGTCGATGCGGGGATCCAGCGGTTGCGCGACACGGAGTTTCCTCCCTTTCAACAGGCCATTCGTCATGGCGTAGCCAGCTTGATGACCGCCCATGTGCTGTATCGGGCCTTGGATCCGGAGGCGCCGGCAACCCTGTCTTCAGCGGTGATCCAGCGCTTGCTGCGCGAGGAGTTTCGATATGAGGGCGTAGTCTTTACCGACGATCTGGAGATGCATGCCATTATCGATCACGACGGGATCGGCGAAGCGGCAGTCCGGTCGTTTGTGGCCGGATGCGATGTCCTGTTGATCTGCAAGGACCAGGACCGTGTCATGACCGCCATGCAAGCCATCGAGCGTGCGGTGAAAGATGGCAGGATCACTCAGGAGAGGCTGGGCCAGTCGCTGGCCCGAGTGGCGAAGCTCAAGGCACGGTACCTCCATCCCTACAAACCTGTCACGATTTCCGATGCGCGGTTGGTGGTCGGGTGCCGGTCGCACAAGGTGCTGCTCGACTCATGGCACAAAGCCTATGCACGCATACCCAAACCGACGTTCGTTGAGAGGGGCCAGGCGGCACCACCCCATGATTCTCCAGTGACGCACGTCTGATCGGCGTGCGCCCTGTTCCGCTCGCTTCTCACTCCAGGCATGGGGGAGTGAGTGTTCTTCTTCTGGTCAATTCATGGTGCCGGTCTGATTTTTTCTGCGCGACCCAGGCGCTCCATATACTGGGCTCGGCCGACGGAGTCTGCGCTGGCTTTTCCCCTGGCGATCTGATTCACTATCGGATCATGTAACGTGTCTCTTCTCTCCCTTTCATACCGAGGCGGCATGGCGATCAAAAAAGGTGACATTCTCGATGAGCGAAAACGCTTTCCCGATTCGTGCGGGCTCGTGGTCAAGGTGGCCGGCGGCGGCGAGGGATTCCAGAAGATCCTCTGCTGCGGGCATGAGCTGACTGAAGAAGATGTGGTGCCGGATCTCATCTCGTCGAGAGGCCGGAAGAAAGGCGAGTTGCTCCCCGGGGCCATGCTGGAAGAAAAGCGGCAGTTCCCCGACTCTTGCGGCCTGCGCCTGATGGTGATCGACGGAGGCGCCGGGTTTCAGGGGATCGACTGTTGTGGCCACACCATCACGGCCAAGGCGGTCAACGGTTTGAAATTCGGTCAACCGCGGGAGGACTTCCCCATGCCGACCGGTCAGGCAGGAACAGCGTGACGCCGCCGGTGACCCCTCCCGGGCCACTTGAGAAGTCTCGCCGGGCGACCATGCAGTGGTTGCTGGGATTCATGGATCACTTAGACCGGTTGGGCTATGTCGCGGCGGGATTCAGCTTGCTGGCCTTAGGCATGCTGATTTTTGTGCATGCCTGGTACGTCTTTTTCTTGCGGTCCAACGATGCCCTGCTGCTGCCTGCCGGACTCAAGTTGTTGAATGATTTGCTCCTCGTCATCATCCTGCTGGAATTGTTCCGGACGGTCGTGCGGTTTCTTCAGACCGAGGTGCTGGAATTGGAGCCCTATCTGGCGGTCGGCATCATCGCCTGCACGCGACGGGTGTTGACGGCCAGCGCGGAATTGTCCCATCAGCTTGAGGTGGTGACGCGAGAGGCGCGGCAGGAACTCTTCCAGCAGTATGTGATGGATGTCGGCCTCAACGTGACTGTTATCATTGTCCTCATCCTGGGTGTGTACCTGCTGCGCATGCGTCCTACGAGAGAGCGCCCCGTTACGACTTAATCGATTCTGGACCAAATAGCAGGGGGGTGATAGGTCCATCCCTGTCAAGCCATCTGAAAATCTTACCGAAGCCCGAGTCGTTGCGTCATCAGAAA